>NZ_JBITXB010000009.1:0-235919 GCF_044544295.1 Streptomyces sp. NPDC053750 | reverse complement strand
TGTCCGAGGGTGGCTGGGACGGCGGTGGCCGTGACTCCGGCGACAAGGGTGACTCCGGCGACAAGGGTGACTCCGGCTACAAGGGCGACAAGGGCGACAAGGGCGACGACCCGCGCGGTGGGATGCGCACGGGTGGCGGTGCGCTGGCCGCGGTGTCCGAGGGTGGCTGGGACGGCGGTGGCCGTGACTCCGGCGACAAGGGTGACTCCGGCGACAAGGGTGACTCCGGCTACAAGGGCGACAAGGGCGACGACCCGCGCGGTGGGATGCGCACGGGTGGCGGTGCGCTGGCCGCGGTGAACGAGGGCGGCTGGGACAGCGGCAGCCGTGACTCCGGCAGCGGTTACGAGTCCAAGGAGGGCTCCGGGTACAAGCAGGACGAGGGCGAGAAGTCCTGGGGTGGTGAGCACGACAAGCCGCGCGGCGGAATGCACACCGGAGGCGGTGCGCTGGACGCGCCCACCACGACCGCGGCCGGCCTCGCCGTCCTGGGCGTCGCCGCGACCGGTCTCTACGCCGTCCGGCGCAGGAAGTCGGCTCCCGGGGTGGCGTAAGCCATGCCGGGCGAGATAGCAGTCGGGCCGCCACCCGGTCACCCCGTGGCGGCCCGGCTCGTTCCCCCCTCACCCCGTCCGCCCTGATGCCCTGACTGATGTCCTGCCCCAGTGAGGTGGTCCTCGATGGCAGTCCCCCCTTCCTCCCCCGCCGACGACGAGCCGGCCACGACCGGACTGGGGTCACGCTCGGGCCTGATGGTGCTGTGCGCCGTGGCCCTCCTGGTCCTGGCGGTGAGCCTGGTCGGCGGCAACGACACGTCGACCGACTCCTCCCGCCCACCGCTCGTCGCCCAGCCCGGCGCGTCGGCCTCGTCCGCCGCCCCGTCCGCATCGCCGTCGGGCACGTCCTCCCCGGAGGCCACCGCACCGGCGCCCAAGCATCTGGCGCGGTCGAAACCGGTGCGCCTGCGCATCCCGGACATCTCCGTCGACGCGCCCTTCACCGACCTCGCCATCGGCACGGGCGGGCAGCTCGAGCCCCCGCCGCCCGACGACACCAACCTCGTCGGCTGGCACGCCAAGGGAGTCTCCCCGGGCGAGACGGGCACCTCGATCATCGCCGGGCACGTGGACACGAAGACGTCCCCGGCCGTCTTCGCCCGCCTCGACGAACTGGACGAGGGAGACGTGTTCTCCGTCGAACGCGCCGACGGACGCAAGGCGACCTTCGAGGTCGACGCCCTGGAGACCTACGACAAGGACGACTTCCCCAGCGAGCGTGTGTACGGCGACGCGGAGCGGGCCGAGGTACGGCTCATCACCTGCGCGGGTGACTACGACCGCAAGGCCAAGGACTACACGGACAACCTGGTGGTGTTCGCCCACCTCGTCTGAGGCCGCCCCACGCCCGACATCACGCAGGTCACCCGCCCAGTTCACACGGGTCGCGCGCCACCGGGGCCCGGCACAGGATCGAGGCACGCTGGCGTCGCATCCCGCGGCCGACGTTCAGTTCCGCCCCCGCGAAGGAGATGTGCGCAGATGACCACCATGTCCACCCCTGCTTCCGACCCGCTGACGCGACAGGTGTCGCATCAGGTCTCCCAGTCCGTGTTCGACGGCTCCCGACTCCGAGTCGTCCTGCTGGTGGAGGTCTACGACGGAGCCCAGCAGCAGTTCCTCGAGACGTACGAGCAACTGCGCAGCCACGTCGAGTCCGTCCCCGGGCACATCAGTGAACAGCTGTGCCAGTCCATCGAGAACCCCTCCCAGTGGCTCATCACCAGCGAGTGGGAGAGCGCCCCGCCGTTCCTGAGCTGGGTGAGCAGCGAAGAGCACGTGCGGATGGTGAAGCCGCTGCACAGCTGCGTCCGGGACACCAGGTCGCTGCGCTTCCACGTCGTGCGGGAGACCAGCAACCCGGCGGCCGGCGCCGAGTCCGCCCGGGGCGGGCTCCAGACACCCCGAATCGGTGACGGAGTCATCCGCCACGCGCTGACCTTCACGGTCAGGCCGGGGAGCGAGGACGTGGTCGCCAAGATCCTCGCCGACTACGCCTCGCCCGAGCCGCAGGTCGACGACACCACGCGGCTCTGCCGCACCTCGCTGTTCCTGCACGGCAACCGCGTGGTGCGGGCCATCGAGGTGCGCGGCGACCTGCTCGCCGCCCTCCGGCACGTGGCGGAGCAGCCCGAGGTGCGGGCGGTCGAGGAGGCCATCAACCCGTACCTGGAGCAGGACCGGGACCTTGGCGACCCGGAGTCCGCCCGGGTGTTCTACACGCGGGCCGCGCTGCCCGCCGTCCACCATGTGACGGCGGGGGAGCGGGACCCGGCGGCGCAGCGGCACGCGCTGTCGTACCCGGCCCGGCCGGGCTGCGGCATGCGGCTGGCCCAGCTGCTCGCCGAACGCGACGAGGCGGCGGCGGACGACCCGCGCAGTGCGGTCCTGTGCAGCACGATCTTCCAGCGCGACGACGTGGTCGTCCGGCTGATCGACGTACGGGGCGACCTCGTCGCCGCCGATCCGGCGGTGATCCTCGGCCTCCCGGACGCCGGCCGGGTGACCGAGCTGACCACGCTCCTGGACGGCGGCGCGGCACCGGCGGGCACCTCCGCGGCCGAGGGCGGCGACCTGGCCCGCGCGCTCGCGGGCGCCCGCATGGAACCCGTCACCGACCGCCGCTCGCCCGACGCCTGAACCGTCCCCGTGGCGTGAGCGCACACATCGGCCGCCGGTCCGCGACGTACGCGGGCCGGCGGCCGATGACCGTGTGGCTCCTGATCCGGTTGTCTCCCGGTCGGCTCAGCGGGGCACGGTGCAGTCGAACGCGTGCAGATAGGGGTTGACCGGACGGATGTCGTCGATGACGAGGCCCGCGTCGGTCAGCCGGCCGACCATGCTGTCGGTGGTGTGCTTCGCGCCCCCGACGTTGAGGAGCAGCAGCAGGTCCATGGCGGTGCTGAACCGCATGGAGGGCGTGTCGTCGACGAGGTTCTCGATGACCACGACCCGTGCGCCGGGTCCGCCCGCCTCGATGACGTTGCGCAGGGCGCGGGCGGTGCTGTCGTCGTCCCACTCCAGGATGTTCTTGATGATGTACACATCGGCCCGCACGGGGATGGCGTCACGGCAGTCACCCGGCACGATGCGCACCCGGTCCGCGAGCGATCCGCCGTCGCGCAGCCGGGGGTCGGCGTTCTCCACCACCCGCGGCAGGTCGAGGAGGGTGCCCTGCATCGACGGGTACTTCTCCAGCAGGCTGGCCACCACGTGGCCCTGGCCGCCGCCGATGTCGGCGACGGACGTGCTCGCGGACAGGTCGAGGAGAGCCGCCACGTCCTGGGCCGACTGCCGGCTGGACGTCGTCATGGCGCGGTTGAACACCTCCGCCGACTCGGGAGCGTCCTCGTTGAGGTAGGTGAAGAACTCCTTGCCGTACAGGCCCTCGACGACGTTGCGGCCGGTGCGCACCGCCTCGTCCAACTGCGGCCACGCGTCCCAGGTCCACGGCTCGGTGCACCACAGGGTGATGTAGCGCAGGCTGTGCGGGTCGTCCTCGCGCAGCAGCCGGGACATGTCGGTGTGCGCGAACGTCCCGTCCTTGTGCTCGGCGAAGACGCCGTAGCAGGTCAGGGCGCGCAGCAGCCGGCGCAGTGGCCGGGGCTCGGTCTTCACCGCGGCCGCGAGATCCTCCACGGCCATGGGGGTCTCGCCGAGGGCGTCGGCGACGCCGAGCCGGGCAGCCGCGCGGAGGGCGGCGGCACATGCCGCCCCGAACACGAGCTCCCTCAGCCGCATGGGCGGGGGTGGGGCGGTCTGTGCGGTCGTCATGTGCCGCCTTCCTTCCTTCTTCGGTCCACGGGTTACTGGGGCCGGCCGGTCAGCACAGGCCCGAGGGCTTGGACGCCGTGCAGGTGTTGCCCTTGAAGGTGTTGGTCCCGGCGGTCTCGGTGCTGACGATGTCGGCCGGGGCGTTGGCGTGCAGCCTGTTGTCGCTGACCTCGTTGTGTTCGCCGGTGACGCCCACGAAGCTCTTGAACAGGACGATGCCGCCCGACAGCGGGGAGGTGCCGGCGTTGTTCATGACCGTGTTGTCCGTGATGCGGACCTTCTCGGTGCCGGTCAGGACGATGCCGGAGCCCTGGAGGGCGGGCAGCCGTTCGGTCTTGGGGCAGGACCTGTTGTTGCTGACGACGTAGTTGTCACGCACCGTCAGGTCGCCGGCCTTGGGCATGTTCTCGTCGCCGACGACGAACACGCCCGCACAGTTGTCGGTGATGTGGTTGTTCTCGACGCTGAGGTTGCGCAGACGCCGGACGGTGACTCCGATCCGGTTGCCGTCGAGGCGGTTGTGCTCGACGATCGCGCCCCGGGTGTCGTGGGCGCCTTCCTCGGCCGTGATCGTGTTGGCGACGAAGATGCCCGCGTCGCCGTTGTCCTCGGCGGTGTTGCCCCGGAAGACACCGCGGACCGAGTACTCCTGGGCGATGCCCCAGATTCCGTTCTTCACGGCGGACACGTTCCGCACCGTCAGACCGTCGGTGTGCTTCGAGAGCACACCGGTGCGGGCGAAGCCGGTCACGGTCAGGGAGGCGACGGTGACGTCCTCGACCTTGTCGGCCGTCGTCCCGACCACGCAGATGCCGTTGCCGCCCTCGGCGCACGTGTTGGCGGGCGTCTTCTTCGTGCTCGGCTTGATGACCGTGTGCCGGCCCATGCCGCGCAGGGTGAGCCCGGGCGTGCTCACCTGGACACTCTCGTGATAGGTGCCGGGGGTGACGAGAACCGTGTCGCCCGGCCGGGCAGCGTCCACTGCCTTCTGGATCGATTGTCCCGGGAGGACCACGCGGGTCGTGTGGATTGCGGACGCCGGAGCCGCGCCGAGCCCCGTTCCGATCATCGCTGCGGTGCACACCAAGTACACGACATGGCATTTCTTCATATTCCGCACGTTATGCCCGACGGAATCGCGCACGGCCCGGATGAGCCATCCGACGGCGTGTCATGTACGGCCGATGGGTGGGCCCTTATGGGGCAGACGACGTGAGTGATCTTCATGTCGGCCCGCGAGGGAGGAACGACCAACGTGACCGTGACCGAACGCCGCTCCCGTCCGAGGCGTCCCGGACGTCGCTTCGACCTCCGGGCGACAGCCGTGCTCTTCGGCCTCGTCGCAGTCGGCCTGAGCATCGTGGGCTGGATCGTGCGCATGGCGTCCGACGTCGTCGAGCGGCGCCCCGCGTGGGCCGTCGTCCTGGTGCTCGGCGCGGTGGTGGCCGGCTTCGTCCGTCGACGAAGGCGATCCGGGTACTCCGCGGCGGGGCTGGCGCGCCGCACCACGGAGGCCTTGGAGGAGGCCACGGCCACCACCCTGGAGGCGCTCGAACCGCAGCGGGCGAGCGCGCCGGCGGGGGAGGAGCCCGGTGACGAGGAGACCACGGTGCCCGTCCTCGACCACGGGTCGCTGAGCCCCGACGAGTTCGAGCAGGCGATAGCCGGTCTCTGCGTACGGGACGGCTGCGCCGCCGTGGAGGTCGTGGGCGGGGCGGGCGACCTCGGCGCGGACGTGGTGGCGACGGCTCCCGACGGCAGACGGATCGTCATCCAGTGCAAGCGCTACGCGGACGGCAACAAGGTCGGCTCCGAGGAGATGCAGCGCTTCGGCGGTACCTGCTTCACCGTCCACGAGGCCGATGTCGCGATCCTCGTCACCAGCAGTTCCTTCACCGCACCGGCTGCAGAGTACGCCGAACAGTGCGGAATAGTGTGCGTGGACGAGCGGCGACTGCGTAACTGGAGCGTCGGCCGGGGGCCGGTGCCCTGGGCGGTGAGTCCGCTCGCGCAGGGGGAGACGGAGCCTTTGGACCCGGACCTCCCATGACCGGCCGGCGGCGTGCACGCCCCGCCACCGACCGGGGAAGCGCCGTTTTCCCGCCGCCCGGTGGCAACCTGGGCGGCATGGGCAAGACCGCGCTGATCGTCATCGACATGATCAACACCTACGACCACGAGGACGCCGAGTCACTGATTCCCGCCGTGGAGTCCGTACTGCCGGCGGTGACCGGTCTGCTGGACCGGGCACGGGGGCAGGGGATCCCCGTGATCTACGTCAATGACAACTTCGGCGAGTGGCGTTCGCACCACGGCGAGATCCTCGACAAGGCCCTCTCGGGACCGCACTCCCGTCTCGTCGAGCCGGTGCGGCCCGACGAGTCCTCCCTCTTCGTGGTCAAGGCACGCCACTCGATCTTCTTCGAGACCCCGCTGACCTACCTGCTCCACCAGCAGGGAATCGACCGGCTCGTGCTGTGCGGACAGGTGACCGAGCAGTGCGTGCTCTACTCCGCCCTCGACGCCCACATCCGCCACCTCCAGGTCGTCGTCCCGCGTGACGCGGTCGCCCACATCCACGCCGACCTCGCGGATGCCGCGCTGCGCATGATGCAGCGCAACATGGGCGCCCGCGTGTGCGACAGCGACGAACTCTGGGCGTGAGGTCCCGGGGCGCGGTCCGGATGCTCCGTACGGCGCAAGGAGGGCGCGGCCGGCGCGACGGCGCCCGTCACCTGATGTAACAGTCTTCATATGATCTGTAGACGACATGCTCATACGAGCGACGTGCGCAGTTCTCACGCTCGCGGAATCCGTACCGCCCTGGTGGCCCTCGTCGCCGCGACCGCACTGGGCGCGCCCGCCGCGGCGGCGGCCTCGCCGTCGGCCCCCGCGCGGACCGACTGGGACGCCATCGCCGCATGCGAATCCAGCGGCAACTGGAAGGCGAACACGGGCAACGGCCACTACGGCGGCCTGCAGTTCTCGCAGTCGAGCTGGGTCGCGGCCGGTGGCCTCAAGTACGCCCCGCGCGCGGACCTGGCCACCCGCCGGGAACAGATCGCCGTCGCCGAACGCCTGGCCCAGCTCCAGGGCATGTCGGCCTGGACCTGCGCCTGAGCCGACGCCCCGGCTCCACGTGGAAGGTGCCGGAAACGGCTGACCGGGCCGTCGTGTTGACCGGGTAACCCGTGCGCGTGCACGTGTGGCAGTGAACGCTGTGCTCCGTTTCCTCCCCCCCGGCAGGTGGGCAGCCACTTCCGGGGGAGCCGAGGGGCGGTCCCGGACGTGCCACCGCCGATACGCCCGGGGCCGTCCCTCGCACCGTCTCCGCCCCGTGGGGCGGGCGGAGTCACACGGCCTTCTGCGCCGGGACCGGCACGGCGGCGGGCCGCGAGAGTCCGTAGTGCTCGCGCAGTGTGGCCCCGTCGTAGGCGGAGCGGAACAGCCCCCGCGCCCGCAGGATCGGCACCACCTGGTCGGCGAAGAGATCGAAGCCGCCGGGGAGCCAGGGCGGCATGATGTTGAAACCGTCTGCCGCCCCGTGCTCGAACCACTCCTGGATCTGGTCGGCGACCTGCTCGGGTGTGCCGGCCACGACGCGGTGGCCGCGAGCGCCCGCCAGGCGGTGCAGCAGCTCGCGGACCGTGGGCTGTTCACGGTCGATGATGTCCAGGACGAGTCGGAAGCGGCTGCCGTTGCCGCGCTCGCCCCGGGTCTCGATGAGCCGTCGGGGCACCGGACCGTCCAGCTCGTCCGCCCCCAGCTCGAGACCCAGCAGACGTTGGAGCAGGTGGAGCGAGTACTCCGGCTGGGTGAGTTCGTTGAACTCCCCGTGCAGCGCGTGTGCCTCCGCCTCGGTCGAACCGATGAAGGGGCTGATGCCCGGCAGCACGATCACCTGGTCCGGGTCCCGGCCGAGCGCCGCGGCCCGTGCCTTGAGGTCGGCGTAGAACTCCTGCCCGCTGCGCAGCGTCTGGTGAGCGGTGAACACGGCCTCGGCGTACGCGGCGGCGAAGGAGCGGCCGTCCTCGGAGGACCCTGCCTGCACGTAGACCGGCCGGCCCTGCGGGGAGCGGGGGAGGTTCAGTGGTCCGCGCACCTTCAGGTGACGGCCCGTGTGGTTGATCTCGTGGATGCGGTCGGTGTCGGCGAACACGCCGCTCCTCTGGTCGACGACCAGCGCCTCGTCCTCCCAGCTGTCCCACAGCTTCGTCACCACGTCGACGAACTCCCGTGCCCGGTCGTACCGTTCGGCGTGCACCGGGTGCTCGTCGAGGCCGAAGTTCCCGGCGGCCTGCGGGGCGCCGGTGGTCACGATGTTCCAGCCGGCCCGCCCTCCGCTGAGGTGATCCAGCGAGGAGAAGAGACGGGCCAGGTTGTAGGGCTCGGTGTAGGTGGTCGAGGCCGTCGCGATCAGGCCGATGCGCTCGGTGGCCGCGGCGACGGCCGACAGCCAGGTGAACGGTTCGAGCCGGAAGCGGCTGGCGTAGCGCACGTTGTCCGCCAGGGACGGCCCGTCGGCGAAGAACACGGCGTCGAATGCCGCCCGTTCGGCGCGGCGGGCGAGGTCCTGGTAGAACCCGATGTCCAGGAGCCGGCCGGGATCGGTGCCGTGGTGGCGCCACGCGGCCTCGTGGTGGCCGCCCGGGTAGACGAACAGATTCAGGTGCAGCTTCCGGGCACTCATGCCGCGCTCTCCTCCCCGACGGCCCCGACGACGCCGTTGTTTCCGGTGCTTCCGGTGCCCTCGCTGACTCCGGTGGTCTCGACGGTGTCCACTCCCAGCCGGGCGAGCAGTCGGCCGCGCAGGGCCACGTACTCGCTGCTGCCGTGACGGCGCGGCGCCGGGAGCTCCACGGGAAGGTCGGCCGCGATCCGGCCACGGTCCAGCACCACGACCCGGTCCGCGAGCGCGACGGCCTCGTCGACGTCATGGGTGACGAGGAGCACGGCGGGCCTGTGCCGTTCGCACAGCCGCCGCAACAGGGCGTGCATCCTGATCCGGGTCAGTGCGTCCAGCGCCCCGAACGGCTCGTCCGCCAGCAGCAGCCGCGGCTCACGCACCAGGGAACGCGCGAGCGAGACACGCTGCTGTTCGCCGCCGGACAGCTCCACGGGCCACCCTCGCTCACGCCCGGCCAGACCGACCTCGGCGAGGGCGGCACGGCCCCGCTCCTCGGCAAAGGGCCCGACCAGACCCAGGACGACGTTGTCGAGCAGCCGCTTCCAGGGCAGCAGCCGTGCGTCCTGGAAGACGACGGACACCTGGTCGGGGGCGGTCAGCTCGCCGCTGCCCGCCACCTCGTGGTCGAGCCCGGCCAGGGCCCGCAGCAGCGTGCTCTTGCCGGAACCGCTGCGCCCGAGCAGCGCCACGAACTCGCCCGGTGCGATGGACAGGTCGAGCCCGTCCAGCACTCTGCGCTCCCCGAAGGAACGCACCAGGTTTTCGATGCGGACCGTCGCCCGGTCCTCGGCCGTGCTCAGCCCGCCAGCGTGCGCCGCCATGACAGGGCCCTCCTCTCCACGAGTCGTACCAGGGCGTCGGAGACGAGACCGAGCAGGCCGTACACGACGAGACCGACGATGATCACGTCGGTCTGCCCGTACGTCCGCGCGAGCTCCATCATGTAGCCGATCCCGCTGGTGGCGTTGACCTGCTCCACGACGACCAGGGCGAGCCAGGCCCCGGTCACAGCGAAGCGCATGCCGAGCAGGAAGCCGGGCAGGGCGCCGGGAAGCACGACATGGCGGACGAAGGCGAGCCGGCCGAGGCCCACGGTCTCGGCGAGTTCGGCGTAGCGGCTGTCGATGGTGCGCAGTCCGTTGTGCGTGTGGATGTAGACCGGCACGAAGACACCGAGCGCGATCGTGATGACCTTCATCGTCTCGCCGATGCCGAACCAGAGGATCAGCAGGGGTATCAACGCCAGCGAGGGAATGGCCCGCTTGATCTGGACCGGACCGTCGATCACCGCCTCGCCGAGCCGGCTGAGGCCGGAGACGAGCGCGAGGAGCAGCCCGGCCACGACGCCGAACAGCAGCCCGAAAAGGGCGCGTTGGGCGGAGGTGGTGAGGTGGGACTGCAGCTTGCCGTTGTCGGTCAGGTCACCCGCGGTGTACGCGATGGTCCACGGCGCCGGCAGGCTGCGCACGTCGACGAGGCCGAATCCGGAGGCCGTCGCCCAGAGCACGAGCAGCAGCACCGGGCCGATCGCCCAGCCGTACGGCACGGGTTTGCCGGGTCCCAGGCGCCTTCGGTGCGGACGGCGTGGGCGGACCGCGGCTGCCGGGGCTTTCGCCTCAGGTGGCGCCTGCCGGTCGTGGACCGTGGTGCTCATGATGTCGTCCCTTTGCCGGAGACGGCCTCGGCGGCCACCGGCTCGTAGCGGCGGTCGAAGAGAAGGTCCGCCTCGAAGGGCTCGCGGTCCTGCTCCTCGGCCAGCAGGTCGATGGTCTGCTGCTGCCGGTGGATGGCGTCGGTCCAGTCCGCGGGCAGGTCCGGACGGCCGACTCGCTGGACGAGGTACTCGCCGTCCTCGCGGCTGAGCCCCTGGTCCTCGACGTAATAGCCCGCGACCCATTCCTTCGGGTGCTCTTCGATCCATATCTGCGCCCGCGCCCAGAATTTCACGAGTTCCCTGATGGCCGCCGATTTCTGCGCGTCGGCAACGGATTCGGTCAGCGCCCACAGATGCGCCGGGTCGTCCCGGAGCCCGTGCTTGACCGTTGCGCCGCCCTCCTTTCCGTAATTGGCCAGATAGCGCTTGATGTTGACGTCCGCGATGGGGGCGGCATCCACTTGCCGGTTCCCGAGCGCCGTGGGATAGACGTCTCCGGTGCTCGCGAGTTCGACAAGTTCGACGTCCTCTTGTGTGAGCCCCGCCTTGTCCAGAATGCGCAGGACCAGTGCTCCCTGGGCCTGTCCCGGGCTGTAGGCGATCTTCTTTCCCCGCAGGTCCGCCAGCGTGCGGATGCCGGAGCCCGGGGCCGTGCCCAGTTCGTAGATGGGATTTTTGATCGGATCCGCGCGGAACTTCACCGCCACCAACTTGGTGTCGAGCCCCGTCCAGTGGGCGTTGATCGACGGGATGTCCGCGGCCGAGCAGATGTCGAGGGCGTCGGCCCGGAAGGCCTCGGAGCACTTGGGGCCGCCGCTGATGTTGGCCCACTTCACCTTGAAGGGCAGTTCGTCGATCTGCCCCGACAGTTCCAGGGCGACCTTGAGGTCGGGTGCCCCGACCGTGAGCGTGGTGTCGGGGGCGAGCGCGTCCGGGATGCTCTCGCCGGAGACGTCCTTGCTGCTCGCGGTGGACTGCGGCGGGGCCACGCACGCGGTGAGGGCGACCAGAATGGACGATGCGACAACGACGGGAAAGCGCCGGAATCCGGACATGGTTGTGCTGGAGGTCATGACGGCCTTCGCGGGATATGGGAGCCAAGGGCAGCGGGGCGGTGGAGCTCAGCTACACACCGCGGTGGCGACGCGCATCAGATCGATGGCCCGCCTCTTTCGGAACTGCCGGGATTTCCGCATGTCGTGGACGCTATCCGCGGGGCAAAAAGGGGTCAAGGTCCGCTGGACGCACTGGCCTTGGCTGCAATGACGTATTCGTCGGTGCGTCACGTTTCCGAAACACGTCATGTTTCTGAAATCGAAGCACACACGCCGGTCCGCCGGGGGCTCAGCCTTGAGTGCGCCGGCCCGAATAGGCCGACCAGCGGCCGTCGCGCCTGGCCACCGTGATGTCGCGGCCGAAGCAGGCGGTCAGCAGGGCGTCGGTCAGGACCCCGGCCACGGGTCCCCGCGACAGCGTCCGGCCCTCACGCAGGAGCAGGGCGTGGCTGACGGCCGGGAACAGCTCCTCCAGATGATGGGTGACCGTCACGGTGGCCAGCTGCGGCCGCCCCTCGGCCAGTTGGTGCATGGCCTCGACGAGATCCTCGCGCGAGGGCAGGTCCAGGGCGTTGAACGGCTCGTCCAGGAGCAGCAGGGCGGGGTCGGCCATCAGTGCCCTCGCGATGAGGACGCGCGCCCGCTGCCCGCCCGAGCACACGCCGTAGGGCCGGTCGGCCAGCTCCTTGACGCCCAGTTCGGTCAGCAGGTCGTGGGCGCGCAGCCGGACCTCGTCGTCGTACGTGCGCCACAGGGGCTGCACGGTGCCGCTGTGGCCGGTGAGCACGACCGCGTGGGCGGTGAGGTCCTGCGGCACCCGCTGGGCGGAGGTCACGTGGCCGATGCGCGCCCGGAGCTCACGGACGTCCACCCGGCCGAGCAGGCTGCCGAGCACCTCGACCGTGCCGGTCGTGGGGTGCATGAGCGCGCCCAGCAGGCGCAGCAGGGTGGTCTTCCCGGCGCCGTTGGCCCCGAGCAGGGCCCAGTGTTCTCCGGGCCGGACCGTCCAGTCGATCCCGTCGAGGATCAACTGCTCCGTCGTGCAGCGGCGGACGCCCACGTCCTCGAGCCGGAGCACGGCCGTCGTGTCCTCGGACACCAGGGAATGGGCTGCCTGCCCGGTCATACCGGAGCTCCTTCACGTGGGACGCCGTCGTACACGGAGGAAACGGTAGATGCATCCACCACGCGCTTGCCGAACCGTCCGCTCCCTGGACGCGGAGTACTGCGCCCCGCCTCCGCCGTGACGGAGACGGGGCGCAGGGGGGCGGAACCGGGTCAGACGCCCGCGACCGACTGGATCCACGAGCGGTAGGCGGTCACGTTGGTGTACGCCGTGGTGCTCTGCCGGTCGCTGGTCGAGGCGACGCCCACCTGGACGCCCCCGGCCATCATCGGACCGCCCGAGTCGCCGCCCGCGGTGATGCCGTCGACGGGGCGGGCGCAGATCGCGGAACCGTAGTAGGCGTCGCGGCAGCCCTGGGTCACGCTGACGTTCGCGACCTTCAGGTACCGGGACTGGCAGTTGATCTCCGAGCCGCACCGGGAGGTGGCTCCCCAGCCGTAGACCTGCACGGTCTGGCCGACCCGTACCGTGCCCGGCTGCCCGAGCGTGGCGTAGGAGGCGGAGACGGAGCGGTCGAGCCGCACCAGCGCGAGGTCCGCCGAGGGGTGGGTCGTGGTCTGTACGCCGCCCGCCACGGTGCCGCCGGAGCTCTGGTCGAGGCTGCCGATGCGGAAGGACAGCCCGCCGCCGCCGACGCAGTGCTTGGCGGTCAGGATCCAGGTGGGGGAGATGATGGTCGCGGAGCAGGTCTGGGTGCCGTTGGAGAACAGGCGGGCCGCCCAGGGGGCGTTCTGCGCGTAGCCGCCGCCGATGATCGGCTGGGGGCCGCCGTCACCGGGCCGGGGTTCCGCGGCGGAGGCGCTCGGGACGAACGCGAGGGTCGACAGCAGCGCGGCCAGGAGAGCGGCCGTCAAGGTGGGGACGAGTCTGGATATGCGCAAGGCTCCTCGATTCCGGCGACACGCGTCGGGGCGCGTGTGGGTGTGTGGGGGCACTCAGCATGTCCGGCCCGGTTCCGGGGCCACCAATCCCGACTTCTCATAACGCGCCGTTATGCGCCGGCAGTTGTGCCGTGGCACCGCGCACCGCGCACGGCGCCTCGCGGAGCCGGTGGGCTCAGCGCAGCAGCAGCTGCACGAGGGCCACCGTGCCGACCGCGACGACGAGTATCCGCAGGAGCAAGGGGCTGATGCGGCGCCCGATCCTGGCTCCGCCGTAACCGCCGAGTCCGGAGCCGGCCGCGATGAGGAGGACGGCCGTCCAGTCGAAGTCCGCGGCGAAGAGGAAGAAGAGCGCCGCGACGGCGTTGACGACGGCCGCGAGCACGTTCTTGACGGCGTTGAGGCGCTGCAGGGACTCGTCGAGCAGCATGCCCATCAGGGAGAGGTAGATGATGCCCTGCGCGGCGGCGAAGTAGCCCCCGTAGACGCTGGCCAGCGTCAGGCCGCCGAACAGCACCGGGCCGCCGTCGCGCCGGGCGCGGGCGCCGGTGCGTTCACGGCGGCGCCGCACCAGTGCGGCGAGCTGCGGCTGGAGGGCGACCAGCACAAGGGCGAGGCCCACCAGAGCGGGCACGATGGTCTCGAAGGCACTGGCCGGCAGGGAGAGCAGCAGCGTGGCGCCCGCGAGGCCGCCCAGCAGCGCGCCGACGCCCAGTTTCAGGACGCGCCGCCGCTGGCCGCGCAGTTCCCTGCGGTAGCCGATGGCCCCGCTGACGGACCCCGGGATGAGGCCGAGCGCGTTGGACACCGTGGCGGTGACCGGCGACAGCCCCGTGGCCAGCAGCACCGGAAACGTGATCAGCGTCCCGGAGCCGACGACGCTGTTGATGGCGCCGGCTCCGACGCCCGCCGCGAACACCGCGGCCATGGCCTCCGGCGTCATCCCGTGCCGCCCCGCGTGGGCCTCTCGCTCCGGCGGAACGTGTCCTGTGCATCCTTCACGGGGCCGACTGTACCGACCGAAGAAGTCCGGGCTCGGGGTGGTCTCCAACCAGTCCTGGACGAACGCATCTTGACGTGAATTCGCTTGATCATGCGGTGATACGATCACCGCGTTTGCGGAGCGGGCGGATGGGTGAAAGACGGCATCCCCGACTTCAGGGACCGTTCGGACAGCACCCCCGGTACGGGCAGTCCACCGGGCCGCCCGCGTGGACGGGAATTCAGCAAGCCGGCCGTCAGTCGCCTGAAGAGAGTCTTATGACGGAATACATGGGGAACCCATTGCTCTGGGTCCTTCTCGTCGCCCTCGTCGCCGCCGCCGTGCTCGTCAGCCGGCAGCGCAAGGCGGCCCGGGCCCTGCGGCAGGAGGTCCAGGGCCTCAGGGATCACTACACGGAGCTGGAGAGCGATTACGGAAAATCCGTACAGGCCGCCCAGGAGCGGGCCGAGGACGAGACCAAGACCGTTCTGAAGTCGGCCATGCGGACCCTGCAGGGCCTCGCCGCCGAACAGCAGCTGGTGCTCTCCCGGCTGCAGACCAAGTACGGCGACTCGGCGCTCCTCGAGGACCTGCTGGAGATCGACCACACCAACTCGCAGTTCGGTAGGCGCGCCCAGTCCATCGCGGTGCTGTGCGACGGCTGGCTGGGGGGCCGACGCGACACCGCCTCGGTGTACGACGTCGTCCGCAGCGCCCAGGGCCGGATCCGGCACTTCCGCCGGGTGGAGATCCTCTCCCAGGTCGACTTCGGCATCACCAGCCGGGCCGTCGAACCCGTCGCCCTGGCCCTCGCCGAGCTGCTCGACAATGCCACCAGCTACTCCAGCCCCGACACCGTCGTCGAGATCAACATCCGGACCGTGCCCAAGGGCATCTGCGTCGTCGTCGACGACGCGGGCGTCGGCATGAGCGACGAGGAGCGTGCCCGCGCCGACAAGCTGCTCGCCACCGAGCGCGCCTCGGGCGTGGCCGGCCTCGGCAACCCGCCGCAGTTCGGCTTCGCGGTCATCGGCCTGCTGTGCGAACGCTTCGGCTTCGAGGTGTCGGTGGATTCTTCTTCCCCCTACGGAGGTGTGCGCGCGGTGGTGCTGCTGCCGCACGAACTGCTCACCGCCATGCCGGAGAAGAAGGCACCCCTCCCGGCCCCCCGCGGCACCGCCCGGCCGGGCCCGGAGGGGGGACCGGAGGAGTCCGCGCCCGCCCCGTCCCGGACGAGTGACGGACTTCCCCGGCGCCGCCGCAAGCGCCCGATGGCCATCGTGCCCGGCAGCGCGTCCGCCCCGCGCTCCGCGAGCCGCTCCGACTCCGAGCAGGCGCAGGTCATGGCGGCATTCCAGCGGGGCACGCAGACCGGCCGCGTCACCCGGCCCCAGGACTCGGGCCCGGACTCGGACCGGACGAGCAGAACACCCGGTGCAAGCAGCGAAGGACATGAGGACTCGTGAACGACGATCTGTCATGGATGCTCGACAGCGCCCTGGAGATTCCCGGCGCCCTGCACGCGGTCCTGATATCGGCCGACGGACTGCTGATGGCCCGCACGCAGGACTTCGACAGGGACGACGCGGACCGGGTCGCCGCGGCGATGAGCGGTGTGCAGTCACTCAGCCGTACCCTCGCCTTCTTCTGTGAGGACCCGCACCAGGCGTGGCGGCAGACCCTGGTGGAGTTCGACGGCGGCTGGGTGTTCCTGATATCCGCCGGCGAGGGCGCCTACCTCGGTGTCTCCGCCTCCCCGGAGGTCGACATGGCCGACATCACCTTCCGGATGCAGCAGCTCGTCGCCCAGCTCGGCAAGCGGCTGACGACCCCGCCGCGCGAGAACCTCGGCAGCCGCTCGTGACCGGCCACGACGGCTGGGAGCCGGAAGCCGCCGCCTTAGTACGGCCGTACGTCATCACCAAGGGCCGCGGGCTGCCCGACGACGGGCAGCTCTCCCTGATCACCCTGGTCACCGCGTCGGCCGGCCACACGCAGCGGCCCACCACCCGGCTGTCGCCCGAGGAACAGAACCTGCTGGACCTCTGTTCCGCCGGTTACCTCTCGGTCGCCGAGATCGCCGGCCACACCCACTACCCGCTGGGCGTGGTGCGGATCCTGCTGGCGTCCCTCATGGAGGGCGGCCACGTCATGACCCGCCCGCCGGTGGCCCGCGCCGCCCTCGCCGACCGGGAGATCCTGGAGGAGGTGCTCAATGGGCTCCGCGCCAAGTTTGGATGAGCGGGACTACGTACGCGGCGGAGCGACGCAGACCGCGGTCAAGATCCTCGTCGTCGGGCACTTCGCGGTGGGCAAGACCACCCTCATCGGCTCCATCTCCGAGATCGAGCCGCTGTCCACCGAGGAGACGATGACGCAGGCCGCCGAGTCGGTCGACGACCTCAAGGGGGTCCAGGGCAAGACCACCACCACGGTCGCCATGGACTTCGGCCGTCTCACCATCAGCGACCGCGTCGTGCTCTACCTGTTCGGCACCCCCGGCCAGCAGCGCTTCGTGCAGATGTGGGAGGACATGGCACGCGGCGCGCTCGGCGCGCTGGTGCTGGTCGACCCCGAGCGGCTGGCGGACTCCTTCCCGGTCATCGACCTCATCGAGCAGTACGGGCTCGAATACGCCATCGCCGTCAACCACTTCGACGGCGCCCCGCCGCGCGACGAGCGGGCCCTGCGCGAGGCCCTGGACCTGCTCGACGACACCCCCGTCGTCACCTGCGACGCCCGCGACGAGAAGTCCTCGGCCGCCGCACTGACCACCCTCGTCCGCTACTTGCTGGACCGCACCCGCTAGGAGCTGGGAGCAGACATGAACGCCCACGACACCGCCCCGGTGCCTCCGCCCGGGTGCCCGGCCCACGGCTCCGGGGCCCGCGTGCCGCTGCACGGACCGGAGTTCGCCGCCGACCCGCAGGCGTACTACGAGTACCTGCGCCACTACGGGGCCGCCGCACCCGTCGAACTGGCCCCCGGGGTCGAGGCGACGCTGGTCACGGACTACGCGGCGGCGCTCCAACTGCTGCAGGACTCCGGTTCCTTCCGCAAGGACGCGCGTCGCTGGCGGGCCTTCAACGAGGGCAAGGTGGGCCCGGACAGCCCGGTGGTGCCGCTGCTGGCCTACCGGCAGAACTGCATGTTCGCCGACGGCGCCGACCACCTCAGGCTGCGGCAGGCGGTCACCGACAGCATGGCGCGGGTGGACACCCGGCGGCTGAGCCGGAGCACCGAGCAGATCTCCGGCTACCTCATCTCCCAGTTCGCCGGCCGCGGTTCGGCCGATCTGCTCGGCGACTACGCCCGGCAGCTGCCGCTGTTCGTCTTCAACGAACTCTTCGGCTGCCCCGCCGACATCGGCGACCGGGTGCTGTTCGGCATCACCGGGATGTTCGACGGGGTCAACGCGGAGAAGGCCGCCGCGGTGCTCTTCGAGGCCGTGGGGGAGCTGGTCGCGCTCAAGCGGCGCAAGCCCGGGGACGACGTCACCTCCTGGCTGATGCAGCACGAGGCCCGACTCGACGACGAGGAGATGGTCCACCAGCTCGCCCTGCTGCTCAGCGCGGGAGCCGAACCCCTGCGCAACCTCCTCGGCAACACCCTGCACCGGCTCCTGACCCACGAGCGGTACGCCCGCGAGGGCGGACTGATCGACGAGGCGCTCGACGACACGCTGTGGGAGAACCCGCCCATGGCCAACTTCGCCCCGCACTACCCGGCCGCCGACACGGAACTGGCCGGACAGCAGATGCAGGCGGGCGACCTCGTGCTCGTCAGTTTCGCCGCCGCCAACACCGGTCCCGCCCTCAAGGCGTCCCGCCAGGCGGGCAGCAACCGCGCGCACCTCGCCTGGAGCGCGGGCCCGCACGCCTGCCCGTCCAAGGAACCGGCCCGGCACATCACGGTCACGGCCATCGAGTACCTGCTCAACGAACTGCCCGACGTCGAACTCGCCGTCCCCGAGGACAGCCTGACCTGGCGTCCGGGCCCCTTCAACCGGGCTCTGGCCACACTTCCGGCCCGGTTCACCCCGGTGCGTGCCGCACGGCGCGGCGAAGCGGGGCCCGCCACCGCGTCGCCCGGGCAGGAGAAGCCGGCGGGTCCGGCCCGTCCGGCCGAACACAAGGGGATGTGGAGCCAGTTCCTCAACTGGCTCACACGGTGATGTGCGCAACACCCTCCCAACCAGCCCCTTTCGCATGAAGATCGAACGGCACGGGTAGTGAGCAACGCGGTATTCAAGTTGCTTACGAGTCAAAGGAGGTGTCGTGGACCACATATCCACGTACGCCGCTTTCCCGGCGCCGAACCCCCTGATACCCGCCCCCCGAGGCGGGTATCGCTTTGGGCGGCTCCGGCCGGGGTCGGACCGGTGAGGGCCGCGCCGACGGCCGCGGACCCGCGGGGCACGCCCACGCTCGGCTCCTTCACCGGCGGCCAGCTACGAAGACTCGGCTCGGTCGCCGGCCTGTCCCGCGCCGACGTCGAGACCTACGCACAGGTCCTGACCGACGCACTGGGCCCGGTGGCCCAGCGGCCGCTGAGCCTGGCGCCGCCCACCCGCACCTTTCTGTCCGACGACCACACCCCCGTGGAGTTCTCCCTCTCCTTCCGGCCGGACGCGGCGCCCGCCATGAGGGTCCTCGTGGAACCGGGCTGCGGCGCAACCAGCCTGGCACACAACGGCCGTGCCGGACTGGAGGCGATCCGGACGATGGCGCGGCGCTGGCACTTCGCCACCGACGCCCTCGACGAACTCCGGGACCTGTTCCTGCCACCCGCTCCGCGGGGCCCCCTCGCCCTGTGGTGCGCCCTGGAACTCAGACCCGGCGGCGTACCCGCGGTCAAGGTCTACCTGAACCCGGCGGCGGGCGGGGAGGAACGTTCCGCCGCGACGGTGCGCGAGGCCCTGCACCGGCTTGGGTACCGCCGGGCCTTCGACAGCCTTCCCCAGGGCAGTGGATATCCGTTCCTCGCCCTGGACCTCGGGGACTGGGCGGAACCCCGGGCGAAGGTCTACCTGCGCCACGACAACCTCACGGCCGGCCAGGCCGGACGGCTGTCCCGGATGGAGTCGGGCCCCGTGCCGACGGCGGTCGAGGGTTTCTTCCGCACGGCCGTGGATCTCGGCTCCGACACGGGCGGGCTCGGCGGACGGCCTGGTCAGTCCTGCCACTCCTTCACCGACCTCGGCACGGAGCGGCCGAGTGGATTCACCCTGTACATCCCGGTTCGTGACTACGTCCGGCATGACGGGGAGGCCCTGGCGCGGGCGTCCAGAGTGCTGCACGACCACGGCATGGACGCCTCCGTACTCGACCGCGCCCTGGCCGCCCTCACCGAGCGGCGGCTCGAGGACGGGGTGGGCCTGATCGCCTACCTGGCCCTCGCCCACCAACGGGACCAGCCGCCGCGGGTGACGGCGTACCTCTCCTCGGAGGCGTACGCGGTCCGGCCGCCTGCCGTGGAGACCGTCCGCGAACCGGTGCCGGTGCCGGTGGCCTGACCGGACCGTCCGCACACGAGAGGGCTCCCGGTGCGATCCACCGGGAACTCTCGGGCAAGGACGTGACCGGGCGCCGTCGCGGACTGCGCGGCGGCGCCCGGCGGAACACTCACACGGGCAGCGACTCCCGGAACTCCGCCAGGTACGGGCCCACGTCGACCTGGATCGAGGCGCCCCGGGTGCGGCCGTAACGCTGGACGATCCCGGCGAGGTAGGTGCCGATCTCCTGGCGCATCTCGTCCGCCGCGGGCAGCGTGACCTCCCGGGCGATGATCCGCGTCACCCACCGCGCCTGGGCCTCCACCAGCCGGCTGATCGAGCCGACGGGCCGGATCAGACCGACGAAGTACAGCCCCGGCCGGTCCGCCGGGACGATCCGTCTGTACAGCTCGACCGAGCCGTCCGCGGCCACCGGGCAACCGGCGGGCAGGAAGGGGAAGGTCATGTGGAAGCCGGTGCAGTAGACGACCGCGTCCGCCGCCACGGAGGTGCCGTCGGTGAAGACCACCCGGTCGCCGTCGAAGGAGTCGATCCCGGGTTTCGGGGTCACGGCGCCGTGCCGGATCCGGCTGAGGATCTCGTCCGACAGGGTCACCGCCGAGGAGAAGATCGGGTGGTCGGGCTCCGGCAGCCCGTAGTCCGAGAGCCTGCCGCGGGCGACGAGCAGGGCCTGCTCCACCCAGCTGCGCTGCTCGGCGAAGGTCATCTCGCTCCACCAGGGCGCCTCGGCGATCTCGTCGAGCGACATCCCGTAGAGCTGCTTGGGCAGGATGTGCAGGCCCCGGCGCACCGAGAGCACGGTCTGCGCGGCGTGCCGGGACAGGTCCGCCGCGATGTCCACCGCCGACGCACCGAGGCCCACCACGACGACGCGCTGTCCGGCGAAGTCGCTGCCGGTGCGGTAGTCGAGGGAGTGGAGAATCGTTCCGGCGAAGGAGTCGGCGCCCGTCGGGAGGGGGTCGGGCAGTGCGGGCTCGGTGTGGTGCCCCGAGGCGACGACCACGTGCTCGAACCGACGCGACGTCACCGCGCCGTCCGGGCCCCTGCTGTCGACCGTCCACCTGCCGTCCGCGTCCTGGCGTACGGACATGACCTCGGTACGCAGCTCGACCCGGTCCAGGACGCCCGACCACTCGGCGAAGGACCGCAAATAGGCGGCGACCTCGCTGTGCCGGGGATAGAGCGGGTACGACGACGGCATCGGGAAGTCGGTGTAACCGGTCAGCTGCTTGGCGCTGTTGAGATGCAGTGACAGATACCCGGGACCGCGCTCGCCGGCCTGCGGCTGACGCCAGATCCCCCCGACGTCGGGGGCCTTCTCCAGGCAGACGAACTCGATGCCGCGCTCCTTGAGAGCATGGGCCACCGCCAGCCCGGACAGACCGGCACCGATCACACACACATGCACGGGATTTCCCCCCTGGACGGACTCAACCTCCCCCGATCATGCATTTCCTGCCCATCCGCATCACCGCGCACACCAGCACGAGTGAGGAACGGAAGTGTCCGTGCTCACGTTTTTCCCTGGTCAGCCGGTCAGGCCCCGCGCAGGTCCCTCACCCGGCGGAGCTTGCCCAGGGAGCGTTCCAGGGCCTCCGGCTCGACGATCTCCACGTCCACGGTGACACCCACGCCGTCCTTGACGCCCTGGCCGATCGCCCTGGCGGCCGCCTCGCGCTGCTCGGGACCGGCGCCGGGGCGGGCCTCGACCCGCACGGTCATGTGGTCCATGCGACCGCGCTCGGTGAGCTGGATCTGGAAGTGCGGGGCGACGCCGGGCGTGCGGAGCACGATCTCCTCGATCTGGGTGGGGAAGACGTTCACGCCGCGCAGGATGATCATGTCGTCGCAGCGGCCGGTGACCTTCTGCATCCGGCGGAAGGCGGGCCGGGCGGTGCCCGGCAGCAGCCGGGACAGGTCGCGCGTGCGGTAGCGGACGACGGGGAGCGCCTCCTTGGTGAGAGAGGTGAAGACGATCTCGCCCTCCTCGCCCTCGGCCAGCACGGCGTCCGTGAGCGGATCGACCACCTCCGGGTAGAAGTGGTCCTCCCACACGTGCAGCCCGTCCTTGGTCTCGACGCACTCCTGGGCCACGCCGGGGCCGATCACCTCGGACAGGCCGTATATGTCGACGGCGTGGATGTCCATCCGCTCCTCGATCTCGCGGCGCATCTCCTCGGTCCACGGCTCGGCACCGAAGATGACGACCTTCAGGGAGCTGGTGCGCGGGTCGACGCCCTGCCGCTCGAACTCGTCGAGCAGGGTGAGCATGTAGGACGGGGTGACCATGATGATCTCGGGCCGGAAGTCCTGGATGATCTGCACCTGGCGTGCCGTCATGCCGCCGGAGGCGGGAATCACCGTGCAGCCGGCGCGCTCGGCGCCGTAGTGCGCGCCGAGGCCGCCGGTGAACAGGCCGTAGCCGTAGGAGATGTGCACCTTGTGACCGGGCCGGCCGCCCGCGGCCCGGATGGAGCGGGCGACGACGTCCGCCCACGTGGACAGGTCGTTGTCCGTGTACCCGACGACGGTGGCGCGGCCGGTGGTGCCGCTGGAGGCGTGGACGCGCCGCACGTCGGCCATGGGGACGGCGAACATGCCGAAGGGGTAGGTGTCCCGCAGGTCGGTCTTGGTGGTGAAGGGGAACCTGGCCAGGTCCGCCAGGCTGCGGCAGTCCTCGGGCCTCACCCCGGCGGCGTCGAACTTCTTCCGGTACAGCTCCACGTTCTCGTAGGCGTGCCGCAGGGTCGTGCGCAGTCGGTCGAGCTGGAGCTCCCGGAGCTGCTCCCGGTCCAGCCGCTCGGCGTCGTCCAGCAGGTCGTGGGGGAGGGGCTCTCCGCGGCGGGGTGACAGGGTCGTCCCGGTCGTCGGCTCGCTGCTCATCGCGACTCCTTCGTCGTCGTGCCCGGCGTCTCGCGCGCCGTGGTCTCCCGCACACTGCGGCTGCGGCCGCGGAACTCCGCGATCACTTCCCCGCCGCGCCGCACGCTCACGTCGTAGACGCCGCTGCGGCCGAACCGGGTGCGCTCCTCGGCGCTGGCCACGAGCACGTCGCCCTCGCGGGCCGGCGCGACGAACACGATGTCGGCACCCGCCGCCACGGTCACGGGACCGTGGCTGTTGCACGCGCAGGCGAAGGCGGTGTCGGCGAGCAGGAAGAGGTAGCCGCCGTGGGCGATGCGGTGTCCGTTCACCATCGCCGGGGTCACGGTCATCCGCAGGACGGCGCTCCCCTCGCTGTGCTCGACGAGCTCGATGCCCAGCCGCCGGGACGCCTCGTCCGCGGCGAACATCACCTCCGTGGGCGTCGGCTCCATGGTCCGCGGCACCTGTCCTGCCACCTGTCCCGTCACTGTCCCACCACCTCGTCCCACTACCTCGTCCACCACCTTGCTTCCCGACCGACCATTCGGTCCGCGCGCGGCACGGCCCAGTAATCCAGCCGTGCGGTTGCCCTGTCAAGAGGGTGAGCGGCGAGGTTCCGGGTCTTGCCCGGCGCCGGAAAACCCGCCACACTGATACCGAACGAATGGTCGGTTGGGAAGCTGGTGACGATGACCACGACACACGCCGCCGAGGCGCCGCCCCCGGACGCGTTGCAGGAGCACTTCGACGCGACGATCGCGCACGACCAGCGCATCGAGCCGCGCGACTGGATGCCGGAGGGGTACCGCAAGACGCTGATCCGGCAGATCGCCCAGCACGCGCACTCGGAGATCATCGGCATGCAGCCGGAGGGCGAGTGGATCACCCGGGCGCCCTCGCTGCGCCGCAAGGCGATCCTGTTCGCCAAGGTCCAGGACGAGGCCGGCCACGGGCTGTATCTGTACTCGGCGGCGGAGACACTGGGCGCGGACCGCGCCGACCTCACCCAGCGGCTGATCGAGGGGCGCCAGAAGTACTCGTCGATCTTCAACTACCCGACGCTGAGCTTCGCCGACGTCGGTGTGATCGGCTGGTTCGTGGACGGCGCCGCGATCTGCAACCAGGTGCCGCTGTGCCGCAGCTCCTACGGGCCGTACGCGCGCGCGATGGTGCGGATCTGCAAGGAGGAGTCGTTCCACCAGCGCCAGGGCTACGAGCTGCTGCTGACGATGATGCGTGGCACCGACGCCCAGCGGGAGATGGTCCAGGACGCGGTGAACCGCTGGTGGTGGCCGTCCCTGATGATGTTCGGCCCGCCCGACGACGCCTCGCCCAACTCCGCGCAGTCGATGGCCTGGAAGATCAAGCGGCACAGCAACGACGAGCTGCGCCGCCGCTTCGTCGACATGACCGTCCCCCAGGCCGAGAAGCTGGGCGTCACCCTGCCCGACCCGGAGCTGCGGTGGAACGAGGAGGCCGGGCACCACGACTTCGGCACCCCCGACTGGGACGAGCTGATGCGCGTCATCAAGGGCGACGGCCCGTGCAACGAACAGCGCATGGAGCGGCGCCGTACCGCCCACGAGGAGGGCGCCTGGGTGCGCGAGGCGGCCACCGCCCACGCCGCCAAGCAGGCCGCCCGCGCACAGAAGGGAGCGGCGGCATGACCCCCGCGAAGCAGGACTGGCCGCTGTACGAGGTGTTCGTGCGCGGCAAGCGCGGCCTCAACCACGTCCACGTCGGCTCGCTGCACGCCGCCGACGACGCGATGGCGCTCACCCACGCCCGCGACCTCTACACCCGGCGCAACGAGGGCGTGAGCATCTGGGTCGTGCGCTCCGAGCACATCGCCGCCTCCACCCGCGACGAGAAGGACCCCTTCTTCGCCCCCAGCGCCGACAAGGTCTACCGCCACCCGACCTTCTACGACATCCCCGACGACGTCCCCCACATCTAGGAGCAGGGCATGAGTGACGACCACGTCTACCTGACCCTGGCCGAGGGACACGAGGACGACACCCGCTGGGCCTACGGCACCGGCTTCGAGGACCCGCTGCACGGCGTCGACACCACCGTGCCCGCGGGCGTCGACGCCGGTGAGCTGGCCGCGGACTGCGTGGCGCTCGCCGACGACGCCCTGGTCTCGGCCCAGCGGCTCGCCGAGTGGGTCACGCGCGCCCCCGAGCTGGAGGAGGAGGTGGCGCTGGCCAACATCGGCCTCGACCTCCTCGGCCAGGCCCGCCTGCTGTACGCGCGGGCCGGCCAGGTCGACGGCACCGGCCACGGCGAGGACGCCTACGCCTACTTCCGGGACGCCGACGCCTTCCGCAACGTGCGCCTGGCCGAACTCCCCGGTGGTGACTTCGCCTTCGCCGTCGTACGGCTCCTGGTGCTCTCCAGCTGGCGCCTCGCACACTTCCAACGCCTCGTGTCCCACCCCGACCCGGTCCTCGCGGCGGTCGCGGCCAAGGGCGTCAAGGAGCTGACGTACCACCGTCAGTACGCCGCGGAGTGGGCCGTACGCCTGGGCGACGGCACCGAGGAGTCGCACCGCAGGATGCGCGCCGCGCTGGAGCAGGTCGCGCCCTACGTCGGCGAACTGCACGCGGCGTACGACGTCCGGGACGAGGTGGCCGAGGACCTGCGCCAGGTCACCGAGGCGGCAGGACTGCCCCTGCCGGTGTACCGCCCGCTGCCCGGCTCCGGCCGCGCCGGCGAGCACACCGAGCATCTGGCGCCGCTGCTGGTCGAGTTGCAGAGCGTGGCCCGCGCCCACCCGGAGGCGACATGGTGACCGCACTCCTGGACACCCGGCGCGCCCGGCACGTCGCCGAGCAGGTGCCCGACCCCGAGCTGCCCATGCTGACCCTGGCCGACCTCGGCGTCCTGCGCGACGTCGAGGTGACCGGGGACGGCACCGTGGTCGCGAGCCTGACCCCCACCTATTCGGGATGCCCGGCCATGGCCGAGATGCGTGCGGACGTCGCCGCCCGGCTGCGGGACGCGGGGTACGCGCGCGTGGAGATCCGCACGGTCCTCGACCCGCCCTGGACGAGCGACTGGATCACCGAGTCCGGCCGCCGCAAGCTCGCCGAGCACGGCATCGCCCCGCCCGGAGCGGCGCCCCGCGGCCCGGTCTCCCTGGTGCTGACGCCGACCCGGCGCACGGTGCCCTGTCCCCGGTGCGGCTCCGCGGACACCGAGGAGACCTCCCGCTTCGCCGCCACGTCCTGCAAGGCGCTGTGGCGCTGCCGGGCCTGCCGCGAGCCGTTCGAGTACGTCAAGGAGATCTGATGGCCCCGACCGCCCCCGCCTCGGCAGCGCCGGTGCGCACCCGCCGCCGTCCTGCCTTCCACCGCCTGCGCGTCGCCGAGGTCCAGCGACTGTGCGCGGACGCGGCGGCCGTGAGCTTCGAGATCCCGGACGAGCTCGCCGAGGAGTTCGCCTTCGCGCCCGGCCAGTCGCTCACCCTGCGCCGCGAGGTCGACGGGCGGGACGAGCGCCGCTCGTACTCGATCTGCTCACCGGTCGGTGCGGCACCGCGCATCGGGGTCCGGGTGGTGCCGGACGGGCTGTTCTCGTCCTGGCTCGTGGGCGAGCTGCGCCCCGGCGACACCGTCGAGGTGATGGGACCCACCGGCCTCTTCACGCCCGACCTCACCACCCCCGGCCACCACGTGCTGATAGCGGCCGGCTCGGGCATCACCCCCATGATGTCCATCGCCGAGTCGGTCCTGGCCGCCGACGACCGCTCGACCGTGACCCTCTTCTACGGCAACCGCCGCACCGACACGGTGATGTTCGCCGACGAGCTGGCGGACCTGAAGGACCTGTATCCGGCCCGCTTCCAGCTCGCCCACGTGCTCTCCCGCGAGCCCCGCGAGGCCGAGGTGCTCTCCGGCCGCCTGGACGCCGAACGGCTCTCGGCGCTCGTCGACTCCCTGGTGGACCTGGAGGCCGCGGACCACTGGTGGCTGTGCGGACCGCAGGGCATGGTCGGCGCCGCCCAGCAGGTCCTGACCGGCCTCGGCGTCCCGGCCGAGCGTGTCCACCGGGAGCTGTTCTTCGCCGACGACGAGCCCGTGCGGGAGGTGCGGCACGAGGAGGCAGGCCCGCAGGGCCCCGTCAGCGAGGTCGTCATCACCCTGGACGGCCGCTCCACGACCGCCTCCCTCTCCCGGGAGCGGACCATCCTCGACGGCGCCCAGAAGAGCCGCCCCGACCTGCCCTTCGCCTGCAAGGGCGGCGTCTGCGGCACCTGCCGCGCGCTGGTCACGGACGGCAGCGCCGACATGCGGCGCAACTTCGCCCTCGAGGCCGCCGAGGTCGACGCCGGCTACGTCCTGACCTGCCAGTCGTACCCGGTCTCCGAGAAGCTGACCGTGGACTACGACAGCTGAGCACCGGCTCAGGCGTCCTCTCCCAGCACCGCCCGGATCACATGACGGGCGTTGTGCGCCATCGCGGGGTTGGTCTCCCGGTAGTACGGCAGCGCGATCACCGCCTGGGAGAGGGCGCGGCCCCGGCCGCGGCGCCAGGTCGCGTCGTCCACGCCGAGCGCGTCGCGGAAGACCTCCCTGGCGTCGGCCGGCAGCAGGTTCCACGCCGGGAACAGGTCACAGGCCGGATCGCCCACCCCCATGCATCCGAAGTCGATGACCGAGGACAACCTGCCGCCGTCCACCAGCAGATTTCCCGGCATCAGGTCGGCATGGAGCCAGACCGGCGGCCCGTCCCACTCCGGGGCCCGCAGGGCGTCCTCCCACACGGCGGTCACGGCATCGCAGTCGATGCCTTCCTGGGCGAGACCGCGCAGCTCACCGATCGCCGCCCGGGTCTCCGCGTCCTGCGTGGAGAGCGGTCCGCCGCGGTGGGCCCCCGGCGCGTCCGGCAGGGTGATCTCTCGCATCGCCGCGACGAAACCCGCCAGGTCCTCGGCCAGCGGCACGGGCTCGCTCAACGCCCCGGCCTCGGGGATCCCGCCGGGCAGCCACCGGTACACCGACCACGGCCACGGAAAGCCGTCGGCGGGCGCGCCGGCGCCGAGCACCTCCGGAATGGCGACGGGCAGCAGGGCGGACAGGCGGGGCAACCAGGTCCGCTCCCGCGCGACGTCCTCGACTCCGCCCTCGATCAGCGGCAGCCGGACGACCAACTCGTCGCCCAGCCGGTACATCGCGTTGACCGTGCCACCGGACGGGAACCGCTCGACCGGCAGCTCCGCCCACTGGGGGAACTGCCGGCCGACCAGGCGTCGTACGAGACGCTCGTCGAGCGGGAGGTCAGACACCGAACTCCGAGGGCGACACTCCGAGGGCCGTGCAGGCCTCGCGGATCACCTGCTGCTCGGCGTGCTCGAAGACCCCGTCGGCCCCGGCCACGACCATGCCGGTCTGGATGACCGCCCGGGCCTCCGCGGGCTTCTTGGCGGCCTTGGCGATCACCTGCAGGGCCTCGCTCCGGCCCAGCTCGAAATTGCCCAGGAGCCGGTCCACGTGCTGGTTGAACCGCTGGCGGAGCTGGTCCGCCGGGAAGTTCTGCAGCACCTCGTTGGAGACGATCAGCTCCTCCACGCGCTGGCGCTCGGCCGGTTCCACGTGTCCGTCGGCCGCGGCGACCAGCGCGCACATGGCCATGCTGGCATCCCGGTAGGCGCCGCTCTTGAGTTCGGTCTTGACCGAGGCGAGCTGGGTCTTGAACAGCCCGATCAGCTGGGCCTTGGAACCGCCGGAGGACGAGCCCGACCCGCCGGACCCCTGGTACCCCTGATGCCCCTGCGATCCGTGCCCGGATCCGGTCGCTCCCCGAGTGCCCTGGGACTGCTGGAAGGTCTTGGCCTGGTCCTTGATCTTGTCCCACATCGCCACTCGTGCCACCTCGGCTTCTGTTGCTGCGTATGCGTATCGGTCCTCGGCCGCGATTTCTCGCGGCCACCATGAGGAACGCAGTCGGGGGCCAAGTGGTTCCCGCAACGCAAAGAAAAAGCAAAAGGCCTGGTGGTGTCGCTACTGGACCAGCTGGTCGGAAGCCCCTCGGGGGGTCGCAGTGGTCTCGATGTGCGTCACGGGCGCGACTGGGCTAGAGTCGATCTTGGGCACGCGCCATTACGGCGGACGGCGCCCACGCGTTGGTCGTCTAAGGAAAGACGTCCCGCTTCCTGCGGGAAAATGCAGGTGCAAGGCCTGCCCGGCGCTCCCTGAAGAACACCGACCCCCGCCCTGTCGCACAGGCCGGGGGTTCTTCACGTGCAGCGGGCACGGTCGAGGAGGCCTTGCAGGTACAGGCCGCGCCGTGCGTCGATCGGGGTCGGCGTGCCGGTGCGGACAGCCGACGCGAAGTCGTTGCGCAGGACGGGCCAGCACTCCTCGTGGTCGATGTCGGCCGTGTCGTAGACCAGCGGCTGCTGCGGACCGAAGAGCTCGACGCGGGTGAGGGTGCGGGGGACGGCCACGGCACCGGACAGGGAGGCCTGGCTGACGGCGCCGTTCGCGTGTTCGCAGGTCAGCTCCACCCAGCGGCGCGGGTCGCCCGTGGCGCGGATGTCGGTGATGGGGCCGACCGCGGTGTCCAGCAGGTCCAGCAGATGGGGGCCGAGGTCGAGCAGGGCACCGTGCTCGAGGCGCCAGCCGGTGGCGAAGTCTCCCTCCAGGAAGGCGCCGTGGAGGTAGCAGGAGCGAGCCCCGGCCACGTCGACGGCGCGTGCGGCCTCGAGGAACGCCCGGGTGGCCGGGTGATAGCGCTTGGTCAGCACGAGTTGGGAGACGACACCGGCCTCGGCGACCGCGTCGGCCACGCGGCGGGCCGCGGCCAGATCGGGGCCGAGCGGCTTCTCCAGCAGCAGGGCCTTGCCGCGCTTCGCGGCCAGCGGCGCCAGCTCGGCCTGGACGGCGGGCGGCACGGCGAACGCCACTGCCTCGCAGCGGTCCAGCAGCTCCTCGAAGCCGGCGGCGACATGAGCGGCGTAGGGAGCGGCGGCCTGACGGGCGGCCTCCGTGCGGCGGGCCCAGACCGCGGCGAGCCGGGTCTCGGGGCCGGCGGCGAGCACCCGGGCGTGCATGGTCCGGGCCCAGGGGCCGGCACCCACGAGCCCGACCTCGACGGGCCGGTGGTTCCAGGGGGCGGGGGCAGTGGTCACGGCGTTCCTGTCTTCGGGGGTCCTTCGGCGTCCTGTCGGGGACGACGGGCGGCGGTCATGCGTCAAGGCGTTCGAGCCGGGCGTCGGCGCCCGCGGGGGAGTAGAGGTGCTCCACGACCATGGCGGCGGCTCCGACGAGCCCCGCGTGGTCGCCGAGCCGCGAGGTGACGACCTGGAGGTTGGCGGTGGCACGGGGCATGGCCCGCTGGTAGACCAGCTCCCGCACCCCGGTCAGGAAGGGCACCCCGGAGAGCTCCCCGGCGATCATGAGCACGCCGGGGTTGAGCAGGGTCACGACGGTCACCAGGACCTCGCCCACCCTTCGTCCGGCCTCGCGGGCCAGGCGTACGGCGTCGGGGTGGCCCTCGTTGAGCAGCCGTCGGACGTCCCGCCCGGAGGCGGTCTCCAGGCCCAGGGCGGACAGTTCCTTGGCGATCGCCCGCCCACTGGCGACGGCCGCGAGGCAGCCGTGGGAGCCGCACATGCACAGCGCGTCGGACCGGTCGTGCAGGCGGATGTGCCCGATGTCGCCGGCGCCGCCGTCGATGCCGCGGTAGAGGCTGTCACCGATGACGACACCGGCGCCGATTCCCGTGGACACCTTCAGCAGGACGAAGGACGAGCAGTCGCGGTGGTTGGCCTGGTGCTCGGCCAGCGCCATGAGGTTGGCGTCGTTGTCCACCAGGACGGGAACGGCCTCGGCCTCCGGGCCCAGGCCCATCTGTGCCGCGTACGCCCGCTGGAGCCGCTCCCGGATGGGGTACCGGTCCCAGCCCGGCATGATGGGTGGCTCGATGACCCGCCCCGTCTCCCAGTCGACCGGGCCGGGCACGGACAGCCCGATGCCCACGACGCGCGACGCCGGGACACCGGCCGCCGCGATCAGGTCCGGGAGCCACGCGCCCAGCCGGTCCAGCACGTGGTCCGGACCCTCACCGATGTCCATCGGTCCGGTGTGCTCGGCCAGGATGGTGCCCGCGAGGTCGAGGACGGCGGCGCGGGCGTGCCGGGTCTCCAGGTCGAGGGCGATGACCGAGGCGTGTGTCGGGTCGAACGCGATCCGGTGGGAGGGACGGCCGCCGGTGGAGGCACCCGTGGTGTGCCGCAGCCAACCGGCCCGGTTGAGCAGGTCGAGGCGCTGCCCCACGGTGGAGCGGGACAGCCCGGTGGTGTGCTGGAGCTCGGCCCGGGTGTTGGCGCGGCCACTGCGGATCAGCTGGAGCAGCGCGCCGGCGCTGGCCTGACTCGACGTCATCATGGTCTCCCCCAGGGCTCAACTCTTGTCGGCGCCGCTGGTCAGACCCTCGGTGAGCAGTCGTTCGGCGGCGAAGAACAGAAGTACCACGGGGATCGTCAGCACCACGGACCCGGCCATGAGGACGGTCTTCGGCACCTCGATGCCGTTGGAGAGCTGGGCGAGGCCCAGGGAGACCGTCCACTTGTCGGGGTCGGCGGCCAGGAACAGCAGCGCGAACAGGAACTCGTTCCAGGCGATCATGAAGACGTACAGGCCGGTCGCCATCAGGGAGGGGAGCGCCAGCGGCAGGATCACCTTCCGGACCGTCTGCAGCCGCGAGCACCCGTCGAGGGCCGCCGCCTCCTCGATGGAGGCCGGGATGGTGACGAGGTAGTTCTTCAGCATGTAGATCGACACCGGCACGGTCTGGGCGACGTAGACGATGGCCAGGCCGACCAGGCTGGAGGACAGACCGATCTTCGCGAAGATGACGAACAGCGGCACCGCCAGCAGCGTCGCCGGGAACATGTAGACGGCCAGGAAGAGCGCGCTGACCTGCCGGTGGCCGAAGAACTTCAGCCGGCTGACGGCGTACGCGCCCGGCACGGCGGCCACCAGGGTCAGCACGACCGTGCCGAGGGAGACCAGCGCGGAGTTGACGAGGAATTTCAGGAAGCCCTGGCCGCCGTCGTCGGTCGAGCGCAGCACGTCCTGGTACGTGGAGAGGGTGAAGTCCTTCGCCGAGACCCACAGGGACCCCGGATCGAGCAGGAGCGCGTCGATGGGCTTCAGCGACAGCAGCACCATGTAGTAGAAGGGCAGCAGGGTGATCACGGCGAGGAACGCGATGACGAACCAGCGCAGGACGCCGAAGAACCGCTCCTCGAAGGCCCGGGTCAGGGCCGCCTTGCGCATCACGCTTCCTCCTGGACCTTGTTGCCGAAGAACTTGAAGTAGAAGCCCAGCAGGATCATCAGCGTGACGGCCAGGACGAGCGCCTGGGCCGCCGCGGCTCCCACGTCGTAGCGGGCGGTGAGGAAGTCGTAGACGCGCACGGCCGCCACGTCGGTGCCGGCGCCGCCCCCGGTGAGCAGGTAGACGTCGTCGAACTTGTTGAACGTCATGATGAACCGCAGCACGCACAGCAGGGCGATCACGGGCATCAGCTGGGGCAGCAGGACGTGCCGGAACCGCTGGGTCGGGGTGGCGCCGTCGACCAGCGCGGCCTCCTCCAGGGTGTCGGGCACCGCCTGCAGCCGCGCCAGGATGAACAGGAACGCGAAGGGGAAGTAGCGCCAGCACTCGAAGACGACGACGGTCAGCAGCGCCAGCGGGATGTCGAAGTTCAGACCGAGCAGGTGGACCTCGTACCCCCGGGTCGACAGGAAGGCGATCGGGTCGTCCCAGCCGAACAGCCGGCGTCCCCAGTCGTTGACCACGCCGTACTGCGGGCTGAGCGCGACCTCCCAGACGAAGGCCACGGCGACGACGGGGGCGACGTACGGCAGCAGCATGGCCGCGCGCAGCAGCCCGCGCCCCTTGAACGGCTTGCGCAGCGCGAGCGCGGCGACCAGGCCGAGGACGACGGAGCCGAGTGTGGAGCCGGCCGTGTAGAGCAGGGTGGTCCACAGGCTGGACCAGAAACCGGTCGAGTCGAAGACCTGCGCGAAGTTGTCCAGGGACCAGTTGCCGAACAGGCCCATGCCCTGGATGTCGACGAGCTTGGCCTTCTGGAAGGCCAGCAGCACGGTCCACGCGATGGGCAGCACGACCACCACGAGGACCACGAGGAAGGTGGGGGAGACGAACGCGAGACCCGCGCGGTTGGCACGCCGGCTGGCGGTCATCGGGCGGCGACCGCTTGCGGCGGACCGGTCCGTGGACCGGGGGCTGGTGTCCCGGCGCTGCGGCGCGCCGGCTGGGGCTGTTGTCATGAGGGACCTTCGTGACGTGCAGGCGGGCGGCTACTGCAGGGACTTCTTCAGGGCGACGACCTCTTCGGCGGCGTCGCGTGCCGCCTCGGGGGGCGAGCTCTGGCCGCTGGTCATGGCGCCGATGGCCTTCGGCAGGGGCAGTTCGCCGTTGGTGGCGCCGACGAGGGCTCCCTCTCCCTGGGAGATGCCCCAGCGGCGCATGTTGCTTACGCCGTCGGCGAGTTGGTCGAGCAGGGTCTCGGGGAAGACCTCGTCGAGGGGCTTGCGGGTGTCCACGCCGATGTCGCTGTGGCGCCAGGCGTCGAGATAGCGCTCGGGGTCGGCGGCGGTCCCCTTGCGGACGGGGATCTTGCCCTCGGGGGCCATGCCGAACCAGGACTCGTAGCCGGTGCCCATCATGTACTCGATGAATTCGCGGGACGCTGCGGTCTCGGCCGTCTTGGTGGTGATCCAGGACGTGATCTCGCCGAACTGGGCCGCCTCCTGGGCGTCGGGTCCCTTCATCGCGGTGACGATGCCGCTGCTGTCCGACAGGTGTCCGGGATCCTTCTTGCACTCCGGGCAGCTCGGCAGGGCGTCCTTGCGCAGGCCGGCGAGTTCGTCGAGCAGGAACGAGGACCAGATGACCATGGAGGACCGACCGGCGAAGTAGGTGGCGCGGGTGGAGTCCACGGTCTGGGTTCCGGGGGCGCCGTAGACGCGGGCCAACTGGTCGTAGGTGCGGAAGGCGGCCTCGCACTGCGGGGACTCCAGGGCGACCTCGTGCCGGTCGTCGACCATTTGGCAGTCGTTGGCCAGGGCCACGCTCTCGAAGCTCTGCGAGGTGAAGACGTCGCTGGGGTCGGTGGCCGCCGAGATGCCGTCATGGCCCTCGGTGGTCAGCGCCTTGGCGGCGGCCAGGACCTTCGTGTAGGTGTCGGGCGCCGCCAGACCCTTCTGCTCCAACTGGTCCTTGCGGTAGACCAGCAGCTGGAGCCAGGCGTCGGAGGGCACGCCGAGGCTGGTGGCGCCGTCGGAGGTCAGCTCCAGCGCGTTGGCGTTGAAGGTGTCGCGGCCGAGCCCGTCGACGATCTGCTTCGCGATGTCGGTGTTCAGCAGACCGTTGGTGTACATCTGCCAGACCTGGCCCATCGGCGCCGCGCCGATGACGTCGGGCAGCGTGCCCGAGGCCGCCGCCGACATGATCAGCTGCGGCATCTGTCCCTCGTCGACCCCGACGAGGTTGACCTTGATCCCGCTCTTCTTCTCGAACCCGTCGATGACCTTCTGCGTCGCGGCGACGCGGTCGGGCAGGTTCTCCTGGGACCAGACCGTGATCTCGCGGTCGGGTCTGCCGGGCCCGGTGCTGCTCGCGCAGCCCGAGAGCAACCCGATTCCCAGGGCCGCCGTGACGCCGACCGCGGTCGTCCTCGACCGCAGGGTCCTGATGCGCATTGAGTGTCCTCGTTCCGGCTTACGTCTGCTCGCCACGCATCACAGCACTACTTTTGCTGGTTGACAAGACATAAGTTGCGGATATTGTCGACGCAACCACACCAGCAACCCTTTCGGAGCCATCCGTGTCATCCGTGTCGTCCGTGGAACGCGTCGTCCAGTTCACCGGCCCCCGCCAGGTGGAGGTCGCCGAGCACGTCAGGGCCGAACTGCCGCCCGGTCACCTGCGGGTCCGCACCCGCTACTCGGGCATCTCGGCCGGCACCGAACTCACCGCCTACCGCGGCACCAATCCGTATCTGACGCGGACCTGGGACCCCGACGCGCGCCTGTTCCGCGACGGCGCACCCGGCATCGAGTACCCGGTGGCCGGCTGGGGCTACTCGGAGGTCGGCGAGGTCGTCGAGGTCTCCCCGGAGCTGGCCGGCACCCCCGGCCTGCCGGTCGCCGGCGACCTGGTGTGGGGCATCTGGGGCCACCGCAGCGAGGGCATCGTCCCCGCCGAGCGGATGATCGGCCACACCCTGCCCGCCGGGCTGGAGCCGCTGGCCGGGGCCTTCGCCCGGGTCGGCGCCATCGCGTACAACGCCGTTCTGGCCGGCGACATCCACCTCGGCGAGGACGTCGCCGTCTTCGGCCAGGGCGTCATCGGCCTGCTCACCACCCGCCTCGCGCAGCTCAGCGGCGCCCGTGTCACCGCCGTCGACGCCCTCGACGGCCGCCTGGAGACCGCGAAGCGGTACGGCGCCCACCGCACCCTCAACGCCCGCACCGACGCCGTCGCCGAACGCGTCCGCGAGGCCACCGGCGGCCTCGGTGCCGACCTCGCCATCGAGATCAGCGGCGCCTACCCGGCCCTGCACGAGGCGCTGCGCTCCGTCGCCGTCGGCGGCCGGGTGGTGGCCTCCGGCTTCTATCAGGGCGACGGCATCGGCCTGCGCCTGGGCGACGAGTTCCACCACAACCGGGTCCAGCTGATCTGCTCCCAGATCGGCGGCGTCCCCCCGCAGCTGTCGAACCGCTGGACGGTCGAACGTCTCCAGCAGACCTTCCTGCGCCTGGTCGCCGAGGGCCAGGTGGACGTCGACTTCCTGGTGAGCCACGTCGTCCCCGTCGCCGACGCCGCCGACGCCTACGTACTGCTGGACGAGCGGCCCGCCGAGGCGCTGCAGGTCGTCCTGGAATTCTGAGAGTCCCGAAAGGCAACCCCATGCTCAAGACCGCCGTCCAGGAACAGCTCCTGCCCGGAGACACCCTGCAGGCCAAGTGGGACTTCGCCCAGCAGGCCGGCTACGACGCGATCGAACTGCGCGGAAAGGGCGACCTCCACTTCGCCTCCCGCCTCGACGAACTGAAGCGGGCCCGCAAGGACGGCGTCGTCATGCCGACCGTCTGCGTCGACATGCTGCACTTCCTCGGCGCCTTCGACGAGGACCTGCGCCGCGACGCCCTCGCCCAGATGAAGTCCCAGCTCACCGTCATCGCCGAGATCGGCGGCGTGGGCGCCCAGACCCCCGCCTCGTACGGCATGTTCTCCCGCCGCCTGCCGCCCTTCGAGCCGCCGCGCACCGAGGAGCAGGACCGCGGGGTGCTCCTCGCCGGTCTCACCGAACTGGGCGAGCACGCCCGCCGCGAGGGCGTCACCCTCTTCCTGGAGCCGCTCAACCGGTACGAGGACCACATGGTCAACCGGCTCGAGCAGGCCGCGGGCCTGATCCGCGCCGTCGGCCTCGACTCGGTCCGCATCGGCATCGACAGCTACCACATGAACATCGAGGAGACCGACCCCGCCGCCGCGATCCTCGCCCACGCCGACGTCATCGGCCACGCCCAGGTCTCCGACTCCAACCGCTTCCAGCCCGGCGCCGGACACCTCGACTGGCCCGCCTGGCTCGGCGCCCTGCACACCATCGGCTACGACGGCCACCTCGCCCTCGAATGCCGCCTGACCGGCGACCCCGTCGAGGCCGTGCGCTCCGTCCCCGCCTTCCTCAAGAGGTCGGGCGCGTGAACCGGCACGTGGACCTCCTGGACCGGCCCGCGCCCACCGCGCCCGCGGACCTGACCCTGCGGCGCGGTGCGGCGCGGGTCCTCCTCGACAACTGGACCGGCGCCTCCACCGTCCCCTCCCGCACCCTCTACCCCCACCAGTGGAGCTGGGACTCCGCCTTCGTCGCCATCGGACTGCGCCACCTCTCGGTGCGCCGCGCCCAGCGGGAGCTGGAGTCCCTGCTGGGCGCACAGTGGGCCGACGGACGCGTGCCCCACATCGTCTTCAACCCCGCCCTGCCCCACGGCGTCTACTTCCCGAGCCCCGACTTCTGGCAGTCGTCCCGGGCCGGCCGAGCCGCTGGCGCACCCTCGGCCGTCGAGACCTCCGGCATCGTCCAGCCGCCCGTGCACGCCCTGGCGGCCTGGCTCGTGCACCGGGCCGACCCGGCCCAGTCCCGGCGCCGCGGCTTCCTCGCCCGCGTCCAGCCGCGGCTCGCCGCCTGGCACGACTACCTCCTCACCTGCCGCGACCTGGGCGGCGGCGGCCTCGCGGCGGTCGTCCACCCCTGGGAACCCGGCATGGACAACAGCCCCTGCTGGGACCGTGCCCTGCAGCGGATCGAACCGAGCCCGCCCGACACCTTCCGGCGCGCCGACCTCGACCACGGCCACCCCGCCGACCGCCCCACCGACCTCGACTACGGCCGGTACGTGCGGCTGGCCACCGAGTACCGGGAAGGGGGCTACGACGACCGCGTCGTACGGCACCGGTTCGCCGTGGAGGACCCCGCCTTCAACGCGCTGCTGGTCGTGAGCGAACTGGCCCTGGCCGCCATGGCGCGTGAACTGGGCCTGCCCGGGCAGCGGCACACCGAGCGGGCCGCCGACCTGACCCGGGCGCTGGTGGACCGGCTCTGGGACGATGAGGCCGGCCTGTTCCGCGTGCGCGACCTGCACACCGGCACACCGGTCGACGAGCGGAGCGTCAGCGGTCTGATCCCGCTCCTAGTCCCGCAGTTGCCCGAGGACATCGTCCGGCGCCTGCACACCACGCTCACCGGACCGTGCTTCAGCGCCCCTGCCACGCACCTGGTCCCGAGCTACGACCTGACCGGCCACGCCTTCGACCCCACCCGGTACTGGCGCGGACCGGCCTGGTTCAACACCGCCTGGCTGATCGAGCGGGGACTGCGCACCCACGGCCTCCAGCAGGACGCCGAGCGCCTGCGCGCCGCCTTCCTCGCGGAGGCGGGACGCTCCGGGTTCGCCGAGTACGTCGACCCCTCCACCGGCGCGGCCTGCGGTACCCGGCACTTCTCCTGGACCGCCGCCCTCACGCTCGACCTGCTGAGCGCCGACCCGAAGGAGGCCAGGCCATGACCGCGGCAGAGCCCCGCGTCCAACTGGTGCGCGACGCCACCTTCGTCCGTCTCCACGCCGACGGGGAGATCAGCGGCACCCGCGGATCGGCGCCCGACGGGCTGTTCCTCCAGGACGCCCGGCACCTCAGCCGCTGGCGGCTCACCGTCGACGGCACCGCTCCGGTCGCCCTCGTACCCGCCACGGCGGACACTGACGACACGGCCGCCGGTGTGCTGACCCCCGAGGGCACCCGGGACAATCCGCCCGCGTACACCGTCTTCCGGCGGCAGGGCGTCACCGCCGGCGCGTTCACCGAACACCTGAGCCTGGTCAGCAACCGCCCCGACGCCGTGACGGCCCGCCTCGACCTCACCGTCGACGCGGACTTCGCCGACCTCTTCGAACTCCGCGCCGACGACCGCCACTACGCCAAGCCCGGCGCCGAGTACGAGAGCCGCGACACCGCCGACGGAGTGCTCTTCAGCTACCGACGAGCCGACTGGCTCGCCCGGACCGAACTCATCTGCCGCCCCGCCCCGGCCGAGTCGGCCCCCGCGCAGGCCCGGCCACGCTCCACCGCCAGGACGCTGACCTGGCACCTGCCGATCGACGCGCACGGCCGGGCCGACCTGCACCTGACCGTCCGCGCCCATCCGCACGGACGGCCGCTGCCCGCCGCCCCCGCACCCGCCGCTTCCGCGCCCGCCTCCGCCTCCGCCTCCGCCGAACGGAATGCGCACCGGCACGAGGGCGCGACGGACGACCTGACCCGCACCTGCGAACGCGGCCTGGCGGACATCGACCTGCTGACCATCCCGGTCACCGGCGTCGACGGCGAGGACGTGCCCGTGCCCGCCGCCGGCATCCCGTGGTTCCTCACCCTGTTCGGCCGCGACTCGCTGCTGACGTCGTACTTCCTGTTGCCGTACCGGCCCGCGACGGCAGCCGCAGTCCTGAGCGCGCTGGCCGCCACGCAGGGCCGGTGCCACGACGCCTTCAGCGGCGAGCAGCCAGGGCGCATCGTCCACGAGACCCGGCACGGCGAACTCGCCCACTTCCGGCAGGTCCCGTACGGCCGGTACTACGGCGCCGTCGACGCCACCCCGCTCTTCCTCGTGCTGCTCCACGCCCACCACGAGGCGACCGGCGACCGCTCCCTGGCCGTGCGCCTGGAACAGCACGCCCGGCGGGCCGTCGACTGGATGCTCACCGACGGCGGCCTGGAGCAGCACGGGTACCTCGTGTACAGCCCCGACCCGGGCGGGCTGGTCAACCAGAACTGGAAGGACTCCGCGGGCGCCGTCTGCTTCCGCGACGGAACCCAGGCCGAAGGTCCCGTCGCGGTCTCGGAGGTGCAGGGCTACGCCTACGACGCACTCCTGCGCACGGCCGAACTCGCGGACGGCGTCTGGCGGGACGAGCCCTACGCGCGCCGGCTCCGCGAGCGGGCCGCCCGGCTGCGGGACCGCTTCGCGACGGACTTCTGGATGGCGGAGGCGGACTTCCCCGCCCTCGCGCTGGACGGCACCGGCCGCCAGGTCGACGCGCTGGCGTCGGACGCCGGGCACCTGCTGTGGTCGGGCATCCTCGATCCCGAGCGCTCCCGCCGGGTGGGCCGGCGGCTGCTGGAGCCGGACTTCTTCTCCGGCTGGGCGATCCGCACCCTCGCCGCCGGGCAGCGGCCGTACCACCCGCTGTCGTACCACCGGGGCAGCGCCTGGCCGCACGACAACGCGGTCATCGCCCTGGGCCTGGCCCGCCACGGCCTCGCGGCCGAGGTGCGCACCGTCACCGAGGGGCTGGTCGCGGCGGCGTCCCGGCACGGTCACCGGCTGCCCGAGGTCCTCGCGGGCTACGACCGTTCGGCGACCGCCGGGCCCGTCCCGTATCCCCACTCCTGCTCACCGCAGGCCTGGGCGGCGGCCACCCCGCTGGCCCTGCGGACCGCGCTGGGGGAGGAGCCGCTCAGTTGCTGAGCGCCGTCGGCCCCGCTGCCGGGGCGGTGCTCGCCCGGACGACGAGACGGGGGTTTCACCGACTCCGGTTCGGGCACCGTCTCCGGCGCGGTGATGTGGCGCAGCAGATGGGTGACGGCGAGTTCGCCCGTCCGAGCGACCACACCGATCGTGCGGCTGCGCCCGGAGGAGAGCATGCGGGCCGCGTTGTCGCGGCGGTAGCCGAGCCGGGCCACCGCAGCCACGACCTCGGCACGGGTCGTCTCCCGCACGTGCGGGTGCCCGGAGAGCACCCGCGACACCGGCTGCGCGGACACCCCGGCGGCCCGGGCCACGTCGGTCACCCCCGGCGGCCGCCTGCCGCCGCCCTGCTTCGTCACGGGTCCCTTCCTCTGCGCCCTCCCCGTGATGCGTCCGCGCCCCGCGATGGTATCGCTCACATGGGTCGTCACCTGGTGTCCCGCAGGGTCCGGGGAGGGGAGAAGCCTGTGGCGCCCTTATTGGCATCGATAACATTCTCTGCCATAGTCATGCGGGAAAGCACCGGCCTCCCGCAAGGGATCGATAACATCCGGGACGGGTCGGGCACGACCACCGGAGCCGTCGAGTGACCCTGGCCAGCACCCCGCCCACGACCCGCGCCGCACGCCCGGCGGCCACCCTGACCCACGCCGACGGCACGTTTCTGCGCGCCGGTCGGCCGCACCGTGTCCTGTCCGGCTCGCTGCACTACTTCCGCGTCCACCCCGAGCAGTGGGCCGACCGCCTGGAACGGCTCTCGGCCCTCGGACTCAACACCGTGGACACCTACGTCCCGTGGAACTTCCACGAGCGGCGCCCCGGAGAGGTCCGCTTCGACGGCTGGCGCGACCTGGCGCGTTTCGCCCGGCTGGCCCAGCGCGCCGGCCTCGACGTGATGGTGCGGCCCGGCCCCTACATCTGCGCCGAGTGGGACAACGGCGGACTGCCGGCCTGGCTCACCGGCACCCCCGGCATGCGGCTGCGCAGCAGTCACCAGCCGTACCTGGACGCGGTCGGCCGCTGGTTCGACGCCCTCGTCCCGCGGATCGCCGCACTGCAGGCCGCGCACGGCGGCCCGGTCGTGGCCGTGCAGATCGAGAACGAGTACGGCAGTTACGGCGACGACCACGCCTACGTCCGCTGGGTGCGGGACGCCCTGGTCGACCGCGGCATCACCGAACTCCTCTACACCGCCGACGGCCCCACCGAGCTGATGCTCGACGGCGGCACCGTGCCCGGCGAGTTGGCGGCGGCGACGTTCGGCTCACGGCCCGCCGACGCCGCCGCACTGCTGCGCTCACGCCGGCCCGGCGAGCCCTTCTTCTGCGCGGAGTTCTGGAACGGCTGGTTCGACCACTGGGGCGAGAAGCACCATGTCCGGTCGTCGGACAGTGCCGCCCAGGACGTCGGCGCCCTCCTCGACGCGGGCGGCTCGGTCAGCCTCTACATGGCGCACGGCGGCACCAACTTCGGCCTGTGGGCCGGTGCCAACCACGACGGGGACGCCCTCCAGCCGACCGTCACCAGCTACGACTCGGACGCCCCGATCGCCGAACACGGCGCCCTCACCCCGAAGTTCCACGCGCTGCGGGAGAAGTTCGCCGCCGCCCTCGGCGACACGGCACCCCGGCGGCCACTGCCCGCCGACCCGCCTCTCCTGGCGCCCCGGACCCTTCCGGTGACCCGGCGGGCCGCCCTGCTGGACGCGCTGCGCTCCACCACCGAGCCGGTGCACGCCCCCGCGCCGCTCGGCTTCGAGGAACTCGGACAGTCCGCCGGGCTGGTGCTCTACGCGGCCCGGCCCCTGCTGCCCCACGGCGAGCAGGAACTGTGGGTGACCGGCCTGCACGACCGCGCCCAGGTGTTCGTCGACGGCGCGCCCGTCGCCGTACTCGACCGCGAGACGTCCTCGTTCACCGTGACCGGCACGGGCGCGCGGGTCCGGCTGGAGCTCCTGGTGGAGAACCAGGGGCGGATCAACTACGGGCCGCTGCTGGGCCAGGGCAAGGGCATCCTCGGCGGGGTACGGGTGGAGCGCCGGCTCGTGCACGGCTGGACCATGCACGGGCTCCCGCTGGACGAGTGGACGCCGCACGACACCGCCCGCGCAGCTTCGGCCGCCGCGCCCGGCGGTACGGCCGGCTTCGCGACCGCACAGCTGGACATCGACGAACCCGCCGACACCTTCCTCGCCCTGCCCGGCTTCGCCAAGGGCTTCGTCTGGGTCAACGACGCCCTGCTCGGGCGCTACTGGGAGGTGGGCCCCCAGACCACGCTGTACCTGCCCCGGCCGTTCCTCCGTGCCGGCGCCAATACGCTCACCGTCCTCGAGCTCGAACGGTTCGGCGAGCACCTCGCGCTCGTGGACCGGCCCGACCTCGGTCCGACCGAGGAGTACGTCGAGACGTTCGACTGACCCGCACCGCGCACACCGCACTTCCCGCACGCGGCCCGGGACACGCGAGGTGCCGGCACTACTGCGGGCCGGTGCCGGCCCGGTCCTGTTCCGCGGTGCCGGCGTGATGGCGGCAGGCCGTGTCGTGCCGGGCGCCCAGCGAGGTCCACCACCGCTCGCAGCAGTCGTCGCGCAGGGCCGCGCGGGCGCCGGCGGGGCGGGTGCACCCCGGGCCGTGCACGGCGCCGTCGGAGTGCTGCCAGAACAAGCAGCACGGGGCAAGGACGCCGAGCAGCGGCACCGCGCTCCGCGGGCGGGCCAGCCGCTCGGCGCGCTGCGCCCGGACGACCCGTCGCCGGTGTTCCGACCGGGCGCGCGCGGCGCAGCAGGCTAGGAAGCCGGCCGAGCACAGGCCGGGCACGGCGAGCCAGGGATGATGGGTGGCCGCGTATCCGGCCGAGGTGAACAGGAGGACGGCGGCGGCACGGCACGCGCGTGCCGTGCGCAGGCTCGGCGTCACGGGACCTCCCGACGTGCGGTGGCGAAGAAGGCTTCGGGACCTTCATATGCCCGTTCATCGGCCTCCTACGTGCCCAAGTCCCGCCGGACGCGGGTCCACCGGGCCGGCATCCGGCGGCAGAAACCCGTTTGCGCCCGCCCGCCACCACCGGCGACCCTGCATGCGTGCCCCCTGCTGCCCTGCGTGCGGCCACGCAGCCCTTACGCGAGCCTTCGGGGCACCATCCTCACGCTTCACAGCGACCCGCCGGAACCCGCTCCGGGACTCGCCCCGGGCCGGCCGCAGTGGTTGACACGACGGTGGGCCGTCCCTAGCCTGACGCCCCGTCATTACATCGATGTAAAGAGCGTCGATGCAAAGAACGTCGATGCGAAGCGCGTCGATGCAAAGCGCTGTGGAAAGGACCCCCTGTGCCTCCCAGCCCCTCGCTCCGTCCCCGCGCCCGCCTGCTCGTCGCCGCCCTCCTCGGGCTCGCCGGTCTCGTCGTGGGCCTGCTGCCCGCGCTCACCGCACCCGCCGCCGCGGTGCCGCCCCCGGCCTCACCGACCGCCGTCGCTGCGGCAGCCGGGACGTTCCGCAACCCGCTCAACACCGGGCCCGACCCGTACATGACGCACTGGAAGGGGAACTACTACCTCACCACGACCCAGGGCGACAGCATCAGGATGTGGCGCTCCCCGTCCCTGGGCACCCTCGCCACCGCCGACCCGGTCACCGTGTGGACGGACTCCGACCCGTCCCGCAACCGCAACATCTGGGCGCCGGAGTTCTACCGCTTCGGTGACCGCTGGTACCTGTACTACACGGCCGACGACGGCGTCGACGACCACCACCGCCTGTACGTCCTGGAGTCGGATCGCGACGACCCGGCCGGCCCGTACCACTTCAAGGCCAAGCTTGCCCCGCCCAACCACGCCGACGACTTCGCCATCGACGCGGGCATCCTCCAGCTCGGCGGCCGGCTCTACCTCGCCTACAGCGGGATCAACCAGTATCAGCACAACGGGATCAATATCGCCCCGATGTCCAACCCGTACACCGTCTCCGGCAACGCCATTGCCCTCGACGCAGCCGGCGGCTGCCCCGAAGTGCGGGAAGGCCCGGAGTTCCTGTATCGCAACGGGCGGGTCTGGATGACGTACTCCACCTGTGACACGGGCAAGCCCGACTACCAGGTCTGGATGATGTCGATGCCGCTGGACGCCGACCCGCTCCTGCCGGGGAACTGGCGTCAGCACCAGGGTGCCGTGTTCTCGCGTGCGGACGAGCGGGGCGTTTTCGGGCCGGGCCACCACGCCTTCTTCACGTCTCCGGACGGCACGGAGGACTGGATCGTCTACCACGCCAAGACAACGTCCGTGAACACCTACAGCAACCGCACCACCCGGGCGCAGAAGTTCACCTGGCGAGCCGACGGCAGCCCCGACTTCGGCCGCCCGCTCGCGATGGGGGCCACCCAGGACCTGCCCTCCGGCGACCCCGGTTCCGGCAACTACTGGATCAACGACGACGGCCGCTCCAGTGGTCCCGGCGGCGTCACCTACACCGGCTCCTGGAACTCCGGGACGGGCTGCGCCACCCAGTGCTTCTGGAGCGACGACCACTGGAGCGACCGGGCCGGTGCTACGGCGACCTTCTCCTTCACCGGCACCCGCGTCGCCCTGCTCTCCGTCAAGGACACCGGCAACGGCTACGCGGCCGTCAGCCTTGACGGCGGCCCCGAGCAACGGGTGGACTTCCACAACTCGATCCGCATCGGAGAGGCGGTGCAGTACCTCAGCCCACGGCTCGCGTACGGCAGTCACACCCTGCGGATCCGGGTGACGGGCGAGCACAACTCCCAGTCCGGGGCGTCCTTCGTGAGCGTCGACCGCGCCGAGGTCTACGTGAACTGACGCGCCGGGCCGGCCGACCGTCAGTGCCGCTCTCGGCCCTCCGTGCTCTCCCGCAGGACGAGCCGGTGGGCCACGATGCGGTCCTGGGGCGACAGCGAGCCCGACTCGGCGCCCTCGCTGCCGCCCTCCGGTGCCGTCGCCTCCTCGATGCGGTGCTGGAGCAGTTGTACGGCGACCTTGGCCACCGCCGCCTTGTCGGGAGCCACCGTGCTCAGTGTCGGCACGCTGAACCGCCCGCCCTCCACGTCGTCGAACCCGATGACGGCGACGTCCTCGGGCACCCGCACCCCGTGCTCGTGCAGGGCGCGCAACGCGCCCAGCGCCAACTGGTCGTTGAGGCAGAGCAGTGCGTCGGGCCGCGCACCCTCCCGCAGCGCCCGCGCCACTGCCGCGGCCCCGTCGGGCATCCGGAACGAGTCGACCGGCAGCAGAGCGGACGGATCGTAGGCGATGCCCGCCTCCGACAGGGCGGCACGATAGCCGCGCGTGCGGGCCTCGGCCGTCCCCAGGCCCGCGTCGTCACGACCGCCGACGGCGAGGACGGCACGGCGCCCGAGACCGATCAGATGGGCCGTCGCCTCGCGCGCGGCCCTCTCGTTGTCGATGGCGACATGGTCGGCGCCCTCCTCCAGCAGCTCCCCGAGCAGCACGGTCGGTGGCGCCCCCACGCGATCACGCAGGTCGTCCGCCGTCAGGGCGAGGGGGCTGAGGATGATCCCGTCGACGAAGGTGGACCCGAATCCGGCCAGCGCCGCCAGTTCGTGGTCCCGGTCGGCACCCGACTGATGGATCAGAACGGTCAGGGAACGCTGCTCGGCCTCCCGGATGACATGCCGGGCGAGCTCGGCGAAATACGGTATGTCCAGTTCGGGGACGACGAGGGCGATGATGCCGGTGCGCCCTCTGCGCAGGTGGCGGCCGGCCAGGTTGACCCGGTAGCCAAGCTGCTCGATGGCCTCACGCACCACGCGTCTGGTCCGGTCGGAGACATGGGCGTAGTCGTTGATGACATTGGACACCGTCTTCTCCGAAACGCCCGCATGCCGTGCGACGTCCTTGATCCTGGGCCGTGCCACCGAGACCTCCCTGCCTCTTTCGCGGTGCCCGAGTCTATGTCCCGGCACCTCACCGGCCCGCCGATCCCTGGTCCCGGCTCTTTACAGCCAATGTACATCGATGTAAAAACTAGCCACCGCATGAGCGTCCGGCCGTCGAAAGGTCCGCGATGAGTTCCCCTTTGCCTGCCCACGAGGTGCCGGCCGGATCCGGTCCGGTACGCCGCCTCAGCCGCCGTCGGCTGCTGCGCCACACCCTGACCGGAGCGGGAGCCCTGCTCGCCGCGGGCCCGCTGTCCGGTTGCGCCTCACCGGCCTCCGCCTCCGGCGCCTCCGCACTGAGCGTCTGGGACCTGTTCCAGGGCGGCGACGGCATGCTGATGGACGACATGATCGCGGCCGTTTCCCAAGGGCCGGAGGGGCCCGGCGGGGCCAGGGGCTTCGAGGTCGACCGGACGATCCTGGACTGGGGTCCGTCGTACTACACCAAGCTCGCCATGTCCGCCGCCGGCGGCCGGGCCTCCGACGTGGCCGCCATGCATCTGTCCCGGCTGGCGGGCTACGCGCCCGGCGGCCTGGTGGACGCCTTCGACCTGGACCTGCTCGCCGAGTTCGGCGTCACGCGGGGGGACTTCACACCGGCGGTGTGGTCGCGTACGCAGCACGAGGGGACCGTCTACGCGATCCCGCTGGACGTCCACCCCTTCATCGTCTTTTACGACAAGAAGGCCGCCGAGACCGCAGGGCTCCTGGACTCCTCCGGCGCACTGGCGCCCATGGGCTCGCCCGAGGCCCTGCTGGAGGCGGGCAAGGCCCTCGCCGAGGCGACGGGGGAGTCGGGCATCCTGTTCGGCCACGTCACCGACACGGCCCAGAACTGGCGGCTGTTCGCCGGCCTCTACGCACAGACCGGCGCCGAGTTCACGCTGCCGGACGGCGGTCCCGCACGGATCGACGTCGACGCCGCCGTACGCGTCGTCACCCTCATGACGCAGCTCTTCGACGGCAAGGCAAACCCCAACAACCTCGACTACAACGGCGCGCTGGCCGCCTTCACCAGCGGCCGCGGCGGCATGGCCATGCTCGGTGAGTGGGAACTGCCGACGCTGAAGAAGTCCGGCATCGACCTGGGCGCCGCACCCTTCCCGCAGGTCTTCGACAAGCCCGCCGTCTACACCGACAGCCACAGCTTCGTCCTCCCGCACCAGGACAGCCCCGACCCGGCCCGGCGCCGCGAGGCCCACCGGTACGTCGCGGAGATACTCAAGCAGAGCCTCACCTGGGCGAGCGCCGGTCACATCCCCGCCTACCAGCCGGTCCTCGCGGAGCCGGAGTACGCGGCCCTGGACCCGCAGTCCTCCTACGCCGACGCCGCGAAGGTGGCGGTGCTCGACCCGCCCAACTGGTTCGCGGGCGCCGGTTCCAACTTCCAGAACCGGATGTGCCAGCCGCTCCAGTCGGCGCTGCTGGGCAACACCTCCGCCGAGAAGGCGGTGCGGCAGATGGTCCGCGAGGCGGACGCGCTGCTGCGACAGCCCAACCCGGTGGCCTGACCAGCAGAAGGAGTGACCGACGTGACCACCACTGCACCTCTCGGCGCCGAGGAGCACACCGACGCGCCCGCTGTCCCGGCGGGCGGCCGCCGCGCCGTCGTTCGCCGGACAGGGACCGGCAACGGGCTCGTGTTCGTCCTGCCGTTCCTGTTCGTCTTCGTTCTCTTCATGGTGTGGCCGATCGTGCAGGGGCTCTGGATGAGCTTCACCGACAGCTCGCTCGCCCTGCGCGACACGCACTTCGTCGGCTTCGACAACTACACCGAGGCCTTCGGCGACCCCGACGTGTGGAGCAGTCTCGGCAACACCGCCTTCTTCACCGCCATCTCCTCCGTCCCGCTGGTGCTGGTCGCGCTGGCGATGGCCCTGCTGGTGCACAGCGGACTTGCGGGGCAGTGGGCGTGGCGACTGGCCTTCTTCGCCCCCTACCTGCTGCCCGTGACCGTCGTGACCATGATCTGGACCTGGCTCTACCAGCCGGAACTGGGCCTGGGCAACCAGCTTCTGGACAGTCTCGGCATGGCGCCGGTCGGCTGGCTGTCCGACGAGTCCGTCGCCATGTGGTCCGTTGCCGCCCTCACCGTCTGGTGGACGGTCGGCTTCAACTTCCTGCTCTACCTCGCGGCGCTCCAGTCCCTGCCCACGACCTTCGACGAGGCGGCGGCGCTCGACGGCGCCGGCGCATGGCGGCGCCTGTGGTCCATCACCCTGCCGCAACTGCGCAGAACGACCGGGCTGGTGGCCATGCTCCAGATCCTGGCCTCGCTCAAGGTCTTCGACCAGATCTACATCCTCACCAAGGGCGGCCCCAACGGCTCCACCCGCCCCGTCCTCGAGTACGTCTACGACGTGGGCTTCACCGGCTACCGCCTCGGTTACGCCTCCGCCGTCTCGTATCTCTTCTTCGCCCTGATCGTCCTCGTCTCGCTCGTGCAGCTCCGCCTCTTCCGCCGGGAGGACTGACCGTGTCCGCAATCGCCACCCCTGTCCGCAGACGGCGCCGTCCACCGCGCGAAGCCGCCGGCTCCCCCCTGCTCCTCGGCCACGGCCGGCTGCCCCGGGTCCTGGCCGGAACGGCACTCGTCGTCCTCGCCGTCGTCTGGCTGCTGCCGTTCGTGTGGGCGGTCATCACCTCGGTGCAGAGCGAGGAGGACATCAACACCACCGGGCTGTCCCCGTTCAAGGGCGCCTTCACCCTGGACGCCTACCAGCAGATACTGGAACGCGGGAACGTCACCGTCTGGGCCTTCAACAGCTTCCTGATCTCGGGCCTGGTCACGCTCATCACCGTCGCGGTCTCCACCCTCGCGGCGTACGGCTTCTCCCGCGGCGCCTTCCGCGGGCGCCGGGCGCTGCTCGGTGTCACCGTCGCCGCCATCATGGTCCCGCCGCAGCTGCTCGTCGTGCCCCTGTTCGACCAGATGACCCTGTTCAACCTGGTCGACACCTATACGGCGGTCATCCTGCCCCAGGTCGTCGCACCGATGATGGTGTTCATCCTCAAGCGGTTCTTCGACGGCATCCCCAAGGAGCTGGAGGAGGCGGCCCGGATCGACGGGGCCTCCGAACTCCGGGTGTTCCGCTCGATCGTGCTGCCGCTCTCCCGGCCGATCGTGGCCGCAGTGGCGATCTTCGTCTTCATCGGGGCGTGGAACAACTTCATGTGGCCGTTCATCGTCACCAACGACCCCGACCTGATGACCCTCCCGGTGGGCCTGGCCACCGTGAAGGACGCCTACGGCATCCAGTACGCACAGTCCATGGCCTCGGCCCTGCTCGCGGCGCTGCCGCTGATCGTGGTCTTCCTTCTCTTCCAGCGCCGCATCGTCAACTCCGTGGCCACCACCGGCCTCGGCGGTTCCTGAACCCCGTCCCTTCGCTGTACCCCATCGATCCACTGGAGCATGTGTGCCCACTCACTCCGCACCACGTCCGGAGTACCCGCGACCGCAGTTCGTGCGCCGCGACTGGCTCAACCTGAACGGACCCTGGCAGTTCGAGACCGACCGGGGGGACAGCGGACTCGAACGCGGTCTGCTCGACCGCGAACTCCACGGCGAGATCCTGGTGCCCTTCCCGCCCGAGTCCGAGCTGTCCGGCATCGGGGACACCGACTTCCTCGAGGCCGTCTGGTACCGACGCGCCCTGACGCTGCCGACGGCATGGGCCGGGCGCCGTGTGCTGCTGCACTTCGGCGCCGTCGACCACGACACCACCGTGTGGGCCGACGGCAAGGAGGTCGCCCGGCACCGCGGCGGCTTCACCCCGTTCACCGCCGACCTCGGCGACATCGCCGGGGCGGGGCAGGAGGTCGTCGTCACCGTCCGGGCCCGTGACCCCAAGTCCGGCCCGCAGGCGCGCGGCAAGCAGGCCGTGCAGTTCGCCAACCACGACTGCAACTACACCCGGGTGACCGGCATCTGGCAGACGGTGTGGCTGGAGCCCGTGCCCGAGACGCATCTGCGGCGCCCCCGGATCACCCCGGACCTCGCGGGTTCCGCCTTCCACCTGGAACTCCCGCTGTCCGGCAACCGCCCCGGCCACCGCGTACGGGCCGTCCTGACCGACGGCGACGGCGACGTGAGCCGCGCCGAGGCCCGCGCCGACCTGGACCTCGCCCCGCGGCTGCACCTGACGGTGCCCGAGGACCGCCGGCGCGAGTGGAGCCCGGACGACCCGCACCTGTACGGGGTGCGGCTGGAACTGCTCGATGCCGCCGGGGAGGTGGTCGACAGCGCCGAGAGTTACGCCGGGCTGCGCGCCGTCGGCCTGCGTGGCAAGGCTGTCCTGCTCAACGGGCGCCCGCTCTTCCAGCGCCTCGTCCTCGACCAGGGCTGGTACCCGGACGGCCTGATGACTGCCCCGACCGACGAGGCCCTGGTCCGGGACATCGAGCTCGCCATGGAAGCCGGCTTCAACGGGGCCCGGCTGCACCAGAAGGTCTTCGAGGAGCGCTTCCTGTACCACGCCGACCGTCTCGGCTACCTGGTCTGGGGCGAGTTCGGCGACTGGGGCTGCGAGACGGGCGGTTCCTCGGGGGACAACCAGCGCCCCGACGCCTCCTACGTCGCTCAGTGGCTGGAGGCGCTGGAACGCGACTACTCGCACCCCTCGATCATCGGCTGGTGCCCGCTCAACGAGACCTACCAGAAGCTGCACGACCGCATCACCCAGCTCGACGACGTGACCCGCGCGATGTTCCTGGCCACCAAGGCGATGGACACCACCCGGCCGGTCATCGACGCCTCCGGCTACGCCCACCGGGTCGCCGAGACCGACATCTACGACTCCCACCACTACGAGCAGGACCCGGCGGCCTTCCGGCAGCTGATGTCCGGCCTCGACAAGGACGCCCCCTTCGTCAACAGCCACGAGAACGGCGCCCCCTACTCGTTGCCCTACCGCGGCCAGCCGTACTTCGTCAGCGAGTTCGGCGGCATCTGGTGGGACCCGGAGGCGGCGGCCGACCGGTCGGGTGAGGACCGCACCGTCTCCTGGGGCTACGGCGAGCGGGTCCGGGACGAGGAGGAGTTCCACGAGCGGTTCAGCGGTCTGACCGAAGTGCTGCTGGGCGACCGTGACATGTTCGGCTACTGCTACACCCAGCTGACCGACGTCTTTCAGGAGCAGAACGGCATCTACCGGTTCGACCGGGGCCGCAAACTCGACGTCGCCCGTATCCGCGCCGCGCAGCTGCGGCCGGCCGCGATCGAGGAGCAGGACCCGGCGTAGCGACTACCGGGGCCGGAGGCGGATCGCCGCGCCTCCGGCCCGCGCCGGGCCCGCTCCCGTGCGGTCGGCGTCAGAAGGGACGGTCGCCCTCGATGGCGACGCGTTCGGCGACGCGGCGGTCCGAGCCGTAGTCGCCCACGGCGTAGTGCTGCGTGGCCCGGTTGTCCCAGAAGGCGACGTCGCCGGGCTGCCAGCGGAAACGCACCTGGTACTCGGGCACGTGCGCCTGCTGGAACAGGAACCGCAGCAGTCGGTCGCTCTCGTCCCGGTCCATGCCGTTGATGTGCGTGGTGAAGGACGTGTTGACGAACAACATGCGCCGCCCGGTCTCGGGATGGGTGCGTACGACGGGGTGCTCCACGGGCGGGAAGAGGTCCTGGTGGGGGATCAGCCGCTCGGGGCCGAAGAACCTGGCGAAGCCGGGGATGAAGTCGTGCACGGCGCGGGCACCGTCGATGCGGTCCTTCACCTGCTGCGGGAGGTTGTCGTAGGCGGCGGCCATGTCCGCCCACATCGTGTCCCCGCCGAACGGAGGAACCTCGCGCAACTGGAGGACGGCACCCAGCGCGGGCCGCTCGCGGAAGGTGACGTCGGCGTGCCAGACGTTCTCGAACGTCGGGGTGTTCCCGTCGCCCTTGTCGAAGCGGACGACGTCGTCGCTGGAACCGGCGGTGAGCAGCGGGTTGGTCTCCAAATCGCCCCAGTGGCCCGCGAAGTCGCGCTGTTGCTCGGAGGTGAGGTGCTGCGCGCGGAAGAACAGTACCTTCCACTCCAGCAGCGCCCGGTTCAACTCCTCGCGCAGCGCGGGACCGAGCGGACGCGACAGGTCGACACCCCTGATCTCGGCACCGATCGTGCGGGCCTGCGGAACAATCTCGAACCGTTCGTAGGGCCGTTCCTCCCAACCCGCGGGCAGCCGGCGCAGGGTGCGCCGCCCCTCGTAGATGCCGTCGCCCGGGATGCGTGCTGCGCGCAGGCCGGCGGTCGGTCCATCGGCGGTGAGGGTCATGGGAGTCCTTCCCTTGTGTGGTCGTGGTCGTGGTCGCGGTCGTGGTCCGGGCCGGGCCGGGTCGGGCCGTGGCGGCACGAGGTCACAGCCGGACGGCCGGGGAGAACAGCGTTGCTCCGGAGTCGTTGGCCGGAAAGCGGACCGGTGCGCCTTGAACGCGGCGTGCGTGGAGCCTCGGCTCGGGACAGCCGGTTATCGGCCGGAGCGCTCACACCCGGTTCGCTCGGGCACGCGCGGACACTCCGCCGTCGTGCCGAACCGGTATGTGGTCATACCAGCGATTGTGTGATCTTCCCTCGCCCGTGTCAACGGGGTCGGACGGGCCGCGGAGCGCATCAGACGTGCTGCGGGGCGAAGGGGAGCATGTCGTCGCCCTCGGGCTGGACGACTCCGTAACTGCCCTCGGGGACCTTGTTCCAGACACCGGGCAGATCGCCCAGGGGCTCCGACACGATCAGACGGGACTCGTCGGACACCTCGCGCAGGAACGGCAGCCCGGGATGGAGCGCGCGCAGGGTCTCCACCCGGCTGCTGTAGTACAGCGATCGTGTCGCGGCCTGGCTGGAGTAGCGGAACGCCCAGAGCCGGTGCCCGTCGGTCACGGCGACCGTCATCTGCAGCGGGTACTCCACGCCGTGCTCGTGGCCGATCTCCTCCACCAGCCCCGCCATCCGCGCCACGGCACCCGGAGGATCGTCCTCCAGGCCGAGCGTGAGGGCCAGGAAGAACATCATCTCCGAGTCCGTCGATCCCTCGATGTCGAGGAAGAGCTGTGGGTCGACGGCCAGGGCGAGGTCGCGCCGGACCCGGTGGAACTCCGCGATCGCGCCGTTGTGCATCCACATCCAGCGGCCGTGGCGGAACGGGTGGCAGTTGGTCTGCTGCACCGCGCTGCCCGTCGAGGCCCGGATGTGCGCGAAGAACAGGGGCGAGCGGACGTGGCCCGCGATCTCCCGCAGATTGCGGTTGCTCCACGCAGGACCGATCTCCCGGACGATCGCCGGCGTCTGCATCTCCGGTCCGAACCATCCCACGCCGAACCCGTCCCCGTTGGTCGTCTCGACACCCATCCGGGAGTGCAGGCTCTGGTCGATCAGCGAGTGCTCCGGCTCGTACAGGATGGTCTCGAGCAGCACGGGGGTACCGGAGTAGGCAAGCCATCGGCACATCGTCTGCCGCCTCTCTGGTCGTGGGCGCGCGCCGCGCCGAGCGCCGAGCTCAGTCGACCGGCCAGGTGTGGACCGGGGCGTTGAGATGCATGTAGTCCATGTACTGCTGGGTCATCCGGCGCAGCGCCTCGTGCCGGCCCGGACGGACGGTGGCGTCCAGGTGGTGGAACATCTCCTTCTGCCACACCGCGCCGTTGCGGCCGGTGACGCACCGCTGCTCGATGATGCCGAGCAGTGGCTCCCGCCAGGCCGCGTCCATCCCGGAGAGCTCCAGCCCCCGGTGCGCCAGCGGCAGCAGCCGCCGCAGGACGAGTTCCGGCACGGTCACCTCGCCCATGCCGGGCCAGTACAGCTGTGCCTCGATGCCCTGCCGGGCCGCGGTGTGCAGATTGTCCTCGGCGACCGAGAAGGACATCCGGGACCACACCGGCCGCTCCTCCTCCACCAGGGCGCGGGTGAGACCGTAGTAGAAGGCGCCGTTGGCGAGGGTGTCGGCGACGGTCGGACCGGCGGGCAGCACGCGGTTCTCCACCCGGACGTGCGGCATGTCGTGGGCGACGGCGTAGACGGGCCGGTTCCAGCGGTAGATCGTGCCGTTGTGAAGGGTGAGCTCGCCCAGTTCGGGGATGTCGCCGCGGTCCAGGGTCTCCGCCGGGTCCTCTTCGTCGCACAGCGGGAGCAGCGCCGGGAAATAGCGCAGGTTCTCCTCGAAGAGGTCGAAGACGCTGTTGATCCACCGCTCACCGAACCACACCCGGGGCCGCACGCCCTGTGCCTTGATCTCCTGCGGCCGGGTGTCGGTGGCCTGCTCGAACAGCGGGATACGGCTCTCGTGCCACAGCTCCTTGCCGAGCAGGAACGGCGAGTTGGCCGCGAGCGCGACCTGGACGCCGGCGATGGCCTGCGCCGCGTTCCAGTAGGCGGCGAACTCCTCGGGGGCCACCTGGAGATGGAACTGCGTACTCGTGCAGGCGGCCTCCGGAGTGATCGTGTCCGCGTAGGTGCGCAGCCGGTCGACGCCGTCCACCTCGATGTGCAGGTCCTCGCCGCGGGCCGCGAAGACCTGGTCGTTGAGCAGCCGGTAACGCGGGTTCTCCGACAGGGCCGCCTCACCCACGTCCGACTGGCGCAGCGTCGGCAGGATGCCGATCATGATCAGACGGGCGCCGACCGAGTTGGCACCCTTCTCCGCGTGGTTCAGGGCCGCGCGGATCTCGGTCTCCCAGGCATCGGGGCCGCCCGCCGTCAGACGGCGGGGCGGGATGTTGATCTCGAGGTTGAACCGGCCCAGCTCGGTGGACCAGGCGGGGTCGGCGATCGCTTCCAGCGCGTCGCTGTTGCGCATCGCCGGCTCGGCCTCGTCGTCGACCAGGTTCAGCTCGATCTCCAGCCCGACCTGGGGCCGCTCGGTCTCGAACCGTGCCTCGCGCAGCATCTGCGCGAAGGCCTCGAGGCACTCCTGCATCTTGATCCGGTACCGGCGCCGGTCCTCGCGGGTGAAGACCAGCGCCGGGACGTCTCGTCCCATCGGCCCTCCCGGGGTTCCCTTCCTCGGACGCCTCTCCACCCCAGCGTCGCACCACCCGGCGCCGCTCACCAGGCGAGACGGGACGGAGTCCACCGCAGGTCGGGTCCCCGCGCGGCCGAGGAGCCCTCAGAGCTTGCCGGACGCCCGCACCGTGATCTCCGCCGAGGTCTTGCCCGTCGGCGAGGAGCCGTAGCCCTCGATCTTGTCGACCACGTCCGTGCCCTCGACGACCTTGCCGAAGACGACGTGCTTGCCGTCCAGCCAGGGGGTGGGGACCGTGGTGATGAAGAACTGCGAGCCGTTGGTGTTCGGACCAGCGTTCGCCATGGACAGCAGGTACGGGCCGGTGTGCTTCAGCTGGAAGTTCTCGTCCGCGAACTTCTCGCCGTAGATGCTCTTGCCCCCGGTGCCGTTGCCCTCGGTGAAGTCACCACCCTGGAGCATGAACTGCGGGATCACGCGGTGGAACGGGGAGCCCGCGTAGCCGAAGCCGTGCTCGCCGGTGGCCAGCTCGATGAAGTTCCTGGCGGTCTTGGGGGTGACGTCCTCGAAGAGCTCGAAGACGATGCGGCCCGCATCCTTGCCGTCGATGTCGATGTCGAAGTAAACAGTGGAATTGCTCATTCCACTATTGTGACCTGCGAGGTCCCGTGATGCGTCACCGGGCGTCCGCTCCGCGTGTGGCGAGCAGCTCCAGCGTGTCGATCACGCGGTTCGAGAAGCCCCACTCGTTGTCGTACCAGGCGACCACCTTGACGTGGCGGCCGTCCACGCGGGTCAGGGCGGAGTCGAAGATCGACGAGGCGGGGTTGCCCGTGATGTCCGAGGAGACCAGCGGGTCGTCCGAGTACTCGAGGACGCCGGCGAGCGGTCCCTCGGCGGCGGCGCGGTAGGCGGCCAGCACGTCGTCGCGCGTCACGTCGCGGGCGACGGTGGTGTTGAGCTCGACGATCGAACCCACCGGAACCGGCACGCGGATCGAGTCGCCGGACAGCTTGCCGTCGAGGTTCGGCAGCACGAGGCCGATCGCCTTGGCGGCGCCCGTCGTGGTCGGCACGATGTTGACGCCGGCGGCACGGGCACGGCGCGGGTCCCGGTGCGGACCGTCCTGGAGGTTCTGCTCCTGCGTGTAGGCGTGGACCGTGGTCATGAAGCCGTGCTCGATGCCGGCGAGCTCGTCGAGCACCGCGGCCAGCGGCGCGAGCGCGTTGGTCGTGCAGGAGGCGTTCGAGACGATCGTGTGCGCGGCCGGGTCGTACGCGTCGGTGTTCACGCCGAACGCGAGCGTGACGTCGGCGCCGTCCGACGGCGCGCTGACCAGGACCTTCTTCGCGCCCGCGGCGAGGTGGGCGCGGGCGGCGGCCGCGGAGGTGAAGCGGCCGGTCGCCTCCAGGACAAGGTCGACGCCGAGCTCGGCCCACGGCAGGCGGGCCGGCTCGCGTTCGGCGAGCACCCTGATGCGGTGGCCGTCCACGACGAGGGCGTCCCCGTCGACGGTCACCGGGCGGCCCAGCCGGCCGGCCGTGGTGTCGAAGGCGAGCAGCCGCGCGAGGGTGGCGGGCTCGGTGAGGTCGTTGACGGCGACGACCTCGAGCTTGCTGTCGCGCTCGAGCAGCGCGCGCAGCACGTTGCGTCCGATGCGTCCAAAGCCGTTGATGCCGATGCGAGTCATGAGTGGTGCCCTTCCGGTTCGCCGTGCGGTGCCACCAGGTTCGCGCCCGGCGGCCCGCGACGGCAGCGGCGTGAGTGCCACGGTTCGCAAGGATCGCGCCACGCGCGCGCCCGGACGGTGGCGCCACGCGTCGCTCCAGCGACGGGCTACTCGCCCCGGGCGAAGGTGCGCCGGTACTCGCTCGGTGTGGTGCCGAGGATGCGCTGGAAGTGCAGGCGCAGGTTGGAGCCGGTGCCCAGACCCACGTCGGCGGCGATCTGCTCGACGCTCCGCTCCGAGCGTTCGAGCAGCTCACGGGCCATGTCGATGCGGGCCCGCATGACCCACTGCATCGGCGTGTACCCCGTGTCCTCGACGAAGCGCCGCGAGAACGTGCGCGCCGACACCGCCGCGTTCCGGGCGAGTGTCTCCAGGGTGAGGGGCTCGCCGAGCCGGCGCAGCGCCCACTCGCGGGTGGCGGCGAACCGCTCGCCCAGCGGCTCGGGCACGCTGCGCGGCACGTACTGCGCCTGGCCGCCGCTGCGGTAGGGGGCCGCGACGAGGCGCCGGGCCGCGTGGTTCGACGCGGCCACCCCGAGGTCGCCGCGCAGGATGTGCAGGCACAGGTCGATGCCCGAGGCGGCGCCCGCGGACGTCAGCACGCTGCCCTCGTCGACGAACAGCACGTTCTCGTCGACCCGCACGCGCGGATGCTTCGCCGCGAGCGCCCGCGTGTAGTGCCAGTGCGTCGTGGCACGCCGGCCGTCGAGCAGGCCCGTCGCGGCGAGCGCGAAGGCGCCGGTGGAGATGGCGGCGAGCCGGGCCCCCCGGCCGTGCGCCGCCGTCAGCGCCTCGACGACGGCCCTCGGCGGGTCGTCGAGGTCGGGGGACCGGTAACCGGGCAGGAAGACGACGTCGGCCCACGCCAGCGCGTCGAGGCCGTGGGCGACGTGGTACGACAGGCCGTCACCGCCGGTCACGAGGCCGGGCGCCGCGCCGCACACCCGCACCTCGTACGGCATGCTCGCGCGTGTGGTGAACACCTGCGCGGGAATGCCCACGTCGAGCGGTTTCGCACCCTCGAGCACGAGGACGGCGACGCGGCGAAGGCGGGCGGACGGCACGGGGACAGGGTACGTGGGGGCGCGGTGCCTCAGCTCAGGCCGAGGACGCTCATGGTGTGCTCGGCCATGCGCCGCTCGCCGAGGGCGTTGGGGTGGACGGGGACGAGGCTCTCGCCGAAGAGGAGCGGTTCGATCCAGCGGGTGCCGCGGGCCGTGCAGGCGTCGTGGCCGTCGGACGCGAGGGAGAAGTCCACGTAGGTGACACCGGTCTCCTCGGCGGCGCGCCGGACGGCGGCGTTGAGGTGGGCCTGGATGCCGCGCAGGTACGGGACGTCGCCGGCGGCGATCGGCAGCTTCGCGAAGCAGGACGGGTCGGCGGTGGCCGGGGTGATCCACGGGTAACCCAGGGCCGCCACCCGTGCGTTGGGGGCCTTGGCGCGGACTTCGCGCAGCGCGGCCTTGAGCGCGGGATAGGTGTTGGTGTCGATCTGGTCGGTGAAGGACGTGCCGTGTCGGTCCTTGCAGGGGCTGCCCTTGCCGCCGCTGAGGATGCCCGCGGAGCCGCAGGCCGTCACGGCGTTGATGAACGTGCTGTTGTCGTTGCCGCCGATGGTCAGCGTGACCAGGTCCGTGTCGGCGGAGAGCGCGTCCACCTGAGGGGCGACACCCGGGTACTGGGCCTGGGTGAAGTGTGCGGTCTGGGCGGCGCCGCAGGTGACGTCCTTGAGCCGGGCGCCCGTGGCGGCGGCGATGACGTGGGGGTAGTTGGCCGTGGAGCGCAGACAGAGGAGGTTGGTGGGGTCGACGGGCAGGACCCCCGAACCGGCGCTGTAGCTGTCGCCGAGGGCGACGTAGTCGACGTAGTCCAGGGAGGTGCTGGAGTGTGCGGTGGCGTCGGTGAGGCCGAGGGCCAGGACGCCGACGGCGGCTGCTGTCGCGGTCATGACACGGCGGAGGGCGCGTTTCGGCATGTGCTCTCTCTTCCGGGGCGTGGGCACGGGTGAGCGGGCACGGCGGTGCCCTGGAGACGCGCTGTTCCGTGGGGGTGGGGCCGCGAGTTACCAGGTGGTTCTACTCTTAAGTAATGTGCCTGCGGCCCTGACTTCGAGTCAATGTTGCGGACCGGACTTGTTGGGCCCACAGTCGAGTGACCGATTGATTTTCGATCGATTCCCATTGATGATCGATATATGCACCGTCTCTTCATCGCCATACTCAGGGTCGGAGTCGTCGCAGCGATCCTGATCGGTCTCTTCGGCCAGATCGTGGTCATCCCGACGACGGCGTCCGACGAGGTCGACCGCTTCCCGCCCTACGCCCCGTTCGCCGCGCCCTACGTGACGGTGGCGATCGTCGGCGTCGCCTGCGTTCAAGTCGCCCTCGTGGCGGTGTGGATGCTGCTCAGCATGGTCCGGCGCGACGCGATCTTCACGCCGCGCGCCTTCCGCTGGGTCGACGTCGTCATCGGGTCCTCGGTCGTGGCGACGCTGCTGGCGGTCGGGGTCAGCGGGCACCTGGCCCTGGCCGAGATCCCCTCTCCCGACGACGGCATGGACGTCGTCGGCGCGCTGGGCGCCGCGATCGTGACCGCCGGTGCGGGAGCCGCCTTCGCGATGCTCGTCGTCCTCATGCGAAGCCTTCTGCGCAAGGCGACCGAGCTGAAGAGCGAGATGGCCCAGGTGGTCTGACGGTCCACCGAGACGGAAAGCCGGGCCGACGGGAAACCCCGGCTGTTTTAGAGTGACTTCCGCCAGGACACGGCAGTACATGCCGTACAGACCACCGCTGACCAGTGAGGTACTCACCAGCCATGGCGACCGAAACGTTTGAGTTCCAGGTAGAGGCGCGTCAGCTGCTGCAGCTGATGATTCACTCCGTCTACTCGAACAAGGATGTCTTCCTGCGCGAGCTCGTCTCCAACGCCTCCGACGCGCTGGACAAGCTGCGCCTCGCCGCGCTGCGGGAGGACGCTCCCGACGTGGACGTGAGCGACCTGCACATCGAGCTCGACGTCGACAAGGAGGCCCGCACCCTCGCCGTCCGGGACAACGGCATCGGGATGTCGTACGACGAGGTCACCCGGCTCATCGGCACCATCGCCAACTCGGGCACGGCCCAGTTCCTGCAGGAGCTCCGCGAGGCCAAGGACGCCGCCGGGGCGGACGGACTCATCGGACAGTTCGGTGTCGGCTTCTACTCGGCCTTCATGGCGGCGGACGAAGTCACCCTGGTGACCCGGCGCGCCGGCGAGGCCCAGGGCACCCGCTGGACGTCGCGGGGCGAGGGCACCTACACCCTGGAGCGGGTCGACGACGCGCCGCAGGGAACCACGGTCACCCTGCACCTCAAGCCCGCGGACTCCGAGAACCAGCTGCACGACTACACCTCCACCTGGAAGATCAAGGAGATCGTCAAGCGCTACTCGGACTTCATCACCTGGCCGATCCGCCTGCTGCCCGAGGCGGGCGACGGTGCCGCCGAGACCGGCGAGGCCGAGACGCTCAACTCGATGAAGGCCCTGTGGGCCCGCCCGCGCACCGAGGTGTCCGACGACGAGTACCACGAGCTGTACAAGCACATCAGCCACGACTGGCGCGACCCGCTGGAGACGATCCGGCTGCAGGCGGAGGGCACCTTCGAGTACCAGGCCCTGCTCTTCGTGCCCGCCCACGCCCCGCACGACCTGTTCACCCAGGGGTACCAGCGCGGCGTGCAGCTCTATGTGAAGCGCGTCTTCATCATGGACGACTGCGAGGAACTGCTGCCGCCGTACCTCCGGTTCGTCAAGGGCGTCGTCGACGCGCAGGACCTCTCGCTCAACGTCTCCCGGGAGATCCTGCAGCAGGACCGCCACATCCGCATGATCCAGCGCCGCCTGACGAAGAAGATCCTGTCGACGGTCAAGGACCTGATGTCCGCCGCGCCGGAGCGCTACGCCACGTTCTGGCGGGAGTTCGGCGCGGTCCTCAAGGAAGGGCTGGTCACCGACTCCGAGAACCGCGACGCGATCCTCGCCGCCTCCTCCTTCGCGACCACGCACGACGCCGAGGAGCCGACCACGCTGAAGAGTTACGTGGAGCGGATGAAGGACGGCCAGGAGCACATCTACTTCATGACGGGCGAGTCCCGGCAGGCCATGGAGACCTCCCCGCACATGGAGGCGTTCCGCGCCAAGGGCGTCGAGGTGCTGCTGCTCACCGACGCCGTGGACGAGGTGTGGGCCGACGCGGTGGGGGAGTACGAGGGCAGGCCGCTGCGCTCGGTGGCCAAGGGCGAGATCGACCTCGGCGGCGCGGAGGACGAGAAGAGCGACGCCGAGAAGGACGCGCAGAGCGAGGAGTACGCCGGGCTCCTCGGCTGGATGACGGAGCACCTGGGCGAGGACATCAAGGAGGTTCGCCTCTCCTCCCGGCTCACGGTCTCCCCGGCCTGTGTCGTCTCCGACGCGAACGAGCTCACGCCCGCGCTGGAGAACATGTACCGGGCCATGGGCCAGGAGGTCCCCCACGCCAAGCGGATCCTCGAACTCAACCCGGAGCACCAGCTGGTGAAGTCCCTGAACCGGGCCCACACGCAGCAGCAGGACCGGACGGAGCTCACCGAGACCGCCGACCTGCTCCACGCCCTGGCGGTCCTCGCCGAGGGCGGCAGGCCGAAGGACCCTGCCCGCTTCGTGAAGCTGGTGGCGGACCGTCTGGAGCGCACGTTGTAGCCACGCCGGACGAGGTACGCCCTCCTCACCGGTGATGCCCGTGCGGCACAGGGGTCAGGCCCGTGCCGCACGGGCGGCTAGGGGGTGCGCCGGGCCGGGGTGGTGATGCGGGTGATGGCCTCCCGGGTGAGGGCACGCCCGTGGGGCTCGCGGGCCAGGGCGCGGTGGAGGGTCAGGCCCTCGATGAGGGCGTCGAGCTGGCGGGCCGTGTCCGGGTCGAAGTGCTTCTCCAGGTGGACGCGGCTGCGGCGCATCCATTCGTGGGTGAGCTCCCGGTAGGCCGGCTGCCGCGCGGCGAGCGTGTACAGCTCCTGGGTGAGCACCAGGTCCCGCTGACTCCCCTCCGACAGGGCGTGCACCAGGTCGGCGACCGCCGCCCGGGCCTGGTCGCGGTCGGCCGCGGTGCCGAGGTGGGCGTCGAACACGGCGACGATGTGGTCGGTGAAGTGGCCGAACGCCTCCCGCAGGAGCTCGTCCATGCCGCTGAAGTGGTACGTCATCGACCCCAGCGGGACACCGGCGCGCGCGGCGATCCTCCGGTGGGAGACGCGCGCGATGCCCTCCTCGGCGATCAGGTCGAGGGTGGCGGCGATGATGCGTTCCCGCCGCTGCGGATCCGTGTGTCCGGTGGCCATGACAGCAGGTCTACAGGGTCCGGACCGGCCGGGCCGGGTTGCCGACGGCGACGGTGTTCGCCGGTACGTCCTTCGTCACGACGGCCCCGGCCCCGATGACCGCGTTGTCGCCGATGGTCACGCCGGGCAGGACGATCGCACCCCCGCCCAGCCAGACGTTGTCGCCGATGGTGATGGGCCGGGCCGCCTCCAGCTTGTCGCGCCGGGGCTCGGCCTCCAGGGGGTGGGTGGGAGTGAGCAGTTGGACGCCCGGCCCGATCTGGCAGTCCTCGCCGATGGTGATCGCGGCGACGTCCAGCGCGGTCAGGTTGTAGTTGACGAAGGTGCGCGCGCCGATGGTGATGTTGCTGCCGTAGTCCACGTACAGCGGTGGCCGCACGTGCGCCTCGGCGCCCAGGGAGCCGAGCAGCTCCGCGAGGATCGGCTGCGCGGCCTCCGCGTCCTCCACGTACGCGGCCTGGTAGCGGGCGGCCAGCCGCACGGCCTGCTGCTGCCTGCGGGCGATCTCCGGATCGTCGGCGATGTAGAGGTCGCCCGCGAGCATGCGGTCGAGGTTCGTGCGGGGGTCGTCCGCGAAGTAGTCGGTCGGCATGCGCACGATCGTACCCGCCGAAGCGTACGAACGTACACTCCTGTGCCGTTCTCCGTCCCGTCGGCCTCGGTAAACTGGCGGCCGCCGTACCGCACAGCGCACTGAGGAGTCCCGGATGCCGGCACACGTCCCGTCCGCCTCCCGCGACGCGGTCGGGTCCGTCGCCGCCGGTCCGTCGCCGGCGCCGGTCCGGCAGGTGCTGTCGGACAGCGTCTACGAGGACATCAAGGCCATGGTCATGGACCACGAGATCGCCCCCGGCGCCCGCGTCGGCATCGAAGCCCTGGCCCGCACGCTCGACGTCTCACCGACCCCCGTACGCGAGGCGCTCGCCCGGCTGGAGTCCGACGGCCTCGTCGTGAAGCGTTCCCTGTCCGGGTACCGGGCGACCGAGCTGTTGACCCGGCAAGGCGTGGAAGAGCTCTTCGAGATGCGGCTGCTCCTGGAGCCGCGGGCCGCGGCCCTGGCCGCCCGCCATGCCGACGAAGCCCAACTCGACGCCGTCGAGGCGATCCTGGAGGCCATGCAGGCCCACCCCGGGCCCGCCGGTCCGTACGCGGCCTACCGGGACTTCGCCGCGCTGGACCAGCGCTTCCACGACGCGGTCGCCGAGGCCGCCCACCGGCCGCTGCTCGCGGACGCGGTGGAGCGACTCCACTCCCATCTGCACATCTTCCGCCTCAGCAGCCTCCAGAACGAAGGCGACCCGACCCTGGCGGAGCACGAACGCGTGGTCCGCGCGATCCTGCGCCGCAGGGCCGAGCGCGCCGCCGAGGCGATGGCGGACCACCTCACCCGCAGCCTGGAGCGCCAGCTCAGCCGGTTCGACGGGGAGTGACCCACGCCGCCGCCGGGCCGGCAGCGCGCCCGTCCCGCCGCGTCATCGTCCCGGTGGTCGTATCCGCAGGCCCTGCATCCCGCCGTCCACCGCGAGGGCGGTGCCCGTGACCGAGGCGGCGGACGGACTCGCCAGGTACACGATGGCCGCGGCGACCTCCTCGGCGGTGACCAGCCGGCCCATCGGCTGCCGGGCGTCGAGCGCCGCCCGCTCGGCGACCGGATCGGCCGCCCGGTCGAGGAGGCGTCCGATCCAGGGGGTGTCCGCCGTACCGGGGTTGACGCAGTTGACGCGGATGCCCTCGCCGACGTGGTCCGCGGCCATCGCCAGGGTCAGGGACAGGACAGCGCCCTTGCCGGCGCTGTACAGGGCCCGCTGCGGCAGCCCGGCCGTGGCCGCGATCGAGCAGGTGTTGACGACCGCGGCGTGCGCGGAGGCGCGCAGATGGGGCAGGGCCGCGCGGGTGGTACGGACCATGCCGAGCACGTTGACGTCGAGGACCCGGTGCCACTCGGCGTCGTCGTTGTCCTCGACCGTGCCGGTCGCGCCGATGCCGGCGTTGTTGACCAGGATGTCGAGGCCGCCGAGGTCGCGGGCCGCGGCGGTGACGGCGGACCGTACGGCGTCGTCGTCGGAGACGTCCGCGGCGTATCCGCGCAGGGGTGCGGTCACGGACGACGGGTCCAGGTCAAGGACGGCGACGTCGGCGCCGCGCGCGGCCAGCAGACCGGCGGTGGCCCTGCCGATGCCGGACGCGCCGCCGGTCACCAGGGCCCTGAGCCCGGACAGTTCGCTCAACGCTTCGTCCCCTTCTGCTGTGCGGCGAGGTCGGCCGCCCAGAAGGTGCCGTCCGGATACCGGTAGGCGGCGATCGACGTGGCGTGCATCTGCGAGGAGAAGCCGGGCGCCGTCGGTGCCGCATAGTGCCCGTCCCTGAGGATGACGGGGTCCTTGAAGTGCTCGTGCAGATGGTCCACGTACTCGATCACGCGGTCCTCGGTCGTCCCGGTCAGCGCCACGAAGTCGAACATCGACAGATGGCACACCAGTTCGCACAGGCCGACGCCGCCGGCGTGCGGGCAGACCGGGACGCCGTACTTGGCGGCGAGCAGCAGGATCGCCAGGTTCTCGTTGACGCCCCCCACCCGCGCCGCGTCGATCTGCAGTACGTCGATCGCGTCGGCCTGCAGCAACTGCTTGAAGACGATGCGGTTGTGGACGTGCTCGCCGGTGGCGACCTTGACCGGTGCGACCTGCTTGCGTATGGCCGCGTGCCCGAGGATGTCGTCGGGGCTGGTGGGCTCCTCGATCCAGTACGGGGCATGGCCGGCCAGCGCGTTGGTCCACTCGACGGCCTCGGCGACGTTCCAGCGCTGGTTGGCGTCGACCGCGATCCGGACGCCGGGGCCGACGGCCGCACGCGCCGCGCGGAGCCTGCGGACGTCGTCGGCGAGATCGGCACCGACCTTCAGCTTGATCTGGGTGAAGCCGTCCGCGACCGCCTGCTCGGCGAGCCGGACCATCTTCTCGTCGGAGTAACCGAGCCAGCCGGGCGAGGTGGTGTACGCCGGGTATCCGACCGCCAGCAGGCGGGCCTCGCGCTCGGCGGCGCCGTCCTTGCCCTTGCGGAGCAGGGCCACGGCCTCCTCGCGGGTGAGGGCGTCCTCGATGTAGCGGAAGTCCACCTGGTCCGCGAGCCATTCCGGGGGAGCGTCGGTGAGGAGCTTCCACACCGGTCTGCCCGCACGTTTGGCCGCCAGGTCCCACACCGCGTTGACGACGGCCCCGATCGCCATGTGCATCACGCCCTTCTCCGGGCCGAGCCAGCGCAGTTGGCTGTCGCCGGTCAGGGCCCGGCCGACCGACCCGGGATCGGTGCACACCGCCTCGACGGACCGACCGACGACGTGGTCGCGCAGGGCGGCGATCGCCGTGGTCTGCACGTCGTTGCCGCGTCCGATGGTGAAGGCGAAGGCATGGCCCTCCAGGCCGTCGGCCGCGTCGCTGCGCAGGATCACGTACGCGGCCGAGTAGTCGGGGTCGGGATTCATCGCGTCGGAGCCGTCGAGCTCGCGCGAGGTGGGGAAGCGGATGTCGACCACGTCGAGGTCGGTGATGCGTGCCGGGGCCATGGTCGTGTCCTCATCCGAATCAAATAGGATTCTGGCGCTTCTGATGGTGTGGCAGGGGTGATCGCGGCGTCAATACTCGTGCACTGTCGTGCTTTGGCGGGAGAGCGCACGGGGGATTGTCCCGTCGAGTGAGCGGAAGATCCCATAGGATCCGCATCGTGAGACGACCGGCCCGATGGGAATGGCCGGAAGGCCGTACTCGTTGACAGGTGTCATGCCCGCAACCTCCGCACGGCCCGCTGCATCCCGCATGCCGCTCGCCGTCTACATCCTCGGCCTCTCCGTCTTCGCGCTCGGCACGAGCGAGTTCATGCTCTCCGGACTGCTGCCCCCCATCGCCGACGACATGGACGTGTCGATTCCGCAAGCCGGGCTGCTGATATCCGCCTTCGCGATCGGCATGGTGGTCGGCGCGCCCCTGCTCGCGGTCGCGACCCTGCGGCTGCCGCGCAAGACCACCCTGGTCGCGCTGATCTCGGTGTTCGGGCTCGGCCAGGTCGCCGGTGCGCTGGCCACGTCGTACGAGGTCCTGTTCGTCTCGCGGGTCGTGAGCGCCCTGGCCTGTGCCGGCTTCTGGGCGGTGGGCGCGGCCGTCGCCATCGCCATGGTGCCCCGGACCGCACGGGCCCGCGCCATGGCGGTGATGATCGGCGGACTCTCGATCGCCAACGTCCTCGGCGTCCCGGCGGGCGCGTTCCTCGGCGAACACCTGGGCTGGCGGTCCGCGTTCTGGGCGGTGGGCGCGGCGTCCGCCGTCGCGCTCGTCGGCGTGGTGACCCTGATCCCGCGCATCCCGCTGCCCGGGCAAAGGCCCCGGCTCAAGGGCGAACTGGCCATCTACCGCGACCGCCAGGTCTGGCTGTCCATCGTGGTGACCGCACTCGCGGCCGGCGGTGTGTTCTGTGCCTTCTCCTACCTCGCGCCGCTGCTCACCGACGTCGCCGGGCTGGCGGACGGCTGGGTGCCGGCCGTGCTGGCGCTGTTCGGCGTCGGCGCGCTGATCGGCACGACCATCGGCGGCCGGGTCGCCGACGCGCACCTGTTCGGCGTGCTGCTCTCCGGCGTCATCGCCTCGACCGTGCTGCTGGCGGCCCTGGCGCTGTTCGCGTCGAGCCCGGTCGTCGTGATCGCCCTGTCCTTGCTGCTCGGCGTCTCCGCGTTCTACACGGCCCCGGCGCTCAACGCGCGCATGTTCAACGTCGCCGGCGCCGCGCCGACCCTCGCTGGCGCGACGACGACCGCCGCGTTCAACCTGGGCAACACCGGTGGCCCCTGGCTCGGCGGCACCGTGATCGACGCGGGCCTCGGCTATGCCGCCACGGCCTGGGCGGGCGCCGCGATGACCCTGGTGGCGATCGCCTTCGTCGCCGTCTCGCTGCGGTTGCACAGCCGCTCGCGCATCGTGACGGGGGCCCTGGCCGCCGAGCCCGCGGGCTCGGACCACGTTCAGCGGGTGTGACCCTTACGACGGCACGGAGACATCACATATGATCATCGGCAAGGCGGGGTCGTAGCACAGAGGTAGTGCGCCGCGACAGCATCTCGGAGGACGCCGGTTCGAATCCGGCCGCCCCGCCCCCTTCTCCACCCTCACTCCGCTCCGGCGCCCCCGGCGTCCGCCACCACGTGCCCCCGCGCGGCCTCCGCGTAGCGGTGGGCGAGGCGGGCGAAGGCGTCCTTCAACGCGGGCGGGCCCACGACGTCGATGTCGGCGTCGAAAGCGCCGATCGCGGCGGCGAGGGCGGTCCATGACCAGGAGCCGAGAGTGAGCCGGCAACGGTCCGGGCCCAGCTGCTCGACCGTCCCGTCGGGGGCGTGCGGCGAGACCGCGGAGGCGGGCAGGTGGAGGACGACCTCGCCGCGGCAGGGCCAGTCGGCGGAGTGTGCGGAGCCGCGGAATCTGCCCGTCACGAAAGCGGCCACATCGTTGCCGGGCACCTCCCGGGGCGTGAAGCGGGGCCCCGTGGGCGTGCGCGGGGTGATCCGGTCGGCACGGAAGACGCGCCAGTCGTCGCGGTCGAGGTCCCAGGCGACGAGATACCAGCGCCCGCCGTGGGTGACGAGGTGGTGGGGCTGCACCCGGCGCGGTGGCGCCCCGGCGTCCTCGCCGGCGTCCGCCGGACGCGGCGAGGCGTAGTCGAAGCGCAGGACCTCGCGGGCGTGGACGGCGGCGCCGAGGGCCATGAGGACACCCCGGTCGGCCCGGGGCTGCGGCCGGGGCGCGGACCGTTCGACGGCGGTGACGTGCAGGCCGTCGATCCGGTGGCGCAGCCGGGCGGGCATGACCTGGCGAAGGGTGGTCAGGGCGCGTGCCGCGCCGTCCTCGACGTCGGCGCCGGTGGTGGCGGCGGTGCGGAGCGCGACGGCCAGGGTGACGGCCTGTTCGTCGTCGAAGAGCAACGGGGGCAGCCGGGTGCCTGCGTCGAGCCGGTATCCGCCGTCGGGCCCTTTGAAGGCCACGACGGGGTAACCGAGTTCGCGGAGCCGGTCGACATCGCGGCGCAGGGTGCGCGGGCTGATGTCCAGCCGCTCGGCCAGCAGCGCTCCGGGCCAGTCCCGGCGCGCCTGGAGCAGGGAGAGCAGCGACAGCAGTCGCGCTGAGGTCTTCTGCATGATTCCCATGCTCCCGCGGGTAGCGGCCACAACCTGACCGCTACCCGCGGCACTGTGGGAACCGCGGGGCCGATCGGGCCTCGCCGCCGGCCCCCTCTCGTGCGGGCCGTCCGACCGTGTCCCGAGGCGAGGAGCCCCTCATGTCCGTCAAGACCGTGACCCACCTGAACTTCCGTGGCGACGCCCGCGAGGCCCTCGCGTTCTACCGGTCCGTGTTCGGCGGGGACGTGGCCGTGGTGACGTACGAGGACGCCGGAAACGTCCAGGACGCCGCCGAGGCGGACCAGGTGATGTGGGGTCAGGTGTCCGCCGACAGCGGTCTGTGCGTGATGGCCTACGACGTGCCCTCGGACATGCCCTGGCACCAGGGCGAGAACGCGTTCTTCGTCTCGGTCCGCGGTGACTCGGCCGAGGAGATCACCGCGTACTGGGAGAAGCTGTCCGCCGACGCGACCGTCCTGCAGCCGCTGACGGCCGCCCCGTGGGCGCCGCTGTACGGGATGGTGCGGGACCGGTTCGGTGTCACCTGGGTCCTGGACGTCGTGAGCGAGTACCACGCGTCCTGACCGCCGAAGGCCGGGGTCCGGACGACGGCGTCCGTCGCCGTCCGGACCCCGGCGACGGACATCGCCCCCCCGACCACCCCGTGAACGAAGGCAGGACGCATGACCGTTCTCGACGCCCGGGCGCTCGGCCGCGCCACGCTGGCCCGGCAGCTGCTGCTCGACCGCGCCGACCTTCCCGTCCACGACGCCGTCGCGCACCTCGGCGGCATGCAGGCGCAGGAACCGCAGGAGCCGTTCGTCGGACTCTTCTCGCGGCTGCGCGCCTTCGAGCCGTCGGAGCTCTCGGAACTGCTGACCGGACGGCGCGTGGTGCGGACCGCCCTGATGCGCCGCACCATCCACCTCGTCACGGCCGAGGACGTCCTGGCCTGGCGCTCCCGCCACGACGCCATGCTGCGCGGGCGGGTCCTCGGCACCTACCGCCGCGAACTCGAGGGCGTGGACCTGGACGAGCTCGCCGCGGCGGGCCGGGCGGTCATGGCCGACGGCGAGCCCCGCTCGATGAGCGAGCTGGCGCGGGCCCTCGCCGACCGCTGGCCGGCGCCCGGACCGCGGGCACTGGGCGAGATGCTGGTCGCCGCGCTGATCCCGATGGTGCAGCTGCCACCCCGCGGACTGTGGCGTACCAGGGCGGGCGTGCGCAACGCCCCGCTCGCCTCCTGGCTGGGCCGCGAGATCGATCCGCCGGCCCCCGACGGCTCCGATCCGGTCGGTGAGGCGCTGGTACGGCGCTATCTGGCCGCGTACGGTCCCGCCGCCTCGGCCGACCTGCGCGCCTGGTGCGGTCTCGCCGGTCTCCCCGCCGCGGTCGCGGCGGTACGCGAGGAACTGGTGGCCTTCCGCGACGAGCGGGGCCGACAACTGCTGGACCTCCCCGACGCGCCGCGCCCCGACCCGGACACCCCGGCCCCGGTGCGGTTCCTGCCGGCGTTCGACAACGCGATCCTCGGCTACCAGGACCGCTCCCGGATCATCGACGACACCCACCGCGGCCTGTCGGTCGCCGGTGCCCGTGTCGTCCTGGTCGACGGGCGGGTGTCCGCCACCTGGAGCGTGGAGGCCGACACCGTCACCGTCACCCCGCTGCGCCGCCTCTCGCGCGCCGACCGCGACGCCGTCGTCGAGGAGGGACGGGCCCTGTCGTCCTTCCTCTCCGACCACGACAGTGACCGTGTCCGGGTCACCGCGTCTCCCCACTGAGGGGGAGGCGGTTGCCCGCGGGAACGGAATGCGGCGTACATCCATCGCCGCGATCTACACCCGGGGGAGAGGAGCACAGGGGCGCACTACACCCGATGCAGTACACGAGTCCAGACCTGGGGACGGATCAAATGCCGAAACGCCCGGGTGAGCATGGATGAGTATCCCGGTCAGCACCTCTGCCTCCCCCCACGTGCCGGGTCTTCGTCCTGTCCCAACCCGACGGATTGGTCCCAGGTGGCTACGTTCCTCTATCGACTCGGCCGACGCGCGTTCCGGCGCCGTGGCCTCGTCGCCCTGCTGTGGGTGGCCATACTCGTGGGCGCCGGCGTAGCCGCGTCCACGGCGCCCGCCCCGCCCGAAGACTCCTTCTCCATGCCCGGCACCGAGTCGCAGAAGGCGTTCGACCTGCTCGACGAGCGCTTCCCGGCCGCCAGTGCCGAGGGCGCCACGGCCCGCGTCGTGATCCGCGCCCCCGAGGGCGGGAAGATCTCCGACCCGGCCGGCAAGGCAAAGGTCGAAGAGCTCGTCACCGCGCTCGGCAACGGCCCACAGGTCGCCTCGGTGGACGACCCGTTCAAGGCGAACGCCGTCAGCGAGGACGGCACGACCGCGTACGCCTCGGTCACGTACAAGGTCAACGCCATGGAGCTGACCGACCAGGCCCGTGAGTCGCTCACCGCGGCCACCGACGAGGCGCGCAGCGACGGCTTCACCGTCGAGACCGGCGGCGACGCGGTCATGGCCGAGCAGGAGATGGGCGGCACCGCCGAGCTGATCGGCATCGGCGTCGCCGCGGTCGTCCTCCTGCTGACCTTCGGCTCACTCGTCGCGGCGGGCATGCCGCTGCTGTCGGCGATCATCGGTGTCGGCATCGGCATCTCCGCCATCGGGGCGCTCGGCAGCACCCTCGAGCTCTCCGCCACGACCTCCACGCTCGCGATGATGATCGGCCTCGCGGTCGCCATCGACTACGCCCTGTTCATCGTCTCCCGCTACCGCGCGGAGATCGCCGAGGGCCGCGCCCCCGAGGAGGCCGCGGGACGCGCGGTCGGCACCGCCGGCTCCGCCGTCGTCTTCGCCGGCCTCACCGTCATCGTGGCCCTGGCCGGCCTCGCGGTCGTCAACATCCCGATCCTCACCAAGATGGGTCTGGCCGCCGCCGCCACGGTCGGCATCGCCGTACTGATCGCGCTCACCATGACGCCCGCCCTGCTCGGCTTCGCCGGTAAGAAGGCGCTCAGCCGCAAGGACCGCAAGGCGGCCGCCGGGCAGCGGCCGGTGTCCACCAAGCCCAAGCTCGGCACCCGCTGGGCCCGCTTCGTGCTGCGCCGCCCGGTGACCGTGCTGCTCACCGCGGTGCTCGGCCTCGGTGTGGTCGCCGTGCCGGCCACCAGCCTGGAACTCGGCCTGCCGGACGAGGGCAGCTCGGCGCCCGACACCACCCAGCGCAAGGCCTACGACATGCTGTCCGAGTCCTTCGGCGCCGGATTCAACGGCCCGCTGATGGTCACCGTCGACACGCGGGGCGCGGACGACGCGAAGGCCGCCGCCGAGGCCGTCGGCGAGAAGATCACCGGCCTGGGCGAGGCCGCGGCCGTCACCCCGGCGAACTTCAACCAGGAGGGCGACACCGCCGTCCTCACGGTGGTGCCCAAGACCGGTCCGAGCGACGCCGCCACCGAGTCGCTGGTGCGGGACATCCGCTCGCTGTCCGGCGACATCAAGTCGGACACGGGCGCGACCATGCTGGTCACCGGCGCGACCGCGATGACCATCGACTTCTCGCAGACCCTGGACGACGCGCTCATCCCGTACCTGGCCCTGGTCGTCGGCCTCGCCTTCCTGCTCCTGATGCTGGTCTTCCGCTCGATCCTCGTCCCGCTGAAGGCGGCCCTCGGCTTCCTGCTCTCGGTGGCCGCGGCGCTCGGCGCGGTGGTCGCGGTCTTCCAGTGGGGCTGGCTCGCGGACGTCTTCGGCGTGGACCAGCCGGGCCCGATCATGTCGATGATGCCCATCTTCATGATCGGCGTGGTCTTCGGCCTGGCCATGGACTACGAGGTCTTCCTCGTGACGCGGATGCGCGAGGCCTACGTCCACGGTTCGTCCGCCGCCGACTCCGTCATCACGGGCTTCACCCACGGCGGCCGGGTGGTCGCGGCGGCCGCGATCATCATGATCAGCGTCTTCTCCGGCTTCATCATGGAGAACGACGACATGATCAAGATGATGGGCTTCGGCCTCGCGATCGCGGTGCTCTTCGACGCCTTCGTGGTCCGCATGGCCATCGTGCCCGCCGTGCTCGCCCTGCTCGGCACCAAGGCGTGGTGGCTGCCCAAGTGGCTGGACCGGGTCCTGCCGAACGTCGACGTCGAGGGCGAGAAGCTCCACAAGCAGCTCGGTGACACCACCGCGCCCCCGGAGCCCACGCGCGAGCCGGAGACGGCCGGAGTCTGACCGCACGCCGCTCCCCGTGCCCCGGTGGCCTGGACCCTCCAGGCCACCGGGGCCTTCGCCTACCGTGGGGCGTGCCCGGTCAGTGGTCGACGGGCGCCGAGTCCTCGGCGCCGGCCTCGCCCGCCGGTCGGAACTCCACGGCGACGACGCCGTCTACCTGCCGGCAGTGTTCCTCCAGCACCGGCACGGACACATCGGGCGGGAGGTGTCCGCTGAGCACGACATGCCCGTGGTTCACGTCCACCTGAACGGACGAGGGAGCCAGACCGAGGGACTGGACCAGGGCCTCCTCGATGATCTCGGTCCGGATCGCCCGGTCCGTGCGCAGGAAGACCCGCAGCAGGTCACCTCGGCTGACGACCCCGATCAGCCGTCCTCCCTCGTCGACGACCAGGAGCCGTTTGATCCCGTGCCGGGCCATCACACGGGCGGCGTCGACGACGCTCCAGCTCTCGCGCGCGCAGACCGCCGGTGAGGTCATCAGCCCCGCCGCGTCCGTCGCGGACGCCTTGGCTCCGGTCGGGCGGGACGCCTCCCCGGGTGTCGGGGACTCGTCGGTGTCCTGGCCCCACATCTTGTGCAGGAGGTCCGCCTCCGACACCACCCCCACGGGCCGGTCCTCCTCGTCCACGACGGGCACCGCGGTGATGTCGTACTCCTGCAGCAGGTGGGCGATCTCCTTGAACGGTGTGCCGCGCTGGACGCGGACCACGGCGTCGCTCATCAGGTCGCACACCTTCTGGTGCTTCATCGACGCTCTTCTCCTCAGCTGCCGGCCTGTGCCCACCGGCGTCCGTCGTTCTTGCCATGTGAAACGATCCGTCGGCCGCAGGAGTGCCGCACGCCGGCCCGGGCCCGTCACGCACCCGGACTGATCAGGAGCAGGGCGATGTCGTCACCGGGAGTGGGCGCGTGCCGGATGAGCGTGTCGGCCATGGCGTCGAGGTCGGCGGGATCGCCGTGTCCCAGGAGCCCGGCGAGGGCCGCGATGGCGTCGTCCAGGTCGACCCCGGGGGCCTCGACCAGTCCGTCGGTGTAGAGGGCGAGCACGCTGCCGGGCGGCAGGCCGAACTCCAGCGCGGGGTAGGGCGTGTCCGGCTCGATGCCGAGCAGCAGGCCGGGCGGTACCTCGAGGTGTTCCGTGGTGCCGTCGGGATGGCGCAGCAGGGGCGGCGGGTGACCGGCGGCTGCCACGCACGCGCGGTGCGTGGCGAGGTCCAGGTGGACGTAGACACAGCTGGTGAACAGGCCGGGGTCGAGGTCGGTGAGCAGGCGGTTGGTGCGGGCCAGGACGTCGCCGGGCGGAGCGCCCACGGTGGCGTGGGCGTGGACGGCGGTGCGGACCTGCCCCATGAGGGCCGCCGCGTCCACGTTGTGGCCCTGGACGTCTCCGATGGTGGCGCCGGCCGTGTGCGCGTCGAAGCGGATGAGGTCGTAGAAATCACCGCCCACGCCCAGCCCGCGGGCCGCCGGAAGGTACCGTGCGGCGACCTTCAGGCCGGGGATGTCGGGGAGGGTGTGCGGCAGCAGGGCGGACTGCAGACGGTGGGCGAGGTGGTACTTGGCGTCGTAGAGACGGGCGCGGTCCAGGGCCTGGCCGACCAGGCCGGCCAGTGAGGTGAGCGCGGCGCGTTCACCGGGGGGGAAGGTGTGGGGCTTTGCGTAGGCGAGGAGGAGGGAACCGATGGGGCGCCGGGACGCGATGAGCGGCAGGATCGCCCACGCGGCCATCCCGTCCTCGTGCACGGTGGCCGGGTAGTCGCGTTCGAGTTCGGCGAAGCTCGCGAAGAACCCCGGATCGCCCGTGGTCAGCACGTGGACGCCGGGGATGTCCGAGCTCAGGGGGACGCCGTCGAAGCGTTTCATCACTTCGGTGCGGTATCCGCGGTACCCGAGGATCCTCAGCCGGCCGTCCTCGGCGGTCATCAGCACCATGGCCTGCGCGCCCAGAGCGGGGAGCAGCTGGTCGGCGGTCTGCTCCACCACGTCCTGCACACCGACGGCCTCGGTCAGGGTGGATGCCAGATGCATCAGGTGGTAGAGGACGGTGGCACGGCTGGGACCGGCGGGCGGTGCGGACCGCGCGGCGGATGCACCCTCGGCGGGGTCGGCGCGCGTGATGCGGACGCTGATGCCGGAGGGGTCCGGGTACAGCTCGAAGGCCAGCCACGTCTGCGGCGGGCGCAGGACGGTGAAGGCCTCCGGCCGACGGCTGACCAGCGCGGCCCGGTAGCGGTCCTCGACCTGGGGGACGTCCATCCACGGCAGCGCCTCCCAGGGCAGGGCGCCCACCAGGTCGGAGGGATCGGCACCGACGAGGTCGGCCGCCGCCGGGGTGATGAAGGTGATGCGGCCGCTCATGTCGAGCGCGCAGGACCCGCCGGGGAGGCGGTCGATGAAGGCCGAGAGCGCCGCCGCCTCGGTGGGGGAGGGGGTCCGCGCGGGCGGTGGCCGCAGGCTGCGGGGTCGCTCCACGGGCAGCAGCGGGGCACCACGGTCCTCCGCCTGCCGCAACAGGCGGCCCAGGCGGCGGCACCCCGCCTCGACGACATGGCGCCGATCGGGGTCGAGTGGCGCGGTGGCGGCCCCGGCCCACAGCAGCACCAGCCCACCCACGACGGCGGAGCCCGCCGCGACCGGGGCGGCCGACAGCGAGAAGTCGTACGGCAGTACGAGCGCCGCCCGGGGGTAGTGGCGCGCCAAGTCCTCCTGGCCACCGATCCACACCAGGCGCCGCTCGCGCACGGCGTCCGCCACCGGCATCGGGTCGGTCAGCGCGACACGTCGCCAGGGAGCGGCGATCTCCTGGGGGACCCCGGCCACCATCACCAGCCACAGGGCGTCCTCGCTGGGCGGCCGCACGTAGAGCAGCCCTCCGTAGGCACCGCTCTCCCGCACCACGGCGGCCATCGCGGTGTCCATCACGCGGATTCCGGCAGGGCTGCGCGACTCCAGCCATACCGAACATCACCCATACGAGGACACTACGCCCGTCCTGTCGGGACGGCATGCGAAGGCGGCCGGTGGTGCGGGGTGGCGCCTGGCGGTGCGGGGTGGTGCCTGGTGGTGTCGACACCAGGTGCGGCACACACTCCCGCCCCTCCCCGGTCACCGCCAGGATGGCGGCCATGACGCAGCGCACCACACTGATCACCGGCGCCACCCAGGGCATGGGCCGCGCCCTGGCCCTCGACCTGGCCCCACGCGGCGGCACCGTCCTGCTGCACGGCAGGAACCGCGCACGGCTCGACGCCGTCGCCGCCGAAGCCCGGGCCGCGGCCCCCGGCACCACGATCCGGACCTACCTCGCCGACCTGTCGGACCTGGACCAGGTGCACGCGATGGCCGACCGGATCCGCGCGACGGAACCGCACCTTGACGGTCTGATCAACAACGCGGTGGCGGGCGGCGGCGCCGAACCCCTCACCCGTGAACTGAGCCGCCAGGGCCATGAACTCCGCTTCGCCGTGAACCACCTCGCCCCCTATGCCCTCACCCGCGACCTGCTGCCGCTGCTCACCGCCTCGGCCCCCGCCCGAGTGATCAACGTCGCCTCGATCGGCCAGGAGGCCGTCGACTTCGACGACGTCATGCTGGAGCGGGACTACGAAGGCCTGCGCGCCTACTGCAGAAGCAAGCTGGCGATGATCATGGCAACGTTCGAACTGGCTGCCGAAATCCGAGGTGCCGGCGTCACGGTGAACACCCTTCACCCGGCCCACCTGATGGACACCGAAGGCGTCCGTGCCTACGGACTCACCCCGGTCACCGGCACGGACGAGGGCGTCCGGCCGACCGTGCGCCTGCTCCTCGACCCGGAACTGGCCACCACCACGGGGCGCTACTTCGACCGGTTCACGGACGTGCGTGCCCATGAGCAGGCGTACGACACCGAGGCCCGTGAACGTCTGATGACGCTGACGCACGACCTGCTCGGCCGGTCCGTGCGCTGATCAGGGCCCGGGGGGACTCCTCCACCAGACGAACACCTCGGTGCCGGGCAGGCGTTCGGAGAACCGCCCGGACGGCGAGGCCCGCGCGAGCAGCCGGCGCAGGTCCGCCTCGAAGGCGTCGCGGCGCGCGCCGAACAGGTGTGGAGCCGCGTACGACAGGGAGAACACCCAGGCGACGACGTCGTCGTACGTGCGCTCCAGTGCCTGCCCTCCGGGAACGACATGGCGATGCGGCCCGTGGAACCCCGCCCGGGCGAAGATCGCGGCCTCGCCGCCGGGTGTCCCGTTCGGCAGCACCCCTCGGCCGGCCCGCCTGACGGGCCCCAGCCACTGCCTGACCAGGTCCTCGATCGCCGCGTAGGGCACGGCCGGATACGGCAGGCCCTCGACGGTCCGGGGCTCCGTCTTCACGTCCGAGACGTGCACCAGGGCCCCGTCCGGCCGCAGCATGTCCCTGATGGTCGCCGCCACCCGGTCGCGGTCCATCCAGTGGAAGGACTGGCCGAAGGTCGCGACGGTGAACGTGCCCAGCCCGGCGGGCAGTTCCTCGGCCCGCGCCCGCACCCACCGCGCCTTGTCGGCCACCCCGCACCCGGCGGCCTCGCGAGCGGCTTCGGCGATCATCCCGCCGTCCGGGTCCACCCCGACGACCTCGCCGAACAACGGGGCCAGGCTCAGGGCGAGGGTGCCCGGCCCGCAGCCCACGTCGATCAGACGCCCTCGCCCGTCGAGGCGCAGAACACCGGCGAGCAGGTCCGCCAGCCCGGGGGCGTACGGAAGCCTCCCGCGCCGGTAGTGGGTGGCGGTACCCGCGAACAACAGGTCGTCCCACTCCCAGTCGGCCCCCATGTCCACCCACCACCTCCACGAAGCACCTTCTTGACCGCCGATGATCCCACGGCCGCACGCCCGCACGGCTCGTCGGCTGCACGGCTCCTCGATGCCTCCGACCCGGCCCGCGTGCTGCCGTTGCGCCCGCCTTGCGCCCTACCCCGCGACCACGCTGCGCCGCACGCTCGCAACCATGGGGGACACACATGAGCCGAACCTCCTCCCGGTGCCCGGCCCCGACAGCCACCGGCAGCCTCCCGTCGACACCCCGCGCCCCTGGGAGAGTGCCGACCGGGGACAAGCCGCCCGGGACGGCGCGACCGGGCCCGAACCGCCGGCCCCGCCGATCTGCCCGCACTGCGGACTGGCCGGCGAACGCCGCCTCACCTACACCGGTCAGCACGTCCTGCTCGAGCCCCGGCTCACCGTCCCCGCCCACCTCGTCCCCGGCGGACACCGCTGGCACATCGACCCCGGCGGGCAGGCCTGGAACGGAGGGCTGGACGAACCCACGCCCGGCACCACCTGCCGCGTCCCCCACCAACTCGCCTGCCCGGGCCTCACCTTGGACGAGATCAAGCCGTGGCGATGGCTGGACGAGGTGCGCGTGGACAACGCTCGCCGGGCGCGGCGCCAGGCCGATGCGGACGGCTGCCCGGGGGTGCTGCCCGACGCGGGATGATATTCGGTGGGGCGCGGGCATGCCGCCGTGTCACAATCCGGCGCATGCCAGTTCGCTTCCCGCGCCCCCTGCGTCCCGGTGACCGTGTCGGTGTCACCTCACCGTCGAGCGGAGTGCCCAAGGAGCTGCGGGCCCGGCTCGACGTCGCCGTCCGTGACGTGCGCGCCCGTGGCTACGACGTCGTGGCCGGACGGTGCATGGACGGCTCCGGGCATGTGAGCGCGTCGGCCGCGGACCGTGCGACCGAGCTGATGTCCCTGCTGACCGACCCCACCGTCAGAGCCGTCGTGCCGCCCTGGGGAGGCGAGACCGCGATCGACCTGATACCCCTGCTCGACTGGGAGCGGCTGCGGCAGGCGGAACCGACCTGGGTCGTCGGCTACTCGGACATGTCGACCCTGATGACCCCGCTGACCCTGCTCACCGGCACGGCCACCCTCCACGGCAACAACCTCATGGACACGCCCTACCGGACGGCCGAAGGACTGCTGTCCTGGTTCGACATCGTCGCCGCGCCCCCGGGCCACCGCTTCACCCAGACACCACCCGGTCGCCACCGGACCACGGGCTTCGACGACTTCGCCGCCTTCCCCGGAATACGGGACTACACGCTGGACGCGACCGGCGGCTGGACCCGCCTCGACGGCAGCGGTGACGTGGAGGCCGAGGGCAGACTGATCGGCGGCTGCATCGAGACGCTGTGCAACCTCACGGGAACCGGCTACCTCGACGTGCCGGCCTTCGCACGCGAGCTGGCCCCGGACGGGCTCCTCGTCTACGTCGAGGCGTGCGGCGACGACGCCTACACCATCTGCCGGAACCTGCACGGCATGCGGCTCGCCGGCTTCTTCGACCGGGCGAACGCGGTCCTCGTCGGCCGGACCGGCGCACCGGACAACAGCTCCCTCAGCCAGCACGAGGCGGTCCTGGACGCACTCGGTGTCCTGAACGTGCCGATCATCGCCGACGTGGAGTGCGGCCATGTCCCGCCCTACATGCCGATCGTGAACGGAGCGCACGGCCGCGTCGTCCACGCGTCGGGGCGGAGCGCGCTGACGCAGACCCTGTCCTGAGGGCCGGGCGGCCGGTTCAGGGGTGGCTGGTCAGGTAGCCGCCCATGGAGGTGAAGTACTCCGCCGCGGGCAACTCCCGGCCGTCCTCGGTCCGTAGGCGGGTGAGGGCCAGCCCGTGGTTGCGGCCCGTGCGCGCGTCGGCCCCTGCGACGATCACCACACCGTCGCCCTCACGGTAGAAGACGCGTCCGGGCGTACCGCCGTACCGGCCCCGGGACACCACGGCGGCCAGGACCTCCAGTCGTCGGCCCCTGTGGAAGGTGAAGGCGCTGGGGTACGGCTCGGACTGGGCGCGGACCAGGCGCTCCAGGTCCTCGGCCGGCCAGCTCCAGTCGATGCGGATGTCCTCGGCGGACCGCTTGTGGAAGAAGCTCGCCCGGGACCGGTCCTGCGGGGTGAACTCCGTCTGCCCGGCGGCGATGAGGCCGAGCGCGCCGACGGTGACCGGGGCGATGAGGTCGACGGTCTTGTGGAAGAGGTCCGTGGCGGTGTCCGTCGGACCGACCGGCACGGCCTCCTGACGGACGATGTCGCCGGCGTCGAGCTCGTCGTTCATCATGTGCGCGGTGACGCCCACTTCGGACTCGCCGTTGATCAGGGCCCAGATCAGCGGGGAGAAACCGGCGTACTTCGGCAGCAGTGAGTCGTGCACGTTGAGCGTGCCGTGGCGGGGAAGGCCGAAGATGCGCGGGGGGATCCACGTACGCCAGTTGTTGGCCACGATGATGTCCGGATCGGCGTCCTTGAGGCGCTGGAACAGCTCGTCGTCGTCGGGGCGGTTGCGGATCAGCACCGGGACGCCGTGCTCCTCGGCGAGGTCGGCGACGGAGTCGCTCCAGATCTTCTCGTACGCGTGCTCGCTCTTGGGATGCGTCACGACCAGGACCACGTCGTGCTCGGAGTCCAGGAGGGCCTGAAGGGTGCGGTGCCCCCAGGTCTGGTAGCCGAACATGACGACCCGCATGGGGTTCCTCCTCGGGCAGGGGGCAGACCGAGTCAGTAAAGCAAGGCTTACCTTAGTACGCAATGCCCCGTTCGCCCTATCGACGACCTCATCTCCTTAGCTTAGCCTCACCTAAGTTCCAGCAAGCTGTCCCACACGATGGGAGTGACATGTCACAGGTTCTTCCTGATGACGCAACGCTGGTCCACGACCTCATCGGTATCGGTTTCGGACCGTCCAATGTGGCCATGGCGATCGCGCTCAGCGAGCACAACGCCCGCGTCGGCGGGCCGGAGAACACACGCGCCGGCGGGCAGGAGACGGTCACCGCCCACTTCTTCGAGCAGCAGCCGCGCTTCGGCTGGCACCGCGGCATGCTGATCGACGACGCGACCATGCAGGTCTCCTTCCTCAAGGACCTGGTCACGCTCCGGAACCCGGCCAGCGAGTTCAGCTTCCTGTGCTACCTGAAGAGCAGGGGACGGCTGATCGACTTCATCAACCACAAGAACCTCTTCCCGCTGCGGGTGGAGTTCCACGACTACTTCGAGTGGGCCGCGGCCCAGGTCGACGGCATGGTCTCCTACGGTCATGAGGTCGTCGGCGTCGCGCCCGTCCTGCGCGAGGGAACCGTCGAGCACCTGGAAGTGACGGTCCGTTCGGGGGAGGGGCTGGAGGTCCACCGGGCCCGCAACCTCGTCATCGGCACCGGGCTGCGGCCGCTCGTGCCGGAGGGTGTCGAGCGAGGCGAACGCGTCTGGCACAACTCCGAACTGCTGGCGAGGGTCGACGCGTTGGAGGGCCCCGCGCCGTCCCGGTTCGTCGTCGTCGGCGCCGGGCAGAGCGCCGCCGAGAACGTCGCCTACCTGCACCGCCGCTTTCCCGAGGCAGAGGTGTGCGCGGTCTTCGCGCGCTACGGATACAGTCCCGCCGACGACAGCGCCTTCGCCAACCGGATCTTCGATCCCGCGGCGGTCGACGAGTACTTCGCCGCGCCCGGCCACGTCAAGCGCCGGCTGATGGACTACCACGGCAACACCAACTACTCCGTGGTGGACATCGACCTGATCGACGACCTGTACCGGCAGATGTACCGGGAGAAGGTCCTCGGCACCGAGCGGCTGCGCTTCCTCAACGTCTCCCGGCTCACCGACGTCAAGGCGACGCCGGACCGGGTCCGCACCACGGTCACGTCCCTCGTCACCGGTGAGGAGACGGTCCTGGACGCGGACGTCGTGGTCTTCGCCACCGGCTACCGCCCGGCCGACCCCCTCGGCCTGCTCGGTGAGGTCGCCGACCGCTGCCTTCGTGACGACGAGGGCCGGGTCCGCGTCGAGCGCGACTACCGCATCGAGACCGACCCCGACCTGCGCTGCGGCATCTATCTGCAGGGCGGCACGGAGCACACGCACGGCATCACGTCGTCCCTGTTGTCCAACACCGCCGTGAGGGTCGGCGAGATCCTGGACTCGCTCCTCGACCGGGGCCTCAAGTCCGCGTCCGACGAGGCCCGCACGGTTTCCGACGGAACCGGCAGTACCGCCCGCTAGTGTAAGTCGCCATGGCCACGACCGCAGTTGAGCGCCCAGCGCCGAGCAGCACCACTCAGGCCCGACGTCGTCGGGTTGTGGGGCTGTGCGTGCTGGTGGCCGTTCTCGTGACCGCGGCAGCGGCGTCGCTGGCCGTCGGTGCGCGCGCCCTGAGCCCGGGCGAGGTGTGGCACGGGCTGTTCGCGGCGCCGGACCCCGACCAGCGGCTGACCGAGATCAGGCTCATCGTGCGGACCGTGCGGGTGCCCCGGACGGTCCTCGCGATCGTGGGGGGCGTCGCCCTCGGGGTCGGCGGGGCACTGATCCAGGGGTACACGCGCAACCCGATCGCCGACACGGGCCTGCTCGGGGTGAACTCCGGCGCCTCCTTCGCCATGGTGTCGGGGATCGCCCTGTTCGGGTTCGCCGACCCGATCCAGTACGTCTGGTTCGCCTTCCTGGGGGCGGCCCTCGCGGGTGTCGTGGTGTTCGGGCTGGCGAGTATCGGCCGCGGGGCCGGCAATCCGTTGACGCTCGCACTGGCGGGGCAAGGGGTCACCGTGTTCCTCGCGGCGATGACCACGGCGGTCTCGCTGACGGACCAGGCGTCGATGGACGCGCTGCGGTTCTGGAACGCGGGCTCCGTGGCCGGGGTCGGCTTCGACGTCACCGGGCCGGTGACCGTGTTCGTAGCCGTCGGGCTGGTGCTGGCCCTCACCACGCTGCCCTCCGTCAACCTGCTCAACCTGGGTGACGACGTGGCGCGGGGGCTGGGCGTGAACATCGCGCTCAGCCGGACCGTCGGCGTCGTCGCCATCACCCTGCTGGCGGGCGCGGCGACGGCGGCGTGCGGTCCCATCGCGTTCCTCGGGCTCATGGTGGCCCATGTGGCCCGGTACCTCGCCGGCCCGGACTACCGCTGGCTGGTGCCGTACGCGGGTCTGCTCGGAGCGGTCGTGCTGCTGGTCTGCGACATCGTGGGGCGTGTGGTGGTGCGGCCGGGCGAGTTGGACGCCGGTGTCGTGGTCGCACTCCTCGGCGCCCCGTTCTTCGCGGCTCTGGTGTGGCTCGGAAAGTTCAAGAACGCATGAACGGGGCCGACATGAAGCCGGGCAGAGCCGACCTGACGCGGGACGGAGCCGGCACGAAGCCGGGCAGGGCAGCGGCGAAGCCGTCGGTGGCGCCGGGTGTGCGGCTGGGACGCGTGTCGTTCGTCTGGCGGCCCTGGCTCGTGTGTGTCACGCTGCTGCTCGCGGCGGCGGCCTTCCTGCTGTTCTGCCTCTCGATCGGCGTCGGGGACTTCCCGATCGGCCTGCCCCGCGTGGTCGCCACGATCCTCGGCCGGGGCGAACGCGTCGACGAGTTCGTGATCATGGACCTGCGGATGCCGCGTGCGCTCGCGGGGCTCGTGGTGGGCATCGCGCTCGGGGTGTCCGGGGCGATCACGCAGTCCGTCGCACGCAATCCGCTGGCCAGTCCGGACATTCTGGGGATCACCGGCGGCGCCGGTGCGGTCGCCGTGTTCCTGGTGACGGTGTCCGGCGGGGCCGCCGCGGCCGTCGTGAACACCGTGGGTCTGTCCGCGGCCGCACTCCTGGGCGGTCTCGGCACCGGACTGCTGGTGTACTTCCTGGCCTGGCAGCGCGGCATCGACGGCTTCCGGCTCATCCTCATCGGCATCTCGGTGAGCGCGGTGATGCAGGCGATCACGACCTGGCTCCTGGTCAGGGCGGACATCAGGGACGTGGCCCGGGCACAGGCCTGGTTGGTCGGCTCCCTGGACAACCGCTCGTGGGACGAGGTCGGACTGGCGCTCTGGTGCACACTCGTCCTCCTGGTCGTCGTGGCGTGCGTCGCGTTCCAGTTCAAGCCGATGCACTTCGGCGACGAGATCGCCGCGGGTCTGGGCGTCCGGTACGCGAGGGTGCGGGCGGTCCTGCTCCTGTGCGCGGTCCTGTTGGCGGGCGTGGCGGTGAGCGCGGCGGGTCCGGTCCCGTTCGTCGCGCTGGTGGCGCCGCAGGTGGCGATGCGTCTGGCCCGGTGCCCGACGCCTCCGCTGCCGGCCTCCGGCCTGGTGGGGGCGTTGCTGCTGATCGGCGCGGACCTGGTCGCGCGCACGGCACTGCCGGTCTCGCTCCCGGTCGGCGTGGTCACCGCCGCGATCGGCGGTCCCTTCCTCGTCTATCTGCTGGTGCGGGCGAACCGCAGATAGCTGGTACAAAAGTAAGGCATGCCTAAACGAGGGGGGCCTTGTGGTCGTTCAGTCCATCACCGGCATGGAGACCGGAGTTGACGGCGCCTCACGGCTGGCGGCCCGGGGTGTCACGGTCGGGTACGGCGCCCGGACCGTCATCGACGATCTCGACGTGGCGATCCCGCCCGGGTTGATCACCACGATCATCGGCCCCAACGGCTGCGGGAAGTCGACCCTGCTGCGGACGCTGTCGCGGCTGCTCAAGCCGGCCAAGGGGACGGTCGTGCTGGACGGCGAGGACATCGGCCGGCTCAGGACCCGGGACGTGGCCAAGAAGCTCGGTCTGCTGCCCCAGGCGCCGGTCGCGCCGGAAGGACTGACGGTGTCCGACCTGGTCGCCAGGGGCCGCCATCCGCACCAGAGCTGGCTGCGGCAGTGGTCGTCGGACGACGCCGCCGTCGTGGAGCGCGCGCTGGCCATGACCGGGGTGTCCGACCTCGCCGACCGCCCGGTCGACGCGCTGTCCGGCGGCCAGCGGCAGCGCGTCTGGATCTCGATGACCCTCGCCCAGGGCACCGACCTGCTGCTGCTGGACGAACCGACCACGTACCTGGACCTGGCGCACGCGATCGACGTGCTCGACCTGGTGGACGACCTGCACGAGTCGGGGTGCACCGTGGTCATGGTGCTGCACGACCTCAACCTGGCCACGCGCTACAGCGACAACCTCGTGGTGATGAGGGACGGGAGGGTCCTGGCCCAGGGCCACCCGCGTGACGTGATCACCGCCGAGTTGCTGGACGAGGCGTTCGGACTGCGTGCCGAGGTGATCGAGGATCCGGTGGGCCGACGACCGCTCATCGTGCCGATCGGTCGCACTCACGTTCAACTCGACTGATCCCGCCGGGCGTTGAGATGATTAGGCTAGGCTAACCTCATTCGTCCGCGGTAGGGTTTGCTGCCCTGACAAGGGGGCGCAGTGGACAGTGCGAAAGCAAGGGATGCCCGGATGCTCCTCCTCAGCACCACGCGTACGAAGACCCGGCGGCGACTGGCGGCGGCACTGTCCGCCGCGGCACTCGGCGTCGGCCTCCTCGCAGGATGCGGTTCCGACTCCGACTCCGACTCGGCGGACAAGGCGGGCGACGGCAGCCCGGCCGCGGACGCCGGCGCGTTCCCCGTCACCGTGGAGCACGCGTTCGGCACCACGAAGGTCGCCGAGGCTCCCCAGCGGGTCGTCTCCGTGGGCTACACCGACGACCAGACCGTCCTGGCGTTCGGCATCAAGCCGGTCGGCATGGTCGACCAGTACCCGAACCCGGCGGGCAAGACCCCCGACATCAACACCCAGTGGCCCTGGGTGAAGGACAAGTGGGGCGACGCCCGGCCCGAGGTCGTCATGAAGAACGGTGACTCCGGTCCCAACTACGAGAAGATCGCCGCCCTGCGCCCCGACCTGATCATCGCGGTCTACTCCGAGATCGACCAGGCCGCCTACGACAAGCTCTCCAAGATCGCGCCGACGGTGGGCCGGACCAAGGCCGAGAAGGAGCCCTTCAGCGCCCCCTGGCAGGACAACGCGCTCCACATCGCCAAGGCGCTCGGCAAGGCCGAGGAGGGCGAGAAGATGGTGGCGGACGTCCAGGGCAAGCTCGACGCCGCCAAGAAGGCGCACCCCGAGTTCGGCGGCCAGAGGGCCGTCGCGTTGTCCTGGTACAAGGACTCGGTCGCGCCGTTCACCTCCACCGACGTACGCGGACGGCTGGTGACCGGCATCGGGTTCACGTACCAGACGGAGATCGACAAGATCGCGGACGGCAACTTCTACACCACGCTCTCGCCGGAGCGCGTCGACCTGGTCGACGTCGACCGCATCTTCGTCATCAACGACAAGGCGGACCAGGACGCGCTGAAGAAGTTCAAGCTGTTCACCAACCTGGACGCCGTGAAGAACGGCAAAGTGTCGTACCTGCTGGACAGCGAGGGCCCGGCGGTCGGCGCGGCCATCTCCCAGGGCACCCTGCTCTCCATGCCGTACGCGGTCGACGAGCTCGTCAAGTCGGTCGGGCAGGGGTGAGCGGCACCGCCACACGCGTCGCCCCGGCGACCCTGCGTACGGCGAGCGGGGGCGAGGCCACCCGATGGGTCGCGGCGCACTGCCGTGAGGTGCCCTGGCTGACGGCCGCCACCGCGCTCACCACGGTGGCCGGGGCGGCGCTCCAGGTGGTGCCGGTGCTCCTGCTCGGCCGGGTGGTCGACGCGGTGGTCGGGGGCGAGTCGCGCTCGGTCCTGGTCACCATCGGTGCCCTGATGGTGGCCGCCGCGCTGCTCGGCGCGGCGGCCACCGCGGCGTCGGCCTATCTGATCGGACGGCTCGGCGCGGATCTGCTCGCGCGACTGCGGGAAGACGCCGTCCGGGCGGTGCTCGGGATGCCGAGCGCGCGCGTCGAGCAGGTCGGCCGGGGGGACGTGCTGTCCCGGGTCGGTGACGACGTGGCGGTGCTGTCCAAGGGCATCCGGAACGCCGTGCCCACCGTGTTCTCGGCGGGCGTGCTGGTCGCCATCGCCACGGTCGGCATGTTCGGGCTGGACTGGCGGCTCGGTCTGGCGGGCGCCGGCGCGCTGCCCGCGTACGCGCTGGCCCTGCGCTGGTACCTGCCCCGCTCCGCCCCGCTCTACCAGCGGCAGCGGGTGGCCCAGGCCGACCGCGCACAGGCGCTGATCAGCGGTCTGAACGGCATCGACACGGTCCGGGCGTACCGCCTCGAGGACGCCTTCCGCGAGAAGGTCACCCGGGAGTCGTGGCGGGTGCGCGACCTCGGCATCGAGGTGTTCCGGTTCTTCGGCCGGTTCGTCGGCCGGGAGAACCGCGCCGAGTTCATCGGACTGACCCTGATCATCGTGGTGGGGTACGCCCTGCTGGAGGCCGACGCCGCCAGCCTGGGCGAGGTGTCGGCGGCGCCGCTGCTGTTCCACCGGCTGTTCACCCCGCTGGGCGCCATCATGTTCACCTTCGACGAGGCGCAGAAGTCGGGCGCCAGCCTGACCCGGCTGGTCGGGGTGCTGGGGGAGGACGCGGCGGACCGGCTGGTGGGCGACACGTCCGTCGCGCCGGCGGACGCGGTGGCGTACCCGGTGACGGTGGAGAGGCTGACGTTCCGCTATCCCGGCACCGAGGAGCCGGTCCTCAGGGACGTCGACCTGACGATCCCGGCCGGCGGTTCGCTCGCCCTGGTGGGGGCGACGGGTGCCGGCAAGACGACCCTGGCCGCGCTGGTCGCGGGCATCGGGACCCCGCAGTCCGGTTCGGTGCGCATCGGGCCGACCGATCTCGCCACGGTGGACGAGGCCGGCGCGCGGGCCCTGGTGAGCATCCTGACGCAGGAGACGCACGTGTTCTCCGGTCCGCTCGCCGACGACCTGCGGCTGGCCGCGCCGGAAGCGACCGACGCCGAGCTCCTGGACGCGCTGCGCACGGTCGGCGCCGGCGGCTGGGTCGACGGACTGCCGGAAGGGCTCGACACCATGGTGGGTGAGGGCGGTGAACGCCTCGACGTCACCAAGGTCGCCCAGATCGCCCTGACGCGGCTGGTGCTGGGCCGCGCTCCCGTGGTGGTGCTCGACGAGTCGACCGCCGAGGCGGGCAGCGAGGGCGCCGCCGAGCTGGAGCGGGCCGTGCTGGCCGCGTGCGCGGGCCGGACCACGTTGTTCGTGGCGCACCGCCTCACCCAGGCGATGGCGGCGGACCGGATCGCCGTGCTGGACGCGGGGCGCGTGGTGGAACAGGGAACGCACGCGGAGCTGGTGGCGCTGGGCGGGCGGTACGCGCGACTGTGGCGAGCCTGGCGAGAGGGTAGTTAGGTATGCCTAAGTTAGGTTAGCCTGCCTTCATCCTTGGAAGGGCGTTGAGTCTTCGATGATGCAACCGAGCGCTCGTCACGTCATGCTTTCTCCCAGGCACCTGACCGACATCCGCCGGCGCACCGGCGACTTCTCCGACCGGACCATCGCCGAAGCCTGCGCCCTCTCGCTGTCGTACTGGGCGACGGGCCGCAGCCCCGACGGCATCGATCTCACCCCCGGCACCCTGTTCGCCGACATCCTCGGCTGGGTCCACAACGGCGGGCGTGACAGCGGCGGTTGGCGGATCGGCGCGGACGGCCGGAGCATCTCCCTGCCGGACGGCGTCGTGCCGGACGACGCGCAGCTCGCACTGGACGACCTCGCCGACTTCCCGGACCGGCCCATCGGCACCATCGGGCCGTCCAGCCCGGCGGCGCGGCGGGAGGAGCTGGCCGCGTGGAACGACACCGGGGCCGAACGGGTCCGCCCCACCGTCGTGGAGATGTTCCGCGAGCAGGCACGGGCCAGGCCGGACGCCGTCGCCGTCGTCGACGAGCACCGGTCCCTGACCTACCGCCAGGCGGCCGAGAGGTCCGCCCAGCTGGCGCACCACTTACGCGAACGCGGGCTCACCGCCGAACACGTCGTCGGCATCTCCCTGGAACGCTCCGCCGACATGGTGATCGGACTGCTCGGCGTCCTCCGGGCAGGATGCGCGTTCGTGCCGCTCGACCCGCACTGGCCCGCCGAGCGCAGGGCCGTCGTCATCGAGGACGCCCGCGTCGTGGTCCAGCTCAACGCCTCGGGCGAACCCCCCGCGGACGAACCCGAAGCCGTGCCCGTCGACCTCGGTGACTGGGCGTTCGGTTCCCACCCCGTGGAAGCGCCGGACGTCGCCGTCCCCGGCAACGCCCTGGCCTACGTGATCTTCACGTCCGGTTCGACCGGGCGGCCCAAGGGCGCGATGATCCGGCACGAGGCGATCAGCGAACGCCTGCTGTGGCAGGTCCACGAGATCCTGGGCTTCGGCCACGACGACGCCTCCCTGTTCAAGGCGCCGCTCTCCTTCGACATCTCCGTCAACGAGATCTTCCTGCCCCTGGTGTCCGGCGGACGGCTCGTGGTCCTGCGGCCCGGCGGCGAACGCGACCCGCACCACCTGCTGAGCGTGATCGCCGAGCAGCGCGTCACCTTCACCTACCTCGTGTCGTCCATGCTGGACGTGCTGCTGGAGATCGCGGGCGGGTCGGGGCGGCTGGACAGCCTGCGCCACGTGTGGTGCGGCGGCGAGTTGCTCACCCCGGAGCTGTACGACCGCTTCCGCACCCGGCTCGACATCCCCCTGTACCACGGCTACGGCCCCGCCGAGACGACGATCGGGGTCTCCCACGTCATCTACCGGGGCGCGGCGGAACGCCTGTCGACGTCGATCGGCAAGGCCAACCCCAACACCCAGTTGTACGTCCTGGACGCCGAACTGCGCCCGGTCCCCGTCGGCGTCGGCGGAGAACTGTACGTGGGCGGCTTCCTCCTGGGCCGCGGGTACGTGGGCGCGCCCGGCCTGACGGCGTCCCGGTTCGTGGCCAACCCGTTCGCCCCGGACGGATCCCGGCTCTACCGGACCGGAGACCTCGCGCGGTTCGCCCCCGACGGCTCGCTCGACTTCCTCGGCCGGGCCGACAACCAGATCAAGATCCGCGGCATGCGGCTGGAGATCGAGGACGTCGAGGCCGGCCTCGCCGAACACCCCGCGGTACGGCACACCTGCGTCGTCGCCAAGAAGAACGCCGCCGGCGGCACCTACCTGGTCGGATACGTGATCCCGGCCGCCGGCCACGAGGACCTGAGGGCGGACGACGTCAAGGCCTGGGCCGGCGCGCACATGGTGGAGTACATGGTGCCCGCCCACATCGTCGTGCTGTCGGAGTTCCCGCTCACCGCCAACGGCAAGCTCGACCGGAACGCGCTGCCGGAGCCCGCGACCGGGGCGGGCCCGCTCGCGGCGCCGGCCACCGAGAACGAGCGCGCGGTGTGCGCGGCGGTCGCGGCGCTGCTGCACCTGGACGAGGTCGGCGCCGACCAGGACTTCTTCCAGCTCGGCGGAGACAGCATCCTCGCCATCTCGCTGCTGAGCGCGCTGCGCGACGCGGGTCTCCACGTCACCGCACGGCAGATCTTCACCCACAGCACCCTGGGAGCGCTGGCCGCGGTGGCGAGCCGGGAGGACGTCTCCACGGTGGACCACCGCGACGTCGCGACCGGCCCCGTGGTCGGCTCGCCGATCGTGCAGTGGCTCGGCGAGACCACGGACGCCATCGACGGCTTCGTGCAGTCGGTGACCCTGAACACCCCGGCAGGCCTGACCGCCGACGCCCTCGACGAGATCCTCACCGCCGTCGTCCGGCGGCACGACATGCTCCGCGCCAGGCTGGTGCGCGGCGACCGGTGGAGCTTCGACATCCCCGAGGCGGACCGGGCCGTCGCGCGATGGCAACAGAGCGACCGGCCCCTCGACGAGTGCGTCGCCCTCGCCACCGACGGGCTCGACCCGGTGGGCGGCGTGATGCTGCGCGCCGTCTGGCGCCGTGCGGCCCGGCAGCTGGTCGTCGTCGTCCACCACGTGGTGATCGACGGCGTGTCCTGGCGGATCCTGCGGGAGGACCTGACGACGGCGTGGCGGCAGATCACGGCGGGCGAGCCGGTCGAACTGCCCCCGGTGGACACCTCGTTCCGGCGCTGGACACAGCTGCTGGAGCGCGCCGCGTTCGACGCGGACAGCACCTACTTCCGGCGCCCCCTGCCGGGAGCGGACCGGCCGGTGGGCAGGCGCGCGCTGACCGAGGCCGACACCGTCGCACGGGAGCGGGTACGGACCGTCTCCGTCGGCCCCGGGATCACGGCCGCACTGCTGGGTGAGACACCCGCCAAGTTCCACGCGGGCGTCAACGACGTGCTGCTGACCGCGCTCGCCGTCGCCCTCGCCCGGTGGCGCCGCGACCTCGGCCAGGACCAGACGTTCGCCCACATCGAACTCGAAGGCCACGGCCGCGAGGGGCAGTTCGTCGCGGGGTCGGCCGGCTTCGAGCCGGAACTGTCCCGGACGGTGGGCTGGTTCACCACTCTCTTCCCGGTGACCGTGGACCCCGGCACGGCCGCCGACCCCACCGCCCCCGACTACCTGACCGCCGCGCTCAAACGGGTCAAGGAGGACCTCGCCCGGGTGCCGGACCACGGCGTCTCCTACGGCGCCCTGCGCCACCTGACCCACACCGCGTTCGACACGCCCGCGCCCCAGGTGCTCTTCAACTACCTGGGCCGCTTCGAGGCGGGCGGCCCCGGTGACTGGCGACCGGCCGGCCCCACGGGCCAGTTGGGCGAGCGACGCGACCCGAGGATGCGCCTGCCCCGCGCCCTGGAGTTCAACGCGATCGCCGAGCCCGGCCCGAGTGGCGGCCACGAGCTGGCGACCACCCTCTCCTGGCCCGACGGAATGTTCACCGACGAGGACATCACCACGCTCGGCGCCTACTTCCAGGAAGCCCTGACCGGGCTGGCCGCGCTCGACCGGGGCGGCCACTCTCCCAGCGACTTCGCCCTGGTGCCGCTCACCCAGGCCGACGTGGACCGCCTGGACGGCCCCGGCCTGCGCGACATCCTGCCGCTGACCCCGCTGCAGGAGGGCCTGTACTTCCACTCGGTCTACGACGACGACTCCACGGGCAGCTACGTCGAGCAGCAACTGCTCACGTTGGAGGGCGAGGTGGACCCCGACCGGCTCGCCGCCGCGGCCACCCGCCTGCTCACGCTGTACCCGAACCTGGCCGCCCGGTTCGTGTCCCTCGACGACGGCCGCGTGGTCTCCGTCCTCGACGGCGGTGCGCGGGCCCCCTTCACCACGCTGGACCGCCCCGGCATCACCGACGACGAGATACGCGACCACGCCGAACGGGACCGCCGCGCCGGCTTCGACCTGGCCACCGGCCCGCTGATGCGCTACACGCTCATCCGCGCGGGCTCCGGCCGGCACGTCCTGGTGCAGACCGTGCACCACATCGTCGCCGACGGCTGGTCGGTGCCGTCGATGCTCCGCACCCTGCTGGCCGAGTACCACGCGCCGGGGACGGTGCGTCCGCTCGGCGGCTTCCGCGACTACGTGCGTCGGCTCGCCGAGCACGACGACGAGGCGAGCGACCGGGTGTGGCGCGACCAGCTCGTTGACCTGCCCGGCCCCTCGCTGGTCGCCGAGGGGCACACCCCCTCCGACCGGTTCGCCGACACCGCCGCGGTACCGGGGGACGACATCGACGCGGCCGCCCGGTCGGCCGGCGTGCCGCTGAGCGTGGCCGTGCACAGCGCCTGGGCGGTGACCCTGGGCGGCATCCTGCACGGCAAGGACGTGGTGTTCGGCTCCACGGTGTCCGGACGCGACGCCGATGTGCCCGGCATCGAGGACATGGTCGGTCTGTTCATCAACACGATCCCCGTGCGGGCCCGTTGGACCGGCACCAGCACCGCGGCCGACCTGCTCGCCTCGGTGCGGGAGCACCAGAGCGCGGTGCTGGCCCACCAGCACGTGTCGCTCGCGAGGATCGGCCGCCAAGCCGGCGTCGGCTCGCTGTTCGACACCCTGGTGGTGTTCGACGTGGCGACCGACGTGGCCGACCTGCGCAGGCCCGGCGACACGCTGGTCATCACCCGCGTCGTGAACGAGGGCGCCCCGCACTACCCGTTGACCCTGGTGGTGGAGCGCACGACCGACGGCCGTCCACGCTTCAACCTGATCTACGACGGCGACCTGCTGCGGGAGACGAGCGCCCAGGAGATCCTGCGCACCTTCACCCGCACCCTCACCGGCCTGCTCACCCGGCCGGACACGCTCGTGGACGACCTGGCCCTCTCGTCGGGCACCCCGCGCCGGGCACCGGTCGGTCCGGTCACTCCGACGACCTTGGGCGGCCTCTTCGACGCCGCCGCGCACCGTGCCCCGGACGCCACCGCCGTCACCCAGTGCGACCTGGACGGCAGTACGAGGTCGCTGACGTACGGAGAACTGGCGGAGGCGAAGACCGAGTTGGCGTCCGTCCTGCACGCCGCCGGCGTCGGTCCGGGCCGGCGGGTCGCCGTCGCCGTCCCGCGCTCCGTCGAACAGGTCGTCGCCCTGGTCGCCGTCATCGGCGCGGGCGGCGCCTATGTGCCGCTGGACCTCGCGTACCCGGACGAACGGCTTGCGTACGTCCTCACCGACGCCGCGCCGCAGGTCGTCCTCGTCGCTCCCGAGCAGCGCGACCGCTTCGCACGACTGCTGGCCCGAACGGGCGTGCCGGCCCGGGTGCTCGTACAGGGAGCGCAACCCCCGCCGGCCACCACCGACCCCGGGCCGGAGGCCGGCCCGCACGACCCCGCGTACGTGATCTACACCTCCGGATCGACCGGCAGGCCCAAGGGCGTGGTCGTCCCGCACTCCAGTGTGGTCACCCTGCTCGCGAACACCCGGCCGGACATGGACTTCGGACCCCACGACGTGTGGGTCCAGTTCCACTCCTTCTCCTTCGACTTCGCGGTCTGGGAACTGTGGGGCGCGCTGGCGCACGGCGGTGAACTGCTCGTGCCGGAGTACGGACTGACCCGCTCCCCGGTGGACTTCCACCGGCTGGTCCGCGAGCACGGGGTGACCGTGCTCAACCAGACGCCGTCGGCGTTCCACCGGTTCATCGAGGCCGACCGACAGGCCGCCGAGCCGGTCACCACCCTGCGCCGGATCATCTTCGGGGGCGAGGCGCTGGACCTCGGACGGCTGCGCGACTGGGTCGAGCGGTACGGCACCGGTGCTCCCGAACTGGTCAACATGTACGGCATCACCGAGACCACCGTCCACGTCACCCACCGGGTGCTGACCGACGAGGACTTCGGCCTCGGCAACGACGTCAGTCCCATCGGCCGTCCCCTCCCCGGCCTCGTCACCCACCTGCTCGACGACCGGCTCCGGCCGGTGCCGCCGGGCCGCGTCGGCGCCGTCTACGTCGCCGGCGACCAGGTGTCGCTCGGCTATCTGCGCAGGCCGGGGCTCACCGCGGGCCGGTTCGTGGCGGACCCGTTCGCGGGCGACGGCTCCCGCATGTACCACACGGGCGACCTAGCCCGCCGCACGCTCGACGGCGAGCTGCAGTTCGTGGGCCGCGCCGACGACCAGGTCCAGCTCAAGGGCTTCCGCATCGAGCTCGGCGAGGTCGAGTCCGCGCTCAGGGAGCTCGACGGCGTGGTCGACGCGGCCGTCACCGTCGCGGACAGCGCCGACCACCTGGTCGCCCACGTCGTCGGCCGCGCGCCCGGCGACCTCACCGCCCTCCTGTCCGCGAAGCTGCCCGCCCACATGGTGCCCAGCCGGGTACTGCCCATCGACGCCCTGCCCCTGACGGTCAACGGCAAACTGGACCGCGACACCCTGACCGAGCGCGCGGCGCAGCGTCGGTCTGCGGCTCCGTCGCGGGACGAGACCGGCCACTACGCACTCCCGGACGACAACTCCGCTGTCGCCGTTCTCGTCGGCATCTTCGCCGACACGCTCCCCGGCTCCCCCAAAGACCCCGACACCGACTTCTTCACCGCCGGAGGCGACAGCATCGTCGCCATCACCGTCGTCAACCGCGCCAGGGCGCTCGGCCTGCCGATCACGCCACGGGACGTGTTCCTGCTCAGGACACCGCGCGCGCTCGCCGCACACCTGGAGACGAACACACCGCAGCCCCCGGGCCCCACGCCCGCCCGCCCCGAGGACGGCCCGTTGCCGCCGACGCCGATCATCCTGCGCCAGCGGGAACTGGGCGGCTCACTCGCCCGTTTCGCACAGGCCAGGACGCTGGCCGCACCCGAGGGCACCGGCCACGCCGACGCGGAGCGCGCCGCGCACGCCGTCGTGGCCGCGCACCCGGCCCTCCGCCTGCGGCTGCACGTCGACCACGGGGTGTGGTCACTGCGCACCGAACCCGCCCGCGAGGTCACCGTCGCCCGGACGGACGCCACCGACGCCACGACGGTGGCCGACGAGGCCGCCGGACGGCTCGACCCCGAGTCCGGGGACGTCATCGCGTTCACGTGGCTGGAGACCAGCCGGACCCTGGTGGTCACCGTGCACCACCTCGCCGTCGACGCGGTGTCCTGGCTGATCCTGCTGGACGACCTGGCCACCGCGATGCGCGGAGCGCCCCTGCCACCGCCGACCACCTCCTACGCCGAGTACGCCGAAGCACTCACGGCCCGTTCCCCCCTCGCCACCGACGACCTGGACCACTGGCTCACCACGCTCCGGGCCCCCGCACTGCTGCCCGCGGTCGAGGCGCCGCGCGAGGCCACGGTCGTGCTCGCCCCCGAGGTGAGCGACCGCGTGACCCTCGGCGCCCCCACCGCCCTCGGCGTCGGCCTCACCGAACTGCTGTGCGGTGCACTGCGGGCCGCGCTGACACACATCCAGCCGTCGCCCACCGACCTCGCGATCGACCTGGAGCGGCACGGCCGGGTCCCGGCCCTCGAGCACCACGACTACACCCGCACGGTCGGCTGGTTCACCGCCGTCGCGCCCGTACGGCTCACCGCGCACACCGACCCCGTCGCGGCGGCGCGCGAGGTCGCCGCACGCCGGCCGGACGAGCGCGCGCACGTCGCCTACGGCCGGCTCAGGTATCTCGATCCGCAGACGGCCCCGCTGCTGAACGCGCGCCCCCAGGTGCTGTTCAACTACCTCGGCCGGGGCGGCGAGTCCCACGCGCCACGCCTCACCGGCGGCGACCAGGGCAGCCCGTACGCCGTCGAGGTCAACGCGTGGACCGACGCGGCCACCGGCAGCCTGCACGCGGCCTTCACCCTCGCCGAGGGCATCCCCGACGAGCTCACCGAACACTGGCGGCGCGCCCTGGAACGCCTCGCGGACGCCGCCGCGACGGCCGAGCGCACGGCACCGGTCACCCCCCTCCAGCGGGGCCTGTACTTCCAGGCCCAGATGGCGGGCTCGGCCGGACACTACGTCGCGCAGAGCTGGTTCACCTTCGACCGGCGCCTGGACACCGACGCGCTGGCCGAGGCGATGGCGTACGTGATGGCGCGTCACCCCGTCGTCGGTGCCGGCTTCACCACCGACGACGACGGAAACCCGGTCCAGGTCCTCGCGGCGGGCCGACGGGCCGACGTCCGCACCGTGGAAGCGGCGACGGCCGCCGAGGTCGACGCCCTGCGCGCCGGGGACCGCGCCACTGGATTCGACCCGGCCCGGCCACCCTTGGTCCGGCTGACCGTGGTGCGTCTGCCGGGCGAGGGCGACGGCCTGCTGCTGAGCTACCACCTGCTGCTGTGGGACGGCTGGTCGCGCGAGATCGTGCTGAGGGACCTGTTCGACGCCTACAGCGCCGTCCTCGCGGGCGAACCACCGGCCCCGGCCCCGGCCACGCCGGGCTTCGAGGACCACGCCCGGGCGCTCGCCGCCAGGGACCCCGCCGGGTCGGAACGCTTCTGGGCGGAGCACCTGGCCGGCCTCCCGGGCCCCACGCTGCTCGCCGGACCGGCGCCGGCCCTCTCGGACGACCTGCCGCGCGCGCTCGTGCACACGCTGTCCGCCGAACGGTCGCAACGGCTGAGGGAAGCGGCCGGCAGGCACGGCGTCACCCTCAACTCGGTGCTGACCGGCGCGTTCGGCCTCCTGCTGGGCGCCCGCACGGGCCGCGCCGACGCCGTGTTCGGCGTGACCGTCTCCGGCCGGGAGGGCGAGGGGCTGTCCGGCATGGTCGGCGTGCTGCTCAACACGGTGCCCATGTGGACGCGGGCACGGCCGTACGACACGGTCCGCGCGTATCTGACGGCCGTGCAGGCGGCCCGGGTCGAGGCGATGGAGCACGAGCACCTCGGGCTCGGCGAGATCCAGCGGGCCGGCGGGCACGGCACCCTCTTCGACACCCTGTTCGTGCTCCAGAACTTCCTGGACCTGGACGCGTTCGCCGAGATGAACGCCAGGCACGGCATCACCTCGGTGCAGGCGGAGGACTCCACGCACTACCCGTTCACCTGGGTCGTCACGCCCGGCGACCGGCTCACGGTCAAGCTGGAGTACCGCGACGACGACACCGCCCACGCCCGTCGTCTTCTCGACGCCTACGTGGGCCTGCTCGACGACCTCGCCCGGTGGGAGGGCCCGCTCGGCGCGCTGCCGGGCCCGGGACGTGCCGCCGAACCCACCGCACGGACGGACATCGGCACGGACACGGTCGTCGACCGGTTCGACCGGGCGGCGGACCGCGACCCGCAGCGGGTGGCGCTCGTCGCCCACGGCTCGACCACGACCTTCGCCGGGCTCCGGGACCGCAGCCGTGCGGTGGCGGGGGTGCTCGCCCGGCGCGGCATCGGCCCCGAGAAGACCGTGGGCCTCGCGATCCCGCGCTCCCTCGACTCGATCGTGGCGCTGTTCGCCGTACTGCGCGTGGGCGCCGCGTACGTGCCGCTGGAGCTGGACCACCCGGACGAACGGATCGCCGCCATCGTCGCGGACGCCCGCCCGGACGTGATCCTCACCGTGAGCGAGGTGTCGCCCCGACTGACCGGGGACCTGATCGAGCTGGACCGCCCCCTGCCCCCGGCCGAGCCGTTCGTCACGTTCGCGCCGGACGACCCGCACCGGCTGAGGCATCCCGCGTACACGATCCACACCTCGGGCTCCACCGGGAAGCCCAAGGGCGTGGTGACCGAGTACGCCGGGCTCACCAACATGCTGCTCAACCACCGGCGCCGCATCTTCGAACCGGTACTGGCCGAGCACGGCCACCGGGTCTTCCGGATCGCGCACACCGTGTCGTTCGCGTTCGACATGTCGTGGGAGGAGCTGCTGTGGCTCGCCGACGGCCACGAGGTGCACATCTGCGACGAGGAACTGCGCCGGGACGCGCCCCGACTGGTCGCGTACTGCCTCGCACACGGCATCGACGTCGTCAACGTGACCCCGACCTACGCACAGCAACTGGTGGCCGAAGGCCTGCTCGACGACCCGGCACGGCGGCCCGCACTGGTGCTGCTCGGCGGCGAGGCCGTCACCCCCACGCTGTGGCAGCGCCTCGCCGCGACCGAGGGGACGGCCGGGTACAACCTCTACGGACCCACCGAGTACACCATCAACACCCTCGGCGTCGGCACCTTCGAGTGCCAGGACCCGGTGGTGGGCGTCCCGATCGACAACACGGACGTGTACGTGCTCGATCCGTGGCTGCGGCCCCTGCCCGACGGAGTGCCGGGGGAGTTGTACGTGTCGGGCATCGGCATGGCGCGGGGCTATCTCGGACAGCCCGGCCAGACCGCTCACCGCTTCGTCGCCTGCCCGTTCGGCCCACCCGGCGAGCGCATGTACCGCACCGGCGACATGGTGCTCCGACGGCCCGACGGGAACCTGATGTACCTCGGCCGCACCGACCAGCAGGTCAAGATCCGGGGGCACCGGGTCGAACCGGGTGAGGTGGAGGCCGCGTTCGCGGCGCACCCGGCGGTGCGGTTCGTGGCCGCGGTCGCCCAGCCCGACCCGCAGGTGGACGGGGCGCACCGGCTGGCCGCCTACCTCGTGCTGGACGGCGCGGACCTGGCGTCGGTCGCCGCCGAAGTGGGCGCCGGGCTGCCGGACTTCCTGCGCCCGACGCACTACGCCCAGGTCGACGGCATCCCGCTGACGGTGAACGGGAAGGCCGACACCAAGGCGCTGCCCGAGGCCAAACCCCTGGGTGCCCTGAGCACGGCGGGGGAGCGGGGCCCGGAATCCGGGACCGAGACCGTGGTGTGCGCGTTCTTCGCCGAGGCACTGGACCTGGACGACGACGAGGTGAGCGCGGTGAGCGACTTCGTGTCCCTCGGCGGACACTCCATGCTGGCGGTTCGGCTGACCGGGCTGCTCCGCCGGGAGTACGGTCCTGTGATCACGATCCGCGATCTGTTCACCCTGCGCACCCCGGAAGCGATTGCCCGCCACCTCGATGACCACTCCTGACACGCAGCGGCCCCGCCCGGGGTCCGACATCCTCCGTACCGCCCTGCGGCGCAACGTCGGCGCCATGGCCTCGGGCACCGTCCTCATGGGCCTCTACCAGGCCGGTGAGACCGCGTTCCCCATCGCGCTCGGCCTGATCGTCGAGCACACCATGCAGGACCGGAGCCCCGTCTCGCTCGGCCTGTCGGTCGGCGCGTTGGCCGTGATCATCACGACGGTGTCGCTGTCGTGGCGGTTCGGGATGCGGATCCTGCAGAAGGCCAACACGACCGAGGCGCACCGCTGGCGGGTGCGGGTCGCGGCCTGCGGCCTCCAGCCGGTGGCCAGGGACGTCGACCTCAGGTCCGGCGAGGTGCTGACCATCGCCACGGAGGACGCGGACCAGACCGCCGACATCATCGAGGTGGTGCCCCTGCTGATCAGCTCACTGGTCGCGGTGGTGATCGCGGCGCTCGCACTGGGCCTGGCCGACGTCCGGCTCGGCCTGCTGGTGATCGTGGGGACCGTCGCGATCCTGTCGATCCTGAGCGTGATGTCCAAACGGATCGGCTCCAGTACCCGCGAACAGCAGGCCCGGGTGGCCCGGGCGGGCGCGAAGGTCGCCGATCTGATCATCGGCCTGCGCCCGCTGCACGGCTTCGGCGGCAACCACGCGGCGTTCCGGTCCTACCGGAAGGTCAGCACGGAGGCGAAGCACCAGTCGATCACCGTCGCCAGGGTGAACGGCGCGTACGCGGGTACCGCCCTGGCCCTCAACGCGGTGCTCGCCGCCGCCGTGACCCTCACGGCGGGCCGGCTGGCGTTCGACGGACGCATCACCGTCGGGGAACTCGTCATGGCCGTGGGGCTCGCGCAGTTCATCATGGAACCGCTCAAGCTGTTCTCGGAGATGCCCAAGTACGTCATGATCGCGCGCGCGTCGGCCGAGCGGATGGCGCTGGTGCTGGCCGCGCCGCCCGTGACGGCCCCCGGGCAGGGCCGGCCGGCCCCCGGCACCGACCTGGAGCTCGACTGCGTCCGCTACGGAGCCCTGCGCAAGGTGCGGTTCCGGGTGTCCGCCGGCGAGTTGGTGGCGGTCGCCGCCTACCAGCCGCGCGCGGCGGCCGACCTCGCGTCGATCCTGGCCGTGCACGTCCCGCCGGACGCGTACGAGGGGGCGGTGCGGGTCGGCGGTCAGGACCTCGCGGACCTGTCCGTCGAAGCGGTCCGTGAGCACATGCTGGTGAACCCGTACGACGGGGAGATCTTCGCGGGCACCCTCCGTTCGAACATCGACCCGTCGGGAACCAGTCGGACGGTTCCCGAAGCCGTCGAGGCGTCCATGCTGACCGACGTCGTCGCCCTCCACCCGGAGGGACTCGACTACGCCGTCCGCGACCGTGGCGCGAACCTGTCCGGAGGCCAGCGTCAACGGCTGTCCCTGGCCCGCGCACTGGCCGCCGACGCCGACGTCCTCGTCCTGCGCGACCCGACGACGGCCGTCGACGCGGTCACCGAACAACTCGTCGCACGGGGCGTCGCGAAGCTGCGCCGGGGCCGCACCACCGTCGTGATCACCAGCAGCCCCGCCCTCCTCGACGCCGCCGACCGGGTCCTGGTCCTGGACGATGGCGTCATCACCGCCGACGACACCCACCGCAACCTCCTCGCCACCGACGAGGCCTACTGCCTGGCCGTGACCCGATGACCGAATGCGCCGGTACGGAGGGTGACGGCCGGTCAGGCAAGCGCCCAGGCGACATCCCGGAGCAGGGCGTGCCGCCAGCCCGCGCGGTCGTGCCCCGAGGCCGAACGCGAGACCCGCACGGTCGCACCCGACTGCGCGGCCAGCGTCTCCACCGACGCGCAGTGCGGCAGCATCCGTGTCTCGTGTTCCCCCACGTCGAACGCGATCCGCAGGCCGGTGAGGTCGGGGCGCCCCCGCAGGCGCGCGGCGACGGCGCCGCCGACCGGTCCGCCTAGCGGATCCGCCCGGTCACCGGCGTCCGGCGTCCACCAGAACGACGCCGACTGGCAGGCCACACGGGAGACCAGGCCCGGGAACTCCAGTGCCGCGTACACCGCGCTCAGCCCGCCGAGGCTCTGGCCGGCGACCACCAGCCGTTCCCGGTCGGCGGGTACGCCGGACTCCGCCACCAGCGGCAGCAGTTCGTCCCGGACCGCCTGCCACAGCGCGGGCCTGCACGCGAACTCGGCCTCCCTCTCCTCGGCCCTGTCCCTGGCCGGAAGGAAGAGGAGGGTGACCGGGGGCATCTCGCCGCCGGCGACGGCCGAGTCGAATGCGGTCATGGCCGGGTGCAGGTACAGCCAGTCGTCCCCGTCGAGGAGCAGGACCAGCGGCCCGCCGCCGCCCGACGGATGCAGCCGCACGGTCCGACGCCCGCCGAGCCGTTCACTGTTCCAGCGGATCCGGGCGCGGGGGAGGGGCAGGACCCCGTCGGCACCGACCGCGGGCCAGTGCGGCTGCGCCGGGGCGTCCGGGGTGGCGGCGACGGACCGCTCACCGCCCGCACCGACCGGGTTGAGCGGGTCGGCGTACGCCGCGTCGCCCGCCAGGAACTGGTACGTCACCCGCAGCCGCGCGGGCATCCGCACCTCGGCGTACCAGCAGTCCGTGTCGCCCCATCGGCGCAGGGGTACCGGCTCCGACCAGCTCTCGAATCCGATGCTCGCCGCCCCGGACCCGCGCCGCAGGAACAGGGTCGCCCAACCGTCGCCGTCGGGTATCGACGCGGGTGTCCTCGCCGTCGCCCAGAAGGCATCGGTGCCGGGCGTCCCGGGGAGCCCGAACGCGGCGAAGGCGTCTTCCCCCGTCAACCTCATCAACGTCTCCTTGTCGACGTCTCCTTGTGGAACGGAAAGCGAGAAGACTAAGCTCAGTTGTGATTAGGCGAGCCTAACCTAATTCCCCAGGAGGCACCGCGTATGAGCACCAACCCCTTCGACGACGCCGACGGCCGTTTCCTCGTCCTCGTCAACGACGAGGGCCAGCACTCGCTCTGGCCGTCCTTCGCGGAGGTGCCCGGGGGGTGGACGATCGCCTTCGAGGAGAACACCCGCGACGCCTGCCTGGAGTACGTCGAGGCCAACTGGACCGACCTGCGCCCCCGTTCCCTCGCCGAGTCCATGGACGCCGCGCAGCGGTGACGCCGGTCCGTGACGTGAACCACCCGTTTGCGACTGCGCCGGGTGTTTGCCGTCGCGTCGACGGGAAAGGGGCTCTGTGATCACCGGAGGTGACCATCCGGTGCACAGTGTAGGGAACCTGACAAGCAAGGAGGTGTCGATGTCCTCGAAGCGACGTCGCAAGAAGAAGGCCCGCCGCAAGAACGGCGCCAACCACGGACGCCGTCCGCAGAGCTGAGGGCCCACCGACGCGCCGGGTGGGTGGTTCGGGAATCGTTCCGCCCACCCGCCACCCGTCCGCGCGGTCACCTTCCGCGGTTCCGCCGGCTCCACGCGAGCAGGGCGAGGAGGACGAAGCCGGAGACGATCAGCCCGGAGGCCGTGGCCCAGCCCCCGAAGGGCGGGCCCGGCACCACCGCCCAGACGACGCCCGCGGCCAGAAGGGCGGCGGCGGTGAGAAGAGACGCCGCGACGCGCCACGGCGACGACACGCTCTCCTCGGCCGCGCGCATCGCCCGGTCCCGCACGGGATCGACGTACCGGGCGAGTGCGGGGAACTGTCCGGAGAGGACCAGCAGGCCGGCCAGTACGAGGAGCAGCCCCGGCCCGGGCAGGACCAGGAGCGCGGCACCGACCAGTAGCAGCGCCGTACCGGCCACCAGCGCGACCACCCGGCCGACCGACTTCTTCCCGCGCACTCGTGCCCCCTCCGCCCACTCACCGTCCGCCCCGGCTGTCGGCGCGGAACGCCTCGCGGGTACCCACGCCTGCTTCTGGACATCGCTTTACGGTGCGTCAATGATGTGCTCGGCGTGTATCCCCTGAAGTCGGCGTGTACGTTCGGCGAGCAGTGCCGGGATACGATCCGGACATGGCGAACCTTCGTGAGGCACAGAAGCGGATGACGCGCCGGCTGCTGCTGGAGGCCGGACTCGAGCTCTTCAAGGCGAAGGGGTACGCCGCCACCAAGGTCGACGACATCGCGACCGCGGCGGGCACCACGCGGGTGACCTTCTACGCGTACTTCCCCTCCCGCAGTGAACTGATGAAGGCGCTCATCGACGAGCAGCTCAATGAGGCGCTCCAGCGCGTCCGCTCTCCCGAGCACGGCTCCACGGCCCAGGACCTCGTAGCCACCGTCGCCGAGGGGACGCCGGAGGCGATCACGGCATGGCTGCGGCGGACCATCGACAGCTGGCCGGCGATCCGGCCGATCATCCGTCTCGGGCGCGATGCCGCGGTGATCGATCCGGAGCTCACCGACCTGGTCGAGCGATGGATGGGGGAGGCCATCAGTGACATCGAGGACGGGCTGGCACAGGCCGGCCGCTTCGAGCCCCATCAGCGTCACTTCCGGGGTGTGCTCGCCATGGCCCAGCTCGACTACGTCGCCCAGAACTGGGACCGCGCCGACTGGAGGCTCACCCGGGACCAGATGCTCGAAGAGCTGAGCGCCAGCTGGGTCGGTCTGCTGACCTGACCTGACCTGGCGCGCAGCGCAGAATCCCGCCGACTCCCCGGCCGTCCGTGTGTGACGGCCGGGGAGTCGTGTTTTGAGAGGTAGACGCAGCGAGCAATATTTTTTCAAGCCGTTCATTTCGTTGACGCTATGTAAAGCGAATGGCTAATCTGCGGGGCATGAGCCTCAAGAGCAACACCGTGAACACCGTCCTCGGCCCGGTGCCGGCCGACGAGCTGGGCGTCGTCTCCGTCCACGAGGCGCTGCTGTCGGTGGTGCCGGGCGCGGAGTACGCCTTCGACGTCACCATCGACCGCGCGGAGATCTTCGAGGTCCTCGCCGCGAAGCTGACGGACTTCCGCACCCACGGCGGCGGCACGGTGGTCGACAGCACCGGCATGTTCCACGGCCGGGACGTCCGGCTGTACGAGGCCCTCTCCCGCACGACCGGCGTGCACGTCGTCGCCTCGACGGGGCAGGGCCCGGAGGAGCTGCTCGGCGGCTACTTCCTCACGCCCCAGACCAACCCGCCGACGCCCTGGCCGGCCGACAAGTTCGCCGACCTCTTCACCAAGGAGGTCACCGAGGGCATGGTGGTCCCCCGCGTGGAGCGCCGCGGCGCGGCCGGCCTGGTGGCCACCACGGCGACCCGCGCGGGCATGACCGCGACCGACGAGAGCCTCTTCCGCGGTGCGGCCCGGACCGCCCTGCGCACCGGCGTCGCGGTCTCCCTGCGCTACGGCAACGACGCCGTCCACGACCTCGACGTCGTCCTGGACGAGCAGCTCCCGGCCGACCGTGTCGTCGTCGGCGGGCTCGACCGCAAGGATGCCGTGGCCGTCGGCGCGCCCCTCGAGATCGCCCGCCGGGGTGCCTACGTCGCACTCGACCACGTGGGCGGGGCGGACGAGGCACACATCACCGACGCCGAGCGCGCCGCCCTCGTCGCCGACCTCGTGCGGGCCGGCTTCGGCCACCGGATCCTGCTCTCGAGCAGCGCCACCGGTGTCGCGAAGGGCCACCCCGGCAACGACCTGCCGTACAGCCACGTCCTGACCAGCTTCGTCCCGCTCCTGAAGGCACAGGGCCCCAGCGACGAGGACACGCGGCGGATTCTCGTGGAGAACCCGCGCGACCTGCTGTCGGTGCGCTGAGCGCGCCGACGCGAACAACCGTCAAGTCCTTTCCCTCAAAGGTGAGTTCTGTGTCACGAGTCAATACCGTCCTGGGGCCGGTCCCCACCGAGGAGCTCGGCCTCGTGGCCGTCCACGAGCACATCGGCTACGGCATGCCCGGCTCCGAGCTGGACACGAAGTGGTGGAAGACCCCCGAGCAGCGGTACGAGGAGACCGTCCCGAAGCTCCGCAGGTTCCACGAGTACGGCGGCGGCACGTTCGTCGACGCGACCGGCATCTGCAACGGCCGTGACGTCGACTACTACAAGTCGCTGTCCGCGAAGACCGGCGTCCACATCGTCGCCTGCACCGGCTTCGTCGGCGGCGACACCGCCCTGCCGCACTTCGCGAACGCCGATGTGGACTACCTGATGCGGCAGTTCGTCCACGAGATCACCGTCGGCATCGGCGACACCGGCGGCCTCGCCGGGGTCATCAAGGTCGGGGTGAGCCGAGGCGGCCGCATGACGGAGCTGGACAAGCGCATCTACCGGGCCGCGGCCCGCGCCGCGCTCACCACGGGCGTGCCGATCCTGACCCACCTCGCCATCGACGCCGAGAACGCGATCGCGATCTTCGAGCAGGAGGGACTGCCCCTGCACCGCGTCCTGTTCGGGCACGTCGACGACGGCGTCAACGCCGACAAGACACGCGACATCTGGATCGCGGAGCAGGGCGGCCGCATCGGCTTCGACACCTTCGGCTACGAGACCGAGCTGCCGGACCCGCCGTTCTGGGCCCGCCCCCGCAAGGAACGGCTGGACCACTTCCTCCGCTTCATCGGCGAAGGCCGGCTGACGCAGGTCCTCGCCTCCGCCGACGCCAACTGCAGCCCGCTGGGCTGGCCGGGCGTGAAGGGCCACACCGTCAACTACATCTTCGAGGACCTCATCCCGGACCTCCGCGCCGCCGGTCTCGACGAGGCCGCGATCAAGACGATCTTCGTCGACAACCCGGCCGCGTTCCTCACCCTCCAGAAATAGCGAGAACCCTCCATGCACCTCTCAGACCTGAAGAATCTGAAGATCGCCGTCGTCGGGGCGGGATACGGCGGCGCGGCGGCGGCCAAGGCCCTGAGCCTGCTCGGTGTTGACGTCACCGTCTACGAGCAGGCCCACCGGATCCGCGAGGTCGGAGCCGGTATCGGCCTGCGCCCGTCCACCATGAACCGGTTCCGGCAGTGGGGCATCTTCGACGCGATCGCGAAGGTGAGCTCGCCGAGCGAGTACTTCGAGATCCTCACCGCCACCGGTGAACCGATCATGCAGGAGACGTGGCCGCCGTCCGGCGACCAGACCCACACCCATCTGATCCACCGCGGCGACTTCATCGAGGCGCTGCTGGGCGTGCTCCCCGAGGGCATGGTGCACCTCGGACACAGGCTGGAGAGCGTGCGGGACACGGGTGACCGCCCGGTCCTCACCTTCGCGGGCGGCAAGACCGTCGAGGCCGACCTCGTCGTCGGTGCCGACGGCATCAAGTCGGTGGTGCGCCGGGAACTGTTCGGCGACAAGGGCCCGGTGTTCTCCGGTGAGCACGCCTACCGCGCCGTCATACCCGTCGACGCCGCCCACGGCATGGTCACCGACGACAACCTCCGCATGTACATCGGCCGGGGCACGAAGGTGTACCTGCTGCCGCTGCGCCACCGCGACCAGGTGTCGTTCGACATCACCGCCCTGTGCCCGGACGCCACCTGGACGCCCGAGGTCACCAAGGACGATCTCCTCATCACGGTGGACGGCTTCGACGAGCGCCTCGTGAGCATCACCCGCGACCTCGACATGGACACCGTGAACGTCCGCGCGGTCTACGACATCGACCCGGTCGACACCTGGCACACGGACTCCGTCGTCCTCGTGGGCGACGCGGCCCACTCGATGCTGCACCACCAGGGCCAGGGCGCCAACTCGGCCATCGAGGACGGCGGCGCGCTCGCCGACGCCCTGCGCGAGGCGGACTCCCTCCAGGAGGCGCTGGTCCTGTTCCAGGCCAGGCGCAAACCGGTCACCGACGAGTTGCAGCGCATCTCGCGCCAGGGGTGGACCGAGGACGAGATCAGTGACGTCTTCCCCGGTCAGAAGCCCGCCACCGTTGCCGGACAGGAGTGACAGCATGCCACTGCATCCCGAGATCGCCACGTTCCTCGCCGGCCTGCCGACCCCGCCCGAGGGCCCACTCGACCCGGTCGCCATGCGCGCCGCAGACGAGGCGCACGTGGCCCCGCCCGAAGAGCGTCTGCCCCTGCACGCGGTCGACGACGTGACCGCGCACACGGCGTCGGGCGACGTACCGGTGCGGATCTACACCCCGGACGAGGCCGACCGCCACGGCGTCCTGGTCTACTTCCACGGCGGCGCCTTCTTCCTCGGCAGCCTGGAGACCCACGACCACGTCGCACGCTCCCTGGCGAAGGAGACCGGGCTCAAGGTCCTCTCCGTCGGCTACCGTCTGGCACCCGAGGCCGCCTTCCCCGCCGGTCTCGACGACTGCTACGCCGTGGTGCGGTGGGCCGCCGAGGAGGGCGAGAGCCTGGGCTGGGACGGCACGACCCTCGCCGTCGCCGGTGACAGCTCCGGCGGCACCTTCGCGGCCGCCGTCGCGGCCAGGGCGTACGACGACGGCTTCCGCCGGATCACCCACCAGATCCTCTACTATCCCTCGCTCGACCTGGACTTCGACGTCGACCGCTATCCCTCGCTGCGGGAGAACGCCGTGGGCTACGGCCTGGAGACGGCGGGCCTGAAACCGTTCAACGCCTTCTACCTCGACAGCGGTGCCGATCCCGCGGACCCGCTCGTCTCGCCGGTCAAGCGGGCGGACCTCACCGGGCTGCCGCCGGCCCTCGTCGTCACCGCGGAGTACGACCCGATGCGCGACGAGGGCGAGCTCTACGGACGGCGGTTGAGGGAGGCCGGCGTGGCGGTGACGGTGAGCCGGTACGAGGGCGCGGGCCACGGATTCGTCCAGCACTTCTCCTGGATCCCGGAGTACCACAGGGTCTTCGCGCAGACGCGCGACTTCCTCAGCCGGCGCTGACCGGGCCGACCCGCGTACGAGTTCGGAAAGAAGGCCATGACGCACGCAGTCAGCATTCACCCCTTGGTCTCGCCGTGGGGCCGGTTCGGTCTCTACAGCTTCTTCATCGACGCACCCGAGCCGGCGATCGTCGACACCGGGATCGCCTCCTCGCCCGCCGAAGGGATGGCTCCCGCCCTGGCGGCGATCGGGCGCCGCGTCGAGGACGTGCGCTGGATCCTGCTGACCCACGGCCACATCGACCACGTCGGCGGGGCGCACGCCCTGTGGGAGCTCACCGGCCGGCGCGCCCAGGTGGTGATCCACGAGGCCGACGCACCGATGCTCCGCTCCCGGCGGGCCCATGTCGAGGAGTACCGCGCGGGACGGGGCCGGTACCTGGGCGATCCCGAGGGCGAGGCGAAGGTGACGGCCGCCGCACAGGCCGTCATCTCCGGCGAGATGGAACCCACCCTGACGGTCAGGGGCGGCGAGACCCTTTCCCTCGGCGGCGACGTCACCGTCTCGGTGCACGCGATCCCGGGCCACACGCCCGGCTCGGTCGCCTACGTCGTCGACGGCCAACGCTCGGTGTTCGTCGGTGACGCCGTGCAGGCCCACGGGGCCGCGAACGGCTTCCCCGGCTACACGGACCCGGTCGCCTACCGCGCCGGCCTGGAGTACCTGCGCGACGAGATCCGTCCGCGGCACCTGTACCTCGGACACCCGTACCGCCGCGCGGACGGCACACCCTACGGCGTCGAACTCGACGCCGAGCAGGCCCAGGAGGCCCTCGCCCAGAGCCTCGCCGTCGAGGGACGCGTCACCGCGGCCGCCCGCCGCTGCCTGGAGATCGGCCCGCAGGAGACCGAGTCGCCGTACTCCCCGTTCGCCCGCGTCGCCGAAGAGCTCGGTTACACCGGCGACCCCACGCTCGAGCCCTCGCCGTTCTTCACCTCGATGCACGGCTATCGCGCGTACCTCGATCAGAACTCGTGACACAGGAGCTTCGCACGCATGACTGACTTCCAGACGATCCGGACCGGCGACCGGACGATCGCCGTCCGCAAGGACCTCCGGGTGCCGATGCGGGACGGCGTCGAACTCGCCGTCGACGCCTATCAGGGCGAGGACGACAAGCCGCGGCCGGCCCTGATCGCGATGAGCGCCTACGGCAAGGAACTGCAGGCCCTCGCCCTCACCACCCCGCCGCAGCGCCGCCCCAGCCCCATGTGGGACGGCTGCATCGAGGCCGGTGACATCGCGCGCGTCGTCGACGAGGGCTACGTCCACGTCATCGGCGACATGCGCGGGACCGGTGACTCCGGCGGCGTCATGATCGGCAACTACAACTTCGGCGGCGTCTCCCAGGGACAGGACCTGTACGACCTGATCGAGTGGGTCGCCGCCCAGCCGTGGTGCGACGGCAACGTCGGCATGATCGGCATCTCCTACTTCGGCTCGATGCAGGTCCTCGCCGCCGCCGAGCGCCCGCCGCACCTCAAGGCGATCTTCGTCAGCGGAGGCCACTACGACTTCTACGAGACCACCTACCACGGCGGCATCATGTGGTTCATGCCGCGCGCCGCCCGTGAGGGGCGCGGCGGCGACTCCGGCATCGCGCACACCGACGTCAGGTCCCGCATGCAGGAGGTCCACTCGCCCGAGGAACTGCGGAAACTCGTCGACGAGCGGCTGCGGGACCCGGACGTGGCGGCCTGGCCGAACCTCGTGCATGTCCTCAAGTACCCGAAGAACCGCGAACTCTGGTTCGACATCGTGATGAACCACCTCGACGGCGACTGGTACGAGGAGCGCAACCCGATCATGCTGGCCGAGAACATCGACATCCCCGTCTACCTGCAGATCGACCAGGGACGCGGCTGGACCGTGGACGGCCACATCGAGCTGTTCGACGTCCTGAAGGGCCCCAAGAAGCTGGACATCGGCTCGTACCCGCCGATGCAGTCGCGCCCCTGGATCGAGGAGCACGACCAGATGTTCCGCTGGTACGAGTACTGGCTCAAGGGCATCGACAACGGGATCATGGACGAACCGGCCGTGACCACCTTCGTGGAAGGCTCGCGCGAGGTCGTCACCGCGGAGCAGTGGCCGCCGAAGGAGATCGCGTACAAGGCGCTCCATCTGCGCCCGCGCCGCAGGCTCTCCTTCGAACCCGAGCGCATGGGCGCCGAACACGCCGCGCCCGACGGCTTCTACCAGGCACCGCTCACCGTCACCGACAAGGTCGAGGTGCTGGACTGGAGCACCGAGCCGTTCGAGGAGCCCACCGAGCTGATCGGCACCGGCGCGGCGCACCTGTTCGTCCAGATCGACCAGGACGACACCAACCTCATCCTGCGCCTGTGGGACGAGGCCCCCGGCGGCGGCCGGCAGCTGATCACCACCGGCTACCTCAAGGCCTCCCACCGCGAACTCGACGAGGAGCGCACCACCGAGGGCAACCCCTACCACCCGCACACCCGCACGGTGCCGGTGGAGCCCGGGAAGATCGAGGAGTACGTGCTGCGGCTGTACCCGTTCGCGGCCACCTTCAGGCCCGGTCACCGCATGGTGGTGGAGCTGTCGAACAACGAGCCGCTCGCCGACGCGCACAACGCGCTGCTGCCGCCGGACGCCTTCCACCTGCCGGTGGGCCGCCCGGTCACCCACAAGATCTACCGGGACTCCGAGCACCCCTCCCGGCTCGTGCTGCCGTTCACGGTCCAGTAGTCCCGACGTGAACGCTGCCTTACCCGCCGCGACCTGAACCGCCGGGCACCGGGCCCCGCGGTTCGGGCGCCGACGACTTCCCGGGACGTCAGAAGTCGTAGTCGTCGATGTTCTCGGCGTCGAAGACCGTCGGATCGCCGAGGGTGATGACACCGTCCGTGCCGAGCTCGAACCAGCCCATGTCACCGGCCAGGAACATCTGCCCCTCCCTGCCGGTGATCTGCCCGGAGGCGAGCGCCACCGCGGCGTGCCCGGCGAGCTCGCCGAGCCTGGCCGGGTCCCACAGCACGAACGCCTCCACCGTGCCGTCCTCGACGTACGGACGCATGTCGTTGGGGGCGCCGAGACCGGTCAGTTTCACCTCGCCCTTGTACTCCGACTGCGAGAGGTACTTGGCGGCGGCCTTGATCCCGTTGGTGGTGGGGGAGATGATGCCCTTCAGGTTCGCGTGCTCCTGCAGCAGCTCCTCGGCCTTGTCGTACGACTTCTGCGCCTCGTCGTCGCCGTAGACGACGTCGACGAGCCGCATGTCCTTGTACCGCGGATCCTCCAGCTCCTCCTTGATGCTGCTGATCCAGGAGTTCTGGTTCGTGGCCGTCTGCGCGGCGGACAGGACGGCGATGTCCCCCTTGTAGTCCAGCTGTTCGCCGAGCAGCTCGAGCTGCCTTACGGCGATGTCCTCGGCACTCGCCGGGGAGACGAAGGCGTAACGGCACTCAGGCTTGGTGTCGGAGTCGTAGGTGACGACCTTGATGCCCGCGTCCATGGCCTCCTTGAGGGCGTCGCACAACGCGCTCGGGTCCAGCGCGGAGATGGCGATCGCGTCGACCTTCTCCTGAGTGAGGTCGTTGATGTGGGACACCTGGCCGTCCGTGTCGGCGCCCTGTTCCGTGCCCACTTCCTTGAAGGACGAGCCGAGCCCCTTGACGGCCCGCTCACCGCCCTGGTCGGCCACCGCGAAGTAGGGGGTGTCGAGCTGCTTGGGCACGAAGCCGACGGTCAGTCCCTTCCTGGTGGGGGCGTTGGGGGAGGCCTCGCCGTTCTTGGCGCTCGTGACGCTGTCGCCGTCCGCGGAGTCACCGGTGTCACCGCACGCGGTGGTGAGGAGGCTGAGGGAGGAGACGGCGGCGACCAGGGCGGAGGCGCGGCGCGTGGGGGTTCTGTGCATGTGCTTCTTTCAGTGAGTGGATCGGCGCGAGCCGGCACAGCTGTCTCTGAAAGGATTCAATGAGACGTGCCCGGGACGTTAGGCATGTGACGGTGCTGTGGTCAATGGCCTTGCAGGATCCAGTCGTTGGGGATTTCGGGGCGGAGGTGCCGGTTGCCCAGTACTCCCGTCGGCCGGGGTGCGACGATCGGGGACCGCCCCCGGTGCGGACCGAAGCACCGCCCGGAGGCGGATAGGGTGAGCACAGGTCGGCAGACGGGCGGGAGGAGGCCGGCGAGCGGCATGGCAGGCGCGGAGGACAAGCACACGTCGGGGTCGGGGCGTCCCACGTCCCGGGACGTGGCCAGGCTCGCCGGTGTGTCGCACACGGCCGTCTCGTTCGTGTTCAACGGCAGGGCCGAGGGCAATCTCTCCCTCAAGACCCAGGAGCGCATCCGGCACGCCGCCACCCAGCTCGGCTACCGGCCCGATCCCGTGGCCCGCGGCCTGCGCAGCCGTCGTACGGCCGTGATCGGCCTGGTCACCGACGAGATCGCCTCCACACCGTTCGCGGGGCGGTTGCTGCGCGGTGCCATGGAGACCGCCTGGGACAGCGAGCACCTGGTCCTCACCGTCGACTCCGGCGGCGATCCGGCGAAGGAGGACGCGGCGGTGGCCGAGCTCCTCGACCGGCGGGTCGACGGCATCATCTACGCCGCCATGTCGCTGCGCCGGGTGCGGGTCCCTGAAGGGCTGCACCGCACGCACTCCGTCCTCGCCAACTGCGTTCCCGAGGACGGTTCGTTGCCCGCCGTCATCCCCGCCGAACGCGCGGGTGGCCGGGCGGCGGCACGGCTGCTGCTCGCACAGGGCCACCGCAGGGTCGCCGTCGTCGGTGGCGAGTCCGACATCGCGTCCGTCGAGCGGCTGCGGGGTTTCCGCGACGCCCTGCGCGCCGAGGGGGTCACCGTGCCCAGGGAGTGGGTCGTACGGACCGGCGGCGAGATCTCCGGCGGATACGAGGGCGCCCTGCGGCTGCTCGACGGCGCTGCCGCAGGGCGGTACCCCACCGGTCTCTTCTGCTACAACGACCGGGTCGCGGCGGGCGTCCTGCACGCTGCCGCCCGGCTCGGGCTCACCGTGCCCGCCGACCTGTCCGTGATCGGCTACGACGACCAGGAGCACATGGCGGCGTTCCTGTCCCCGCCCCTCACCACGGTCGCGCTGCCGCACCGGGCGATGGGCGAGGCAGCGGTCCGGCTGGTGCTGGACGCCATCGGTGCGGGCCGCACCCCGAGCCCCGCCGTGCGGCGCCTGGCCTGTCCCGTCATCGACCGGGAGTCGGTGGGACCTGCTCCCATCCGGTGACCGACGCCCCATCCCCGGTCACGAGGAGCTCCGGTACGTCGTCCGGGCGGCGGTACACCCGCTCGGTGACCGTGGCACGGTCGCCGGCGAACACCTCGTACAGCGACCCGTCGACGAGGACGCGTACCGCGAGCTGCTCCCCGCGCGGTACCGGGACGACGACCGGTGCGTCGTCCTGGCGCGCGGTGCGGGGCCGGCCACTGCGGTCGAGGGTCAGCGTGCCCCGGGCGGGGTCGACGTGGAGGGTCAGATCCGCGCCCGACGCGGAGCGCAGCAGACGTACGGTGGTCTGCTCGCGGGCGGTGACGGTCAGGTCGTAGGCCCGCGGCAGGGGTGTCGGACCCGGGCCCGTGGCGAAGGGCTCGCGGGCGCGCAGCAGGCGGAGTTCGGGAGCCGGGGTGACCCGCAGGGTCCCGTCCGGGTGGACGTCGACGACCCGGGGAACGGTCAGGACACCCGCCCAGCCGGCACGGTCGATCTCCGCCTGCGCACGAGCCTCCCAGGACCAGCCCCACATCAGGGCGCGGTCGGCCTCCTGGAGCACGGCGGGTGCGTAGAAGTCGCGGCCGTGGTCCAGGCGGCCCCCGGCGCGGGCCGTGAAGCGCGGCCCGCCGTCGGCGCCGGCCTCGAGACGCCCCGTCAGAAATCCCGTGTTGCGGGGCTCGTTGTCCCACAATGACACCACGAGCACCCACTCGCCGCCCGGCGTCTCGCACAACTGCGGACACTCCCAGCCGACCGCCGTGTCCCCGAACACGGCCGTCGCGACGGGGTCGCCGCCGTCGATCAGGACTCCGGCGAAACGCCAGTCGGACAGGTCGTCGCAGTCGTACAGCAGCACCGAGGGCGTGCCGTCGGCGTGACCAGCGCCGACCAGCGCCCAGCGCCGGCCGTCGTGCCGGAAGACGAACGGATCGCGGAACATGACCACGTCCAGTCCGTCCGGCGGGCCCGCCACCACCGGGGTCGGCAGCGGCTTCCATTCGGCCAGAGCCTCGTCGTCCGGGTCCGCCGCCGGCGCCAGACAGATGGTGCCGAGACCGGCGTGGTCACGGTCGACGCCCGTGTAGACGGCCGTCGGCACACCGTCGTCGTCCACCACACAGCCGGACCAGCAGCCCGCCTCGTCGGGACCGCCGGGGCTCGGTGTGAGCGCGAGGGGATGGTGCTGCCAGCGGGCGAGGTCGGGGCTGGAGACATGGCCCCAGTGGACGTTGGTGTGCACCGGCGCGTCCGGGTTGTGCTGGTAGAAGAGGTGGTAGCGCCCTCGCCAACGGAACGGGCCGTTGGGATCGTTGATCCAGTTGGCGGGCGGACGGACCCGGAAGCGCGGGGCGTCGGGGTCGGGGGAGGCAGCGGCGGGGCTCAACGGTTGACTCCTGCGGAGGTGATGCCCTCGCGAAGAGGGCGCTGACCGACGACGAACACGGCGACGGCGGGGATCATGGACAGCACGACACCGGCGAGCACCACCGAGACGGAGCCGGTGCCGAGGTTGCCCTGGAGCGAGACGAGGCCCAGCGGCAGCGTGTAGTTCTGGGCGGAGGTCTCGAGGATCAGCGGGCGGAAGAACTCGTTCCAGTGGTAGTTGAAGGCGAGGACGCCGACGATGGCGAGGCCCGGCGCGGCCAGCGGGGCGTACACGGACCGGAACACCCTCCAGGGGCCCGCCCCGTCCAGCATCGCCGCCTCGCCGAGGTCCTTGGGCATACCGAGGAAGTACTGACGCATCAGGAAGGTGCCGAACGCCGTCGGGAAGGCCGGCACGATCAGGCCGAGCAGGGTGTCGGTGAGGCTCATCGACTTCAGCACCAGGAACACCGGCACGATCGTGACCTGCAGCGGCACCATCATCGTGGCCAGCACCAGGGCGAACAGTGCCTTCTTGAAACGGAACTCCAGGCGCGCGAAGGCGTATCCGGCCAGTCCCGCGGTGATCATCTGGCCCACCGCGATCAGCGCGGTCACCAGTGTGGAGTTCAGGGCGAGCAGCCACACGTCGATCTGGTCGAAGACCCCGCCGTAGGCCTCTGCCGTCGGACTGCTCGGGATGATCCTCGGGGGCAGGTCGAAGGACTCGGCGGGGGCGCGCAGCGAGGTGGACACGGTCCAGACGACCGGGCCCAGGGTGAGCAGGGCGCACACGGTCAGTCCGGCGATCCGCGCCCACGGCGCGAGGGAGTGCCGCACGCGGCCGGCGATCAGGGTTGCTTGGCTCATGGGACTCACACCCGGCTCACTGGTAGTGGACGAAGCGCCGGCTGAGCCGGAACTGGAGGGCGGTGACCGCCATGATCAGCACGAACAGCAGCACACCCACCGCGGACGCCGTACCGAAGCGCAGCTGCTCGAAGGCGGTCTCGTAGATGACCATCACGACGGTGCGGGTGGAGTCGCCGGGACCGCCGTTGGTCAGTACGTACGGTTGCTCGAAGACCTGGAGGGCGTTGATGATGCCGACCACGGACGCCACCAGCAGGGTGGGCGACAGCAGCGGCAGCGTGACGTGCAGGTGCTTGCGCGGGCCGGTCGCGCCGTCGAGGGAGGCGGCCTCGTGGATCTCCTTGGGGATGTTGTTCAGGCCGCCGACGAAGAGCAGGAACGAGAAGCCGAACTGCTGCCAGACATAGACCAGGACCACCGCGGCCATCGCGCCGTTCTCCGACGTCAGCCACGGCACCGGGGCGACACCCACCAGGCCGAGCAGCCAGTTCACGACCCCGAAGTCCTGGTTGAACAGGTACTTCATCACCACCGAGATGGAGGCGGCGGACAGCACCAGCGGGAAGAAGAACGCCGATCGGAAGGCCGAACGCAGCCACACCGGCATCCGCCCGTTCACGGCGAGCGCCAGCGCCAGCGCGATCAGCAGTTGCAGCGCCACCGCCAGCACCATGAACAGCAGCGTGTTGCCGAAGGAGACCAGCACGGTGGAGTCGGTGAACGCCTCCCGGTAGTTCGCGGTGCCGGCGAAGCGCGGGGAGTCGATCACATTCCAGTGGAAGAGGCTGAGCACCACCGAACCGGCGATCGGCACCACCGTGAAGACCACGATGCCGACGAGGGTGGGCGCCAGGAACAGCGCCGCCAGCAGGCGGGTACCGCGCTCGCGCGCCGAGGGCCGGGCGGCGACCGCAGATGCGGCGGCCCGCTCGGGCCGTGCGGCCGGAATCGGGGTGTTCGTCATGCGTCACGCTCCATGGCCTTCTCCAGGTCCGCCTGCAGCCGGCGCAGGGCGGGACGCACCGAACGCGGGGAGGCCAGTGCGGACCCGGTGTGCTTGAGCAGCACCTGTTCGACCTCGGCGACCTGCGGCGGCGCAGGGATCGGCCCGGTCTCGGGAAACTGGTCGAGGGTGCCGTAGAAGGCCTTCCAGCCCTGTGGTCCCGTCTCCCGGTAGCGCTCGGCGGTGAGCATCGAACGGCGCGCCGGGGTGGTCTGGTTGGCCTGGAACAGCCGGGTCAGGGTGTCCGTGCGGGCGGCGTACTTGATGAACTCCCATGCCTCGTCCTGTCGCTTCGAGGTGCGCAGCATGGCGTAACCGGCGGCGCCGAACTGGTGGCGTTGGGTGCGCCATCGCGGGAAGTACTGCACGTCGTAGCCGGCCGGCTTCATCCCGGCCAGGCTCAGGCCGCCGGCCCAGAAGCCGCCCGCCGGGGTGACGCCGACCCGGCCGGTGGAGAACACGCCGACCAGGTTGCTGCCGTTGCCACCCTCGGGCCGGGTGCACAGGCCGTCCCTGATCAGGGAGGCGAGGTACTCGTACGTCTCCTCCACCCGGTCGTCGGTGGCCTGTGGGTCGGTCCAGCGGTAGCCGCCCCCGCGGCCCTGTCGCCGGTCGGCCGGGTAGAAGGTGTTCCACAGCCAGTCGCCGCCGGGCGCCTTGGACTCGCTGAGGAGGTTGGTGCCGTTCGCGAACAGCCACGGCACCACGCCGCCCCACAGGCGGTTGGTCCAGAAGTACGGGGTGAAGTGGGAGTCGCTGGTCCGCTTCATCCGGCGCAGCAGGTCGGTGAAGTCGTCGCGGGTCCAGTCCGGCGGCGGGAAGTCCGCGTCGGCCCGGCGTAGCACCTGCCGGTTGAGGTAGATGTCGGCGGCGTTGAACTCCACGGGCAGCTGGTAGAGGCTGCCCTCGTACATCATCGACTCCACCAGCGAGGGGTGGACGTCGGCGAAGTACTCGCGCAGCTCGGCCGCGTCCCGCTTGACCCAGTGGTCCAGTGCCACGCCGAGGCGCCGGGCGAACAACTGCACGCCCTCGGTGGCGACGTAGACCAGGTCGGGGGCGGTACCCGCGGCGATCTGGGTGAGGATCTTCGCGAAGAAGTCTGACCAGTCGACCGCCTGCACCGCGTTCACCCGCAGTTCGATGTCGGGGTGGAGCGCGCGGAACCCCTCGCCGAGGAAGCGGACGGCGGCCTGGTCGAAGGCGGAGCCGAGGGTGGCGACGACGAGTGAGCCGTCGTCGCGGCCGGGGATGTCGGCTCCGGTGAGCCGTTCCCAGCCGGCGGCAGTGCCGGCCAGCGCGGCGGCCCCGGCTCCGTAGGCGCCGTACCGCATCAGCGTGCGGCGGGTGAGAGGGTTCATCGACGGACCTAACTCGTGTTAGACGAGAACTGATGACCCAGATGATGAGAACCGCGCCAGGCCACTGTCAAGAGCCCGGCACGACTTGACCTTTAACGAGTTAGGTCTACAGTCCTGGTCCACATGAGCCGCCCGTCCCGACGAAGGGATTGATGTGTGATGCGTGGAATCTCCAGGAGAGTGCTGCTCACCGGAACCGCAGTGGGCGCGACCGCCGCGCTGCTGCCCGCCGAACCTGCCTCGGCGAAGCCCGGGACCGGGAGCAGTGGCTGCCCGAGCCATCGCGCCCGGTACCACTTCACGGTCCCCGACCAGTGGAAGAACGACCCGCAGCGCCCGGTCTGGATCGACGGCGAGTACCACTACTACTACCTGTACAACCCGGACTACTTCACCGGCGGCACCACGGCCGGCACCGCCTGGCGCCTGGCCACCAGCACCGACCTCGTCACGTTCGAGGACCGGGGCGTGGCGGTGCCCAAGGACACCACTCCCAACGGTGACGTGTGGTCCGGCTCGGCGGTCGTGGACACCCGGAACACGGCCGGGTTCGGCGCGGGCGCGGTCGTGGTGCTGGCCACCATGGAGCCCGTCGAGGGCGCCGACAGTCAGGCCCAGTACCTGTACTACTCCACCGACGGCGGCCGCACGTTCACTCACCACGGCACCACCCCGGTGCTGCCCAACCCGGGCGTGCGCGACTTCCGGGACCCCAAGGTGATCCGCGACGAGGAACGCGGCCGCTGGGTGATGGTCCTGGCCGAGCACACCAAGGTCGGCATCTACCACTCGCCGAACCTGAGGTCCTGGACGTACGCCGGCGGCTTCACCCACGAGGGCATCGGTGTGCTGGAGTGCCCCGACCTCTTCCGGATCACCGCCGAGGACGGCACGACGAAGTGGGTGCTGGCCGTGAGCGCCAACGGCAAGGCGTCCGGGCGGCCCAACACGTACGCCTACTGGACCGGCGGCTTCGACGGCACCACGTTCGCGCCGGACGCCGCCGACCCGCAGTGGCTGGACCACGGCTGGGACTGGTACGGCGCCGTCACCTTCGAGAAGCGGGACGCGGCCGGCCGGGTCGACGAGCGCGTCCGCCACGCGATCGGCTGGCTGAACAACTGGGACTACGCGAACAACACGACCACGATCGACAGCGACGGCTTCAACGGCACCGACTCGATCGTCCGCGAGGTCATCCTCAGGCGCACCTCGACCGGCGCGTACTACTTGGCGTCACGACCGGTACCCGCGCTGGACTCGTACGTCTCCCGCACGGTGCGGCTCGGTGACCTGGAGGTCGACGGGAGCCGGGTGCTGGACTACGCGGGCACGGCGTACGAGGTGACCTGTGAGATCACCTGGAACGAACTGACCGGCGCGGGGCTGCAGTTGCGACGCTCGGGTGACGGTGGCCGCCACATCGACGCGGGCGTGTACCAGGACTACGCCTTCCTCAACCGCCGCAGCGCGCCGAACCCGGACACCTCCGGCAAGTGGCAGGAGAGTCACAGCCCCTTCGACCCGGCCGCGCGGCGCGTGCGGCTGCGGATCCTGGTGGACCGGACGTCGGTGGAGATGTTCGTCGACGACGGAAGGTACGTGCACTCCTCGCAGGCCTTCCCGTATCTGATCGACACGGGTCTCGCCCTGTTCACGATCGGGGGCCCGGCGGTCTTCCGTGACGTGGTGATCCGGGAGTTCGCAGTGTGACAGGGGCGGGGTGAGCGCGTGCGTCGCGGCGCCGCGCGGTGGCCGGGAGTCCCCGGCTGCCGCGGTGGCGTCGCGGCGCCGCTCTTGACGCTGGGATCGATGGCCTCCCATACTGACGGCCAAATCGATTTGGCCAAATCGATTTGGCTCTCCGTCCAGGGCCGGATCGCGGCTTGAATCCGAACATGCTGCATGCCCGAACGGAGCCCCAACGTGTTCAGTCCCCGCGAGAGCCGGTCGCCCCGGACCGGCCGCACCGACCCACCATCCCCGCTGCCCGGTCGCCCAGCGCCGACCGGGACGAAGGCCGAGGACGACAGCCCGCTGCCGTCGACCGAAACCCCGGCGAAGGGCGACAGCCCGCTTCCGTCCGCCGAAGCCTCGGCCGACGGAAGCCCGCCGCGGACCCACCCCGTGGACGAGTCGCGTCCCCTCGCCCGGATCACGCTCTTCGGCGTGCAGCACGTCCTCGTGATGGCCGCCACGCCGATCTCGGCGATCTTCCTGATGAGCGCCACCCTCGGGCTCGGCACCGACCTCACCGTCGACCTGCTCTCCGCGGCCTTCGTGCTGTCCGGCATCGGGTCGCTGATCCAGTCGCTCGGCCCCTGGAAGTTCGGGCCGCGACTGCCGTTCGTGATGCTGCCGGGCGGGGCCCCGCTGATCCTCTTCCTCGCGATCGCCGAACAGCACGGCCTGCGCACGGCCGGCGGAGCGGTGATCCTGACGGCGGTGTTCTGCTTCGTCGTCCTGCCGGTGTTCTCCCGGCTGCTCGCCTTCTTCCCCGCCCTCGTCATCGGCACGATGATCGTCATCGTGGGCGTCAACCTGGTGAAGGTCGGTGCGGTCCTCGTCACCGGGACCCCCGGCTCGCCCGGCTTCGCCGATCCGGGCAACCTCGGTCTCGGCATGGCGACGATCGGGTTCACCGTCGTCTTCTACCTGCTCTTCACCGGTGTGCTGCGCCAACTCGCCGTCATGCTGGGCCTGCTCGCCGGCACCGCGCTCGCCGCAGTGACCGGCGCGATCGAAGCGGGAGGAGTCACCGACGGACCACTGGTGAACCTGCCGCAGTTGATGCCCTTCGGCACGCCCCAGTTCAACCTGGTCGCCGCGCTGCCCCTGATGCTCTACAGCCTGGCCTCGATGGCCGAGGCCACGGGACAGACCGTGATCAACGCGGAGGCCGTCGGCAAGAAGATCGACAAGCGCACCGACGTCCCGAAGACCGTCCGGGGCGACGCTCTCACCTCGCTCTTCGGCGGCTTCTTCGGTCTGCCGCTCATGGTCACCAGCGGCGAGAACATCGGCATCGTCCGCGTCACCGGCGTCCGCAGCCGGTTCGTCACCGCCATGGCCGGCATCGTGCTCATCGCCATCGGACTGCTGGCGCCCGTCACCCGCGCGATCAGCGTGATCCCGTCCGCGGTCGTCGGGGGCACCGCCATGGTCGTGTTCGCCGTCATCACCGTGCTCGGCATCCAGATGCTCGGCCGGTCCGACCTCGACCGGCACACCAGCACGTTCGTCTGCGCCGTCGCCCTCGCCCTGGGGCTGCTGCCCATCCTGGTGCCCGGCGTCTACGGCTCCTTCCCACCGAACGTCCGGATCCTCCTCGAAAGCGGCGTCGCCGTCGGCGCGTTCGTCGCCGCCGTCCTCAACGTCCTGTTCCACCACGTCAGGCCGGGCATCGCCGCGCGTCTGACCTTCGCCCGCACAGAAAGCGACCGATGAACCCATCCGACCGCGACGTACTCGCCGCCCCCGGCCCGCTCCTCCTCGCCCCGGACGCCGTCCTGCTGCCCGAAGGCCCTGCCGACGGGTGGGCCGTGATGATCGAAGACGGCCGCTTCCAGGCCGTAGGACCTGCGGACGAACTGAGGGGCAGGTACCCGGAGCTACGGCCCGTGCGGCTGCCCGGGCACCTGCTGATGCCCGGCTTCGTCGACGCCCACCACCATCTCACCCAGAGCTTCGGCGCGGCCCTCGCCTTCGGGGAGCCCTCGGAGATCTTCCGCCGGGTCTGGGTGCCGCTGGAGGGGGCACTGGACGAGGAGTCGGCGTACACGGCGGCCAAGCTGGCAGCGCTCGAAGCCCTGCGAGGAGGGTTCACCACCGTCGCCGACGCCGGCACGCGCGCCGACGTCGACGTGGACGTGATCGCGTCGGCGGCGCGCGACGCGGGCATCCGCTGCGTCCTCGGGCTCGTCTGCAACGACGCCGACCGCGGGGACGACACGGACCACCCGGACGTTCTCGAGCACGCCGAGAAACACCTCGCCCGCTACTCCGGCGACCCGCTCGTCCATCCCTCCCTGGCTGTCTCCATCCCCGAGGCGGCCACCGAACGGACCCTGCACGCCACCGCCCGCCTGGCCGCCGAGGCCGGGGCCGTCGTGCAGATCCATGTCAACGAGCACCTCGCCGGCGTCGAACGTTCCCTGGTGAGCCATGGGCTGCGGCCCCTCGAACACCTGCACAGCGTCGGCGCGCTCGGACCCCAGCTGCTCGCCGCACACGCCACCCTCCTCACCCCCCGCGAGGTGACCCTGCTCGCCGACACGGGAACCGCCGTCAGCTACAACCCGGTGGCCAGCGCGTGGAAGGGCAACGCGGTCGCACCCGCGACCGCCCTGACCGAGCGGGGTGTCCGCATCGGGCTCGGCACCGACGGCACCCGGGGCGACGGCTTCCGGCTCGCGGAGGCCGCCGAGTTCGCCCAGCGACTGGCGTACGGGCTGACCACCGGTGACTCGTCGTGCGGCGCCGGCTGGACCTGGCTGGAGCATGCCACCCGTGGGGGAGCGGACGCCGTCGGGCTCGGCGCCCGCACCGGCACCGTCGCGCCTGGCAGGGACGCCGACTTCCTCCTCGTCGACGTCGACACGCCGGAGCTCGCACTCTCCTGGGACCTGCCGTGGGAACTGGTCCGGCGTGGCAACCGGGACCAGATCACCGCCGTCTTCGTGGCCGGCCGGATGCGCATGTGGCAGGGCAGGCCCACCGACTGGGACGGGCCCGCGCTGGTACGACGCGCGGCCGAACTGGCCCGCACCACCGTCGCCGGGGCGCGCGTCACCCGGGTGCACCCCACCTCCACGGCGGCACGGGCGCTGAGCCGGTCGCAGGAACGGAGCACGGCCCAGTGAGCCCGCTGATGCTGGCGGTCCTCGCCCTGACCGTGGCCGTCGCCGCCTTCGTCCAGGGCAGCAGCGGGCTCGGCTTCGCGCTGATCGTCGCCCCCGTGGCCTCGATCGTCGCCCCGGGCCTCGTGCCGGTCTTCGTCCTGGCGTCGATGATCCCGCTCAACCTGTACGTCGCCTGGCGTGAACGGGACTCGCTCGACCTGCGCGGCGCGGGCTGGATCACCGGGGCGCGGCTCGCCGCCACCCCGGCCGGGCTGGCCCTGCTCTGGTTGATCCCGGAACGCGGTCTCGGTCTGTTCGTGGGCGTCGCCACGGTCCTCGCCGCCGTCGTGAGCCTGGCCGCGCCCGTGTTCACGCCGGGCCGGGTCGCCTACGTCGGTGCGGGCGCGGTGACCGGGCTGACGGAGACGGCGACCGGTGTCGGCGGGCCGCCGCTCGCCCTGGTCTACCAGCACCGGACACCCGCCGAACTGCGCTCCACCGTCGCCGCCTGCTTCCTCGTGGGGGAGGTCGCCTCCCTCGCGCTGCTGTTCGCGACGGGGAAGGCACAGGCCTCGGAGCTCGGCTGGGCTCTCGCGCTGCTGCCGGCGATCGCCGCCGGTGCCTGGCTCAGCCGCCTGGTGCACCACCGGCTGGACGCCCGCAGGATGCGGCTGTTCGTGCTGGTCTTCGCCCTGGTCTCCGGGGTCGTCCTGATCCTGGGGGTCTGAACGAGTCGGGGTCAGTCTGAGGCCGGCGGGGTTCGTGACGGGTCGGGGTCGTCCTCAGGGCGGCGGGGTTCGTGACGGGTCGGGGTCGGTCTCAGGGCGGCGGGGTTCGTGACGGGTCGGGGTCGGTCTCAGGGCGGCGGGGTTCGTAACGAGTCCGGGCCGGCTTCAGGTCTGCGGGGTTCGTAACGAGTCCGGGTCGGCCTCAGGCCCGCGAGACTCGTCACGGTCCCGGGTCGGCTTCAGGCCCGCGGGGTTCGTAGCGACGAGGCCCGGGCGATCACTTGTGGTTCCGGGGGCACCGCCACCGACGGTGTGGCGGTGTCCCCGCGCAGCCGCCCCAGCAGCAACTCCACCGCGTCGGAAGCGGCCCGGTCCAGGTGCAGGTCGACCGCGGTCAGCGGCGGTTCGCAGGTGCGGGCGCGCAGGCCGTCGTAGCGGGTGACGACCATGACGTCGTCCGGTACGGCGCGCCCGCTGTCCCGGATCGCCCGGACCGCGCCCACGGCGAAGGCGTCGACCAGCGCGCACACCGCGTCGATGTCCGGATGCTCCGCGAGCAGCGCGGCGCACCGCTCGTAGCCCGCCTGCTCACCACCCGACTCGGCGACCCGTGCCACGACGGGCGTCCAGCCGTGCTCCTCGGCCATGCGCTCGTAGGCGGCCAGCGCGTCGACGGACGAGTGTCGCGCACCGGAGCCGATGAGCAGCGCGGGCCGCACGGCGCCCTGCTCGTGCAGGTGCCGCAGCAGCAGTTCCGCCACCCGGCCACCGCGCAGGTCGACGTACGGGGCGTCCTCGTCCGGTGCCATGGGCCTGCCGAGCGCCACGTACGGCAGGCCGCGCTCGCGCAACTGCGCCGCCGCGGCGTCCTCCACGTCCGGCTCGACCACGATGGCCCCGTCGATGTCGACGGAGTACAGCGCCGAACCCGACTGCACGGGCGGCACGAGCACGAGGGCGAAGCCGTGCAGCAGGGCACTCTCCGCGGCGGCGGCCGCGACCTCCATGTAGAACCCGAGCCGGGACGGCCCACCCGCCACGGCGAACGGCATCGAGGACGCGAGCGCGATCGCCTTCGCCTGTCCGCGGCGCAGCCGCTGCGCGCGGAGGTTGGGGCGGTAGCCGAGTTCGGTCGCCGCCTGCCGGACCCGCTCCCGGGTCCGGGGGTCGACCTTGCCGAGTCCGTTGAGGGCGTGGGACACGGTCGTTCGCGAGACCCCGGCGACGCGTGCGACGTCGGCGATCGTGGGCTGTCTCGGGCCGGGGGCGGAACCAGGCATCCGCGCGGACACTCCTCGCTGGCGGGAAAGGGCGGTCCCCTCCATCTTCCCCGACCGGGCGCCCGCAGGGGCGCACCGGGTGCGGGGACAGGACGCTCGGACCACCCGGTGCCGATGGCCTCGGCTCGTGATCAGGCGGACGGGGCCGTGAGCGTGGCGAGCTCCCCGAGGACCCGGGCGGCCGGTACGGGGTCGATCAGCCACTTCAGGTGGCTGCCCTCCAGGGTGCGGACGTCGTACGGGTTGTCCGGCGTGAGCGCGTCGCCCTCGCGGATCAGCCGGTCCTGCAGGGCGAGCGGCATGCTCGCGTCGTCGGTCAGGCGCACGAAGGTCTTCGGGAGGCGGCCCCAGGTCGCCGCCTGCGCCCGGTCGGCGGCGGTGCCGACGTCCAGGTTCTCGTCGGGCTGGAAGGTGTTGAGGAAGGTCAGGAACTCCTCGTCCGTGCCGTCGGCGAGGAAGGCGGCCTTGAACGCCGCGAGGGCCTCACGGTCCGCGGTGCGGAAGTTGAAGCGCAGCAGGCCGAGTTCGGCCGGGTTCCCGACCATTGCCCGGCCCAGCGAAGCCGAGTCGACCGTGGCCATCTCCGGCTCGGCGTAGTAGTCGCCGACGTCCAGGGCGACCGGGCACCAGGCGGCGACGTAGACGATCCGGTCGATGAGGTCCGGGCGGGCGTTGGCCGCTGCGGTGGCCGTGGCACCGCCACGACTGTGCGAGACGAGGATCACCGGCCCGTTCTGCTTGGCCCGTTCGAGAACGCCGATCAGGTGCGCGGCATTGTCGGCGAGCGTCACACCCTTGATGGAGCCCGGCACGGTGGCGAGACCGTCGAGGTCCTGAGGCGCCTGATAGGCGCGCGAATAGGTTGCCGCGAAGCCGTGACCGGGGAGGTCGACGGCGACCGAACGGTGCCCGAGAAGGCCGAGTTCGGCCTGGAGCGGTGCGAAGGAGAAGGAGTTCGCGAAAGCTCCGTGCACCAGTACGAACGTCGGCTGCATGTGTCTGCTCACTCTCGGCGGTCCGCTGGGTCAATGGGACCCTACGCAGCGAAAGATCATCGGGCAACCGGTATCAACGCCTCCGCCGACAGGGCTCGTTCGGCGCGCAGGGCGGGCCGCACCGGCGCCCCGGCCTGAGTACGCATACTCATGTACGGACGGCCCCCGAGCCGGAGCATGGTGGCTCCGGACGTCTCGGATCGGGGGTCGGCGTGGGGAAGTTCGTGGCCGGAACGGTGGCGGTCGGGGTGATCGTCGGGGCGCTGGCGCTCGCCTACGCCGTGGGTGCGCCGCTGGGTGCGGTGCTGGGTGCGGCGGCCGGTGTGCTGGCGCTGCTGTGGCTCCTGGTGCTGCTCACCGTGCCGTGGAACTTGTACTTCCGGGCGCAGTCGGTGCTGGCGGAGATCGGGCTCAGCCGGGAGAAGGGGCTCGCCGTGTCGTCCGTACGGGACACGGAGGCTTCCCGCATCGCCCGGATCATGCTGCGGACGGCCGTGGCGGGGCACGTGGTGACCGCCGGGACGGTGCTGGCCCTCGCGGCGGTGACGGGGGAGCGCGTGGGCTACTGGTGCGCCGGCTTCTTCCTGCTCAGCACGGCCTTCCGGCCCGCGGGAGCGTGGTTCGGGCAAGTGCGGGGCCGGTTGCGCAGGTTGTTGCGTGACGTGACGTATCCGCGGGACGACGTGGTGGAGCTCAAGGGCGAAGTGGACCGGGTGGTACGGGGCGCGGAGGTGCTGCAGGGCAAGGCGGAGGAGCAGTACCGCGCGCTGGCCGAGCTGCGCAGGACGCTGGACGCGCTGACCGCCTCGCTGTACGCCCGCGCCGACGACGTCGACCGGAAGATCGTGGCGCTCGGGCGGGAGTTCGAGGTCACGGTGAACCGGCTGACCACGAACGAGGAGATCATCAGCGGGGTGAAGGCGTTCCTGCGGCTGATGCGGTCCGAGGACCTGGGGGCACCGGCAGCGGCACCGTCACCGCCCCGCGGTTGACGACCCGGCCTCACGGAGGCCGGGTCGTGCGGGCTGCGTCATCACCACCTGGCACACCACCCGCCCGGCGCGGCACCGCGCCGGTGTGAGCGGCCCGTCCCGCCCGGACGTGCAGTCAGCGGCGTCGGCGCGCGAGGCGGCGGAAGGCCTTCGGTCCGCCGGTGGGCGCGGGCAGCGCGCCGGCGACCGCGTCGGCGAGCAGTGTGCCGACCGTCTCGGCCGCGCACGCGCGGTTGGCGCCGATGCCTCCCGAGGGGCCGCGTTTGATCCAGCCCACGACGTACGTCCCCGGAGCGCCGGTCACCCGTCCGCGCTCGTGCGGCACGGTACCCGTGGCCTCGTCGAACGGCAGTCCCGCCTGCGGCACTCCGCGGTAGCCGATCGCCCGCAGCGCCAGGCCGGCCGGGATCTCGCGCTCACCGGCGCCACCGGTGACGCGCACCGCGCGGATGTCCTCGTCCCCGCACACTTCCACGGGCGTGGAGAGGAAGCGGAGCACGATGCGGCGCCGCCGTCCGGTCCCCTCCGGCGGCGCCGACCAGTCGACGGCCTCCCGCGGTAGGTCTCGCAGTACCCCCGCCTTGTCCTGCGGCCCGGCCGCGTCGATCGCCGCCCCGATGCGGGGGTCGTGGTCGTCGACGAGCAGGTCCAGCTCGGCACGGTGCTTCAGCGCGAGGAGTTCGGGCCGGGTGTAGGCGGCGTGTTCCGGACCCCGGCGCCCGAGCAGGACCACCTCGCGCACCTTGCTGCGGCGCAGCTCCGCCAGCGCGTGGCCGGCGATCGCCGTGCCGGCCAGCGTCTCCGGGTCGGAGACCAGGATCCGGGCGACGTCGAGGGCGACGTTGCCGTTGCCGACCACGACGACACGTTCGGCCGAGAGATCGACGGCGTCCGGGGCGACCTCGGGGTGTGCGTTGTACCAGGCGACGAAGGTGGTCGCGGAGACGCAGCCGGCCCGGTCCTCGCCGGGTATGCCGAGCCGACGGTCGCCGGCGGCGCCCACGGCGTAGATCACCGCATCGTGGTGTGCGGCGAGTTCCTCGGCCGTGATGTGACCGCCCACGTCGAGGCCGAGGTGCAGGCGTACGCGGGGATGGCTGTGGAAGCGGGCGAAGGTGTCGCCGATCTTCCTGGTGGCCGGGTGGTCCGGCGCCACGCCGTACCGGACGAGTCCGCCGGCCACCGGGAGCCGGTCGATCAGCGTCACCTCGGACCGGGTGTGCAGCAGCAGGTCCTCGGCGGCGTACATGCCGGCCGGTCCGGTGCCGACGATCGCGACCCGCAGCGGCCGGAAGTCCGAGGGCAGGACACGGTCGAAGGACGGCTCGCCCCAGGCATGGAAATTGGGACCGTGATCGGCCGTTCCGGAACCCGCCGTCGCCGGCGACTCGGTCTCGGGCCGGTCGAAGTAGGCCGCGTTGATGTCGGCGTACTCCCGCTGTGCCGGGGGCAGGCTGTCGACCGGGAAGACGGCGTCCACCGGACAGGCGTCGGCGCACGCGCCGCAGTCGATGCAGGCCTTGGGGTCGACGTACAGCATTTCCGTGCTGCCGAAGGCCCGCTCCTCGGGCGTGGGATGGATGCAGTTGACCGGGCAGACGGCCACGCAGGTGGCGTCGGCGCAGCAGGTCTGGGTGATCGCGAAGGCCATGTCGTCCGCTCGCCGGAAGGTCGTCAGATCAGGTTGGCGCGCTTGTAGAAGTACAGCGCGGGTTTGGTGAGCAGCCCCACCGAGGTCAGGAACTCCATCAGGCCCGCGCAGCTCGAGCGCATCATCGACTTGTGGTGCTCGTTGGCCCTGGCCTCGCGCAGGGCGCGTTCCTCGTCCAGTCCGGCGTTCGCGTAGACCTTCCGGTTCACCATGCTGGTGACGATGACGTAGGACGCCACGGCGATCAGGAAGGAGTGGATGTGGCGGCGCGTCCGTCCGGCGCGTGCGAGGTGCCTGCGTGTCTCCTCGCGGGCGAACTTCATGTGCCGTGACTCCTCCACGACATGGATGTTGTTGATGGTGCGGACGAACGGGACGACCCGCTCGTCGCGCATCCAGTCGCGCTGCATGACGTCGAGGACCTCTTCGGCGACCAGGATCGCCGCGTAGGCCGCCTCGCCGAACGCGACGGTCTTGAAGACCCGGCCGAGTTCGACCGCCACCCGGTGCGGTCGGTAGGCCGGGGCCCGGAGCTTCTTCGCGCCGCGGGCGAACATGATCGAGTGGCGGCACTCGTCGGCGATCTCGGTGAGCGCCCACTGGAAGGTGTCGTCCGTCGGGTCCTTGGCGTAGATGTCCCGCAGCACCATCTGCTGCAGGATCATCTCGAACCAGATGCCGGTGCTGGCCACCGAGGCGGCTTCCTGGCGCGTCAACTCCTTGCGCTGCGCGTCGGTCATCTCGTCCCAGTACGCCGTCCCGTAGAGGGTGCTCCACTCCGGGCTCGCGCCGTGGAAGCCCTCGTCGAGGGGGGTCTCCCAGTCGACCTCGGTGAGCGGGTCGTACGAGAGCTGCGCGGACGAGTCCAGCAGCCGCCGCGCGATGTCGTCCTCGGGGGCGTGGCTCCGGGTCTTGGGCCGCGGGATGTTGATGGCCATGCGGGGGCTCCTCGAGTCGAGTCCGGGAAGTTCCTCGTCCATCACTGCTATTACCGTCGGTAACACAGTCTGCTTGTTGACGAACCTTATAGCAAGAGGAGTCTTCCGCCTACCCCCGAGTAACCGGGGAGTGCGGCCGGCTCGTGGCCGCTGCCGCACCCGGCCGCGCGGAGCGGGAGGGCACCCGCGCCCGCGCCGCTTGCCGGGGGTCTACTCCGCCTGCGTCGCGATCTGGATCAGGTTGCCGCAGGTGTCGTCGAGGACGGCGGTGGTGACGGGCCCCATCTCCAAGGGCTCCTGGGTGAAGCGCACGCCGAGGCCGCGCAGGCGCTCGTACTCGGCCTTCACGTCGTCGACGGCGAACTGGGCGAGCGGGATGCCGTCCGCGACCAGTGCGTCGCGGTAGGGCTTGACGGCCGGGTGGCCGGCGGGCTCCAGGAGGAGTTCGGTGCCTTCGGGCTCGTCGGGCGAGACGACGGTCAGCCAGCGGTCCTTCTCGCCCACCGGGACGTCGTGCTTCTTCACGAAGCCGAGGATCTCGGTGTAGAAGTGCAGAGCCTTGGCCTGGTCGTCGACGAAGACGCTGGTCAGGTGGATCTTCATGAGGTGTTCTCCTTCGGTCCGGATGTGCCGTGCACGAGCCATCGCTCGACTATCTGCCGCAGCGGAGCCGTGTTCAGGTCGTGGAACTTGTAGCGGCCCTCACGCCTGGTCTCGACGAGTCCGGCGGCCTCCAGGACGGCGAGGTGCTGGGAGACTCCCTGGCGGGAGATGCCGAGCCGGTGCTTCATGCTCAGTCGCGAGCAGATCTCGAACAGTGTCTGTCCGGACTTCTCCGTGAGCTCGTCGATGATGATGCGGCGCGTGGGGTCGGCAAGGGCTTTGAAGACGTCGTCGGCCACCACTCCAGGATAGGCAAGCATTTACTTGCCTATCAAGTCGGCAGTCACGTGTCGATCAGTGCCGCGCCTGAGCCCGCCTACGACATCGCCGGCTGCGCCTTCGGCTATGGACGTATCGGTGCCGGGCACTTAGCGTCCCCGGCATGACAGAGCGACGTTCCATTCTCAGCGGCTCGACGTTCGAAGAGCAGATCGGCTACGCCCGCGCGGTGGTCGACGGGGACTGGGTCCACGTGTCCGGGACGACCGGGTTCGACTACACCACCATGACGATTTCCGACGACGTGGTGGAGCAGGCCGAGCAGTGCCTGCGCAACATCGAGGCGGCGCTGGACGAGGTGAAGTGCACGTTCGCCGACGTGGTCCGGGTGCGCTATCTGCTCCCGGACCGCGCCGACTTCGAGCCCTGCTGGCCGGTGCTGCGCCGCACCTTCGGCGAGGTCCGGCCGGCCGCCACGATGCTCATGTGTGGTCTCGCCGACCCCCGTATGAAGATCGAGATCGAGGTGTACGCACGACGGACCACCGCATAACAGGCCATACGGCGGCGCCTGTGTGTGGGGCGTCGTGGCCGCCGGAGGGGGTGGCCAGGGCCTTCGCGGGGGAGAACACCTGGACACCGTCCGGGGCGGGTCGAGGTCAGCCGCCGGCACACTGCGCGGTGACTTCGCCCGCCTGGGCTGCTGCGGAAGACCGAGCGCCAACAACCTCCGGCAGGCCGAGGAGTCCGCCGACTCACTGCCGGCACGCGGGAGGCCGGCCGCGGCCACACACCGCACGACCGCGCCGGCTGGGGCGCCGGGGGCATGACCCGGTCTCGGCTCCTGCTCGGCTCCGGCTTGTACCGGCAGGGGGAGTGAGGCATATGAGGAAGGTGGCTGCGCATGTGGAGTCCGAGCAGCCCTTCCGGGGCGTGTCCGCTGGCCCGAGCCGGCAGCTTCGAGGTGCGCGGGAGGAGGGCTGTTGACTTCCGTCGAACAGTGTCTCTCCCCAGGGGCACACCGCACACCTGCGGACGCACGGACGATGTGTGAACGCGTTGAACGTCGGTCGAGGCAGACGTCGGGGTGAGCCGTTCCCCCGGACGGTGGTGCAGGAAACGACTGCGACCACCGCCGGTTGAACGATGGACCCATGAACGATCCGTTCTTCGACCATGTTGCCGCCCTGGCCCGTCACGCCTCCGGGGCGACGGAACAAGTGAATGCCGTCCAGGCAGTCCCTGAGCCGGCTCGGTCGTCGGAACCGGTGCCGCGATCCGGGTCGGCGGGACCGCTGCCCGAGGATGCCGACGGAACTGCGGAATCCGTGCCAGCCGCAGGAGGCCGGCTGGGTGAGAGCGCAGGACGGTCTGCTTCTCAGTGAGAGCGGTCACCCCGACCGCTCCCACGCTCCTGGCCCGTGCGCCTGCTCGACAAGGTCCTGCATGGGACGGCGACGACGGACATCCCGAGCAGCCGACCGTACGCGCTCCTGGCCGTCCGCGGCCACGACCATGACGAGTACCGGGGTCTGTGGCCGGCGGCGTCCCCGCAAGCCCCGGACCGACGGGCGAGGGGCCGACGTGGTCCCCCTGCAGAGGCCGGAGCATGTCTTCCGTCCAGGAGGGGACGACCTCGCCGCGGCGAGTCCCGAGCTGGTGCGCGCGATGGTGAAGACGTTGTCGGCATGCTCACGTTACGTGGAGGCCGATGCCCGTTCAGCCGCCGGGTCGCACCCGCCCCCCTGAAGGCCGTAGCCGGTTGCGGACGACTCGTACCGAGCTGTCAGCCCCGTTCAGAGGAGGATGGTGAGGACTTCCGTGCCGGTCCGCTCGTCGATGCTCGACGTGAGGCAGCCAAGGACGTCGAGATCGATGGTCGTCACCTCGCGTACGACTGCGGAACCTTGCGCGTAGCCGGAGGTCACGGTGCCGACCCCGGTCACGACGGTCTGGTTGGCTGCCCGGACGACGGTCGGCACGGTGAGGGCGACAGTGCTGGTCTGGCCATCGGCCCAGTGATAGACCATGACGCTGGTGGGCAGGACGGTGTCCGTGAGCGGTGGTACGAGACAGCTGGCCTGCTCGGTGAAGGCAGCCGATGTGGTACCGGTGAGGAAGGGGCCGCCGACACACGTCAGTTCCTCGTCGACGCCGACGTCCGTCGTACGGGGCAGGGGGCCCAACGGGGGAGAGTACGTCTGCTTTGCCGCTCCGGTACAGACCACGGTGGCGGCTGCCTCTTCCTGCGCGGCCTGTGCTGTCCCGGCAGGAAGAAGAACCATGGCAGCGAGAACGGTCAGGGAGAGCGTGAGGGGTCTGTGTTTACGGGACATGTTCCGGCCTTTCCAACTGGCGTCGGATGGTACGCGTGACCAGGTCTCCTACGGGGGAGGGGCGGCTGGGAGCGACAGCGGTGTCGGCAGGGCTCGACGGCGAAGCCCGCCGTGGCCCGGCCTATTACTCTGTCTCCGAGCGTCACATTCGTCCATAGCTCGGCAGGGGGGGCGTATCAATGGCCCGTCAGAGCGCATGGGGCTGGGTTCTGTGCCAGGCGACAGGCCCCGGCGACCGTACGCCGACCGCGGCCACGGCTCGGACAGGTAGCGCCGCCTGCGTGGAGACGCGGTAGCGCACCCGGGATCGTCCGACGCGGCGTCGCCCACGGCTCCGGAATGGGTTAGAGCGCCGGCCATCCCCAGGTGTCGACTGACCACCGTCCGTGCAGATGTTCCGCATGCCGAAGTCTCTTCCGTCGCGACGTCAGAGCGCCTTCGTGCAACACGTTCACGCATCCTCCAGCGGGGTGGATGTATGAGGGACCTGCTTGAGGAGAGCCGCAGTACAGGGCCAGTGGATGGTCCGGCGGTCCCGTCGATTCAGCCGCCCAGCCTCCCCTTCGATTACCGAGTGCTCCGTCACTGCACCCGGATGCGCAGGGGTTCCTGAGGACGAACCATCCGCGGGCAGGGTGCGGCCGACGCGGCCAAGCAGAGAGCACGACCGTGAACGATCCACTGCACGAAAAGAGGAGGGTGGTTCCTGTGCCGGACGACAAGAACGCAGGAGACGAGGGACGCGCCGCCCCGGTGACCGGCCAGCTGAGCGGCGAGGAGCTGCTGACGACGACCCGGTCCGTGCGCAGGCGACTGGACCTCGACCGGCCGGTCGACATCCGTCTCGTGCATGAGGCCCTGTCGACGGCGTTGCAGGCGCCCAATGGCTCCAATGACCAGCCATGGCAGTGGATCGTGGTGACGGACGCAGAGCGCAGGGGGCGACTGGCCGAGTGCTACCGGCGGGCTGCCCGTCCGTATCTGGAGGCGATGGCGGAGCAGGCGGCGGAGGAGCCGGAGCGTACCGGTGTGTGGAAGGCGTCCGTTCATCTGTCGGAGCACCTGCACCGCGTCCCCGTCCTCGCGGTGCCCTGCCTGAGCGTGTCACCCGGCGACTTCGAGGAAAGGTTCACGAGCTTGGGATTCCCGTTTCCGGTGGACCATGTCGCGCACTCCGTGTACTACGGCTCGATCTGGCCCGCCATGTGGAGTCTGATGCTCGCTCTACGGTTGCGCGGCCTGGCCTGCGCGGTGACGGCCTTGCACCTGGCCCGTGCTCAGGAGGCGGCGGAGATTCTCCGGCTGCCGGATCACGTCACCCAGGCCGGTCTCCTGGCCGTGGCGCACCCCAGGGGCACATCCTTTCGTCCGGCGCCCCGCAGGGCCGTGGATGAAGTGCTGCACCTGGACGTCTGGTGACCCCGCCGCTCGCCTGCCCGAGAGAGCTCGTCGAACACTTCTCACCGATCTGAACAGGATTGACACCACATGGTCGACCAGCAAAAGCCCGTGAAAACGCAAGTGCCCCCGGATGAGGCGACCGTGGGCGTCGACGGTCCCTACGCCTCGGCCCGGCGCGTCATCGTCCGGGAACTGGATGCCATGCTCTCCCATGTCGACGACCGGAGCTCCGCCGCCCTCGTCACCGCGCTCCGCAGCGCAGCGAGGATCTTCGTGGCGGGAGCCGGCCGCTCCAAGCTCTCCGCGGAGGGGTTCGCGATGCGTTTGACGCATCTGGGGCTGCGTGCCCACGTCGCCGGTGACGCCACCACTCCTGCCATCGGCACAGGCGACCTGCTGGTGGTGTGCAGCGGGTCGGGCGAGACCCCCACATCAGTGGTGATGGCGGAGAACGCCGCCGGCGCAGGCGCCCGGACCGCGGCGGTGACGGCGAACGCGGACTCGAGGCTGGCCCGGCGGGCCGACCTGGTGGTGCACCTGGCCGAGTACAGCCAGGACCACGAACCCGACCGATCGATCCAGTTCGTCGGCACCCTCTTCGAACAGGGCGCCCTCGTGTACTTCGACTCCCTGGTCCTTGCCTACCAGCAGATGCATGAGGTCGACCCGCGCGACATGCTCGCCGCCCACACCAACCTCGAGTAGGCACAGGAACGCGTATGACGACACCAGTTTCACTGACCAGTACCAAGATGAATCTCGGTCTGCGCCAGACCGAGGAATGGATCAACGACGTGCTCCTGCCCAGGGCCGAGGCCCTGGGACGGCTGCGCTTCTGCGTCTGTCTGCCCCACCCGCTTCTTCCCCTCGGCATACGCCGCATCGAGGGCACCGGCATGAGCATCGGGGCCCAGAACGTGTGGTGTGAGGCCGGAGCGGTCACCGGAGAGGTGTCCGCCGGCCTGCTGGCCGAGATCGGCTGCACGCACGTCATGGTCGGACACGCCGAGCGGCGCCGCCTGTTCGCCGAGGACGGCCGGCTCATCGGCCGCAAGGCCCGGGCGACCTCGCTCGCCGGCCTGACTCCGGTGATATGTGTCGGTGAGAACGAGCGCCTCGGTCGTGCCGAGACCGTGACCCAGGTCCGCCGACAGGCGTCGGCGGCTTGGCAGGCCCTTCCCGCCGGTGCGGCAGCCGTCGTTCTCTACGAACCCGCGTGGGCCATAGGGTCCGATCAAGGCGCCGAGCCTCACCAGGCAGCCGCGGTACTGGACGCCCTGCACCAGGCGGCGCCCAGTCACCTCACCCTTGCCGTGATCTACGGCGGCGCTGTCACGGCGGGCACCTACTCCTCCCTGCGCCGACTCGCTCCCTGGGACGGAGTGGCACTGGGCCGAGCCGCCCAGGATGCCGCGCTGCTCGACGAGGTGCTCGGCGAACTCGTGGAGTCGGCAGGGCGAGACTCGGAATGCGGCAGGTGACGGTTGAGCAGGGACAGCGAATGGGTGTGGGAGTACGAGGGTTACCGGCCCGACGAAGAAGGTGTACGCGAGACGCTGTGCGTCCTGGGCAACGGAGTCTTCGGCGTCCGGGCAGCCGTCCCCGGAGAGGGCTCCGGAGCTCCGCACTACCGGGGCTCCTATGCCGCCGGCTGCTACAGCCGCAGTTCCGTGCGGATAGAAGGACACACCGTGCACTGTGAAGCCATGGCCAACCTGCCCGACTGGCTGTGGACGCGCCTGCGGCCCTGCAGCCAGGACGAAGCCGATGAGCCATGGTTGTCCGTCGACCGCACCGAGCTGCTGCGCTACCGTCTCGAGCTCGACCTGCGCAGAGGCGGGCTCACCCGCCTCATCCGGTACCGGGACCGCAGGGGAAGGCAAACCCGTGTGGTGCAGCGCGTCCTGCTGAGCATGGACGACCCGACTCTGGCTCTGGTGAAGACGACCGTCACCGCGGAGAACTGGCACGGCATCCTGCAGGTGGAATCGTCGCTGGACGGCTCCGTCACCAACAGCCAGGTGGACCGTTACAGCGCCTTCGGCGAGCAGTACCTCACCGATTTCCACAGCGCCGGCCAGGCCGACCGGGGCATTGTGCTCATGGGCTGCCGGACCCTGGGGACCGGTGTCTCCGTCGCCCTGGCGGCCGCGACCCACGCCCTCGATGTGCGCAACAGCGTCCCAACACCGGGCAGGTCCCACGACGCGAAGAACACGTGCCCCCGGCGCCCGGGTACGGTACTGCACCTCTCGGTTGTGCCCGGACGCGATGTCGAGGTGGTCAAGACCGTCACGCTCCTGACCTCCCGGACACTCTCCCCGAAACGACTGGCGGAGCGCGCCGCGGTGAGAGTGGCGTCAGCCCCGCACCCGTCCGAGCTGACGGCTCGTCATGAAGCGGCCTGGCGGAAGCTTTGGAGTCGGTCACCGCAACCGTCCTCCACCGTACCGAAGCAGGGCTACCGGTTGCACCAGTTCCATCTCCTGCAGACGCTGTCACCTCACATCACGGGCCTGGACGCCGGATTCCCTGCCCGCGGTCTGCACGGCGAGGAGTATCAAGGGCGCATCTTCTGGGACGAGTTGTTCGCCGTGCCCTGGTTGTCTCTGCACTGGCCCCGCACGGCCCGAGCGCTGCTCGACTACCGGTACCGCAGGCTCCCCGCCGCCCGCGCCGCAGCCGCGGCGACCGGCCTCAAAGGCGCCCTGTATCCCTGGCAGAGCGCCGCGAGCGGGAGCGAGGCGACCGTGCCGCTCGTCCTCAACCCGCTCAGCGGCCGATGGACCGCCGACCACAGTGCGCTGCAACGCCACATCAACTCTGCCATCGCCTACAGCGTCCACCAGTACGTCCGCCTCAGTGGCGATCTTCCCTATCTGCACGCGCGCGGAGCGGAGGTGATCATCGAGACAGCCCGCATGTGGGCAAGCACCGCCGCCCGCCACTTCGACGGTCGCCGCTATCACATCGTGGGAGTCATGGGACCGGACGAGTACCACGACGCGTACCCCGGCAACGCCGTACCCGGCCTGCGGGACAACGCCTACACCAACGTCACGGCTGCCTGGACGCTTCAGCTGGCCCACCGACTGTGGCACCGGCTGCCCGCACCCCAGCGGGAACGGCTGACGGGCCTTCTGTCCATGACACCGGACGAACCACAGTCCTGGCCGGAGATCTCACACCGGCTGTACGTTCCGTTCCACGACGGCGTCATCAGTCAATTCGACGGATACGGCGAGCTGGCCGAATTCGACTGGAACGGCTACCGCTCGCGGTACCGAGATCTGAGAAGGCTCGACCGAATCCTGGAGCGGGAGGGAGACCACCCCAACCGCTACAGGCTGAGCAAGCAGGCCGACGCCCTCATGCTCGGCTACGTGTTCTCGCCGAAGGAACTGTTGGCGATGCTCCAGCACATGGGGTACTCAGGGGACATCGACCTCTGGCAGCGCACCGTCGCCCACTATCTGCCCCGAACCACCCACGGGTCCACCCTCAGCGCCGCCGTCCACGCCCACGTACTCGGGGATCTTGGACATCCGGCCGCTGCAGCCTTCGCCCGCCGTGCCCTGAGGGTCGACACGGACGACACCGAACGGACCGGAACACCCTACGGGATACATCTCGGTGCCATGGCAGCCGCCCTACGCCTCGCCACGGACGGGACGACTCAGGGGGGACCACGGCCGACCGACCGGAACACATGATCAGACGGGCCCGTCGCGGGTGTTCCGGGCGCACAGGGCACGACCTGGGACTGCCGGGATGCTGGAGCCTGCGGCGAGCAGCCACCGAGGGTCTTCACGTGGTCCGCAGTCCCTGCGGTGAAGCCGTCGCGGATCCCAGAGCCACGGTCCTGCCCAACAGGGAAGCCACCTCAGGGACACGTCGGAATGGCATGAGCCTTGCCTGCAACTCATGGAGCAGCTGCTCGCAACGGCGTGAGTGCGCCATCCGGTACTCATCGGCGAACAGCCGGCCATGGACGCACGCTTCGTCCACCCGACCTCGGTCCAGGAGCACCAGGGCCAGCCGCACCTGGCTCAGTGCTCGCATACGGTATTCGGGAGGGGGGCGCTCCTCCGCCGCGTAACGCAGAGCGGAAAGCGCTGCGTCGCCGTCACCGAGACGATACAGCGTCATCCCCTTCCTGTAGTCGAAGCCGGCTCTCGGGTAGGAGGTGAAGGGTCCTTGGTCGGAACCCGCTTCCTCAAGGCATCCCTCCGCCGCCTCGACGTCGACGTAGGCGTCGCGGCGCTGCCCTGACAGCGCGCGTACGTAGGCGCGTTGCACGAGCACGAATGCGTGTAAGTCGCCGTTTCCCGGTCCCCTGGCGGTGGCGGTGGCGACGGCGGCGTCGGCGAGGGCCGCCGCGTACCGGAGCGCTTCCATCCGGACCGCTTGAACACTCATCGCCCGCAGTGTCATCGCGCGCATCCTCAGGTCCCCGGCTTCGGCCGCGATCCCCAGAGCGAAGGCGTAGTAGCGTTGCGCGAGGCCTTGGTGGCCGTCGTCCGCCGACATGTTCCCCAGGACATGAGCCAGTTGTGCCGTGGTCGTCAGGAGATCCCTGCGCACGGCGGGGGGCGCGGGCCGGGAAAGGTGTTGCCCCATGTCGTCTCCGATGTAGGAGGCAAGCGCCGCGCGGGCGTGCCCGCCACCGAATCGGTGCCAGTTCGAGGTGAACTGGCACACCATGAATCGGGACCTGTCGACGTCGGACTGGCCGACCCCGGTGGACTGCCTGCTCTGCCTGGCAACCGTCTGCACGGACCTGCTGTCGGCAGGTGGTAAGCGCCGTTCTCGAAAGATGACGCCGGTCACCTGGGGGCGAAGTGTCGGACTGGCGTCCGACCTGGCCAGGGTGATGAGACCGCGAAGGGGGTCCGCCCGCTCACCGTTCTCGGCCTCGGTGATCCCGTGCTCGGGGGGTGCATCGCTCAGTCCGGTGTCGCTCACGCTGACCAGGCGGCCGGTTCGGCGGCTCAGGGCTTCGGCCACCAGCTGAGGAACCAGTCCTCTGGGACGGGACCCACTGAGCCAGTGCGCCACTGTGGTGCGGTCGTATCGCAGGGACAGACCTTCCGCAGCTGCCAGGCGATTGACGATCCTCGCCAGTTCTGCGGCGGTCATTTCCGCTTCGGCCAGCAGACCCGCGAGGCGGGTGTTGCGTTCGCGACGACGTGGCACGGCGGTGACTCCCTCTCCGGGAACGTCTACGTATCCTCTGGAACGCCGAAATGGGAAGCCCTTGGGTCGATTCACCCCAAGGGGAGAACTTCATTGTGCATGGGCGTCGGACCTTGCCAATGGCACGAGCAGGTCAGTGTGAATGCTCCCCCGCCGACAACACACGGGGTTTCCATCCGTCGCACCTCGTGTGTGCAGCGGATGGCGAGTTCGAGGAGCGCTACGGGAGCAAGGCGGAAAGCAGGGCGAACCACCTCCTTTGTTTTGGGCCCGGCTCCCGCCGACACCCACGACGGGATCCCCGCGCCGGCCGACCTGCCGGCCTCGGCAGCGTCAACTCCTGCCGGCTCACGCCGTTTCGAGCGTACGGAGAGCGCGCTCCTCGCCTGGCCACAACCGATCTCCGACAGCTGAAGCAGAGCGTTCCCGTCTCAGTCATAATTGACCGATTGATGGCAGGAAGGTTCAGAGACCGTCGTAATGGCCGTGCGAACGCACAGGTTCGACCATGTAGGTCGTGACTCTTGTGGGACCCCCAGACGTGCGCTTCCATGTCCTGCATCCGGTCCGCAGGTTGACGGCCATGGTGCGAGCTCCTGCGATGTCGAGCTGAGGGCTCGCAGGTCGTGGCGGATGCCAGGCTCGCGCGGGATTTGACCGGTCATGTGCCGAATCGCAGTACGCCGAGCCGTACAGTGAGCCGACTGGCGTCGACCCGGGTCCGTGGATGCCCCCTCATCGAAGGACGGTCCATGCCATGCGCAAGGTTTTCGCCTCCCTTCTGACTGCCTCGGCTCTCGGCGCCTCTGTCGTCCTCCCCGCGGCGCCCGCGACGGCGGCCGCGGACGACGACGGTGTCGTCACCTGTCCCTTGGGCGTGCAGAGCACCTCCTACTCGCCCGGCCTCACTCTCGCTACGCCCGCCCCGCACGTCGACGTGCACTCCAGCGGCACCCTGGGGCCCTGTGTCTCCACCGATCTTCAGCACACGGCGGGGACCTACACCTTCGACGGCAGCGGCAACCTCAACTGCCTGGGAGGCGGCAGTGCCGGAACCGGCAAGATCGTGTGGGCCGATCCCGCCACACAGCCTTCCCACTTCACCTTCACCAGCTCCCTGGCGCTCCGACCCAACGGCACGACGGTTCTCGTCGCCACCGGGCCGATCACCCAAGGCGACTACACAGGACACACGATCGTGAACACGGTCGTCATCACCAGCCTCGACCTCCTGGCATGCGCGACGCCAGGCGGGCTCACCACCACGTCCGGTCCCTTCGCCGTCACCGTGCTTTGACGACGCAGGTCTGTCAGCGGGGCTGCCGGCGGCCATACCGGACCCCGTGTGCCCAGGAGCCCACGAAACGGAGCAGGAATGCGTGACCGTCCGAGACAACTCTTCCGGAAGTTGGTCGCGGTGGCCGGAATGGCACTGCCCGCCGCGCTCCTGTGCTCGGTTGAACCGCTCGGCGCGACGTCGGCCGCGGCGTCGGACGCCTCTGCCGCCGCCCTGGTGACCTGCGTCGGGCAGCAGGTGACCGACTACAGCCCGGGGCTGCACCTCACCCAGCCCCGGAACGTCGTCTACCAGGCCAACGGCACGTACGCCTCGTGTCCCCTCAACGACGGGGTGAGCGGGGTGACCTATGCCGAGGGCGGGGCGGTGACGGGTGCCACCTGTCTCGCCTTCCCGAGCACGGCGACGGCGACCTTGACCTGGAGCAACGGGCAGCATTCCACCGTACAGGTCACGGGCACCGAGATCGATGTCGCCGGAGCCACCCAGGTCTACGTCTCACTGGGCACGGTGGTGTCGGGCCGCTATGCCGGATCGTTGGTGAACGTGACCACGGAGATCATCCCCGATCTCACCAACCCGGTCCCGTGTCTGACCTCCACCGGTCTCACACACGTCAGCGGACTGTCCACGCTCATCATCCTGTGAGTGGCCCGGCCCGAGGCGACGAGCACCGTCCGGTCCCACCGTCGGTGAACCCTCGGGCGGGCGCAGGACACGTCCGTCCATGTGTCACAACCACACGGCGGTTGCACTGGGGCGAGCACCTCCGACGGCAGGTCGTGGGCCGGGCTGCGTCCGGGCAAGGATGGCCACGGGGGACGCGGCGGCGTCCCGATTGCGTCGCGCCTGTTGATCCGCAACGACCGGTCGGTGGGCGCCCGGGTGGGAGTTCCCGAGGTGGCGCTGAGTCGCCACCTCGTCGAGGGTCCGACCCTCGTCTCGCGGAGCGGACGCAGCCACCCCACGCCCTGCCGGCGGCAGCGCCTGCGTGTGCGCGGGGGAGGAGGGTGTGGCTGTTTTACGGTGGCCTGATGCGACATGTGCCGAAATGGGCCTTGGTCTCGTCGGGGTGCGCGCCTGTCCTGCTGGCCGGAGGCTGGACGATCGCGGGGCTGGTCGAGGGACCCACCTACGATCCTGCTGCTCAGACGATCAGCGTACTGGCGGCTGACGGCGCTTCGGGGGCTGCGGTGATGACCGGAGCGCTGGTGGCCCTGGGGATCTGCCACCTGCTCACCGCCTGGGGACTGCGCATGGCCGCGTTCGCCGGCCGTGTGGCACTGGGGGGCGGCGGGGTGGCGGCATTGGTGGTGGCCATGGTCCCGGCACCGAGCAGTGGGGGTTCTCTGCGGCACGGTTCGATTGCCGCGGTGGGATTCGTTCTCCTGGCGGTATGGCCGCTCCTGGCCGCCGTTCGCGGCGGAGCAGCGCCATGGGGGCTGCGGCCCGCACCCTCGATCGCGGCGACCGCGGTGATGGGCCTCGGCGCGGCATGGTTTCTGCTCGGCACGCACCTGCACGGTTCCATCGGTGTCGCCGAACGGTTCGTGACCACCTGTCAGTCCCTGTGGCCCTTCCTGGTCGTCGCCTCCTGCGTCCGGCACCCGATGAACGCCTAGGGACGCGGCTCCGCGCCGAATTACGTTTGCCGACGCTCGAGCGCGCTGCCACGATTGCGGGTGTGATCGATGCCGGGACACCGTACTGCCTGATCGTGACCGGGATGCCGGGAGCCGGGAAGTCGACGGTGACCAGGCTCGTCGCCGAGCGCCTGCCCCGCTCCGCACGGCTCGACGGCGACTTCGTCAGCAGGCTGATCGTCAGTGGACGCGTCGGGGCGCTCGGGGAGCCCGCCGATGAGGCGGCGCGGCAGGTGGAGCTGTGCAACCGCAACCTGTGCACGCTGGCCGACAACATCTCCGACGCCGGCTTCACGCCGGTGATCGACTGGGTGATACCGGACCGCGCGCAGTTGGACTTCTTCACCTCTCTCCTCCCGGCTCGGCAGGTGTTGTTCGTCGTGCTCGCGCCGGGCATCGAGGTGTGCCGGTACCGCAACACCATCCGTGCTCCACGGGAGCGCTTCGACTTCGACGGATACGAAGATCTCGAAGCCGCCATGAAGCGTGAACTCGGCGACAGGGGCTGGTGGTTCGACACCGCGGCCCTCACGCCGGAGGAGACCGCGGACCGCGTCGTCCGGGAGGCAGGCCGCCGCGCCGCGGTGCGCTGACGAGCCGCGGCCGAGTGGGGTCCCTGCTCACCAGCACCGCACCCGCCTCCATGGTGAAATCCCGTTGCCCGCCGGGCACCGGCGATCTACGGTCCGATCATGCTGCCTCCGGTGGAAACGGACGAAGAGTGGGACGTGGTCGTCCCCGACGAGACGGTGATGCGCCCCGGAGCGGAGGATCTCTGCGCGCGCCTGGGCCTCGCCGGCGCACAGCTGACCCGCTTCCCGGACGGGTCACAGCCGGTCTACGCGGTGGACGGCGCACACGTGCTCAAACTGTTCCCCGGAGCCGCCGCCCAGGACGGCGTCGCCGAAGGCCGTGTTCTCACCCACGTGCAGGGACGGTTGCCCGTACCGACACCCCTGGTGCACGACTTCGGCCAGTACGAGAACGGCTGGCAGTACGTCCTGATGTCGAGGCTGCGGGGCGAGAACCTGGCCCACGCCTGGGACCGCGTGCCCCAAAACCACCGTGAACGGCTCGTCACCGAGATCGGCGAGGCCCTGGCAGCGTTGCACGCCCTGGACCCCGAACCCCTCGGGGACGTCCTCGGACCCGGGGACTGGGGCGCCTTCCTGGACCGCCAGAGCGCCGGTGCCGTGGCACAGCAGCACGCCCACGGACTCTCGGCCGCCTGGCTGGAGCAGATCCCCGAGTTCCTCGCCTCGGTTCCGCTGCCTCGTGCTCCGCAGCGCTGCCTGCTGCACACCGAGGTCATGCGGCAGCACTTCCTGGTCGCCCCGGACGGGTGGCGCCTCACCGGGCTCTTCGACTTCGAGCCGGCCATGATCGGTGACCCCGCGTACGACTTCGTCGGCGTCGGCCTCTTCGTCACGCGAGGTGATCCGGAACTGCTGGCCCGGCTGGCCAGGGCGTACGGCCGCGTCTTCGAGCCGTCCGAACTGCTCGCGTACACGCTGCTGCACGTGTACAGCAACCTGCCCTGGTACATGCGAGAGTTGCGCGTACCTGCCGAAGGAACACTGCGTTCGCTCGCCGAGGCGTGGTTCGGCACCGTGTGAGCCCCACCCGTGGACCGCGTGCGCGCGGGAGCGGAGCATGACGGAATACAACGTTGTCGTATCTGTCGTGGCCGCGTCACGATGATGGTCATGGGGAAACCGGAGGGACCGTCACCGCATGAAGCCAGGGACCCTGGCGGCTTCGTCGAGTCGATGAAGCAACTCAAGGAGCGTTCGGGGCTCACCTATCGCGAGTTGGAGGACCGGGCCGCCCGTAATGGTGACGTGCTGGCACGCAGCACGCTGGCCGACATACTGCGACGGACGAGCCTGCCCCGGCCCGAGATACTGGCCGCCTTCGTCCGCGCCTGCGGGGACGGGCAGCGGGTCGGCGCCTGGCTGGACGCCAGGAATCGGATCGCCGCAGAAACCGCGGCCACCCGAGCCACGTCAGCCACAGCAGCTCACTCAGCCACAGCAGCCACACCCATCACGGATCCGGTGACGGACGCCGAAGAGCCCGCGTTCGCGTGGCCGCGCCGTGCCAAGGGCCGCACGTTCGCGCTCACCGCCTCGCTCACCGTCCCGGTGCTCGCCCTGGCCGCCTGGGGGTTGCTCCCCGACGACTCCGGCGCTCCTGCCGCCGACTCCGGCACCCCCGCCCACGGCTGGGTCACCATCCGTCCGGCCCGCACACCCGACCTCTGCTTGACCGACGGACGCGACCGTCGCGGCGCCTACGACAATGCCATCGCCGTTCAACTCCCCTGCGCCCGGGCCACGGTGCCGCGCACCTACCTGGAACCCGCCGGGGAGAACCTGTACCGCGTCCAGTGGCACCACCCCCAGGAGGGGAGAGGGTGCCTCACCGTCATGACCACCGGCCCGGTCAAGGACATGCTCGAGCCCCGGAACGACTGTGCCCAGGGCACCCTGTTCCGCCTGGAGCCCGCCGAGACCGACAGCGGCGGAGGGTTTCGGCTCCGCCCGGCGCACACCAGCCGGTGCATCGGCATCGTCGGCGACGACACCACCGAGGGGGCCGAAGCGATCGAGGAGCGTTGCACCGGCACGGCCGACCAGCTGTTTCTCGTCCGCAAGGACTGATCGGACGCCCAGGGCGCTGGCCACCGCCCCGGCGGACTTGCCCGGACCCGTCGGGCGAAGCATGGTGGAGGCATGGGTGGTAAGGACGGCCCCACACTCATCTCGTCGGTGCAGCGAGCCTTCCGCCTGATGGAGGCGGTGGGTGCGCACGAGGGTGGCGTCCCGGCCAAGCAGCTGGCCCGCGAGACCGGGCTGGCCCTTGCCACGACCTACCACCTGTTGCGCACGATGGTGCACGACGGCTACGTGCGCAAGCTCGACGACGGCACGTTCGTCCTCGGCGAGAAGCTGGACGCCCTGCACGGCGGAAGCCGCGACCAGGCCGCGCTCAGCAGGGTCCGTCCGACGCTCACGGAGCTGCGGGACGGCCTGTCGGCCGCGGCCTATCTGACCTTCTACGAGGACGGGGAAATCCGGGTCGCGGAGATCGTGGACGGACCGAAGGCCCCCCGTGTCGATCTGTGGGTCGGTTTCGAGGACGCGGGGCACGCCACGGCGCTCGGCAAGTGCATCCTGCGCGAGCTGGACGGCGATGCCCGCGCCGAATACCTCTCCCGCCACGTGCTGAACGACCTCACCCCGCGCACCATCACCTACCGTGACGAGCTGCTACGCCGCCTCGATGCCGGCTCCCACGGCCCTGCCGTCACCGATATCGAGGAGTACTCCCTCGGCACCTCGTGCGTCGCCGTGCCTGTCCGGCAGGGCGACACCATCGGCGCGCTCGGTATCTCCCTGCGCGCCAACCGCACCGCCTGTCTCGACGACGCGGTGTCGAGGCTGGTCGCCACCGCGGAGCGCGTGTCCCGGAGGCTCTCGCTCACCATCTGAAAACCGACCCCTTGTGACCTCGGTGCCCTAGCCCGTTTCCTGGATGAGGCGGGCAAAACGGACGCAATGATGAGGGAGCAGCGACGTGAGTGACCAGGGCATCGAAAGGCCGCACGAAACGGTCGGTTACCGCGTGACGAACGGCTGGACGGTCGTCGAGGCCAACGGCGAGATCGACATCGCGTACGCGCCCGTCGTGCGAGCCGCGGTGATCCGGCTCCTCGCCGCAGGTCACCGGCATTTCGTCCTGGATCTGTGCGGTGCCCCCTTCCTGGACTCCACCGGGCTCGGCATGATCGTCGCGGTCACCAAGCGCATCCAGACCCACCACGGGTCGCTGCGGATCGCCTGCGCCGACAAGAGGCTCCTGCGCGTCTTCTCCCTCGGTGGCCTGCGCCCCGTCTACTCGTTCCACGACTCCGCCGAGCAGGCCACCACCCGGCCTCCCGGCGCGGAAGAGCTCGCCGACTGGCCCCACGTGGATCCGGCGGCGCGGTGACCACTTCGCACCTGGGTCCGAGACGGCCGGCCGCACACGCACTGGTTCAGGCCAGTGCGTTCACAGCAGCCGTGAACAGGCGGGGCAGGCGTGCGGCGGCGGGCATGATGTGGGGGGCGAGTACGGGCTGCTGCCGGGCCCGCACCAGGAACTCGGTCAGGAGCCGGTGGCGGCGGGTCGCCCGCCTCCAGTCGGGTTCGTAGCGGCCGAGTGTGCCGCGCCGCAGGTTGGTGACCAGGGCCTCGGCGCCGGCGAGGGCGAGGGCGATGCCCTCACCGGTCAGCGCGTCGATGTAGCCGGCGGCGTCACCCACGAGCAGTACCCTTCCGTGGGCCCGGGTGCGGACCCGCTGGCGCAGCGGTCCGGCGCCGCGCACCGCGGTGACGGCCGCGCCGGACGGGAGGCGAGCGGCCAGCTCGGGAAAGTCCTCGAGGTGGGTGGTGAAGGGCGCTCGCCGGGTCGTCAGCAGGGCGATGCCGACGAGCCGGGGTCCGAGCGGGGTCACGTACGCCTCCGTGTGCGGGCCCCAGTGCACCTCGACATACGGTGACCAGGGGGGCACCGCGTAGTGCCGGCGCAGTCCGTAGCGGGGAGCGCCCCGGGGCCTCGCTTCCAGGCCGAGGGAGCGGCGCACGGATGAGTGCAGGCCGTCCGCGGCGACCAGCCACCGGGCGCGCAGCCCCGTCCCGGGGACGGTCACCCCCGTGGTGTCCTGCCGTACGTCCGCCACCCGCAGGGGCAGTACGGGAACCCCGGCGGCCAGCACGGCCCGGTGCAGCACGCCGTGCAGGTCGGTGCGGCGCGCACCCGTGCCGGGGCCCCGGCGGAACGCCGCCTGGACCTGGCGCGGGCCCTGGACGTAGCGGATGCCGGTGATCGGGTGGCCGGGAACCTCCAGACCGAGGGCGGCGAGGGCGCGCACGGCGCCCGGCATCAGTCCCTCACCGCACGCCTTGTCGACCGGCGCCCGGCGCGGCTCGGCGACGACGGTGTCGAGACCGGCGCGCGCGGCGTGCAGGGCGGTGGCGAGGCCGGCGGGTCCCCCTCCGACGATCAGCAGATCGTGCGCGGCGCTCATGCGGGCACCGCTCGGGTGAGGGCCGCGTTCTCGCAGCGGACACGGACCGCGAGCAGCACCACGTTGGCCACGGTGAAGACCGTGGCGGTCACCCATGCGGAGTGCACCAGCGGCAGGGCGGCGACCTCCACGACGACCGCGAGGTAATTGGGGTGGCGCAGGAAGCGATAGGGACCGGCGCCGACCAGGCGCGCTCCGGGAACAACGATGACGCGGGTGTTCCAGTACGGCCCGAGCGTGCCGATGCACCACCAGCGCAGGGCCTGCGCCAGCAGCACCAGCGCCAGCATGGACCACCCCGGAGCAGGCAGGAACGGCCGGTCGGCGAGCAGGGGTTCGAGCAGACAGCACACGAGCAGCCCCGTGTGCAGAGCGACCATGACGGGGTAGTGGCCGCGGCCGTGCTCCACACCGGCGCGGGCGAGGGTCCATGCGGCGTTGCGCCGGGCGACGACGAGTTCCGCGACGCGCTCGGCGGCGACGGCGAGGACGAGAAGCGCGTACCACGTCATGACAGCCTCACCAGCGCAACAGGACGAGTTCGGAACAGAACCCCGGGCCCATCGCCAGCAGCAGACCCCACGTGCCCTGCGCGGGTCGACGGGACTCCCGGATGCTCTGCAGGATGTGCAGCACGGATACGGACGACATGTTGCCCACCGTCGCGAGCGAGCGCCGTGCGGAGTCCAGGGCCTCGCCGGGCAGCCCGAGGCTTTCGCTCACCGCGTCGAGGATCCTGGGGCCTCCCGGGTGGCACACCCAGGTCCCGATGTCGTCGACGGTCAGGCCGTGTTCAGTCAGGAAGGCACGCACGTGCCGGCCGAAGTGGTCCCTGACGACACCGGGCACACCGGCATCGATCACGACGCGGAATCCATCGGCGCCGATGTCCCAGCCCAGGAGCTGCTCGGTGTCCGGATACAGGCGGCTGCGCGTGGCCACCACGAAGGGCCCGGCGGACGCGTCCGGCCGGGCGGTGCCACCGCCACGGGCGACGAGAGCCGCCGCGCCGTCACCGAACAGGGCGCCGGCCACCAGGTTGGCGCGGGAGTCGTCGCCCTGCTGAAGCGTCAGCGAGCACAGTTCGACGGTGAGCAGCACGGCGGTGTCGTGGGGGTGTCCGCGCAGGTAGTCGTGGACCCGGGCGAGTCCGGCGGCGCCCGCGACACAGCCGAGGCCGAACACGGGCAGTCTCTTGACGTCGGGCCGCAGCCCCAGGCGCCCGGCCAGCCGGGCGTCGAGCGACGGAGCGGCGACGCCGGTGACGGAGGCGCACACCAGCAGGTCGACATCGGCCGCTCCGAGCCCCGCCTCGTGCAGGGCGCCGGTGAGCGCCTCCTCGCCCAGTTCGAGACCCGCCGCGATCCATGCGTCGTTGCTGTGCCCGAAGTCGCCGAGAGCGGCGTACTTCTCGATCGGCAGGGCGAGATGACGCGTACCCACCCCGGCGGACGCGTGCAGGCGGCGCAGCAGGGAGCGGTCAGCCCCCGGGAGCAGGCACAGGTCGCCGATCCGCTCGGTTAGTTCCTTCTGGGTGTAACGGTGCGGTGGCAGCGCGGTGCGGACGGCGGCGACGGCGGTCGACGTGGCGGGCACGGCTGTGCCGGGCAGCACCTCGGGCGGGGCGGGAGCCTGATCGACGATCACGGGGACACGCATGTCGTCCATCCCTTCCTCGGCAGGGAATCCGATTACCGTGCGCACGTGTCTCTCCACCCGTCTGGGGTTGTCCCCCGCACGCACCACCGTGTCCCTGCGCTGCTGCGTTCCTGTCATCCGGAGCCGACGGTCGCCGTGACCACGTTCGTGACGGTCCTGGCCGTGGTGGCGGGTCGCGGGGCGGCCGGGTCGGTGGCCGTGGCCATGGCCGTGCTGGCCGGTCAGCTCTCGATCGGCTGGTGCAACGACGCGGCCGACGCGCAGCGCGACATGACCTGTGGGCGCGGCGACAAGCCGGTGGGCACCGGCGAACTCCCGTGCCGGGTGGCGGCCGCCGCGGCCGGCACGGCCCTGGTGGTGTGCGTACCGCTGTCGCTGCTGAGCGGGGCCGCCGCGGGGGCGGCCCACCTGGTGGGCGTGACCGCCGGCTGGACGTACAACCTGCGGCTGAAGCACACGGTCCTGTCACCGCTTCCTTATGCCGCGGGTTTCGGCTCGCTGCCGGCCTTCGTCACGCTCGGTTCACCCTCGCCGGCCTGGCCTCCCTGGTGGGCGGTGACCGCCGGGGCCCTGCTGGGTGTGGGAGCCCACCTGTCGAACGTGCTGCCGGACATCGAGGACGATCTCGCGACCGGTGTGCGCGGGCTGCCCCAGCGGCTGGGCCGCCCGGCCTGCCGATGGCTGGCGCCCGCCGTCATGCTCACGGCCGTGGGCGTACTCGTCGCGGGACCGCCCGGGACGGTCGGAGTCACGGGATGGGCCGTGGCAGCGGCGGCCGTACTCGTCGCGGTCGCGGGTACGGCCGTGCGGGCGGAGGCCGGCAGCCGATGGCCGTTTCGGGCGGCGATCGCAGTGGCCGGCATCGCCGTGGCCCAGCTGCTGCTCCACGCCTCGGACATGGTCGTACCGCCCGCCTAGCAAGCGGTGGACCGGGCAGGGCCTGTGATCAGGCCGGCGCCCGCTCCCCGCGCCACCGGGAGCCCAGCCACCCCACACCCACGAGCGCGGTGACGACTGCGAGAACGGCGTACGAGACGGTGTACGAGGCAGCGGAGGCGAGAGCTCCGGCCGCCAGGGCGCCGAGCCCCGTGCCCGCGTCGAAGCCGACGTTCCACGCCGTGCCGGCGGACGACCGCGCCTCCTCGCCCGCGGCGGTGAAGGCGTGGACCAGGGTCAGGTTCTGCAGACCGCCGTAGGAGACGCCCAGGACGAGCATGCCGACGATCAGAAGGACCATCCTGGTCGTGTCGGTACCGCTCGCGGTCCCCAAGCCGATGGCGGCGAGTCCGGCGGCGCCGGCGAAGAGGAGCGGTGCGATCGCCGGGGCGGCGCCCCTCCGGTCCGCGAAGCCACCGAAGGCCCAGCGGCACAGGGCCGAGGTTCCGGTGAACACCAGGAGCGCCAGGTACACCGTGGTCGGGTCGGGGGACAGGCTCGGGGTGAAGGTGAGCACGGCGCCGCCGGCCGAGGTGATCACGAGCAGCGCGGCGATCGGCCCCGTCAGGGCGCGGCGGAGCCCGGCGGCGTCGCGCCGCCCGGCGGCCCGGGCGGCCGGCCCGGCGGACGGGCGGTCCACGGTGCGCAGGGCGCGGGTCCAGGGCAGGGCGAGCGGGATCGCGAGCAGCGGAACGACGGCGAGGGTGAACACCAGCCAGTACCCGACCCCTTCGACGAGCCAGGGCGCGACGGGGATGAGCAGGAACTGCGGGGCCGCGACGGCCAGTCCGTAGGCTCCGACCGCGCGGCCGCGTCGCGCGGGCTCGACGAGCGCGGCGACGCCCATGGCACCGCAGACGGTGATGATCCCGAAACCGAGACCGCGCACCGCCGCGAGCGCCGTCACCGCCCACACGTCGTCGGTGAGGAGATGCGCCGGCGAGGGAGCTCCGAGCAGGCACGCCCCGAGCGTGAGCGTCCAACGCCAGCCCAGGCGTCCGAGCGCCCGTCCCACCAGCAGTTGGGCGACCACGGTGCAGAGCATCATCACCGCGTTGACCGTGCCCGCGCCCAGTTCGTCGCCCCCGCCGTCGAGCACCCAGAGGGGAGCGACCGGCATCAGCAGGGCTGCTCCGGCGAAACCGAGCGCGGTGGAGCCGAGCAGGGCAGGCATTCCAGGTGCCCGCCAGACCGACCCGGAAGCGGCTTGGCGGCCTCGCACATCGTTGGTCTGTCCATCCAGCATCGGCAAACGGTATACCAAGCCTTTCCTTCCTGCCGAGGAGCTCCCACCGGACGTCGGCTGCGCCCGAAAGACCGGTATTTGCGCCCGAGTTGGCGAGGCGTGCCCTTGCCTACGCGCAGCCCCGCGGCCGGCAGCCCACGCCGGTTCGACAACGCAGCCGATCTCACCGCACCGTGAGAGACACACGCGCTCGGGACCGAGTACCGGCAAACCCGCCACACGGGACCGCGCATCCCTCACGCAACGCCCCGTGGACCCCCGGCCCACCTATCTCCCACCCCACCACCGAGCACCCGGCACTCCACGACCGATCACCACGAGCCCTCCGATCACCACGAGCCCCACCACCAGCCCGGCCGCAACCACCCGCCCCAGCCCGAACTCCGCCCCGGCCACCGGAACCGCCGCGGCAGCCGCCACCAACCCGGCCCCCACACAGGCCCCGACCGCCTCGCCCCACACCCGTGCGGCCCCACGTCCCTCTCTCCACGGCCACGTCTCACTCGTCACGAGATACGCCACCAACAGCACCACCACCCCGGCCCCCTCCCACCACGCCGGATCACCGGTCGCCGCGATCACCACCACGCCCCCGGCCAGCACCGTCGTCCGGTGCCGCAGCAGCAGGTGGGACCGGTGCGCCGACTCCAGCGACGGCCGCCGGTCCACCGCCGGCGCCGCCCATACGGCGAAGACGACCGCGCAACCGAACAGCAGCGCCTCCCGCACCCCGGCCACCGTCACCCAAGGCCGCCACGCCATCACGACGGCCGCCGTACCGAGCACCCGCACCGGCACGGTCCCGACGAGGTACCGCACGTGCTCCCGGAAATCCACCCGCACCTCGAGCGTCGTCATCGCACGCGCCCCCGCCCCCCGATCCGCCCCGACAGCAACGGCGCCAACGCCAGGTCCAGCGACTCACCCACGACGTGCCGCAGCACCGGCACCCCGCTGTCCCGCAGGGCGAACCGCATCGCGTCCCGGTCCGCATGCCACAGGCGCAACCCCAACTCGCCCGCCACATCTCCGGGTTCGACCTGCGGGTCCCCGCTCGGGATCTCCACGACGACCGGCCGGCGACCCCGCCCCTGAAGATCCCGCAGCACCTTCAGCATCCGTGCGTCGCTCAACGGAGTGAACACGTAGACGAGCGCCCCCTCCGGCAGCGCGGGCGGCGGCAGCCGATCGAGCCCGGCCCCGTCGAACCGCTGGTCCTTGCGGACGTCGAGGACGCTTTCGACGATGCGGTAGAACGCCGCATCCCCCGTGCCCGGCGCCAGCCATCGCGTGGTGCCCCCGGTCGAGACGACCCCCACCCGGTCGTGGGTGCGCAAGTACGCCCGGGCGAGCCCGGCTGCGGCCCGCACCGTCTCGTCCAGGGACGACACCCCGGTCGCCGGGTCGACCACGTCCCCGAACGCATCGATCAGCATCACCGTGTCGGCGGCCCGCTCGGCCGCGAACCGGTGCAGCTGTACGGCCCCGCGCCGGGTCGTCGACGGCCAGTGGATGCGCCGCTGCCGTTCCCCGGGCACCCACGGCGCCACTCCGATGACCTCGACGCCTTCTCCGGCCTGCGGCGAGGCGTGCTCACCCAGCCGTTGCGGCAGCCGCACCGGGATCGGCGTGAACCGGGCCTGCGTGGCCTTCGGGAACACGGACAGCTCGGTGGCCTCCACCCGTACCGTGCGGCGCACGGTGCCCCCGGCGTCGTACACGTCGAGGTCCACCGGGCCGAGCGACCAGCGCCCCCAGCGCAGCGCGGTGTGGCGCAGCGTCACCGTGGACGGGCCGACGACGACCTCGTCGAGCCGCAGGCCCGGGCCGAGCGTGACACCGGGGTCGAGGCGGACGGCGCCACCGTCGTGGGCCACCGTGATGCGGACGGTGACGGTGTCGCCCTCGAAGCAGCGGCTCGGTTCGACGGTTGCCGACGTCTCGATCCGACGGGCGTACGAGCGCGGCAGCGCCAGCGCGAGCAGCACGAGCGGCGCCGCCGCGAGCGCGAGCAGCCACGCCCGGCCGGTGAGCAGGGCGGCCGACGACGCGACGACGGCGACGGTCAGCAGGCGCAGCGTCCGCACGCTGGGGCGTGGCCGGCCGGGCGGCGGGGGCGGCGGCTGCGCCGGGGAGGTGCGTCCCTCCAGGGCCCGCACCACGGCGGCGCTCGGCCGGGGGTCGGGCACGGGGGCGGGCACGGTCACGACGGCACGGCGGCCGTACGCCGCGTGGACGGCGTACCGACACGGTCGACGATCTCGCGCAGCACGTCGTCCGTGGACACCTCGCGCACCCACAACTCCGGCCGCAGTGACACCCGGTGGGCCAGCGCGGGAACCGCGAGGCTCTTGACGTCCTCCGGGACGACATAGTCCCGGCCGTCCAGGACGGCGCGTGCACGCGCGAGTTGGACCAGGGCGAGTCCGCCGCGCGGCGAGGCACCGATGCTGATCTGAGGGTGCTCGCGGGTCGCGCCGACGAGCGCGACGGCGTACTCGAGCAGGTCGTCGTCGATCTCCACGCGCTCCACGACGGCCCGCCAGGCCACGACGTCGGCCGGCCCCGCGAGCGTGTCGAGCACCGCCTCGGGCGCGGCCCGGTCGATCCGGGCCCGCAGCATCGCCAGCTCCTCGCGGGCGTCCAGGTATCCCATCCGCACGCGCAACTGGAACCGGTCCAGCTGGGCCTCCGGCAGAGAGTAAGTCCCCTCGTACTCCACCGGGTTGGCGGTCGCGATGACCAGGAACGGATCGGCGAGGCAGCGCGTCTCGCCGTCCACGGTCACCTGCGACTCGGCCATCGCCTCGAGCAGCGCGGCCTGTGTCTTGGGCGGCGTCCGGTTGATTTCGTCGGCGAGGAGGAGATGAGTGAAGACCGGGCCGGGGCGGAACACCATCTCGCCGGTCCGCTGGTCGTACAGCGGCGCCCCGGTGACGTCCGACGGCAGCAGGTCGGGCGTGAACTGGATCCGGCGGAAGTCCAGGCCGAGCGTGGTGGCGAAGGACCGCGCGAGAAGCGTCTTGCCGAGCCCCGGCAGGTCCTCGACCAGGACGTGCCCGCCGGCCAGCACGGCCAGCATCACCTGCTCGAGGGCGTCCGACTTGCCGACGACGGCACGGCCGATCTCGCGCAGTACGGCACCGGCCTGTTCGCCGACCTGCTCGGCGGTGCGGGGCTGAGGCGTGGAGGGACTCGTCACGTCGCTTCTTCCTTGTGAGTACGGGGAGTACGAGTGCGGGGGACACGAGCGTGGGGCGTGCCCAGTTCTTCGAGCCGGTCGACGAGGCGGCGCAGTACGTCGACGGGAACGTCGCCGTCGGGCCCGGTGCCGGGCGGCTCGAACCCCAGCCACGGCCACAGCTCGGACCCGATCAACTCGGCCACACGCTCCGGCTGTTGGTCGAGCGAGACATGGTGGTGCTCGGCGAGCACGGCGGCGTACAGCCGGCGCAGTTCGGGCCGGAGCACCGCGCGGTAGTAGAGGGCGCCGTCGGGTCCCGTGGCGGTCCGGATGTTCCGTCGCCACTCGCCCATGCCCGGCGCCCGCGTCCGCAACAGCCGTACCTCGTCCCGCCGCCCGGAGTCGAGGGCGCCCGCCCCGGCGACGTACCGGGTGACGATCAGCGCCGCGACGACGAGTACCGTCACGACGGCACCGGCCGCCTCGGGACCGTCGACGAGCAGGACGAGCAGCACACCGGAGCCGGCGACCGCACCGCCGAGCAGACCGAGTCGGCGCAGCGTGAGCAGGTCCCGTTCCGGTGTCCCGTCCACGGCCCGGCTCACCGCCCGGCCTCCCGGTCCTGGAGCAGGGAGGCGATCTCCTCCAGGGCGTCGGCCGCGGCATCACGATGCGGGGTGCCCATCGGGTGCGAGGAGTAACGGGCCTCGCGGAACAGCGCGGTGAGACGCGGCGCGGCCGGGCTCGGTGCGAGTCCCGCGCCGGCGGCACGGGTGAGCAGGTCGGCGGGGCTGTCGGAGGCGCGCCGCTGCACACCGGAGGCGACGAGGGCGTCCTCCATCGCGGCGTAACAGGCGATGACGGCCGCCCGCGCGTCACCGGTGTCGGCCAGCGCGCGACGACCCGAGCGCACGGCGGACAGGAGCAGCCGCGCATCGTCGTCCTCCGACGGGGTGCCCGCGGGGCGGGGGCGCTGCGGCACCCTCAGCCCGTGCCGTCGCAGCCGCCGTACGAGGGCCACCGCGACGCACACGAGGACGACCGCGGCCAGCAGACCGAGCAGGAGGTACAACGGCAGGGACGAATCGTGTCCCGAACCCCCTCCGGACCCCGGCCTGTCCAGGTCCGGCGGCGTGGAGGGCGGCGGTGGGAGGCCCACCTCCGGGGTGGGCCGTGCGCTGCGGGGGTCGAACCGGTGCAGGACCAGGGCCAGGACGCCGATGACGCCCGGACCGGCGAGCAGCAGCGGCACGGCGGCCTGCCGCAGCCGCTCCTCGCCCGGTGACAACGCGGTGCGGTCGGCGCCGATCCGCGGGCGCAGGCGCTCGGTGGTGAGCATGACGCCCACGGCCCAGGCGATCGACAACCCGATGGTGACGAATCCCCAATGGCCGAGCGGCCCCTTGCCGGAGTGCAGCAGCTCTTCGGCGGGGCGCAGCACGAGCGCGACGACGGCCAGCGCCCCCACGACCCCGGCGGCGACCACCGTCCCGGGCACCGCCCGGTGCCCCCTCCGTTCCCCGTGCCCCATGCCGTCCCCCGCTGGACCCGTGCCCGAACGCCCGTTCACCGCATCCTGGCACATGCCGAGGCGGCCGCCGCGTCAGTCCAGGCAGAACTCGTTGCCCTCCGGGTCGGTCATCACGATGAAGCCGGAACTCATCGGGGGAGCGGGCTCGAAGCGGCGTACCCGCGTCGCTCCCAGCGCGACGAGCCGGTCGCACTCGGCCTCCAGGGCCGCCATCCGTTCCTCTCCCTCCAGTCCGGGAGCTGCGCGGACATCGAGGTGGACCCGATTCTTGGCCGTCTTGTCCTCCGGCACCTGCTGGAAGAACAGTCGCGGACCGTCCCCGTCGGGGTCTTCGACGGCCGATCTCGAGTTGCGCTGCTCCTCCGGTACGCCGATCCGTGCGAGGAAGTCGTCCCAGGCGGCCAGCGGGTCGGCGCCCTCGGGCAGATCGACCCCGGGCGGGCCGGGGTGCCGGTAGCCCAGCACCTCGCACCAGAAGGACGACAGCGCCCGTGGGTCGTGGGCGTCGAAGGTGATCTGAAGGTGGCGGCTCATCGGGTTGCTCCGTTCGTGGCGGGAAGGTATGGGGCGGGTACGTCCGCGTCCATGGACCCACCCTGACATCCCTTGCGGTCAGGATCGGTCCGCAATGGCCGACGGGGTGGTCGCCGTGAACACACCCGGCTCAGAGCATGAACAGCAGCCGCGTGTTGGCCACCAGCTTGCGGTTCACGCTGGTGCTCTGCACGAAGATGGTGAAGTCGGCGTTGTGGTCCGGCTTGACGCGCACCTCCACGTCCGGCAGGCCGAGCAGGGCTCGGGCCTCGGGCCCCGCGTAGACCCGGTCCGTCTTCTTCTCCAGCACCGCGATCTGCTTCCGCGCCTGAATCTTCTCCGACTTGCTCAACTGGTAGAACGCACCGCCGGTGCGGTAGGTGTGCCCGGACTCGACGACCCAGTCGCGGATCGCCACGTCACGAGCCACCGGGATCAGCCGGTACGCGGACGGGTCCACCGGGGTGAGGCCGACCGCCTTGATGGTGTCCGCGTTGACCGCATCCGCGCCCGTGGAGAACACCGCGCGCGATCCCCGGATGCCCTGAGCGCGACCCACCATGAACTTCTCGGTGGCCTGCTGGATGACCTGCCCGGCCTCCTCGAGGCCCTGGGTGCTCGTGGCATCCCAGATGGCGACGTTGTCCTTCGGGAAACCGCACTGCACGGCCTCGCGCTTGCCCATCTGGTCCGGCACAAGGACGGCCAGGGTCCAGTTGTCCTCCTGTGCCGTGATCATCTCGGCCACGGCATCGACCAGTGCGCGCGGGTCCCTGGCAGGGGCATCGGGGCAGCGGTGACTGGCGTTCTCCTGCCCGTCGGTGAGTATGAACGTCAGGAAGCTGTGGTCGCCGTACAGTTGAGCCGTCTGCGCCAGCTCGTGCTGTGACTTCAGCGCAGCCGCCAGCAGAGCCGTCATGCCACCGACCCGGTACAGCTGCCGAAGCGACGGCATCCGCAGCACGTCCTTGTCATAGATGACGCACTCCACCTGGTCGGCGAAGACGTACACCGTGACGCGGGTCTCCTGGTCCAGCTCCCTCGATCGGCGGGCCAGATAGGCGATCTGCTGGTCGGCGACTTCCACGACCTTGCCGCTCAGGCGCGTCATGGACGAACTGGCATCCAGCACAAGGGCGACGTGATTGATGTAGTTCTGGCTTCCGGACATGAAAGGCTCCCCCTCTTTCCGACTCGATGCCTCCATCCTTCCACCCACCACTGACAATCGATCTTGGCTTCCGGGCCGGACGAAGAGCCAGGGCCCGGCCCGGGAGGGCGATCCTCACCTCTTGTAGGAGTCTACAAAGCGCCCGTCTCAGCCTGCCCGTAGTTCATGGCTTCGGACCCTGGTCGGTGGTGATCAGCAGGCTGTCTACTTCTCGTACAGGGCGCAGGGTCGCAACGGGACCTGTGCTCATCGGCGCCCCGTCGCACCACTGAGGCCGCGTGGCCGCTCATGCCGCCCGGCAGCGACCCGGCGCCCGTGGCGCCCGCCGCCCATCGGCACCCGGCCCCGCACCCGCGGGCCTCCCTACACCGAAAAGGAACACGCATGACCACCGACATCACCGAGACGGGCATCCGCGAGTTCGAGCGTGCCTGGATGGAAGAGGCCATCCGGCTCGCCACCACCAGCGTCGCGAACGGGGGCGGCCCCTTCGGCGCCCTCATCGCCAAGGACGGCGACATCGTCGCTCTCGGCAACAACCAGGTCACCTCCAGCCTCGACCCCACCGCCCACGCCGAGGTCAGCGCCATCCGCGCCGCCTGCAAGAAGCTCGACACCTTCAGCCTGGAAGGCTGCACCCTCGTCACGTCCTGCGAGCCGTGCCCGATGTGCCTGTCCTCCGCCCTGTGGGCGCGCGTCGACCGGCTCGTCTTCTCCGCCGACCGTCACGACGCCGCCGTGGCCGGCTTCGACGACCGCAAGTTCTACGACCTGTTCGAGAAGCGGCCCCAGGAAATGTGGCCCATGACCGTCGAGCACCTCGACCTGTCCCACCGCACCCAGCCGTTCGACGCCTGGATCGCCAAGACCGACCGCATCGCCTACTGACGGCGGTAGCCCCCGGAGTGCCCCGCGTGTGCGACTTCGCACGAGCGCGGGGCACTTCGGCGTCCGGTGGGAGGGGTGGTTCTCCTCGGATTCGGGAGTCAGTTCTCCTCGGGATCCGGGAGTCGGTTCTCCTCGGATGCAAAGGTGCGCAGCAGATCGGCCGCCACGCTCACGGCGATGGTCGCCGGCTCCTTGCCGGTGATGTCGGCCAGCCCGATCGGCGTCTTGATCCGGTCGATGGTGGCTTCGTCGTGGCCGCCCTCGGTGGCGAGGCGCTTGCGGAACCGTGCCCACTTGGCCGCCGACCCGATCAGTCCGACGGAGCCGAGCCGTGGCGTGCGCAGGGCGGCGTCGCACAGCGCGGCGTCCTCGGCGTGATCGTGGGTCATGATCAGGACGTGGGTGCCGGGCGGCAGTTCCTCCAGCACCTCCTCCGGCAGCAGCGGCGTGTGATGCACATGCACCTGCGCCACCGCGTCCGCCACCACACCGAGCCGCTCCTTCGTGAGCATGTCGGCGCGGCTGTCGATCAGATGGAGATCGAGGTCCTGACGTGCCAGGATGCGCGCCAGTTCCAACCCCACGTGCCCGACGCCGAAGACCGCCACCGCCCTTACCACCGGCAGCGGTTCGAGCAGCACCTGGACCGTGCCGCCGCAGCACTGCACGCCGTGCTGGTTGGTCACCTTGTCGTTCAGGGCGAAATCGATCAGTTCCGGCTCCGCCTTGGCCGTGGCCATCATCTCCCGGGCCCGGTCGATCGCCACGGCCTCGACATTGCCGCCTCCGATCGAGCCCCATGTCTCGCTCCGCCCCACCACGAGCTTCGCGCCGGCGTCGCGCGGGGCGTGGCCGCGCACGGTCGCGACGGTCACGAGCACCCCGGACTCCCGGCGTGCCCGCAACCGCGCGACCGCGGCGACCCATGTCATGTCAAGCACCGCTCAGCGCTTCTGCGTGGAGCCTGCCGTCGCGGGCGTCGCCGTCGTTCCCGGAGCCATCGGCCCGGCGCGCCGCCTGGATCGCCCAGTACACCGCCTCGGGCGTCGCGGGCGAGGCCAACTCGACCCCGACCCCGCCCGGCCCGAACGCGGCCGCGGCCTGCCGCAACGCCTCGCGCACCGAGAACGCCAGCATCAGCGGCGGCTCACCCACCGCCTTGGACCCGTACACCGCGCCCTCTTCGGTGGCGTTCTCCAGCAGCGTGACATGGAACTCCTCGGGCATCTCCGAGAAGCTCGGCAGCTTGTACGTGCTCGCCGCCTGGGTCAGGAACCGGCCGCGGTGCGGGCCGTCGCCGGCGTCCCAGCGCAGGTCCTCCAGCGTCAGCCAGCCCGCGCCCTGCACGAAACCGCCCTCGACCTGACCGATGTCGATCATCGGGGAGAGGCTCTCGCCGACGTCGTGGACGATGTCCACCCGCCGGATGCGGTACGCGCCGGTGAAGCCGTCCACCTCCACCTCGCTCGCCGCGGCGCCGTAGGCGAAGTACTTGAACGGCGTGCCCTGGAACCTCTTCGCGTCCCAGTGCAGTCCCTCGGTCCGGTAGAAACCGGCCGCCGAGAGCTGCACGCGCTGGAAGTACGCGGTGTGCACCAGGTCGTCCCAGGCCAGCTCCTTGTCGCTGCCCAGGGCGCGGGCGACGCCCTCGACGATGCCCACGTCCGAGGCGTTGGCGCCCAGCTGGGAGGCGGCCACCTGCAGCAGCCGCTCGCGCAGCTGCTCACAGGCGTTCTTGATCGCCCCACCGTTGAGGTCCGCACCGGAACTGGCGGCGGTGGCCGAGGTGTTGGGCACCTTGTCGGTACGCGTCGGGGCGAGGCGCACCTTGTGCAGCGGAATGCCCAGCGTGGTCGCGGCCACCTGCATCATCTTGGTGTGCAGGCCCTGGCCCATCTCGGTGCCACCGTGGTTGATCAGGACGGAGCCGTCCTTGTAGATCAGCACCAGCGCGCCGCCCTGGTTGAAGGCGGTGAGGTTGAACGAGATGCCGAACTTGATGCCGGTGACCGCAAGCGCCCGCTTGGTGTGCGGGTGCGCGGCGTTGAAGGCCGCGATCTCACGCCTGCGGTCGGCGACTCCACCGCTCTCCAGCACCTGCTGCCAGACGGTGGAGATCCGCTCGGCCTGCGTGACCGGCTGCCCGTACGGCGTCGTCTGCCCCTGGCCCGGCCGGTAGAAGTTGCGCTCGCGCAGCTCCATGGCGTCCAGGCCGAGCTGCGGCGCGCAGCGGCCCAGGATGTCCTCGATCACCAGCATGCCCTGCGGTCCGCCGAAGCCCCGGAAGGCCGTGTTGGACACCGTGTTGGTCTTCGCGATGCGGCCCGCGACACGCGCGTTGGGGATCCAGTACGTGTTGTCGATGTGGCACAGCGCGCGGGCGAGGACCGGCTCGGACAGGTCCAGGCTCCAGCCGCCGTCCGCGACCAGGGCGGCGTCGAGGGCCTGGATACGGCCCTCGGCGTCGAACCCGATCTTCCACTTGGCGTGGAACCCGTGCCGCTTGCCGGACATGGTCATGTCCTGGGTCCGGTTGAGCCGGAACCGGACCGGCCGGCCGGTCAGCTTGGCGCCGAGCGCGGCGACGGCCGCGAACCCGTGCGGCTGCATCTCCTTGCCGCCGAAGCCGCCGCCCATGCGCAGGCACTGCACCGTCACCTCGTGGGCGGGCACACCGAGCACGTGGGAGACGATCTCCTGGGTCTCCGAGGGGTGCTGGGTGCTGCTCTGGATGAACACCTGCCCGTTCTCGTCGATCTGGGCGAGCGCCGCGTGCGTCTCGAGGTAGAAGTGCTCCTGGCCCGCGAACTGGAACTCGCCGGTGAACACGTGCGCGGAGTCGGTGAAGCCGGCGTCGACGTCGCCGTGCACCATCAGGGGCTGGGCGCCGTGATAGCTGCCCGCCTCCATCGCGTCCTGCAGCGTGATCAGGGACGGCAGTTCCTCGAGTTCCACCTCGACGGCCGCCGCACCGAGCCGGGCCGCCTCCAGCGTCTCGCCGAGGACCCAGGCGACCGCGTGGCCGTGGAACATGACCTCGTCGGGGAACAGTGGCTCGTCGTGCTTCATCCCGGCGTCGTTGACGCCGGGCACGTCGGCACCGGTGAGCACCCGGACCACACCGGGCACGGCGAGCGCGGGCTCGGTGCGCAGCGCGGTGATCCGGCCGTGGGCCTTCATGACCTGGACCGGGTGGGCGTGCAGCACGTCCTTGGTGCGATGGACCAGGTCGTCGGTGTAGAGCGCCGTGCCGGTGACATGCAGGAAGGCACTCTCGTGCGGCATCGAGACACCGACCACGGGCTTCTCGGGACGCTCGGACAGATGACTCATGACGACACCGCCTCGGTGGTCTGCGCGTACAGCTTCAGCAGGCTCTGGCCGAGCATCGCGGAACGGTACAGGGAGCTGGCGCGATGGTCGTCCATCGGCGTGCCCTCGCCCCGCAGCACCCGGGCCGCGGCCTCGACCGTCTCCGCCGACCACGGCAGGCCCTGAAGGGCCGCCTCGGTGGCCAGCGCGCGGATCGGGGTGGCGGCCACGCCGCCCAGACCGATCCGGGCCTTGCGGACGATCCCGTCCTCGACGTCCAGCGCGAAGGCGACCGCCACACTGGAGATGTCGTCGAAACGCCGCTTGGCGATCTTGTGGAAGGCCGTGACCGGCGACAGCGGCAGCGGGACGCGCACGGCGCGGATCAGCTCACCGGGGCGGCGCACGCTCTGCCGGTAGCCGGTGAAGTAGTCGGCCAGGGGGACCTCGCGCTCCCCGTCGGTGCCGGCGAGCACCACCGACGCCTCCAGCGCGAGCAGCACCGGCGGACTGTCACCGATGGGGGAGCCGGTACCCAGATTGCCGCCCAGGGTGGCGCCGTTGCGGATGAGCCGGGAGGCGAACTGCGGGAACAGCTCGGCCAGCAGCGGGACTTCGCCGTCGAGGCGGCGTTCGATCTCGGTGAGCGTCAGCGCCGCCCCGATCTCGATGTGGTCCGATGCGACGCGCAGCTCCCGCAGTTCGGGCAGCCGGTCGATCGCGACCACACAATCCGCCCGGCGGGAACGGATGTTGACCTCCACACCCCAGTCGGTCGAACCGGCGACCACCACGGCGTCAGGCCGCTCGCGCAGCAGCTCCAGCGTCTCGGCCAGTGTGTTCCTGCGCAGGAATGCACTGTCGTCCCGGGCGTACTCCGTGGCGACCGGTGCGGGCGGGGCCTGCTCGCGCCGCTGCGCCAGCGGGTCCTCGTCCGTCGGCTCACCTACGGCGTAGGCGGCATCGCGGATCGGGCGGTAACCGGTGCAGCGGCACAGGTTTCCGCTCAGCGCGTGCAGATCGAAACCGTTCGGACCGTGCTCGGCGTCGATGCCGGCGCCGTCGGCCGGGTCCGCCGCCGTGTTCGTGTCCGCATGCGCGCACCGGTCGGGCCGGTAGTACTCGGCGGCCATGCTGCAGACGAATCCCGGTGTGCAGTAACCGCACTGGGAGCCGCCGCGGACCGCCATCTCCTCCTGCACCGGGTGCAGGGCGGGCGGCGTACCGGGCTCGCCGGCGATGGCGAGCCCCTCGGAGGTGATGATCTCCTGACCGTCGAGCGCCGCCGCCGGCACCAGGCAGGCGTTGACCGCCACCCAGTCGGTGGGCTTGTTCACCCCGGGACGGGCCACCAGGACCGAACAGGCGCCGCATTCACCCTCGGCACAGCCCTCCTTGGTTCCGGTGAGGCCGCGCTCGCGCAGGAAATCCAGGACCGTGGTGTGGGGCGCGGCCGGCGCGATCGGTGTTTCTTTCCCATTGACCGTGATCCGTGCCGCTACCATGACGGGCCCTCATTTCGGTGCGGGACAGGTCGATTCATCGTGATCGCCAATTTTCAGGCAGCTTTCTCTGTTCAGACGCGCCGCAGCTCAGGCGCGCCGCGTAAGAAGAGCGGGCGCACGTCGGCACGCAACGGCGGAATGCCGCGAAACAATGATGGGAAACGCGAAATGTGCCACGAACGGGCACATCAGAACGGCGTACTCAGCAGCCGTGCGCGACCCGACCAGGAACCCAGACCGTAAGGCGGGCGAGGCGACCGAGATCAGAGCAGGTGTACATCCGCTGGTCGCCTCCTTCTGGATGGATGTGGGTCTGCTTCTGTCGCAAAGTAGTGGCTGGGCCCACCGAGGTCAAGAGGTGAGTCGCTGGACCGTCCCCAGCTGCTTCCACTCGCCGTTCACCAGGCGGTCGACCCACACGGGACGGCCCTGCGCATGGTGCCGCTCGAAGGAGTGGCGCCCGAGGAGACCGTCGCTCACGACGGTCTCGAGGGTGGCCCGCAGCAGCGGCCGGACACGGTCGGCGTCCGGCCGCTCCCCGTCACCCAGTACGCGGTCGATGCCCGCGGCGAGCGCGAGCGTGGCGTCGTACAGCTCCGCCGCGCCACGGTGTGCGAGCAGCTTCTTCAGATCCGCCGGGGCCGCGCACAGCCGGGGGAACTGCGCGCAGTCGGGCTCGAACCGCTCGTCGTTGAAGGAGCGGAAGCGCAGACTGCCGTCGGGAAGCTGCTTGTCCTGCCGGGCGAACATCTCGAAGTCCTCGCCGGTGTCGCAGGCGGAGGCGTAGGCCGCGTGGACCGCGATCAGCGTGCCGCGCTCGCGCAGGGTCGGGACGAGGGTCTCCTCGCCACCGCCGGCCCGGAGATCGGCAACCACCACGGCGTCCGGCCGTGAGCTGTCCAGGTCCGCCGTGATCGTGGCCGGGGACAGATCCACGTTGCCCCTGTGCGAGGGCAGCGGCAGAGCGTCGAGGGCGGCCGCGCGCAGGCCGTGCCCGAAGGTGTCCTCGTCGGAGTCCCTGTCCCAGTAGCTGCTCGACGTCTCCACGACCCTGCCGACGCCGTAGGCCCCCGCCAGGTAGCGACCGGCCTGCCGCCCCACGTCGAACTCCGTTGCCGCCACAGCGTACTGACGATCCGGTAGGCGACCTCCGTTGCAGGTGTCGACCACGGCCATGGTGTCGGACCAGTCGGTCTCCACGTCCGCGAAGTCGTCGACGGCACCGACGAGCGCGATCATCCCCGGGTTCTGCTCGAGCAACTTCTCCGCAGGCGTCTGCCCGTAGTCCTGCACCGACACGACGTTCACGGGGATCTCCCGCTTCGCCCTGCGCTCGGCCTCCTCCAGGGCGGCCTCGACGATCCGGGTGCGGATGCGGGGATCCTGCCCGTCCTCCTCCACTCCCCAGTGGTTCGCCACACCGAGGGAGTACGATGCCGGGCTCGCGGAGGTCCGGTCGGGGGCCGGTGCCGCACTCCGGTCCTCGTCGGCGCCGCTGTCCGAGGACGACATGCTCAGGGCCATACCGGCGGGTATGCCGAGGGCGAGCAGGGCGGCGACGGCGGCGACCACGGACGTGCGGCGGGGACGGCGGCCCCGGCCGGATCGTGCCGAGGGCTGTGAGGACCGGGATGACTGCGAGGAGTGTTTGGAGACCTCCTGCGGGGTGGGCCCCGGCGCGGGCGGCCGGGCATCCTCGTGTTCCGGCAGCCGTACGGCTTCCGGCGTCGGTGGCGGGGCCGGCTCCGCCGTGGGCGCGGGGTCCGGAGCGAGCGTCTGTGCCGCCGCCTCGATGCGGGCGAGCGCGGCCTTCGCGTCACCGGGCCGGTCGTCCGGATCCTTGGCCATGAGGTCGAGGATCAGCCGGTCGACGGCGGGGGTGACTCCGGGCCGCGCCCGACTGGGCCGCACCGGCTCGTCGTGCAGGTGGTTGTACATCACACCGGCCGGGTCACCGGCGAACGGCGGCCTGCCCACGACGAGTTCGTACAGGACGCAGCCCACGGCATAGAGGTCGGTACGGGCATCCCCCCGGCGCCGGCGGAAGCGCTCGGGCGCCATGTACTGCACGCTCCCGAAGGGCAGCTGTCCGGTCTGCGTCAACCGGGGGTCGGCGGCGCGGGCCTCGGTGAACCTGGCGATGCCGAAGTCGACGATCTTGGCGACGCCGTCGTGGCCGACCATGATGTTGGCGGGTTTGATGTCGCGGTGGACGACCCCGGCCGTGTGCGCGGCGTCCAGGCCTCGGCACACCTCCGCCGTCCACCGCAGCGCGTCGGCGACGGCCACCCGTACGTCCGTCAGCAGGATCTCCTGCAGCGACCGTCCCTCGACGAGTGCCATCACGAGGTACGGGCGCCCGTCGTCCGTGCCGTAGTCGTGCACGGCGACGATGTGCGGACTGTCCAGGGCGGCGCTGACCCGGGCCTCGCGCCGGAAGAGGGCGAGCGACTCGTCACGGCCGGCGCTGCCGTCCCGCTCCGCGAGCAGGACCTTGACCGCCACCTCACGGCCCAACTGTCCGTCCCTGGCCCGCCAGACCTCCCCCATGCCACCGGAGCCCATGAGTTCGACCAGTTCGTAGCGGTCACCAAGTCGTCGTCCACGCACGGGCCAGGACTCTACGGCAGGACGGGCTTCCGTGCCGACTGCCGCCCGGGGACCACCCCGAGGCCGTAGGCTGCCCGGCGGCTCCCCGTCGCCCGGAGCCTCGGTGACGTGGGGGAGCGCACAGGTGATCAAGGACGAACCGTTGGACAGGGCCCGATTGTCGGCCCGTTGCGCGCTGCTCGCGGCCGCGGTGGCGGTCCTCGTCGTCCTGCTGTCGCTCGGCGGCGGTGGTGCCCTGATCATCCTCGGCGGACTCGCGGGGCTGGCGGTGTGCGCGGTCGGCGCCTGGTGGTTCCTGGCCCACCGGGGGGCGCTGCGGGCGCTGGGGGCGGGACTCGCCGTGGCGGCTCCGGTGGCCGTACTCGTGCTCTTCGTGAGCGGCGGCATGTGGTTCACGGCGTCGGCCGCCGTCCTGCTGTGGGCCGTGGCCCTGGCCTGCGCCCGCGGCGCCCTGCGGGCGGAGCGCCGGCCGGACCCGACGCCGGCGACCGTCCGGCCGCACCGTCCGCCCCGGCACCCGGTCCTCATCATGAACCCGGCTTCGGGCGGCGGCAAGGTCGAACGGTTCGGCCTCGTCCAGCGGGCCGAGGCCCTGGGCGCCCGGGTGCTCCTCCTGAAGCCGGGCATCCGCACGGACGTCGGGGAACTCGCCCGGAACGCCGTCGCCGAGGGTGCCGACCTGCTCGGCGTCGCGGGCGGGGACGGCACCCAGGCGTTGGTCGCCGCGGTCGCCGCCGAGCACGACCTGCCGTTCCTGGTGATCTCCGCCGGCACCCGCAACCACTTCGCCATGGACCTCGGCCTGGACCGCGCCGACCCGTCCCGGTGCCTGGACGCCCTCACCGGCGGGGAGGAGCTCAGGGTGGACCTGGGCGAGGTGGCGGGGCGGACCTTCGTCAACACGGTGTCGTTCGGCGTGTACGCGGCGATCGTGCAGCGCCCCGAGTACCGCGACGCCAAGGCCGGTACGGCGCTCGACGCGATGCCGGACCTGCTGGCGGGCGGTGCCGGGGAGCGCCTCGACGCCCTCGTCGACGACCAGGCGGTCGAGGGGCAGCAGGCGCTGCTCGTCAGCAACAACCCCTACTCCTCGGCCGACCCGCTCGACGTCGGGCGCAGGCCCCGGCTGGACGGCGGCGAACTCGGGGTGCTCGGTGTCCGCGTGGACGGTGCCGTACAGGCGGCCGACCTGGCGCTGCGGGGCTCCCTCTCTCCGGCACTGACCGTTCTGACGTCCCGCAGGGTCGAGGTCACCGCCGGCGCCGCCAGCATTCCGGTGGCCGTCGACGGCGAGGCGCTGACGCTGCCCACGCCCGTGGTGTGCACCGTCCGACCGCGTGCCCTGCGCGTCCTGGTTCCCCGGGACCGGCCGGGCGCAGCGCCGGTCGACCCGCCGCTGGACTGGCGGCGGATCGTGACCCTCGCCCTCGACCTCGACCGTCCCGGACGCCGCGCGGGCCGCTGACCTCCGCCGCGCGGCCCGGTCCGTGCGGCGACGCCCGACGGCGTACCCGCTCGCGCCGTGTCAGGCCCTGTGCACGACCGTCCCGCCCGTCACGGTGAGCGTGACGGGTGCCGTGCCCAGTTCGTCGGCGGGCGCGGTGACGGGGTCGACGGCCAGAGCCGTGAGATCGGCTCGGAAGCCCGGCGCGACGCGTCCCGCCACGTCCTGCTCACCGACCGCCAGCGCGGAGTGCGAGGTGTAGCCCTCCAGAGCCATCAGACCGGTCAGGGCCTGGTCGGCCGTGACGGGTGCGACCTCGGGCTGCCCGGGCAGCCGGCGCAGGCGGGCGGTGGCGAGTACCTCCCGCGGGTCGTAGTGCGCGATCGGCCAGTCGGAGCCGAGGACCAGGATCGCGCCGGCGTCCCGCAGATCACGGCAACGCCAGGCACGGTCGGCGCGTTCCCTGCCGATGCGCTGCGACCACTCGTCGGAGTGGTCGGCGCGGGTGTACGCGAGGTGGGTGGGCTGCATCGACGCGGCCACGCCGAGGCGGGCGAAGCGGGGCAGCTGGCTGTCCGGCACGGTCTCGATGTGCTCGATCCGGTGCAGGGAGCGCTGTCCGGGGTCGTCGAGGAGTTCCACCGTGTCGAGGACGTGCCGTACGGCCGCGTCGCCGATGGCGTGGGTGGTGGTGCGCACTCCGGCGCGGGCGAGACGGTGGACGGCCTGCGTGTACGCAGCGGGGTCCGGCCAGAAGGCCTCGGTGCCCTGACCGTGGCAGTCGGCGTGCTCCAGCCAGGCGGTGCCGCCCTCGACGGTGCCGTCCATGAAGAACTTCACGCCGCCCACGCGCCAGCGCCGCCCGTGCGAGCCCTGCAGTGAGATGAGGTGGTCGAGGCCCTCCCGGTCCGTACCGGGCATGCACCAGGGGAAGATCCGCAGACGTACCGGCAGCTCGCCGTCGTCTTCGATACCCGCCAGGACCTCGAGGAACTCGGGTTCCTCGAGGTCCATGACATGGGTGCCCGTGAGCCCGGTCGCGGCCATGTCCCGCAGCAGGGTGAGGAGCCGTTCCCGGCGCACGGCCGCGGTCTCACGAGGCAGGACGGCGTCCATCAGGCTCATGGCGTCGAACTCGACGAGGTGTCCGGTGGGCCGTCCGTCCGAGCCGCAGACGACCTGGGCCCGCTGCTCGAAGCGGCGCGGTCCGTCGATGCCGGCGGCCGACAGGGCCGGACCGCTGACCAGGGCGGAATGGCCGTCGTAGAGCCGGATGAAGGCCGGCACACCGCCGAGCGCCGGGTCGATCAGGTCGTGGTGGACGGGCCGGCCGCCGAAGACGTTGTGGTCCAGTCCGTGGGCGAGGACCCATGCCCCGGTGCCCGCGTCGCGGGCCGCCGCGGACAGCGCGGCGCGCAGGGCGTCCAGATCCCGGCAGCCCGAGAGGTCGACTCCCTGGGCCATCTTGACACCCAGATGGGGATGGCTGTGGCCGTCGACCAGGCCGGGTACGAGGGTGGAGCCGCTCAGGTCGACGATCTCGGTGTGCGCGCCTCGCCAGTCCCGGACATCGGTCTCGTCACCGACCGCGGTGATGAAACCGTCCTTGACCGCGACGACGCTCGCCGACGGCCGGTCGGGGTCGAGGGTACGGACCTGAGCGCCGGTCAGGAGGGTGTCGGCGACGGCGGAGAGAGGTGATGCGGGGTGTGACACGGGTGTTCTTCCTTGTGCGGGTAGGGGGTGGAAAGTCCGTCGTACGGTGGCGTCGTACGGGTGGCGTTGTACGGAAGGCCGGCCGGGTCTAGTCGTCGTCGTCCTGCTCGTCCGCGAAGTGGGCGTAGACCTCGGGCCTGCTGCGGCGGATGCGCAGTGAGACGAGCACGCCGAGCACGAAGGCGGTGGGGACCAACAGGACGAGGACGGCATTCGTGGTGGACGACGCCCCGGTCATCAGGCCGATCTTGCTGACGACCAGCCACATCGCGCCGGACATCAGCACGGCGGCGGCCAGCGGCGCGATCAGGGAACGCCAGCGGCCCTCCGCCGCGTGCCGGATGCGCCGGAAGTAGCAGAGCACGGCCACGGCGGTGACGGCCTGGAGGCCCAGGAGGCCGAGGGCGCCGGGCGTGTTCACCCACAGCAGGAGTTGCTGGTACGGGTCGGCACCGGCCAGGGCGAAGCCCGCGACCACCAGGGAGGCGAGGACGCTCTGCGCGATGCCCGCCACGTAGGGCGAACGGTGCTTGGGGTGGACCTTGCCGAGCGCCTTGGGCAGGACGCCCTCCTGGGCGAGCGAGAGTCCGTAGCGGTTGATCGCGTTGTGGAAGGCCAGCTGCGAGGCGATGATGCTGGTGACGATGAAGATGTGCATGAGGTCGGCCGCCCAGCCGCCGACGTACTGGGTGGTCGCGGTGAAGAACAGGCCCATGGGGTCGGTGGTGACGGCCTGCATGATGTGCGCGCTGCCGAAGGCCTGGATGACGATCCAGACGCTGAAGGCGTAGAAGAGGCCGAGGAAGCCGACGGCGATGTAGGTGGCCCGCGGGATGGTGCGGGCGGGGTCGCGGGCCTCGCGGCGGTAGATGGCGGTGGATTCGAAGCCGGTGAAGGCGGCGAACGCGAAGGTGAGTACCGCGCCGGTACCGGGCACCAGCACGTTGTCCGGCGCGAAGGAGTCCAGGGCGAGACCTTCGGCTCCGCCGTCGAGCAGTACACCACCGGCGAGCAGCACGAGGATGCCGGTCTCGGCGACCAGGAGGACGCCGAGGACCTTCGCGCCGAACTCGATGCTGCGGTAGCCGAGGAACCAGATCACGACGACACCCGCGAACGCGATGGCGGGCCAGGGCACATGGACGCCCCACAGGGCCTCGAGTGCGTCCTGGGTGCCGGTGGCGAGCAGCCCGTACACGCCGATCTGCATGCCGTTGTACGCGAGGAGGGCGACCGTGGCGGCGCCGAATCCGGCGGGTCGGCCGAGCCCGCGGGTGATGAAGGCGTAGAAGCCGCCGCTGCTGCGGACATGCCTGGTCATCGCGGTGAAGCCGACGGCGAACAGGGCGAGCGCGGCACCGGCGAGCAGATAGCCGACGGGAGCGCCGACGCCGCCCACCCCGATGGCGAGGGGCGCCACACCGGCCATCACCGTCAGCGGTGCCGCGGCGGAGACGACGAAGAACGCGATGTCGGCCACGCCGAGGCCGGCCCGGCGCAGCCCGGGGGACGGGTCGTGCTCGGCGGTGCGCTCGCGTGGCGACTCGGCGCCTTCGGGTGCTCCCTCGCGGGATGCGGACTCAACGGCCATGACGCTCGGCCCTTCTTCTACGGAGGAAAAGGGGTGGGCGGCGGCCCGGGACTTCCGAGGGGTGGGGGAGGTCGGCAAGGCCGCAGCGAAACCTAAACCATTTCGGTTTAGGTAATCTAGACGGCCGACGTAGGATTCGGGAAGACCTCACGTCAGGAGAACGAACCATGGGGCGTCCGCGGAAGGCGCTGCTCGATCGGGCGCGCATCGGCCGGACCGCGCTGGAACTCGTCGACGAGACCGGCGACTTCACCGTTCCCGAGGTGGCGCGCAGGCTCGGGGTGCAGACGGCGTCGGTGTATCACCATGTGGACGGCCGGGCCGGGGTGATCGAACTGCTGAGGGAGCAGGTGGTCGACGACCTCGACGCCGGGACCCTCGACGGGCGCCCCTGGGACATCGCCCTCGACGCATGGGCCCGCTCCTACCGCGCCGCGTTCGCGGCCCACCCCCGGGCGATCCCCATGCTGATGACCTCGCCGGTGCGCGCCTCCCGGGTGATCGAGCAGTACGAGCGGGTGGCCGGCCTCCTGCTGGACGCGGGGTTCGCTCCGGAGGCGGTCATGCCGATCGTCACCGGCCTGGACAACCTCGTTCTCGGTTCGGCGCTGGACATGTCGGCCCCCGAGGTGATGTGGGTGGTGGGGGAGGAGGCGCAGGCCCCGCGACTGGCACTGGCGCAGGCGGCCACCGGTCCCTCCCGGGCCGACCGGGCCTTCGACCTCACGCTGGCGGGCTTCCTGGCCCACTGCCGGGAACTCCTCACGTCCGTCCGTCCGGCCCCCGCCGAGCCGGGCGCACACCGCAGCCTCCGGCCGGAGCCCTGACCTCCTCGGTGATGCGCACCGGCTTGCGCCGACGGCCGGCGGGAACCGGGCCGACTACGACCTGGCGCCAACAGATCGCCGAACAGGCCGAGTCGTGGGGGATAGGCTGCGCCGATGGAACGTGTGACCGACGTGCCCGCGAGCCTCGCCCCGCCGGCCGATGCGGCCCGGGCGAACGACTACGACAGGTTCGCCGAGGCGTACGCGGCGGAGACCGAGAGCAACCTGGTGAACGCGTACTACGCGCGGCCCGCGATGCTGGAGCTGGCCGGTGACGTGTCCGGTCGCCGGATCCTGGACGCCGGATGCGGTGCCGGGCCCCTGTCCGCTGCGCTGCGTGACCGGGGCGCCCTCGTCACCGGTGTCGACGCGAGCGCCGGGATGCTGGCACTGGCCAGGCAGCGGCTCGGTGACGAGGTGCCCCTGCACAGGCTCGACCTGGGCGAACCACTGCCGTTCGCCGACGGCGCGTTCGACGACGTGGTCGCGTCGCTGGTCCTGCACTACCTGGAGGACTGGGGGCCGACGCTGGCCGAGATGCGGCGCGTGCTCAGGCCCGGCGGGCGGCTCATCGCGTCGGTGGACCACCCCGTCGTGGCCTACACCTTGCAGGACCCTCGGCCCGACTACTTCGCCACCACCAGCTACACCTTCGACTGGGTGTTCGACGGGCAGCGCGTCCCGATGCGGTTCTGGCGCAAGCCGTTGCACGCGATGATCACTGCCTTCACCACCGCCGGCTTCCGCCTGTCCGTCGTCAGCGAGCCGGGGCCCGACCCTGCCGCCCGTGACCTGTTCCCCGACGGCTTCCGCGACCTGTCGACCAAGCCCTGCTTCCTGTTCTTCGTCGTCGAAGCACCGCCGTCGGCGCCGGAGACAGGGACGACCGGCTGACCACCGACGGAGTCAGGGCTACGACTCGGCGGACCGGCCCGGCCGCCGGGTGAAGCGCCGCAGCCCCCGTCGGGTGGGCTTGAGGGGCTTGTCCTCGGGGGCGACCGGGCCCTGGCCCGCGGTCAGTGCCGCTGCCGGGGCCGCCGCCGGGGTCGGGGCCGATACGGGATGGCTGCCGGTAAGGCTGCCCCGTTCGAGCCGGGCGCGGACCGCCTGGGCCATGGCCTGGTGGGACGGCTCCAGCAGCAGGCCCTCCGCGGACAGCCGCTCCCACATGTGCAACAGCTCCTGTCCCCGGGCGGCCACCTGTCCCTCGTCCCACAAGCGCTGCCACGCCGCGGTGGCGCGGGCCACCTCGGGCGCAGCCCGGTTCAGATCGGTGCGGCAGCGGATGCGTGCGACGGTCAGCGCGAGGACGGTGGAGTGCATGTAGTCGCCGCGCAGATACGCGAGGTACGCCTCGATCGCCCTCGCCTCCAGCGCGAGTTCGTCCTCCGCGCCCCTGCGCAGCGAGAGGTGCTCCCGCAGCGCGCCGGCGAGGACGAAGGCGGCGTGCAGTTCCTCGCGCTGCGCGTGCTGGATGATGCGCTCGACGCGGGCGAGCGGAGGAAACGCCTCCTCCTCCGCGGCGGTCCGCTCGCGCCCCGGCGGCAGGTCGTCCTCGTCGGCGATGGTCCGGCTCGAACCGTCGGGGTGCACGCGCAGGCGGGCCACCTGCTGCACGGTGCGGTCGATGACGGTGGCCGCCACCGGGGCCCCCAGCGTGCGGGCGAACATGGCGATGGCGTCGAGGATGGCCTCGTTGGGCGGCCGCGTGCCGCCCATCTCCAGCAGGTGCCCGTTGACCACCGTCGACCCGTCCTCGGCCACGTAGGCGTCGAGACGGATCAGCGGTGGTGCGCTGAGCGCGGGCAGGTTCCCCGCGTCACGGGGCGTCAGTGAGTGGGTCATTCGCTCAGACTCCGGGTCGGACGACACCGAGGATGGGCATGGAGGCTGCCGGTGCGGTCGTGATGTTGCGCCCGGGCCGCGGGGCGTGGACGATCTGCCCGCCCCCGATGTACATGCCCACGTGCGTGGCGTCGTTGTAGTAGATGATCAGGTCCCCGGGCTGCGCGGAGGCCAGACCGACCCGGGTCAACCCCTGCCACTGTGCCTGCGAGGTACGGGGGATCGGGCGTCCGGCCGCCGCCCATGCCGCCGAGGTGAGTCCCGAGCAGTCGTACGACGAGGGGCCCACGGCGCCCCACACGTACGGTTTGCCTCTCTGCGCCATCGCGAAGTCGACGGCCCTGCCGGCCGCTCCGCTCGCCTTCTGGCCGCCGCCCGAGCCGGCCCCGGTCGAGGTGCCGCCGCCACCGGAATCGGAACCCGTCCACCTGGCCTCGGCCTCCTCCGTCCGTTGCCGTTCCAACGCGGCGAGTCTACGGGCCTGTTCCTCCTCGAGGCCGTCCTCGATGCGCTCGGCCTGGGTTATCCTCTTCTCGATCTTCTGTTTCGCCTCGGCCTTTTCCGCGCGGCTGCTGCGGAGCTTCTGCAACTCCTTCTCGGCGGCCTCGGTCTGCCCGCTCAGCTTCGTGCGGGCGGTCTTCTGGGCCTCGGAGACGTTCACCAGGTTCCGCATGGCCTGGCGGGCCTGGGACGCTTCGTCCAGGGCCTGGTCGGGGTGGTCGCCGAGCAGTAACTGGATTCCCGTGGCGGCGAGGTGGCCTCCCCGGTACTGGGTCCGCGCGGCCGCGCCGGCGAGGTCCTGGAGATCGTCGACCCGGCCCTGCGTGCGGGCCAGCTCCTCGCGGAGCGTCTTCAGCCGCTTCTCCTGCTCGGTGGCCTTCACCTGCGCGGCGTTGTACGCCTCGGTGGCCACCTCCGCCTCGCGGTAGAGGCCGTCCAGCTCGGCACGGATGTCCTCGATCGACTTGTCGTTCTGCGGACCGGGTTCGCCAGGGTCGGCATAACTCGGGCCGGATATCAGGGCGATCGCGCAGACGAGGGCTGCTGTGGTGGCTCCGCTCCGCAGCCGTCTGCCGCTGGTCGACACGTCCATCAACTCCACTTTCAGCGGTCGCGTGCAGGCGGCTGGACGGACGACCTGCCGTCGCAGCCGCCACCGGAGGTCACAAGGAGGTCGTTCGACCCTTGAACACACTACCCCCACCCGAACGGCTGATCCCTGGATTCCCACGCGTGTCAACTCACGTGCGCCCAAAGCGTTTAGGGAGACGAACCGCGTTCCCCATGACGCCCAGGCGAATTCACACCTTGTACATATCGGGCGCGAAGTCAGGCCTTCACCACGGCCCGTCCGTACGGCACGAGTCGCACCGGACCGACGAGCCCGTAGCTCTGCCGCTTGGCGATCCCGAACACCGGCGCGTTGGAGACCCGCAACCGGTTGAGCAGCGAGGTGGCGACCTCGACCTCGATGGTGTTGGTGCCGCGGCGCAGGTAGGGACCGACGTCCACGACCGGCGTCAGCTGGTCCGCGGGTGGCAGGGCCCGTCCGTTGACCGTGACCCGGTAGGTGTCGAACACCTCGCCCAGCTCCAGCCGGGCGCCGTGCCCGCCGGTCCAGGCGGCACCCAGCTTCACCGTCGTGCGATAGCGGCCCACGCCCGACGCGTCGGCCAGTTCCGGGATGTCGGGCCAGGGCCTGAGCCCGTCGAGTTCGACGGTGCGCCGGGTCCTGGTGGTGGTCGAGGCGGTGGCGCCCGGTGTCCAGTCCTCGGCGGTCAGGGTCCAACGGGTGAGCGCGACCGGCTCGGCGACCTCCTCGATGGTGGCGCTGACGGTGGCCCCGCTCTGGAGCGTGGTGGTGTAGGTGCCGGGCCGTGTGTCGCGGATCTCCAGCCGGCCGTCCTTCGCCCGTCGGACCTCGGACGCCTGGCTGGACGTGGCGGTCCAGCGGGGCGCGGGGCCGGGCAGCCACCTTCCGGGGCGGGCCGTCGCGATGATCGTCGTGGCTCCCGGATCCAGCGTGATGCGGAGCCGGATACGTCCGTCGTCGAGCCGTGCGTAGGCGGCGAGCGGTTCGATGGTGCCGGTCCAGGCGTCCAGCACGTAGGGGACGACGTCGGGTCTGCGGGTGGTGAGTGTGACGTCGTGGCTGATGCGCGTGCCGGTCGAACCCTTCTTGCTGACCGAGTCGTTGGCGAAGAAGTAGTAGTCGGCCTCCGTGTCGGCCCGGTGGGCGTGCAGGAGCATCGAGGACTGTGCGTACTCGACGTCGCGCCCGAGGCCGAGCGCGGCGATGGCCTGCGGGACGTCGGGGCGGTCGGGGACGTTGAACACGCCGGGCTGCGCCAGGAGTTCGGAGATCAGTGCCAGGAGGCGCTCGTTCTCGCCGGACGCAGGCAGTCCGGGTACGTGCCCGTCCTTCCAGTCGCCGATGACGATGATCGGCAGGCCCTTCCTGGCGTGGCCGACGAGCTTTTCGGCGACGTCCAGTTGGAGCGTGTGCTCACGGCCGATCATGACGTCCCCGTCGACGAGGAGTGCCTTGAACGCCGGGCCGTCGGGGGCGAAACGGCCGTCGCGCACCACCGCACCGGGCAGCGAGAGCAGGCGCGGGCTGAGGAAGAGGTGCGTCCAGCCGACCGGTACGCCGTCGCCGCTGAACCAGGACGCGCCGAGCCCCGAACCGGCGTAGCCCTTCTGCCACAGCACGCCGATGTCGGCCTTGTTGACGCCGGTCTGCAGGACCAGTTGGACGCGGCTCAAGTACCCGGCGATGTCCGGCACATGACCCCAGGTGGGCTGGCGGGGGCCCCAGGCCTCGCCGTAGCCGGCCCCGCCGTGGTACGGCGAGAAGGCGGCGAAGCCGGGCCAGACCGCGCCCGGCGCCTCGGCGTACGCGAAACCGTGGAACACGGCCTGGTTCACGCCGGCCGCGTACTGGGTCACGAGCTTCCTGAGGGTGGCGTCCCACGTCGTCGCATAGGCGCCGCCCGCGGTGCCGCCCGCCTCGTTGGACAGCACCAGCTTGCCGCCCATGTCCCGGCCCCCGGCCAGGCAGCGGAAGTCGTCGAGGTTCTTGAACCCGAGGGACTCGCCCTCCGGCTGGTCCAGCAGCGCCGCCTTGTACATCGCGTCGGTCTGCAGGCCGTACGGCTGGACGCGGAGTTGCAGACCGAGACCGTGCGCCCACTTCTGCACCGGGAGCAGGTGGTTCTCGACGTACAGCTCGGTGACCACTTCCATGTAGTCGCGGCGGACGGCCTTGTTGGTGGCGTCGTCGAAGGCGAAGGCGTACTTCTCCTTCGTCTGGAGGAGCGCGGGCAGGTACGGCGCGAGCGAGTAGCCGATGCGGCGTTCGAACTCGGCCATGATGCCGGGCGTCCACAGCGTCGCGTCCGTCTCGATCTCGAGGGAGTCCTCGAACAGTGCGCCCCCGGTGTCCCGCAGCAGCGCGCGGATGCGCGGGGTGAGGATGCGCCGCTCCCAGAAGTCGATGACGGCCCGCGTCCCGGCCTCGCTGAAGTGGTCGACGACGTAGCTGAGCGGGGCGGTGTGCGCGGGGCCCTCGGGGCGCTGGCCGGAGCCGCGTTCATAACAGGCGATGACGAGCCAGTCGCCGTCGTCCGGCGCGGTCCACTCCAGCCGTTCGTCCTGTACGTGCGAGGTGAGGTCGACGACCGATTCCTTCTCCAGCCGGACGGGGAAGGCGGTGGGCGAGGTGCCGGCGGCGACGCGGGCGGCCTGCACGGATCGCAGCGTGCGGGCTTTCGCATCGGAATCGGGGGCGGTCACGGGGTCGGGGAGCGGGCCCGCGACGTCGGTGCCGCCCGGGACGACGGCGACGCCGTGCGCCAGCTCCTTGATCGCGGCGCCGCTGTCGGGCGTGATGCCGGGGACCGCGGCGGGCCAGGCCGGTCCGATCGTGAGGTCGACCACGACGTCGCGCTTCTTCGCCTGGCCGAGGGCCGCCTCGACGGCGCCGACCCATGCGGGCGTGCCCCATCCGTGACGGGCCGGGTCGATCGGCTCGGAGACGCTGTGCGTGACCGCCGCGATCTCCACGCCGCCGAATCCGGCGTCCGCGATCTGGTCGATCTCCCGTCGGATCTCGTCCGGGTCCACCAACGCGTCCGGCCACCACCACCGGAACTTGGGACGTACCGACGCGGCGGGGGAGGCGAACGACCGGGCGAACGCTCCGCCCGGCCTCGCCGACGTCCCGTCTGCCGTCGTCGGCGAAGTCGCCGTTGCCGCGGTGGCGGTACCCGCCGAGAGGGCCGTCACGGCCCCGGCCGCCGCCGCCATCTTGAGCACCGCCCGCCGCCGCAGGCTGCTGTGTTCTCCGTCGACTTCCTGCCCAGGTGTGTGTCTCATAGCGGCTCCGTTTGAACGTTTTAATGACCTGGCCGGAACTTACGCAGCCGACTGGGCGGCCGCAAGGGTTGGGCGGAGACGGATCTTCCAGCCGGGCTCTTCTGCCGTCGGTAGCGCCGTCCACCAGCAAGTGCCTGGGAAACTCGGTCGGGTGGTGTCAACGTCCGGACCAGGGTCGCGATGTCGGAAGCCTTGACTCCCCTCGAGGCCCCGCCTACTTTGCCGGACGGCTGACAAAAACGATTCAACGCACTCCGAGTGGTTCTCCCTCCCCGAAGGAGCCTGGCTCTTGTCCGTGCGACCCCCAACGCCCAGCCCCAGCCGACGCCGCGTCCTGACCGTCTCGGCCGCCACCACCGCGGCGGCGGCGATACCCGTGGCGGCCGCCCGGGCAGACGATCCCGCAGGCACCGACCCGTCGGCCGATGCCGGACCGGCCACGGAGGCCGTCAGACCGGCGCTGCGCCCGTTCCCGCTGTCCGCGGTCCGGCTCCTGGAGAGCCCCTTCCTCGCCAACATGCGCCGCACCTGCGCCTACTTGCTGTACGTCGACCCGGACCGGCTGCTGCACACCTTCCGGCTCAACGTGGGGCTGCCCTCGGCCGCGGAGCCGTGCGGCGGCTGGGAGGCCCCGGACGTCCTGCTGCGCGGCCACAGCACCGGCCACCTGCTGTCCGCCCTCGCCCAGGCCCATGCCAACACGGGCGACGACGCCTACGCCGACAAGGCCCGCCTCCTGGTCGCGGCCCTCGCCGAATGCCAGGCGCACGCACCGGCCGCCGGCTACCGGCAGGGCTACCTCTCCGCCTTCCCGGAGGACGTCTTCGACCAGCTCGAAGCGGGCGGCAAGCCCTGGGCGCCCTACTACACGCTCCACAAGATCATGGCCGGCCTCCTCGACCAGCACAGGCTCAGCGGCAACGAGCAGGCCCTGAACGTACTGACCGCCATGGCGGCCTGGGTGGACTCCCGTACGGCGCCCCTCACCCACGACCGCATGCAGGCCCTGCTCCGCGTCGAGTTCGGCGGCATGAACGAGGTGCTGACGAACCTGTACCTCGAAACCGGCGACCCCGCGCATCTGCGTACCGCCCGGCGCTTCGACCACGAGGAGCTCTACGAGCCGCTGGCCGCCGGCCGCGACGAGCTCGCGGGACGGCACGCCAACACCGAGATCCCCAAGATCGTGGGCGCGGCGCGCAGTTACCGGGCGACGGGGGAGCGGCGCTACCTGGACATCGCCACCCACTTCTGGAAGACCGTCGTCCGGGACCACACGTACGCCATCGGCGGCAACTCCAACCAGGAGTTCTTCGGGCCACCCGGGGAAATCGTCAGCAGGCTCTCCGAGGACACCTGCGAGAACTGCAACAGCTACAACATGCTCAAGCTCGGCCGGCAGCTCTTCCTGCTCGACCCCGCGACCGCCGCGTACATGGACCACTACGAGTGGACCCTCTACAACCAGATGCTCGGCGAGCAGGACCCCGACTCCGACCACGGCTTCGTCACCTATTACACCGGCCTGTGGGCCGGTTCGCGGCGCCAACCCAAGGGCGGACTCGGTGCCGCGCCCGGCAGTTACAGCAGCGACTACGACAACTTCTCCTGCGACCACGGCACCGGCATGGAGACGCACACCAAGTTCGCCGACAGCATCTACTTCCGCTCCGCCGGTCAGGGGGCGAAGGCGCTGTACGTGAACCTGTTCATCCCCTCCGAGGTGACGTGGCAGCAGACGGGCGTGTCCCTGCGCCAGGAGACCGGCCATCCGGAGACCGACCGCACCCGACTCACCGTCACCGCCGGCGACGCACGCTTCGCCCTGAAGATCCGCGTCCCCGCCTGGCTCGCCGCCGGCGGACACCGGGCCACGGTCCGGGTCAACGGCCGCGCGACCGGATCGCCGGCCCGCCCGGGCCGGTACCTCACGATCGAGCGCCGCTGGCGGCGCGGCGACACGGTGGAACTGACCTTCCCCCGCGAGCCCGTCTGGCAGCCGGCTCCCGACAACCCCCAGGTGCGGTCGCTCTCCTACGGTCCCGTCGTCCTCGCCGGGGCCTACGGGCCGACCGAACTCCTGACCATCCCCGGCATCCGGCCCGCGTCCCTGCGGCCGGTGGCGGGTGTCCCGCTGGAGTTCACCGCCGAGGCCGACGGCCGCCAGGTGCCGCTCCGGCCCTTCTACAAGATCCACCACCAGAACTACAACGTCTACTGGGCCGTCACCCCCCGCCCGGGCCGCGAACGCGACATCGCCCGCTACCCGCTCGACGAGGGCACCGGCACCGCCGCCGCCGACCGCACCGGCACCTTCCCCCGCGCGACGCTGACCGGCGGTGCGACCTGGTCCACCGACGGCCCACGCACCGCGGTGCTCCTCGACGGCGTGGACGGCCACGTCACGCTGCCCGAAGGGCTCCCCGCCGGACTGACCGAACTGACCGTCGCCGCGCGCGTCCGCATCGACTCGCTCGCCAACTCGGCCCGCGTCTTCGACCTCGGCTACCACAAGAGCACCTACCTCTACCTCGCCGCCCGCACCGGCTCCGGCAGGGCACGCGCCGCGCTGAAGATCTCGGGCATGGAGGGCGAGGACGTCGTCGACGCCGCCGGGCCCCTGCCGCAGGGCCGGTGGGTCCACGTGGCCCTCACCCTGGCGGGCGGCACGGGCATCCTCTACGTCGACGGCGTGGAGGCCGGCCGCAACGCCGTCATGGTCACCAGCCCGCTGCTGCTCGGCGCCAGCACCCGCAACTTCCTGGGCCGTTCCCAGAACTCCACGCATCCCTACCTGCACGGCGCGATCGCCGACTTCCGCCTGCACAACCGTGCACTGACGGCAGCCGAGGTGGCCGCGCTCGCCGCCGGCTGACAGCCCACCGCGCACCCACCCGACGTCCCACCCGAACAATGGAGTTCACGTTGCCCGATTCCGACCTGACCAGACGCCGCTTCGTCGTCTCCGCGGGGGCGGCCGGCGCCGTCCTCGCCGTCGGCCTGCCCGGCACCGGCGGGGCCGCCCACGCCGCGGACGCCGAGACCGGTACCGCCCGCACGTCCGGCTATGCCCCCGAGGACTTCGCCGACCCGCGCCGCGACAGTCGCCCGACGGTCTACTGGTACTGGAACGGCACGGTCACCCCCGAACTGGTCGAGACCCAGATGGCCGACCTGCGCTCCAAGGGCATGTACGAGGTCATCCTCTTCCCCTTCGACAACGCCGAGATGCAGCCGGTGTTCTTCACCGAGGACTGGTTCGCCGTCGTCGGACACGTCCTGCGCGTCGCCGAGCGCACCGGCATGCGGGTGTGGATCTTCAACGACGACCACTTCCCGAGCGGCCGCGCCGGCGAGTACATCGTCAAGGGCGGCACCGTCGGCTCCCGCACCTACGAACCCCGCCCCGACCTGCGGCTCAAGGCGCTGTGGCGGTCCACCACCGTGGTCGAGGGGCCCGCCTCGGCCGACCTCACCGCGACCACGGGCGTCGGCGTCGACACCGGCCGCCTGGTGGCCGACGCCGACGTCCTGGGCGGCGCCGCCGTGATCGGCCGGGGCGCGGGGTGGACCGACTGCACCGTCACCGGGAGCGCCAAGGCCGAGCACGGCGCGGCCGGGCTCGTGGTCCGCGCCTCACCGACCGGGACCGACGGCTACGCCGTGGAGTTCGACCAGACCGGCGTCGTCACCGTGCTGCGCCTGACCGACGGCGCGGCCCCGGCCGAGCTGGCCCGCAGCAGCCGTACCGAGGGATTCAACCGGACGAAGTACCACACGCTCGCCGTCACCGTCCGCGGCGACAGCATCGGCGTCACCCTCGACGGCAAGGACAAGGGCACCGTCACCGACGCCCGCCACACCACCGGCAGCGCGGGCGTGCGCGCCGTCGACGGGCAGCGCGCCCTGTGGGAGAGCCTGACCGTCACCGCGGCCGACGGCACCACGCTGTACGAGGAGGCCTTCGACGCGGCCGCCGTCGCCGGCGACTTCCCGGCCCGCCCCCGGCCCGAGGGCACGTCCGCACCCGTCGCCGCGGCGGCCCGCCCCGTCGGCGCCACCGGCACGGAACACCTGGTGGAGCTGACCGACGACCTCCGGGCCGGACGCGCCTGGCAGGTACCCGCGGGCCGCTGGCAGATCGACGTGTTCGGCGACAGCGCGCTGATCGACGACAGCCAGGGCTACAGCCGCAGCTACGTCGACCTGCTCGACGACGAACCCGTCGACCTGTTCCTCGACATGATCCCGGGGGAGTACCACCGCCGCTTCGGCCGCTACTTCGGCAACGTTGTCCCGGGCTTCTGGGACGACGAACCGTACTTCGCCTCCGCCGAGGCCCACTTCAAGCGCCTGCCCTGGTCCCCGGCACTCGAGGGCGCGCTGCGCGCCGTCGGTGTCGCACCCGGCACCGCGTACGCCTGCGCCTTCGACGACCTCGGCCGCGACGGCCGGATCGCCCGCGGACGGTACTGGCAGGCCGTCTCCGACCGCTTCGCCGAGTACTTCCACAAGCAGTCCCGCTGGTACGAGAAGCGGGACGTCGCCCTCGTCACCAACCCCCTGTACGACGAGACGTCACCGTCCAAGCGCATCGCCTCCACCGGCGACCTGCACAAGGTCCACCAGTGGGCCCAGGTCCCCGGCGGCGACATCATCACCGCGGAGTACGTGGCCGGCGAACCCACGATGATCCCGCGCAACCCGGTCAGCGTCGCCCACCAGATGGGCCGCGAACGCGCCCTGCTGGAGGCCTTCGGCAACATGGGCTGGCAGGTGGCGCCCGACTTCGCCCGCGCCCTCGTCGGCGCCAACGCCGCCCGGGGCATCAACCTCACCGTGCTGCACGCGCTGTGGACCGACGAGACCCGGGTGTACTTCCCCCCGCCCTTCGGACCCCGCGCCCCGTGGTGGTGGGCCATGAAGCCGCTCGCCGACTGGATCGGCCGGGTCATGGAGGTCGCCCGCGGCACCTCCGCCGCACGGACCGCGCTCGTCCAGCCCCAGCGGGCGGCCGAGCAGTGGCGCGGCACCGACCGGCAGGGCGCCGTCGACAGCGCGCTGAGCGACGCCGCCCACGCCCTGGAGGCCGCCCAGGTCGACTTCGACCTCGTCCACGACGGAGCGCTCAGCGGCGACCGGGGACTGCTCGCCCACGCCACGACCCGCGGCGGCCGGCTCACCGTCGGCGCGGCCCGCTACGACCTGGCCGTCCTGCCGGTGACCCCGACCCTCGACGCCGCCGCGGTCCGCACCCTCACCGCCTTCGTGCGCGGGGGCGGCACCGTCGTCGCCGTCGGCGAACTCCCCCGGGACGAGGCGAACGGCGGCGACCGCGGCCTGGAGCGCGCGCTGTCCGCACTCTTCGGCGACCAGGTGCCCGGCAGCCGCCGCACCGGCGCCGGGACCGCCGTACGCGTCGCCGACGTGTCCGGACTGCGGGAGGCCGCACACGCGGCCGGCGTCGCCGCCGCCGTGCTCGAACCGGCCGCCGACGCGGTCAGGGTCCTGCGCACCACCCGCGGCAAGGACATCGCGTTCCTCGTCAACAACGAGAGCGGACAGGCCGTCGAGACGGTCGCCGCGCTGCCGGCCAAGGGCGTCCCGGAACTCTGGGACCCCGCCACCGGCATCGCCCGGCCCGCCCCCGTCTACCGCCACGACCGCGGCAACGACGGTCTCAGGGTCCCGCTGAGCCTGCGCCCCTACGAGACCCTCGCCGTCGTCGTGCGCTCCGCCACCCGGCCCCGCGCCCACCTCACCGACGCGGCGCTGCCCGTCGAGGACGTCACCGCCCGCGGGAGGGCGCTGCACGTCACCGCCGTCGCCGACGCCCCCGGCAGCCACCCGCTGGCGGGCACCGACGACCGGCACTCCTACCGCGGCACCATCGAGGTCACCGACCCGCTCCACGCCCTCGGCCTGGGCGGCGACTGGACGCTGACCCTGGACCGGGAGGGCGCCGAGCCCGTGACCCGCCCCCTGGGCAGCTGGACCGACCTCGCCCCGGAGTTCTCCGGCAGCGGCACGTACGCCACCACTCTCGACCTCGACCGGGACACCCTCCAGGGGCGGGGCTTCCGCCTCGACCTGGGCGTGGTCCGCGAAGTCGCCGCGGTCACCGTCAACGGGACCGAGCTGCCGCCGCTGCTGTGGAGCCCGTACACCGCCGACGTCACCGACGTCCTGCGCGCGGGACGCAACACGATCGCCGTCCGTGTCTCCAACACCCTCTCCAACGAACGCAGGAAGCCGCTGCCGTCCGGTTTGCTCGGCCCCGTGACCCTGCGGCCGTACCGCCGCGTCACGGCCGTCCTGAACCGTGTCTGACCCGGCAGGCGTCCGCCCCACCCGCACCCGCACCCGCACCCGCAAGGAGCACCCCATGAGCAGAGCGCTCACCCGGCGCGCCCACCGGCGCCCGGCCCTCCTCGTCGCCTCCGGCCTCACCGCACTCGTCACCGTGCTGCCCTCCGCCGTCAACGCCGACGCCAGGCCCCAGACCGGCCTCGCGCCCGTCGAACTGCGCACCCAGCACCTCGCCGAGGCCCTGGGCATCGACGACACCACGCCCTACCTGAGCTGGAACCTCACCAGCCGGGCCAGAGGCACCGTCCAGTCCGCCTACCGGGTCCAGGCGGCCAGCTCCCTCACCAGACTCAAGCAGGGCAGACCCGACCTGTGGGACTCGGGCAAGGTCCGCTCCGCCGTCCCGCAGGCCACCTACGCCGGCAAGGAACTCGGCTCCCGTGCGCGCGTGTACTGGCGGGTCATGCTCTGGTCCGACGGCAGCGGACGGGACTCCGGCTGGAGCGAACCCTCCGTGTTCGAGACGGGACTGACGAAACAGCAGGACTGGGCCGCCGACTGGATCACCCACCCGGACTGGCAGCTCGGCGAGCGGACCGTCGAACCCGTCGTCGTCGACCTGCCGCGCACCACGGCCCGCTACGTCCGCCTCGACGTGACCAGGCTCGGACTGCCGCTCGCCGACGACTTCCCCGCCGAGTCCTGGCGCCTCCAGCTCGGTGAGATCGACGTACGCGACTCGGAGACCGGGACCACGGGCCTCGCCAAGGGCGCCGCCGTGACCGCGTCCGAGACCCACACGGTCCGCAAGACCTGGGAGCCGGCCCTCGCCGTCGACGGCCTGCCCAACAGCGCGCTGCAGACGGCCGCCGGATACTCCAGCGCGCCGCACACCGGCCCCGACGTCTCCGACGCGCCGGTCGTGCTCACCCTCGACCTCAAGTCGGCCAAGACCTTCGACCGGATCGCCCTCTACCCGCGCGCCGACGTCCTCACCGCCGACGGCCGGGTGCCGCACTTCCCCGTCGACTACACCGTGTCCACCGGGGACGCCCCCGACGGCCCCTTCACCCGGGTGGCCGAGGTCACCGGCCGGCAGCCGCCGAAGCCGTACCTCCCCGCCGCACTGCCGCTGCTCGCCAAGGACTTCGCCCTGCCGAAGAAGGTGCGCAGCGCCCGGCTGTACGTGTCGGGCCTCGGCATCTACGACGCGAGCATCAACGGCAAGCCGGTCGGCGACGCCGTCCTCGAACCGGCCAACACCGACTACGCCGAACGCGTCCAGTACGCCACCTACGACGTGACCGACCGGCTGCGCTCCGGCCGCAACACCATCGGCATCGAGCTGGGCAACGGCATGTCCAACGTCGTCAGCACCGCCGACCGTTACCGCAAGCTGTACGGCAACCTGAGCGATCCGAAGGTCGTCGCCCAGCTGGAGATCACGCTCGCCGACGGCACCGTACGCCGCGTCGGCACCGGCGGTGACTGGCGCACCACCCTCGGCGCGACCACCTCCTCCAACTGGTACGGCGGCGAGGACTACGACGCCCGCCGCGCGATCCCGAACTGGAACAAGCCAGGCCAGGACCGCCGTTCCTGGAAGGCGGCGACCACCGTGTCCGGCCCGGGCACGGCCGACGACCCCGCCGTCCTCAGCGCGCGCGAGACCGAGCCCATCCGCGTCGTCGAGACGCTCGAGGGCAAGGAGGTCGAGGGCGCGGCCGAGGGCAGCCGGGTCTTCGACCTGGGCCGCAACATCGCAGGCTGGCCCGAGATCACCGTGACGGCCCCGGCCGGCACCGACATCCGCGTCCTGCCCGCGGAGAGCCTCAAGGACGGCCACGCCTTCCAGTCCATCAGCAACGTCGGCGGCCCGCTGTGGGACACCTACACCACCCGGGGCGACCGCTCCGAGACCTGGCACCCCAAGTTCAGCTACCACGGCTTCCGCTACCTGGAGTTGAAGGGCCTGCCCGAGAACGCGACCGTCTCCGTGCGCGGCAGGGTCCTGCGCACCGACAACGCCTCCTCCGGCGACTTCACCAGCTCCGACCAGCTCGTCAACGGCATCCACTCGATCATCCGACGGGCGATCGAGGGCAACATGATGAGCGTCCTCACCGACTGCCCCAGCCGCGAGAAGCTCGGCTGGCTGGAACAGAACCAGCTGCTCTTCCCCGTCCTCACCGGCAACTACGACATGGAGGCGTACTTCCGCAAGCTCGTGCGCGACATGTCCGACGCCCAGACAGAGGACGGGCTGATCCCCAGCACGGTCCCCGAGTACACGAATCTGCCGGGTGGCTACCGCAACGACGCCAACTGGGGCGGCGCCTTCGTCCTCGTGCCCTGGCAGCTCTACACCACCTACGGCGACCGGGACACGCTCACCACGTACTACCCGCAGATGAAGCGGTACGTGACCTTCCTGGAGCAGCAGGTGAAGGACGGCATCCTCGACTACGGCCTCGGTGACTGGTTCACCCCCGACCGCACGTTCCCGCGCGCCGTGGCCGGCACCTACGGCTACTGGCGGGTCGTCGACGCCATGAGCCGTATCGCCGGGGTCCTCGGTGACGAGGACGGCGCGGCGTCCTACCGCGCCAAGGCCGACACGAGCGCGAAGGCCCTGTCCGCCAAGTACTACGACCAGGCAACCGGCACCTTCGGCGGTGGCGGTCACGGCGCCGAGGCCCTCGCCCTGGACATGGGCGCCGTACCGGACGGTGAACGCGAGCGTCTGCTCGACCACTTCGTCACCAGTGTCGAGGCGGCCGACCACCACCTGGTGCTGGGCGAGATCTCGCTGCCCGCGGCCTTCCGCGTGCTCTCCGGGGCCGGCCGCGACGACGTCGTCCACGAGATCGCCACGCAGACCACCAGCCCCAGCTACGGCTACCAGGTGCTGAACGGCAACACCACGCTCGGCGAGTCCTGGGACGGCGGCCCCGGCCAGTCGCAGAACCACTTCATGCTCGGCGCGATCGACTCCTGGTTCACCGACCGGGTCGCCGGCATCGAGCAGGCCCCCGGCTCCATCGGCTACCGCGAGCTGCTGATCGACCCGGCGGTCGTCGGCGACCTCACGTCCGCGTCGGGCTCCTACCGGACGCCGTACGGCACCGTGCGCACCGACTGGAACCGCGACGGCGACCGGTACCGGCTCCGGGTGACCGTGCCCGCCGGCAGCACGGCCGAGGTCCATGTGCCGTTCACCGGAGGACAGGTCACGGCCCCGAGCGGAGCGAAGCCGCTGCGTTCCGAGAAGGGCGAGGCCGTCTACACCGTCGGTTCCGGCGACTGGACGTTCAGGTCGGTGTACGCGCCCGGCACGTCCTGATCCCGCCTGAGACGAAGCGATCCGGCCAACCTCCGCCGCTTTCCACCCGCCGGACAACCGGGTGTCCGGCCCGTCCCTCTCACAGCGCGGGCACAGCAAGTGCCCGCACCGTGCGGCTCCTGCGGCGGTCCTCGCGACCGCCGTGCCGCCGGCCGACTGCTTCCTTCTCACAGCACTCGGAGGACGAGGGAACGATGACCAGAACGCGCACCACCCGGCTGCGGCGTCCGCTGCTCGCCGGTACCACGGCCGTCGCCGCCCTGGCCGTGACGGCCGGCCTCGTGGCCGCCACGTCGGAGCCGGCGAAGGCCGCGACAGGACCCAGGCTCAGCCTCATCGCCGCGACCACCTCGGTCACGCTCACCTCGTGGAAGGAGGAGCCGGGCGTCTACCTGGACCTCGGCACCTACCTCACCGCCGAGGGGACGCCGCTGGAGCTGAAGGTGACCCGGAAGTCCTACAAGGACCCGGTGACCGTCACCCAGACCGTGTACGAGGGCGGCAAGGCCAAGGCCAAGGCCCTGCCCAAGGGCACGGTGAAGGACTTCTCCGGCCTGCCCGGCTTCGCGGTGATCACGGTCACCGACAAGGCGGGCAAGAAGGTCCTCAGCCGTACCGAGGACTTCTGCCCGAACAACGCCAGCGGCCGGGTACGACCCGATGCGCCGGCCACCTCCAAGTATCCGGAGAGCTGCCCCACCAACCCGTTCACCCTCGGCTCGGTGTGGGGCGTCGAGAAGGGCTGGGCCGCCAACACCTACGGGGGTTCCTACACCGAGCCGGTCGAGCTGGCGGCCGGCACGTACACCGCCAAGGTCGAGGTCGCCAAGAAGTACCGCGACCTCTTCGGCATCGCCGGCAAACCGGCCACGGTCAAGGTGACCGTGGAGGAGCGGAGCTACGAGGACGGGCAGGGCGTCACCGACCCGGCGTCCCGGTCCGCACGCCCCGCCGGGGCCGGCGAGCACGCCGGACACGGAACCGCCCACCACGCGCCGACCGCCCACGCGGGCCACGGCCCGGGCCACGCACCGACGCCCGCACAGGCCGCCGCGCCGGTGACCAGCGGTGCGGGACCCTCGTACAACGTGGGCCACGGACCGCTGAAGGCGGCGCCGCCGGCCCTGCCGTGGGCGCTGAAGAAGGAACAGGCCGCGCGCGCGATGCGGGTCGGCGACACGGGTGGCCAGACCGACGGCTCGCGCAAGGCGCCGGCGCTCCAGCCGCTGTCGAAGCGACCGACGGGCACACCCTCCGTCCCCGACGTCCCCAAGCCCGACCTGCGCTCGCTGCCGGCCTACGGCATCGTCGTCAGCGACGGTGAGCAGGACGTTCCGGGCAAGGACTACCTGGCCTTCAGTGCCAACGTGTGGAACGCCGGTCCGGCGCAGCTGGTGGTGGACGGCTTCCGTTCGCCCGGCAAGGCCAAGATGGACGCCTACCAGTACTTCTACGACGCCAAGGGCAAGCAGGTCGGCTACACCCCGACCGGCACCATGGAATGGGACCCGCGCCCGGGCCATGTGCACTGGCACTTCACCGACTTCGCCAGCTACCGGCTGCTGAAGGCGGACAAGAAGGAGGCCGTGCGCAGCGGCAAGGAGGCCTTCTGCCTGGCCAACACCGACGCGATCGACTACACGGTGAAGAACGCCAACTGGCACCCGTTCAACACCGACCTGGCCACCGCCTGCGGCGAGGAGAACTCGATCTCCGTCCGCGAGGTGCTGGACGTCGGCTCCGGTGACACGTACACCCAGGATCTGCCGGGGCAGTCCTTCGACATCACCGACGTGCCCAACGGCACGTACTACATCCAGGTGCTGGCCAACCCGGAGAAGCGGCTGAAGGAGACCAACGTCGACAACAACAGCGCTCTGCGGAAGATCGTGCTCGGCGGCAAGCCGGGCAAGCGGACGGTGACCGTGCCGGCACACGAGCTGGTGAACGCGAACTGACGGTACGTCAAGGGCGAGTCTGACGGGATCAAGGGGCCGGCGACCACGTGCAGTGGCCGCCGGCCCCATGCGTGCGGAAGCCGTCCCACCGCCGAGGCGGCCCGTAGTGCGCAGGCACCAGGACGGGCGACCGGCTGCTCCGGACGCACCAGGGCAGGACGGCGCCGGCGAACGATGCCCGGTGGGGGCGCCGGAGGGAAGTGTGGGAGGCGCGTGAACCTCGCGCATTTCCCTGGCCCGGCGGTGTCTGGAGCGATCAGTGATGAGAAGCACGCCCCTGTCCGAAGCCGGGGTCTCCCCGGTGCCCATCCGCATCGGGAGGCTGGCGATCGGTGCCCTCGGCATCCTGGCACTCGCCCTCGGCACCCTGCAGTCGGTGGTGGAGCCCGCGCTCCCGCTGCTGCAGCGTGAGCTGGGGGTCAGTCCTGCCGAAGGGGCATTGATCGCCAACACGTTGCTCGTCACCGGCGCGGTCGTCACACCCGTCGCAGGCAAACTCGGCGACCGCTACGGCGGGAAACGGGTGCTGGTCCGGCTGATGGCCGTGGTCTCGGCCGGTGGTCTGCTGGCCGCCCTGGCGCCGAACCTGCCGGTGTTGTTGCTCGGTCAGGTGTTGCAGGGCGCGATGGTCGGTGCGCTGCCCCTCTCGTTCATCCTGGTGCGCAAACACCTCTCGACAGCAGAGTCGCAGGTGGCGATCGGGCTGGTCGTCGCCCTGTTCACGGGCGGCGGCATGGTGGGAACGTCGGTTGCCGGGCCGATCGCGGAAGGACTGTCCTGGCGTTGGATGTTCGCGCTGCCGACGCTCGCGGTCGTCGCGGCGACGTCGGTCCTGACGCGGCTGATGCCGCACGATCCGCCGATCCCGTCGGACGACGGCATCGACTGGCCCGGCGCGGTCCTGCTGAGCGGCACGTTGCTCGCGTTCATGCTCGGGCTCGTGACGGTGACGGGGGACGGCGGCCTGCCGCCCCTCGCGGTCGGTGCCCTCGCGGTGGTCGTCGCCGCCCTCGCGACCGGATGGGTCGTCGTGGAGCGCCGGGCAACCTCGCCGATGGTCGATCTGCGCATGCTGGCCAAGCCCGCCATGTGGCATGCCTGCGTGCTCACCTTCGTCATCACCGCCAGTTTCGGAATGGTGGTCTTTCTGCTCCCGCAGCTGTTCGCGTCACCGGCGGACGGCTACGGCTTCGGAGCCGACACCACCGACATCGGACTGCTCCTGCTGCCCGGTGCCATCGCCGGGGCGCTCAGCGACTCGGTCGGCGGGATCGCGGCGCGGCGTTTTGGTCCGCGTGCCGTGGTCGTCGTGGGCGCCGTCGTCACGGCGGCCACGATGATCTCCCTGGCGTCGCTGCACAGCGCGGCATGGCAGCTCGTCCTCGCGAAGGTGCTGACCGCGTTCGCCGCGGGTGTCGGTACCACGGCGTTGCTCGCCGGCACCGCCACCGCCGTCGAGGCCAGGGACACCGGCGTCGCCACCGGCCTGCTCGTGGTGACCCGCGTGATCGGCGTCGCCCTGGGCGTCCAGATCGCGGGCGCGATCCTCGCCGCCGGGGCCGACCCGACGACGGCCCGGCCGACCGAATCGGCCTTCGTCACCGGTTTCGTCGTCGCCGGCCTCGTCGCCGCCTCGTCACTGCTCGTCGTCCGTATCACGAAAAAAGGAGCCCAGGCATGACACCTGACGGTCTGTCGACGGACGTGCGTACTCCCGTGCGGCGCAACGTCCTGATCTCCGGGGCCAGCATCTCCGGACCCGCGCTGGCGTACTGGCTGCACCGGTCGGGATGCGCGGTGACCGTGGTGGAGAAGGCAGCCGCACTGCGCGGCGGCGGCTACCCGATCGACGTCCGCGGTACCGCGACGGAGGTGGTCCGGCGGATGGGCATACTGCCGCACCTGCGGGACGCGCACATCGACTCGCGTCGCTTCACCTTCCTCGACGCCGACGGCAGCGCAGTGGCCTCGCTCACCCCGAGCGCCGTGGCCGGCAGTGCCGAGGGACAGGACCTCGAGGTGCGTCGCGGGGACCTGGCCGCGGCCCTGTACGCGTTGGTTCGCGACGACGTGGAATTCCTGTTCGGCGACTCCATCGACACCCTCGACCAGTCCGGACCAGGGGTCGACGTGACGTTCCGCAGTGGTCGACGGCGGACGTTCGACCTGGTGGTCGGCGCCGACGGGATGCACTCGCGCACCCGGGAGTCCCTGTTCGGCCCCGAGGAGCAGTTCCACCGGTACCTCGGCTACTGCTTCGCCCTGTTCACCATGCCGAACACCTTCGGGCTCTCCCGGGAGCTCGTGATGTGGAACACCCCGGGGAAAGCCGCGGCCCTCTACGCAGTCGGGGACAACGACGAGCTGCACGCCTTCCTCAACTTCCACCAACCGGAACCGCCGTTCGACGCCCTCCGGAACCCCGAAGCCCAGCGGGAGCTGGTCGCCACGGCCTTCGCGGGCGCGGGATGGGAGGTCCCCGGCATGGTCGACGCCATGCGCGACGCGGACGATCTGTTCTTCGACGCGGCCGGTCAGATCCGCATGCCCCACTGGTTCAGCGGCCGCGTCGCGCTCGTCGGCGACGCCGCGTACGCACCCTCGTTCCTCACCGGACAGGGCTCGAGCCTTGCGCTGGTCGGTGCCTACATGCTGGCCCACGCCCTGGCCACGCACCGGGACCACACGGCGGCCTTCGCCGCCTACGAACGCGACATGCGCGGGTTCACAGCCATGAACCAGGCACTGGTCGACCACGGTGCGGCCACGCTCTTCCCCACCACGGAACAGGCCCTGGAGCAACGCAACAGCATGCTGCGCGGCCTCGTCACCCTGCCATCCACCACGGCACGACCGGCCCACTCGGCCCTGACGCTGCCGGAATGCGCGCCGAGGCCGTGAAGGGCCGCCGGGGCCGGACTACGCCGGGCGGTCGGGGCCGCCGTCGGGGGCGGCGTGGGCCAGGCCCGTGCGGTAGGCGATGACGACGAGTTGCGCCCGGTCACGGGCGTCCAGCTTCGTCATGGCACGCTGCACATGGGCGCGGACGGTGAAGGGGCTCAGGAACATCCGCTCGGCGATCTCCTGGTTGGACAGGCCGGTCGCGACCAGGGCCACCATCTCGCGTTCGCGCGGGGTCAGCACGGCGAGCCGTTCGTGCCGGTCGGCCGCGGCGGTGTCCGGTGTGGCCAGGAAGCGGGCGACCAAGGAGCGGGTGGCGGCGGGGGACAGGAGGGTGTCGCCGTCGGCGATCGTACGGACGGCGTCCGCCAGGTCCTCGGCCCCGATGCCTTTGCCGATGAAGCCGCCGGCCCCCGCGCGCAGCGCCTGAGCGACGTACTCGTCGGTCTCGTAGGTGGTGAGGATCAGGACACGGCTGGTACGCAGTTCCGGGTCCGCGCAGATCTCCGAGGTGGCGCTGAGACCGTCCACCTCGGGCATGCGGATGTCCATGATCACCACGTCCGGGCGCAGCTCCCGGGTGAGTCTCACCGCCTCCCTGCCGTCGCCGGCCTCGCCGACCACGGTGATGTCGTCGGCACTGTCGAGCAGCATCCGGAAGGCACCGCGCAGCAGCGCCTGGTCGTCGGCGAGCAACACCCGGAGCGTCACAGTGCGTCCCCGTCCTCTCCGTCGGTCCTCCGCGTCGCCTGCTTGGCGGGCGGGAGGGGCAGCTGGGTGGTGACGAGGAAGCCGCCCTCCGGGCGCCTGCCCGCGGAGAGTTGCCCCCCGACCGCGGTGGCGCGTTCACGCATCCCGATCAGACCGTAACCCGGCGCACGGTCCGCCCCCGCGGACACATGCGGCCCCGCGGGGGCGGACGCCGCCGTACGGGCGCCCCCTCCGTCGTCGGCGACGGTGATGGTCACGCGATCGCGGTGCCAGGCGAGGCGCACCCGGGCGCTGCCGGTGCCGGCGTGCTTGGTCACGTTGGTCAGGGCCTCCTGGACGATGCGGTAGGCGGTGAGGTCCACCCCCGGCGGCAGCGGCCTGGCCGTGCCCTCGTGGTGCACCGACACCTCCAGACCCGCGCGGCGGAAGGACTCGAGGAGCGTGGGAAGCCGGGACAGCCCGGGCGCCGGTTCGGCGGACGCGGGCGCGTCCCCGGACTGCCGGAGCAGACCGACCGTGGCCCGCAGTTCGTCGAGCGCGTGACCGGTGGTCTCGACGAGCTCCGTCAGGCTCGTGCGGGTCTGCTCCGGGCGGGTGTCGAAGAGGTGGGCGGCGACCGTGGCCTGCGCGTTGGCCAGGGTGATCTGATGGGCCACGAGGTCGTGCAGTTCCCGGGCGATGCGCACCCGTTCCTCGGCCACTCGCGTGCGCGCCTCGCGGTCCCGGCTCTCCTCGGCCCGCCGGGCCCGCTCCTCCACGGCCGCCAGGTAGGCCCGTCGGTTCCGTACCGAGTGACCGAGTACGCCGGCCATCAGCGGGAACGCCGCCACCGATCCCATCCGGCTCGCGTCCTGCCAGGAGAGGTCCCCGGACAAGGGGACGGAGGCGACCAGCAGCGCCGCGGAGCCGAGCGACACCACGCCCACCGCGCGCCGTTCGGTGCGCGCGGTGAGCGCACAGGTGTAGGCGGTGATCACGGCGGGGGCCACGACGGGCGGGCTCAGCACCAGGCCCAGGGGCTGCACCAGCACGCCGACCGCGGTCGTGGCCGCCATGGCGGCCAGGGGCGCCCGGTGCCGCACCGGCAGTACGGCACACGACAGCACGGCGATGACGTAGGCGGCGGCGGGCGGCGGGGACAGCGTGTCGTCGACCCGCACCGTCCCGCCGAGCAGACAGAGCGCGAACGCCGTCGCCGTGAGCGCTCCCTCCCGCCACCACGTGCCGCGTGGCCGCGGTCCACCGCCACCCGAGTGCGTCATGGCCGCTCAGTGCCGGCCGACGGGGAGCGGCGGGACCGCCGCGTCCGGCCGGGGCGCCGTCGCATGCCGGCTCAGTGCCTCACCCTCGATGTCCACATTCGGCAGCACACGGTTCAGGATACGGGGCAGCCACCAGGCCCGGTGGCCGAGCAGTGCCAGGACCGCGGGTGCGATCGCCATCCGGACCACGAAGGCGTCGAAGGCGACGGCAAAGGCCAGGCCCACACCCATCGTCTGGATGGTCGGGCTGCTCATCCCGATGAATCCGGCGAACACGCTGGTCATGATGATCGCCGCCGCGGCCACCACACGTCCGCTGTGCCGGAAGCCGTTGACGACCGCCTCACCGGGGGAGGCGCCATGGACGTAGGCCTCCCGCATCCGGGTCAGGAGGAAGACCTCGTAGTCCATGGCGAGGCCGAAGACGATGCCGATGACGAGAATCGGCATCAGCGACATGACCGGTCCGGTCTGCTCGATGCCGAGCAGGTCCGCCGCCCAGCCCCACTGGAAGACGGCGACGAGGACACCGAACGCGGCACCCACCGACAGCAGGAACCCGAGGGCGGCCTTGACCGGGACCAGCACCGAGCGGAAGACCACCAGCAGCAGGAGCACCGCCAGGCCGATGACCACGGTCAGATAGGGGATGAGGGCGTCGGACATGGCTTCGGAGATGTCGATGTTCAGCGCGGTCGTGCCGGTCACCAGGACGACGGCGTCCGTGTCGGCCGCGACGCCGGAGACCGCGCCCCGGAGCGCGTGCACCAGGTCCTTGGTCTCGCCGCTGTTCGGCGCGGTCTGCGGGACGGTGGTGAAGACGGCCGTGTCCTTGTTCCGGCTGAGCACCGGATCACCGACCGACGCCACCCCGTCCACGCTTCGTACGGTCTTGACGACCAGGTCCGTGGTGGCCCGGGGGTCCGCCGACTCCGACGTGTCCACGACCACGGTCAACGGGCCGTTGAAGCCGGGGCCGAAGCCTTCCGACAGCAGGTCGTAGGCACGGCGCTGGGTGGTCTCCACCGGCTTGGACTCGTCGCCGGGCAGCCCGAGTTCGAGACTCAGCGCCGGCAGGGCGACGGCACCGAGACCCAGTACGGCGGTCACCAGCACGGCCACCGGCCGGCGCAGCACGAACCGTGCCCAGCGAGTGCCGAGCCCGGGCCGGCCGGCCGCGGGAGGCAGCGGGAGCGGGCGCCCGCTTCCCGGCCGGGTGGCCTTGCGGACGGCGCGGGACAGCACCCGTCGGCCGAAGAAGCCGAACAGTGCGGGGGCCAGGGTCAGTGCGACGAGTACGGCGAGGAACACCGCGCCCGCGCCGCCCATGCCGATCCTGGTGAGTTCGGGGATTCCCACGACTCCCAGCCCGGCCAGGGCGATGACGACGGTCGCCCCGGCGAAGACGACGGCGGACCCGGCCGTGCCCACCGCCCGGCCTGCGGCCTCCTCCGGCTCGCTGCCCCGGGCGCGCTCGTCGCGGAAGCGGGAGGTGATGAAGAGGGCGTAGTCGATGCCGACCGCGAGCCCCAGCATCAGGGCCAGGACGGCGACGGTCGACGTCAGGCCCAGCGGAACGGCCAGCGCGGAGACCAGGCCGAAGGCGATGGCCACGCCCAGGAAGGCGGTCAGCAGCGACAGGCCGGCCGCGACCAGCGACCCGAGGGTGAGGACCAGCACCACCGCTGCCACCAGCACCCCGATGATCTCCGTCGTACCGCCCGGCGACTCCTCCGATTCCAGGGCCGAGCCGCCTATCTCCACGGTCAGCCCCGCGTCCCGGCCCCGGTCCGCCGCGTCCTGGAGGGCGCTCTTCGTCGCCTCGGTCAGGTCGACGGCGTCCGCGGTGTAGGTGATCGTGGAGTAGGCGATGGTGCCGTCCTCGCTGACGGCGCCGGTCGCATAGGGGTCGGTGGCCGAGGCGATCTGCTCGCCGCCGTCCAGCGAGCCGAGCGTGTCCTCGACGGCTGCCCTGTGCTCGCCGGCCGTCACCCGCTGCCCGTCCGGGGCCCGGAACACCAGGCGGGCCTCGGCACCCTGGGAGTTGCTCCGGGGAAAGCGCTCGTCCAGCAGGTCGAACGCCTGCTGCGACTCGGTGCCGGGCATGGAGAGGTCCTCTTCCTCCCCGGCCGGCGCCACGGCGGCGGCGACCACGGCCAGCACCAGGGCACCCAGCCACACACCACCCACGAGCCGGCGCCGCCGGAAGGCCCACCGTCCGATCCGGTAAAGAAACGTCGCCACCTGTTGATCACTCCAGACACCACTGAGCAGGGAAAGGAAGGGAAGGGCGTGGGATTCACGCGCCTCCCACACTTCCCTCCGGCCCCTGGCCCGGGCATCGTCCCCCGCCGCCGTCTTCTCCTGGTGCACCCGGACCAGCCGGTCACCTGTCCTGGTGCGTACGCACTACGCCCGGCGTCCGACCGGGTGCCGGGGGTGCTGTCCGAGGTTGTGGACGTGCGTGCGTCGCAGGAACGCGGCGAGCGCGATGGCCGACAGGGCGCTGAGCCAGGCCAGGCTGTTGGCCAGGGGCACCAGGGTGAGGTGCTGGGTGAAACCGGCCTGCAGGGCGGTCTGCAGGGATCCGTAGCTGGGCAGCAGCGTGATCAGCGGGCTGTTGGCGGTCGTCGCGGCGACGGGGTTCTGCGGGGCGAGGTCGATGATGCTGGTCATGATGATGGCGACCATGCCCGCGACCTCGCTGGGCAGGAAGAGCGCCAGGAACAGGCCCATCGCGCCGTAGATGAGGGCCGCGGAGAGTACGGCGAAGACGAGCAGGCCGGTCTGGTGCGGTGACCAGTACAGCAGCATCCAGGCCACGGCGTAGGCGCTGACCAGGGCGGCGGTGGCGAGCAGGGAGGTGAGTTCGGCCGCCAGCAGGGCAGAGCGCGGGTATCCGGCCGCCGTCAGGCGCCGGTCGAAGTCGCCGGTGCGACGGGCCGCGCTGAACATCCAGAAACCGACCAGCAGGGAGACGGCGTTGAGGGATCCGCTGATCATGGTGATCGTGTCGCCGTCCGCACGGAGGTGCTCTCCGGTGGCGCGCAGCCGGAACGGGGAGCTCTCGGGGGTGGCGACGGTCTTGGCGATGGTGATCCACAACGGGACGAAGACGGCCAGGAGGGTGAGGGCGAGCCGGTTCTTCGTCAGGGTCAGCAGGCTGTAGGCGGTGGCGGTGCGGTAGGCGTTCATCGCTGCGCTTCCGTGGTCGGTACGGGGTGCAGTCGGCCGTCGCTCAGTCGGTACAGGGTGTCGAGGCGGTGCGTGTCGTAGGCGAGGTGGGAGACGATGACCACGGTGCGGCCGGCTGTCCGGAGTGCGTCGGCGATGTCCCAGAACCGCAGGTAGGTTTCCCAGTCGAAGCCCTGGTAGGGCTCGTCCAGCAGCAGTACCTCCGGGTCGTGCATCAGGGCGAGGACGAGGTTGAGCTTCTGTCGGGTGCCCCCACTGAGCGTCTTGGCCGGCTCGTGGTCGTAGGCGGCCAACCCGAGCGCCTGGAGCAGGTGCTCGGCCCGGTCGAGACGGGACAGCCGGTGGGCGATCTGGAACAGCCGCAGGTGCTGCCGGATGGTCAGCTCCTCGTCCAGCACCGGATGCTGCGGGCAGTACCCCAGGGTGCCGTCGAGGTACACGGCCCCGGCGTCCGCACGCAGATCGCCGCTGAGGATGCGCAGCAACGTGGTCTTGCCGGCACCGTTCTCACCCACGACACCGACGAGCTGTCCGCGGGCCGCCCGCAGGCTCGCGCCGCGCAGAACGGTCCGGGAGCCGTAGCTCTTGGCGACCAGCTCCACCGTCAGGACCATGGCTCCTCCACGGCTGTCAGGTGCTTCACGATACGTCGTCATGTGGCACAGACTGCGCATTTCGGTGGGTGCGGGCGCACTCCCGGGCCCATCGAGATGGCGAGACGGAGCGTCTTGCGCGAGTGGGGTCCGTCGGCTAGGGTGATTGCGAGACGAAACGGTTCGTCTTGTTACCTCGGCTACTCTCCCCGCCTGAGAAAGAAGACACCACTTGCTCCGTACTCCCGAAGCATCGTCGTCCGTCCGTACCGCCGCCGCCTCTCAGCTCACCGTCTCCCACGTCAGCAAGCGCTACGGTCGGCACCTCGTCCTGGACCGCGCCTCCTTCACGGTCCGGCCCGGGGAGAAGGCGGGGATCATCGGGGACAACGGCTCCGGCAAGTCCACCGTGCTACGGCTGCTGGCCGGCACCGTGCAGCCCGACAACGGAGAGGTCGGTGTCGTCGCGCCGGGCGGCGTCGGTCACCTGGCGCAGACCCTCGAGTTGCCGGAGACGGCGTGCGTCGGTGACGCCATCGACCTGTCCCTGGCCGAACTGCGCGCCCTGGAACGGCGGTTGCGGGCGACCGGTGCCGCGCTCCACGGCGCGGATCCGGCCACGTACGACCAGTACGCCGCGCTCGAGGCGGAGTTCGAGGCGCGCGGCGGATACGACGCCGACCGCCGTGTCGACGTCGCCCTGCGCCACCTCGGTGAGCCGTCCGGCCTGGACCGGTCACGGCGGCTCGGCACCCTCTCCGGCGGCCAACGCTCCCGCCTCGCCCTGGCCGCGACGCTCGCCTCCTCGCCCGAGCTGCTGTTGCTCGACGAGCCCACGAACGACCTGGACGACGAGGCCGTGGCCTGGCTGGAGGAGCGACTGCGCGCTCACCGGGGCACACTCGTCGCCGTCACGCACGACCGGGCGTTCCTCGACCGGGTCACCGACACCCTTCTGGAGGTCGACCACGACACCCGGTCCGTGCACCGCTACGGCGACGGCTACGAGGGATACCTGGCCGCCAAGGCCGCCGAACGCGCCCGGCACGAGCGGGAGCACGCCGAGTGGCGCACCGAGTCGGCCCGGCAGTCCCGGCTCGCGGACTCCCACGCAGGACGCCTCGAAGCGATCCCGCGCAAGGGACCGTGGGCGTTCAGCGGCGCGGGCGCCTTCCGGGCCCGCTCGCGGGCCCACGGCGCCATGAGCCGCATCCGCAACGCCCGCGAGAGGCTGCACCGGCTCACCGAGAACCCGGTCTCTGCGCCTCCTCGGCCGTTGCGGTTCTCGGCGGACATCGCGGGATCGGCGGACCGCGCGGTGGAGGTGGGGGACCTGCGCGTACCGGGGCGTCTGGAGCTGGACGCGCTCCACGTCCCCGCGGGCGGCCGCCTGCTGGTGACCGGCCCCAACGGCGCGGGCAAGACCACGCTCCTGCGGGTCCTGGCGGGCGAACTGGACCCGGAGCCGGGCGCCACCGTACGGCGACCCGCGCGGGTCGGGTTCCTGCGTCAGGTGGCGGTCCCGGCCTCCGCCGAGGAGGAGAGCCGCTCACTGCTCACGGCCTTCGGTGAGGACCGCGCCGACGATCTGCTGGCCCTGGGCCTGTTCCGTGAAACCGACCTCGCCCGGCCCTTACGGAACCTCTCCACCGGGCAGCGCCGCCGGCTCGAACTCGCCCGCCTGGTCACCGGCTCGTACGAGCTGCTGCTGCTGGACGAGCCCACGAACCATCTCTCTCCCGCCCTGGTGGAGGACCTCCAGGCCGCCCTCACCTCGTACGAAGGAACGCTCATCGTCGTCACCCACGACCGGCGGCTGCGGTCGGCCCTGCCCGGAGCGGTTCACCAGCTGATCCCGGCCGCCACCGGCAGGTGATCGCTGCCGGTGGCCGGCAGCAGCCACGAGCTCTCCGGGGTCACGCCGCGGACCAGGATCTGGTCGATCCGCGCCACCGGGAACGTCGCCGGCCAGCTGAAACCGAAGCCGTCGCCGGCCGCCTCCTGGACCGAGTGCAGCCGGGAGGTGAGACCGGCGAACGCGCGGTCGTCCGTGGTGCCGTTCATGTCGCCGAGCAGCACCACCCGCTCGTTCTGCTCGGCGGCGACGGCCTCGGCGAGCGCCTGCGCGTTTCTGTCCCGGCTGTCCGTCCAGAAGCCGCTCCTGGGAAACACGCGTACGGATCCCAGGTGGGCCACATACACCGCCAGCGGCCCGTGTTCCGTGGCCACCGTGGTGCGCAGCGCCCGGTTGACGGCCATGCTGACCTCGGCCGGCTTGGCGTCCCCCAGCGGTCCGACGTCCTGCTGGATGTCGACCGGCCGGGTGTCGGACAGGGGCAGCCTGCTCCACAGCCCGACCGTGCCCAGCACCGCGTGGTACGGGTACGCCTCCGCCAGTTCCTGCTCGTACGTGCCCCTGGCGTCCTCGGCCAGCTCCTCCAGAGCCAGCACGTCCGCTCCGGAAGCGGCCAGGTCGCGTGCCGTGCCGGCCGGGTCCGGGTTCTCGGCGCCGACGTTGTGGCTGACCACGGTGAGGTCGCCGCCCGGACGGGACTTGTCGCCGAGCAGCCCGCCGAAGAGGTTCAGCCACACCAGGACCGGCAGCAGCAGCGCGACCACCGCCGAGGCGGAGCGGCGCCACAGCGCTCCGGCCAGCAGCACCGGGACGAACAGCCCGAACCACGGCAGGAAGGTCTCCACCAGACTGCCGAGGCCCCCGCGGTCCGTGATCTGCGTGTGCAGCACCATGAGCAGGCCCAGCGACAGCGCCAGCGCCGCAAGAACAGGGCCACGCTTCCAGGGCCCCGGCCGCAAGGCGTTGCGCAGCGCCGGTCGGACGCCGGTCACTGCTCCATCCTCGGGTCCTGGGTGGGGTCGGCATACATGCGCGGGCAACCGCGAGCAGCCGCGTCGGCGCGCAGTTCGTAGTGCCAGGGTTCGTTCCTGTAGATCTGACACAGCCCGTACTCGGCACCGTGAGCGGACAGCCACGCCGTCGCATCGGACTCCCCGATGTCGACGGCCTCGCCCGCCACGTGGGGAGACGTCGCCGCGGTGGCCACCCACCGGCGGGCCTCGTCCTCGGACCCGTACTCGGACACGGCCTCGCGAAGGAGCTGATCCTGGTACTCCGGGGAACGCCAGCCGCTGTTGACGTGGAACTCGACTCCGTCGCCCGCGGCAGCCGTCGCCGCCCGGCGCAGGGACGCGAGCAGACGTGGATCGAGGTTGGCCACCGCCGGAAGCGCGTGGTCGAAGACCGTCACGCCCTCGGGGACGGCACCGTCGGCCTCGCCGAGCGCACCGGAGGAGTACGAGGACTTCGGCCCCTGGCAGCCGAGAGCAGCGGTGATCACTGCTCCGGCCACGAGGCCCACGGCACGGGGCGTACGCATCCGGCGGGCCGTCGGTCGTGCCGACGGTGGGGTTCGACTCATGCTGCCAGTCAAGGCAGCGCGGTGTTGCCGGCACGTATGCGGTTTTCGATACGCCGGCGATACGGACCCGCTCGTAGCCTGACGACCATGCGTGTACTGATCGTCGAGGACGAGCCCTATCTGGCAGAAGCCATCCGCGACGGCCTACGTCTGGAAGCGATCGCGGCGGACATCGCAGGTGACGGTGACACCGCTCTGGAGCTGCTGGGCATCAACACCTACGACATCGCCGTCCTCGACCGCGACATCCCCGGACCCTCCGGCGACGAGATAGCCCGACGCATCGTCGCCTCGGGCAGCGGCATGCCGATCCTCATGCTCACCGCCGCCGACCGTCTCGACGACAAGGCCTCCGGGTTCGGCCTCGGCGCCGACGACTATCTCACGAAGCCGTTCGAGATGCAGGAGCTCGTACTCAGGCTCAGAGCACTCGACCGCAGGCGTGCGCACACCAGGCCTCCCGTGCGGGAGATGGCAGGTCTGCGGGTGGATCCGTTCCGCCGCGAGGTCTACCGGGACGGCCGCTACGTGGCGCTCACCCGCAAACAGTTCGCGGTGCTCGACGTCCTCGTCGCCGCGGAGGGCGGTGTCGTCAGCGCCGAAGAACTCCTGGAACGGGCGTGGGACGAGAACGCCGACCCCTTCACCAACGCCGTGCGCATCACCGTCTCGGCCCTGCGCAAACGTCTCGGCGAACCCTGGATCATCGTCACCGTCCCCGGCGTCGGCTACCGCATCGACACGGCACCCGGCACCGGACGTGGGGGAGCGGGCCGTGGATAGGCAGCCCGGGCTGAGCGTTCGCCTCAAGCTGGCCCTCAGCTACACCGGATTCCTCATGCTGGCCGGCGCCCTGATGCTGCTGACCGGGTGGTTGTTCCTGACCCGGGTGAACCACGTCGGGCTCGTCTTCAGGCCCGACTACCAGCTCTCCGTCGCGCGTGACTTCGCTCCGATGGCGGCCGTCACACTGTCCTTCCTGCTGGTGTTCGGTCTCGGCGGCGGATGGTTCCTCGCCGGCCGCATGCTCGCCCCGCTGAACCGCATCACACACGCCACCCGCACGGCCGCGAACGGATCGCTCTCCCACCGCATCCGGCTACCGGGCCGCCAGGACGAGTTCCGCGAACTCGCCGACGCCTTCGACACGATGCTCGCGCAGCTCGAAGCGCACGTCGCCGAACAGCAGAGGTTCGCAGCCAACGCCTCCCACGAGCTGCGCACTCCGCTGTCGGTCTCCAAGTCACTGCTCGACGTGGCCCGCGCCGATCCGAACCGCGGCCCCGACCCCCTCATCGACCGCCTCCACACCGTCAACACCCGGGCCATCGACCTCACCGAAGCCCTGCTCCTGCTCAGCCGCGCCGACCGGCGGTCCTTCACCCGGGAACACGTCGACCTGTCCCTCGTGGCGGAGGAAGCCACCGAGACCCTCCTCCCCCTCGCGGCAAGGCACGGCGTCACCCTCGAGACCGACGGCGACATCGCCCCCACGGTCGGATCGCCGGCGCTCCTGCTGCAACTGGCCACGAACCTCGTACAGAACGCGATCGTCCACAACCTGCCCGAACGCGGCACCGTACGGGTCCACACCGGCGTCCGCCCCCACACGGTGGTGCTCACCGTCGAGAACACCGGCGAGCAGCTCACCCCTCAGCTGGTCTCGACCCTCACCGAACCCTTCCGGCGCGCTACCGAACGTGTCCACACCGAACAGGCAGGCGTCGGTCTGGGCCTGACCATCGTCAGATCCATCACCCAGGCACACGACGGAACCCTCACCCTCGCCCCGCGCCCCGACGGCGGTCTCCGCATCACCGTGGAACTCCCCGCGACGTCCCCGGACGCCGCCGGCTGAAGACCTGCGGCCGGGCGGGGATCAGTCCTCCGTGCGGGGACCCGTCGACTCCCGCACCCGCAGTCGCGGCAGCAGCGCCACATGCCGACGCGGGCTGTCCTCCGCCGCTGAGCGGCCCCCCGAAAGACGCGCCAGCAGCAGCTCCGCCGCCATCCGGCCCACCGCCCGCCGTGGTGGGGCCACCGCCGTCAGCGGCACGTCGGCCATCCCCGCCAGTTCGTCCTCGTAGGCCACCACCGCGATGTCCTCGGGGATGCGCAGTCCACGGGCGCGCAGTCGCTGTGCGACGGCGATCGCGTCCTGGTCGTTGTGAACGATCACCGCACGCACCCCCTGCAGCTGCATCAGCTGCGTCAGGTGCTCCACCGCGGTGTCGTACCCCACCGGATCCGCCGCCGGGTGCATCTCGACGGGATCCGGCTGCGCCAGTTCCCGTGCCGCCATGGCCGCCTCGTACCCCTCCCGCACCAGCGGCGCCGTCGGGCTGTCCCGTCGTACCAGCAGCGCGATGCCCGCACGCCCCAGATCCGCCAGATGGTGCACCGCCGCCGCGGCACCGAACACATGGTCCGAGCGCACGCCGTCCAGCTCGGCCAGCCGCCCCCCGGGCGGAATCCGCCGTTCCATCAGCACCGCGGGGACCGGCAGGTCCAGCAGCTGCTGCACCTGGTCCGCCGTGGGCAGACCGCGCTCCCAGCTCGGTTGCAGCAACAGCCCCTGTGCGCCGGCGTCCAGCAGCAGCCCGACCTGAACCGGGTCCTCGGCCGGCAGATAGTTGGAGATGCCGAGGACCAGCCGCCCGCCGCAGGCGGTGACCGCCTCGCGTGCGCCGTGCGCCAGCTCGGCGAAGTAGTGCTCCATGCTCGGCACCACCATGCCGAGCACCGTCCCGCCCTCGGACGCCGGTTTCGCGGCGGGTGGGGCCGCGGGGGCCACGTCGGCCGGCCCGCCGGGCCAGGTCACCGTGCCGTGCGCCCGCAGCAGCCGGCCCTGTCCGGCGAGCGCCTCGACGTCGCGGCGCACCGTCACCGCGGATACGCCCAGTTCCTCGGCCAGCTCCGTCATGCGCAGGCTCCCCCGTGCGCGGACGAGCTCCAGTACGCGCGTGTGGCGCTGGTTCACATGGAGTCGCATCCGTCCTCCCGCCTCCCGACCTTCCCGGTGCAGCCGCTCACCTCACCCTATCCCATCTGATCGTTTCGATCGTTGCGAGCATCTGGTTCGAACTGAACGAATCGTGCTAGAAACCAGTCACCTCGCAGCACCGTCTCAACGGCTCGGAGGCAACATGCCAACCCCCTTCTCCCGTCGCGGACTTCTGCTGGCCTCCGGCGGCGCCGCACTCTCCCTCGGTCTGACCGGCGTCCCCGCCGCTGCCGCCACGGACGCGGACACCGCCGACGCCTACGAGTTCGAGACCCTCCGCGCGACATGGCGGACCCTCCTCCTCGGCGCGGGCTTCAGCCCCACCGCCGAGCCGTTCAGAACCAAGCTCACCGCCATGGGCACCACCGCCGCCGGATACGCGGCGCAGATGGACCCGGCCGACGGTTCGCTGTGGCCCGGCGTGGTCTGGACCGACCCCGAACCGGACACGGACAGCGCGTCGTACGCCTACTCCGCGGCGATCCAGACCAGCTACCAGCGGCTCTACGCGATGGCCGAGGCCTGGTCCCAGCCCGGCACCGGCGTCACCGGTGACCCGGCCCTCGCGGACGCGGTGGTCACGGGCCTGGACCACATGTACGCCCAGGTCTACAACGAGCACCACAAGCGCTACGGCAACTGGTACAACTGGCAGATCGGCGGCCCCCAGGGCCTGCTGGACACGGCCGTGCTGATGTACGACAGGTTCTCCGCCGAGCAGATCGCCGGCTACTGCCGGGCCGTGGACGCGTTCGTCCCGGACTCGGCCGTCGCGCATTACACCGGCACCTCCACCGGCGCCAACCGCATCGACCTCTGCCGCGTCCTCGCCGTCCGCGGCATCCTGGGGAAGAGGGCGGAGAAGATCGCCCTGGCGTCGACCGCCATCACGCCCGTCTTCCCGTACGTCACCTCCGGAGACGGCCTGTACGCCGACGGCTCGATCATCCAGCACACCTACGTGCCCTACACGGGCTCCTACGGCGCCGTGCTGCTCGACGGCCTGAGCAAGCTCCTGGCCCTGCTCAGCGGCTCCACCTGGGAGGTCACGGATCCGGGCAAGCAGGTCGTCCTCGACGCGGTCGAAGCCGCGTACGCCCCCTTCCTCCACAACGGCCTGTGCATGGACGGCGTCTCCGGCCGCGCGATCGCCCGCGGTCTGGCGCCCGGCGACGCCAGGGGCCAGAACGACGACCAGCTGCGCGGCCACGCCGTCATGGCGTCCGTCGTCGCGCTCGGGCAGGGCGCGAGCGCCGCCGAGAACGCCCGCTGGCGCGCCCTGGTCAAGGGCTGGATCCAGCGGGCGTACTACCGCTCACCGGTCGGCGACCAGCAGCTGTCCGTCGCCAAACTCGCCCTGCTGCAGGGCGTGCTGGACGACACCGAGGTGACCGCCGCCGAGCACCCGGCCGGCAGCCTGGTCTTCCCCGCCATGGACCGTGCGGCGCACCGCCGATCCGACTGGGTGGCATCGCTGTCGATGGCCTCCCGGCGCATCACGTACTACGAGAACGGCAACGGCGAGAACCTCCGCGGCTGGCACACCGGCTCCGGAATGCTCTACTGGTGGGGCGACGACTACGCCAACGACCAGTACTCGGACCGCTTCTGGCCCACGGTCGACCCCTACCGGCTGCCCGGCACCACCGCCTCCGCGAAGAAGCTGGCGGACGGAGAGGGCGGCATCTGGGGGGCCGCGCGGCCCGACGTCGACTTCGTCGGCGGGACGGGCGACGGCACGTACACGGTCCTCGGCCAGCAGCTCAAGGGCCTGTCCTCGACGATGGAGGCGTACAAGTCCTGGTTCTTCCTGGACGACGCGGTCGTCTGCCTGGGCTCCGGCATCACCGCCACCGACGGCACGGCGATCGAGACGATCGTGGAGAACCGGCACCTGGGGGCGGCCGGTGAGAACGAGCTCACCGTCGACGGTTCCGCCAAGCCGGCCGGCTTCCCCTGGTCCGCCACCCTCACCGGCGCCCGGTGGGCACACATCGCCGGGCACGGCGGCTACGTCTTCCCCGGCGGCGCCACGCTGAACGCGCTGCGCGAGGAGCGCATCGGCGCCTGGCACGACATCAACAGCGCCTCGGGTTCCACCGCCTCCTTCACCAGCCGCTACGTGACGCTGTGGTTCGACCACGGCACCGCTCCGGTCGACGAGGACTACGCCTACGTCCTGTTGCCCGGCGCGACCGCCCGCCGCACGGCACAGCGCTCCGCGGCGCTGGGGGGATGGCTGAGGAACATCACCCACACCAAGCAGGTCCACGGCGTCCGCGTGCCGGTGCTCGGCCTCACCGGCGCCAACTTCTTCGCCGCCGGCAGCTTCGGGCGGCTCACCGCCGACGCACCGGCCTCCGTTCTGGTCCGTGAGCGCCGTGACGGTACCGCCGTCATCTGCGTCAGCGACCCGACGCGCCGGCAGAAGAAGCTCTCCCTCACCTGGAACCGTCCGGTCGCCTCCGTCCTCTCCCGGCCCGCCACGGTGACCTCCGCCGTCACCGGCTCCTCCCTGCGGCTCACCTTCGGCGACCTGACCGGCACGGACGGCGTCACCCAGAAGATCACCGTCCGGCTGCGCTGACCGGCACAAGCCCGCCCTTCTCAGCCCCGTCCTCGGGCGTGCTGGAAGCGTGCCAGCCCGTCGGCGAGGTCGATCAGCGGTCGGGGGTAGTCGAGGCGGGCGCGTGCGTCCTCGGGGAGTCGCCAGGGCTCGTGCACGTGTCGGCTGTCGACGTCCCGCAGCTCGGGTACCCAGCGGCGTACGTAGGTTCCGTGCGGATCGTGGCGCTTGGCCTGGGCCACCGGGTTGAGGACGCGGTGGGGGCGGGTGTCGGTGCCGGTTCCGGCGACCCACTGCCAGTTGAGCTGGTTGTTGACGATGTCGCCGTCCACGAGGAGGTCCAGGAAGTGCCGGGCGCCGATCCGCCAGTCCACGTAGAGCGTCTTGGTCAGGAAGCTCGCCACCAGCAGGCGTGCACGGTTGTGCATCCAGCCCTCGTGGCGCAGTTGGCGCATGGCCGCGTCGATGACGGGGTAGCCGGTACGGCCTTCCCGCCACGCGGTGATGTCCTCGGCGGCCTCCTCCTCGGTCCGCCACCGGTCGTGCCGTGTCCGGTAGTCCTGGACGGAGGCCTCGGGCCGCGCTGCCAGCACCTGGTGGTGGAAGTCGCGCCAGCACAGCTGGCGTACGAACGCCTCTGCCCCGCGGCCGCCTCTGTCGCGGGCCCGTACCACCAGGTCCACCGGAGAGAGGGCTCCGAAGTGCAGGTAGGGCGAGAGCCGGGACGTCGCGTCGCCCGCCAGGTCGTCGTGCCGTTCCTCGTAGACCGGCAGGTCCGTGCGGGCCCAGCGGGTGAACCGGTCGCGTCCGCGGCTCTCTCCGCCCTCGGGCAGCCCCGGCGAGGTGCCGCGCACCTTGCTGCGGCGCGGCAGCGGCTCGCCGCGCACGGCGTCGGGAACGCGCACGGCGCGGGGAGCGGGGCACACGTCCCGCAGCCGTTCCTTCGACCAGCGGCGGAAGTAAGGGGTGAACACGGCGTAGTGGTCGCCGCCGGACGGTGTCACGGTGCCGGGAGCGACGGCGGTGGTCACCGCGTCGTGTACGTGCAGGGCCACCCCGCATGCGTCGAGGGCTGCGCGCAGCAGCTCCTCCCGGCGCTGGGCCCAGCGGGTGACACCCGCGGCCATGTGCACCTGGGCGGCCCCGCACTCGGCGGCGACCGCCCGGGTCTGCCGCGCCACCGGTCCGGTGCGCACGACGAGCCGCCCGCCGCGCTCGCGCAGCGAAGTGTCGAGGTCGGCCAGGCAGTCGGCGAGGAAGGCCATCCGGTTCGGTGCGTCGAAGCCGGCCGCGTGCACGACGGGATCACGGACGAAGAGCGGCACCACCTCGTCGGCCGACGCGAGCGCGGCGCGCAGCGGTGGATGGTCGTGCAGACGCAGATCCGAGGTGAACAGGACGACTGCAACGGTCATGGTGGCTCTCCTGACAGGGGCGCGCCGGGGAACGGCCCGCTACCGATGCCGACTGTTCAGGCCCTTCGCGGCCCGGGTGATGTTGCGGGCCATACCGCCGAACACGACGGCGTGAAAGGGGGAGACGGCCCACCAGTAGGCGTGGCCGAGCAGACCCCGTGGGTGGAACAGGGCACGCTGCCGGTAGCGGGTACGGCCCTCGTCGTCCGTCTCGGCGGACATCTCCAGCCACGCGAGACCGGGCAACCGCATCTCGGCACGCAACCGCAGCAGACGACCCGGCTCGATCTCCTCGACGCGCCAGAAGTCCAGCGAGTCACCGGCCCGCAGCCGATGGGCGTCGCGTCGCCCGCGGCGCAGGCCGACGCCGCCGACGAAGCGGTCCAGCCAGCCCCGCACGGCCCAGGCCAGGGGAAAGGAGTACCAGCCGTTGTCGCCGCCGATGCCCTCGATCACCTGCCACAACGACGAACGGGACGCGTCGACCGTGCGCCGGCGCTCGTCCTGGTAGAGGCTGCCGCCGGCCCAGTCCGGATCGGTGGGCAGGGGGTCGCTGGGAGCCCCGGGCACGGCGGCGGACGACCAGCGAGTGGCGACCTGCGCCTCCCGCACCCGCCGCAGGGCCAGGGACAGCGCCTCGGTGAAGGGCAGCGGCGTTCCCGGAGGGTCGGGAACGTACCGAGCGACGTCGTGCTCGTGGCACACCACTTCGTGGCGCAGTGATTCCGTCAGCGGCCGGGCGAGCGAGGCGGGTACCGGGGTGACGAGCCCGACCCAGTGGCTGGACAGGCGCGGGGTGAGGACCGGTACGGGCAGGATCATCCGGTGGCGAAGCCCGGCGACGGCGGCGTACCGGTCCATCATCTCCCGGTAGGTCAGGACGTCCGGTCCGCCGATGTCGAAGGTCCGGTTCACGTCGTCCGGCATGGTGGCCGATCCGACGAGATACCGCAGTACATCCCGTACCCCGATGGGTTGCGTGCGGGTGTGCACCCAGGTGGGGGTGACCATGACGGGCAGCCGCTCGGTCAGGTAGCGCAGCATCTCGAACGATGCCGATCCCGATCCGATGACGACCGCGGCCCGCAGCACGGTGGCGGGGACCGGGGAGTCGAGGAAGACGCGTCCCACCTCCGCCCGGGACCGCAGGTGCGGCGAGAGCGACTCGTGAGGCACGTTCCGGGGGGTGAGCCCGCCCAGGTAGACGATCCGCCGTACTCCTGCGGCGTGCGCCTGCGCGGCGAAGATCCGGGCCGCCCGGCGGTCGGTGTCCTCGAAACCGGAACCGGTGCCGAGGGCGTGCACCAGGTAGTACGCGACGTCGATCCCGTGCAGGGCGGCGGCGACCGATTCGGTGTCCGTGACGTCTCCGCGGACCGTTTCGGCATCGGCTGCCCAGGGATGGTCGCGGAGCTTGCCGGGAGAGCGGGCCAGACACCGGACCCGGTGACCGGCCTCCAGCAGTTCCGGGACCAGACGGCCGCCGATGTAGCCGGACGCCCCGGTCACCAGACAGTGCCGGTGCTCCGGCTCGGGCTGTCCGTCCGTGCCCATGATCGCTCCCTTCGAGCCTTCGTTCCGATACCGTCCCTTCCCGCGATCATGGCCGCAACAGCCCGACCACGCCCGCGCCGGCGTGAGAGCCGTCGGCGAGACGTGTGCCCGCCTCCGCCGAACAGGTGAACCGCGCACCCCTCGGCCCGCTCGGGGCAGCACCTTCGCACCGCAAGGCGCCGCCATCACCGGGCCTGGCGAGTCAGCGATCGGCAATGGCCGATTAACGATCGTTGTCACCTGTCGGAGATGTGCGTACGCTGCCACGCACGCGCAGCAAGCTCCACCTGGCCGCTGAGGTGTCCGGGCGCACCGGAATCTCCGCGGTGTGGGCACGCGCGGTCTGCGACGGCTGCACGGTTCCGTCCGCGGGTGCAACTGGAACGCCTTCCGGAGGGAGTTCTGAGGTCGGTGCTGCCTCAGGAGGGAGTCAGCGAGCGATGAGCACCAGAGCCATGAGGTCACTGCTGAGCGCTCTGGGCGAGGAGGCATCGAAGGCGCTCGAACGGCCGGCCGACCCCCGGGACGTCATGGCGGAGTTCTGCCGCGCCATGAGTGTCCGCAAGCGACGTCCGATCGACCTCAGATTCAGCGCATTCCCCAAGAACGTGCCGGGGATGGACGTCTCGGGTGCACGCCTGGACCTGGGGGACCGGTCGATCATCGTGGTCGAGGAGGACACCGCTCCCCTGGCCCAACTGGTCATCCTCGGACACGAGCTCTGGCACGAGGAGGAGGAGGACAGAGGGCATCACATAGCCGGGCTGTACGGAGCCGCCCGCACACTCGGCGCCGACCAGCATCCCGAAGCCGTGCGACGGGCTGTCGAACAAATCCTCGCCCTACCGGAAGTGCCGCGCGAGGCCATCCTCACCGTGGCGGCACGAGCGGAGTCGGCCTCGCAGCACGAGGTGGATGCGGAGACCTTCGGCCTGCTGTTCGGCCACGAGGTACGCCCCTGGATGAAGGGCCGATACGCGGAAGGGCCGGTCAGCGCCGCAACCGTCGAGGGGCGCATCAACCTCTCCCTCCTCAACCGCGGCGGGCGCATTCTGTGAACCCGCAGTTCCACATCCCCTACGCGGTCCCCACCGCGCTGCTGCTCATCGCTCTCGTCCTCAAGTTGCCGACCCTCGTGCGGGCCTGGCGCGATCCTGACATCCGTGCCACCACGTTCCTGCTGAGCTGCGCCACAGCCGTGCTCGTGGTCATCACACCGGTCAACATCGAGCGTCTCAACGAGCTCACCGGAGTACCGAACATCGCGTCGCCCTGGGCGTACAGCTTCCTGACCGCGTTCTGCGCCACCGGCCTGACCATGATCATGCGCTGGCGGGAAGAACCCTCCGCACGGCGGCGACGGCGGATGCGTCGCGTCTACTGGATCTATGCCGGCATCATCGCAGCGCTGTGGGGGACGTTCCTGCTCGCCCACGTGCCCGAGCCGCGGATCTACGACCTCGACACCTACTACGCCGGCACCCCCTGGATGCGTGAGCACATCCTGCTGTACCTGCTCGCGCACATGGTGTCCTCCCTGGTCGCCGCCTACATGTTGTGGAAGTGGTTCCCCGAGATCGAGAACCGCTGGCTGAAATCGGGCGTCGTCTGCCTCCAACTCGGCTTCGCCTCGGGGCTCATCTTCGACGCGGCGAAGATGCTCGCGCTCAGCGCCCGCTGGTCGGGCCACGACTGGGACGCCCTCAGCACCCGGGCCGCACCGCCCTTCGCCCTCCTGGAAGCAGTCCTGGTCGCCGTCGGATTCATCGTGCCCCAGGTCGGCCCCTCCCTGCAGAACCGGGTTGCCGAGCAGCGTGAGTACCGGCAGTTGCGCCCTCTGTGGTCGGCCGTGCGTGACGTGGTGCCCTACTCCGTCTCACCCCGACTCGGCCGCCGGATGCCTCTGGGGCTGCGCCTGGTGCAGCGTCAGCAGAGGATCCATGACGCCCTGCGCATCCTGGCCCCCTACCTCGACGAGGACCTCTATCGGCAGGCGCGGAACGTCACACCCGGCGGCGTCGACGAAGGCAGGGCACGGGGACTCGCCGGGGCCGTCACCGTCCGCGCAGCCATCGACGCCCACCGCAGCGAGAAGCCCGTCCAGGTGAGCGCCGAGAAACAGCAGCTGGGCGCCGATTTCAGCGATCACCTCGAGGCGATCTCGGGGGCCCTGCGCCACCCCCGCCTCGTCGACAGCATCCGCCAGCGGGTGACCAGCACAGAAAGCGTCAACACAGATGTCTCCTAGCACCAGCCGGCCCACCGCCGTCGTCATCGGAGCCAGTGCGACCGGCTTGTTCGCTGCCGCCGCCCTCACCGAGTTCGCCGACGTCGTCGTCCTCGAGCGTGACCTCCTGCCCGACGGCCCGGCACCCCGCCGCGGCATCCCGCAGGGCAGGCACGCGCACCTCGTCTGGAGCGGAGGAGTGCAGGCCCTGGGCGACCTGCTGCCCGGCACGGTCGACGAGGTCGTCGCCCGGGGCGGACGCCTGGCCCACATCATGGGCGACATGGTCTCCCGTGCGCCCAACGAGGTCTGGTTCAGGCGCTTCCTGGCCACTCATCACCGCAACCTCGTGTGCTCCCGCAATCTCCTGGACGCCGTTCTTCGTGAACGTGTTCTCGCGGACAAGCGAATCACCCTGCGACAGAACACCAGCGCACTGGGTCTGGAAGGCGACGCCACCCGCATCACCGCAGTCCGCGTCCGCGAGGGCGACGACGAGGACTCCACGTTGCCGGCCGACCTGATCGTCGACGCCTCGGGGCGCGGCTCACGCACACCCCAATGGCTTGACGCCCTGGGCCTTCCGCGGGCCACCGAACGGCGAGTCGACGCCGGCGTCGCCTACGCCACCCGAGTCTTCCGCGCTCCCCGCTCAACCGCCGACGTCGCCTTCCCCTTGATAAACGTCCAGGCCAACCCGGCCAAGGCGCCGGGCCGAGGCGGCATCATCCTGCCGGTCGAGGACGGGCAGTGGATCGTCACCCTCTCCGGCACTCGCGGCGGTGAGCCCAGCGGCGACCCCGAGGCGTTCATCGACTTCGCACTGGGCCTGGGCGACCCCGTCATCGGTGAACTCCTCAAGGGCGCCGAGCCACTTGGCGACGTGGCCACCACCCACTCCACCGCCAACCATCGTCGCTACTACGAGAAGATCAAGCAGTGGCCCGACGGATTCGTCGTCCTCGGTGATGCGATCGCCGGCTACAACCCGGTGTACGGCCACGGCCTCACCGTCGCCGCACAGTGCGCTCTCGCCGTGCGCGCCGTCCTGCGGACCACGGACATGACCGCTTCCGGTACCGCAGGACGTCTCCAGCGGGCCGCGGCCCGTCCCGTCAGCGCGGCCTGGGACCTGGCAGTGGGTCAGGACGCGCTCTATCCCGGCGCCACCGACGTCCCGCTCACCAGAGTGGAAAGGCTCCTTGCCCGGTACGTCGACCGTGCGGTCGAGACCGGTGCCACCCACCCCCGTGCCATGGGCGCTCTGCTGGACGTCATGAGCCTGGAGAGGCCACCGACCCGCCTGTTCTCGCCCGCCATGATCACCCCCATGCTCTTCGGCCCGAGGAAGCCGCAGCTGCAGGGCCCGCCCCTGAGCGACGCCGAACGAAAGGCCGCCACTTCCTGACCCCGCACCCGCAGGTCGGGCCGGCAACCAGGGCTACGGGCGGGCCCTTGTGCGGCTTGCTGAAGCGCGCTGTGCGTAACGTGGTGGAAGCGTTGCATTGCGGACGCAGGCTGTCGGTACGCCTATGGGGAGGTTCGAGTGATGCGTGTGCCCGGGACGATGCGTGCGGTGCGGATCGCGGAGCACGGAGGACCGGAGGTTCTTGAGCTGACGGAGGTCGCCACGCCGACCCCGCAGGCAGGAGAGGTGCTGGTCCAGGTCAGCGCCGTAGCGCTGAACAACACCGACCTGTGGACCCGGGAGGGTGCCTACGGCCGCCCGGGGGACCCGAAGGCGCTGTCGGGTTGGCGAGGCCCCATCGACTTCCCGCGCATCCAGGGCGCCGACGTGGCCGGACGGGTCGTGGCGGTCGGCGCCGATGTGGACGAGAGTCTCGTCGGCCGCCGAGTGGTCGTCGACCCGGCGATCTACGACACCGAAGGGCCCGATGCGAACCCGGTGGGCCTGATGGGCAGCGAACGCGACGGTGGCTACGCCGAGTACGTGACCGCGTGGGCAGAGCGGGTGCACGACGTGACGGAATCCCCGCTCACGGACGATCAGCTCGCGACGCTGCCGACCGCCTACGGCACGGCTCTGGGCATGATCGAGCGGGGCCGGCTGCGGGAGGGGGAGACCGTGCTGGTCTCGGGAGCGTCCGGTGGGGTCGGGATCGCGCTGGTGCAGATCGCCCGCGCGCGTGGTGCGCGGGTGGTGGCCATCAGCAGCGGGTCCAAGATGGACGCGGTGCGCGAGGCGGGCGCACACGAAGTCGTCGACCGCGCTCATGAGGTCGCCGAGCAGATCCGCGCTGCCGCCCCGGAGGGCATCGATGTCGGACTCGACGTCGTCGCCGGGGACCTGGTGGGCGAGGGGCTGCCCCTGCTGCGCGAAGGGGGCCGGTGGGTCGTCGCCGGTGCACTCGGCGGGTACGAGGTCGCCTTTGATGTGCGCCGTCTCTATCTGCACAACGCGCAGGTGATCGGCTCCGCGATGCACACGCCCACCCACTTCGACCTGCTGATGAGTCTGGCTCGTCGGGCCGGGATCCAGCCCGTTGTCGCCGCGACGTTCCCCCTGGACCAGGCCGCTCGGGCGCAGGAAGAGCTCGCCCGCAGGGGTCATGTGGGGAAGATCGTCATGCATCCCTGGAGGGTGGGCGACGAAGGTGTTGTCCAGACCCACGGCCTGAAGTAGGCAGCGCCGGCCGCGGGCGTCGACCGTGCTTACCGGGTGAATACCCTATTTGCGCGATTATCCTGATTCTGTGGATGCCTGTCCCATCCCTCCGGACAGCAGTCACGGCGACCGGACGCCGCCGGTTGCCGGAGTGCGTCCGGAGATTCTCGCCTCGTGGCAGCGCTCGCGGTCGCTCGGCATCGACCGCGAGGGCGCGGCCCTGCCGATCGAGAGCGACCTGGATCCGGACTCCCGGCTGATGAGGGCCGCCACACCTGTGCTGAACCGCCTGTTCGAACGGTTCTCGGGCATGCCCGTGACCGTGGTGCTGGCCGATTCACGGGCGAACATCGTGGACCGGTGGGGCGCCCCGGCCGGGCTGAACCTGATGGACGCCGCCTCCCTGGTGGCGGGCGCCAACGTCGATGAACGGTTCATGGGGACCAGCAGCGTCAGCATGGTGCTGAGCACCAGGGCGCCGTTCGTGGTCGTCGGCCACGAGCACTTCCTGCACGACCTCAAGGAGCTGACCTGCATGGCCGCGCCCGTGCGGGACCCACTGGGCGGCACCGTGCGGGGCGCGGTCAACCTCTCCGTGCCCCGGGCGCTGGCCGTCCCCGGGATGGCCCTGGCCCTGGAGGAGGCCACCGAACGCATCGGGGAACGCCTGCTGGAGATGAGTACGGCGCGGGAGCTCGACCTGATGCGTTCCTTCCGCCGGGCCAGGGAACGCGGCGGGCACGGCGAGCTCGACCTCGGCTCGGGGGAACTGTCCCCGATCAGCGGACCGGCGCCACGGCTGGCCTCTCAGGAGCGGCTGATGCTGCTGGAGCGTGCCGTCGAGCTGATCTCCTCGACGGGTGAGACGTTCTCCGAGGTTCCGCTCGCGGGCAGTCGCGTGGCCGTGCTGCGCCGCCGGGAGCTGCACCACGGCGATGCGGAGGGCGCGGCGGTCGAGGTCAGCTTCGAGGACGTCCGCGGTACGGGGACACCGGGCCCGGCCACCGAGCCTCCCAGCGCGCCGGCCGCCGAGGTCGCTACCGCGCCCGCCCCCGGCGGCCGTCATGTGCCGCTTCTGAACCGTCCCACCAAGGCGGCGGCCGGAGCGAACGCGCCCGGTGCGACGGCGGAACCGCACGCCGCCGGACCGACCGACGCATGGCTGCTGCTGGTCGGCGAGCCGGGCGTCGGCCGGCTCGCCGCTGAGGCGCGCGGACGGCTTTCCCTGCTGAACGAGGCAGGCACCCGGCTCGGCACCACCCTGGACATGGGGCGTACCGCCGAGGAACTGGCGGAGATCGCCGTGCCGCGCTTCGCCGAGCTGGTCGTCGTGGACCTGGTGGAAAGCGTTCTGGCGGGGGAAGAGGCACCGCCCGGTCGGCCGCGCCCCGACGCGGCGCTGCGCCGGGTGGCCGCGTGGGCGGGCGAGGACTCCCGTGACACCCCGATCGGCGGCGTGGGCGCGCCGGTCGACTATCCCGCGGGTACCCCCCAGGCCCGGTGCCTGGAGACAGGGCAGCCGGTCACGGACTCGGTGGTGACCGCGGCCCTGACCGGACCCCCGCCCGGCCGGGGGCACCCCGTCGACCTCCTCGGCGAAGGTGTGCACTCCTACCTGGGCGCTCCGCTGTCCGCGCGGGGCTCCGTCCTCGGCCTGGTGGGCTTCTACCGCCGCGGCAGGACGCGGCCGTACGAGCAGGACGACCTGACGCTCGCGGGCGAGCTGGCGGCCCGCGCCGCGATCAGCCTGGACAACGCCCGCCGCTACCGCCGGGAGCACCACGCCTCCCTCACCCTTCAGCGCAGCCTGCTGCCGCACGTCCTGCCCCAGCCGGTCGCCGTCGACCTCGCCTCCCGCTACCTGCCCGCGGACGTCACGGCAGGTGTGGGCGGGGACTGGTTCGACGCGATCCCGCTGTCCGGGATGCGCGTGGCGCTGGTCGTCGGTGACGTGCCCGGCAACGGTCTGCAGGCGGCAGCGACCATGGGCCGGCTGCGTACGGCGGTGCGGACGCTGACCGGGCTCGACCTGCTGCCCGAGGAGATGCTGGCTCATCTGGACGACCTGGTCAGTCGTACCCCCGACGAGTCGGCCGACGAGCAGGATCCTGCGACCGGGACGACCTGCCTGTACGCGGTGTACGACCCGGTGTCCTGCCGCTGCACGGCCGCGCGGGCCGGTCATCCGCCGCCCGCCCTGCTGACGCCGGGCGGGGATGCGCGGCTGCTCGACCTGCCGGCCGGTCCACCGCTCGGCCTGGGCGGGATCCATCCGTACGAGTCCGCCACCACCGACCTGCCCGCGGGCAGCCTGCTGACGATGTACACCGATGGCCTGCTCAAGGAGAGCCGCGGCTACGGGGACACCGACGCGCGCACCGGACAACTGCTGGCCTCGCTGAACCGCGCAGGTCCGGCGCTGGAGGACATCTGCGACCGGGTCACCGACACCCTCGTGCCCGGCGGGCCGCACGACGACGTGGCCCTGCTGCTGGCCCGGGTGCACGCGCTGCCCGAGGACCGGGTGGCGTCCTGGGAGTTCCCGTCCGACTCCTCGGTCGTGGCGCGGGCCAGGGAGCTGTCCCGCGCTCAGCTCGCGGCCTGGGGCATGCCGGAGCTTCAGTTCAACACCGGCTTGGTGGTCAGCGAGCTGGTCACCAACGCCGTGCGGTACGGCGGCCAGGGCCCCATCGGTCTGCGGTTGCTGCGCGACGACTCACTGATCTGCGAGGTCTCCGACCGCAGCAACACCTCTCCGCGCATCCGACGGGCGGCCACGACCGAGGAGGGCGGACGTGGCCTGTATCTGGTGGCGCAGTTCACCAAGAGCTGGGGCGCCCGCTACATGCCGCAGGGCAAGACGGTGTGGGCCGAGCAGGTTCCGCAGCAGGAGGAGGCTGCTGCGGAGACGGACGAGCAGGCGCTGCTGGCCATGTTCGACGACCCGGGCTGACCTGCCGACCGGCCCACCCCACCTACGGCATCACCCGGACCGCGGAGATGTCGAACTGGAGGCGGACCTTCTCGCTCACCATGGTGCCGCCCGCCGTGAGACGCTGGTTGTAGACCAGGCCCCACTCGGTGCGGTCGATGGTGGTGGTGCCGTCGAATCCGGCGCGCTCGTAGCCGAACGGATCCAGGACCGAGCCGAGGTAGTCGAGTTGCAGGTCCACGGGCCGGGCGACGCCGCGGATGGTCAGGTCCCCGGTCATGCGAAAGCTCTCCCCGCCCTCATGGACGGTGGAGGTGCTGCGGAAGGACATCTCCGGGTGGCGACGTGCGTCGAAGAAGTCGCGGCCGACGAGGTGCGCATCCCGTTGTTCCACGCCCGTGTCGACGCTGGCGACCCGGATGACGAGCTCGGCCCGCGAGTTGGAGGGCCGGGCTCCGTCGAAGTACAACGTGCTGTCGTAGTCGGTGAAAGCTCCCCGCACCGTCGTGACCATGGCGTGGCGCACGGAGAAACCGATGCGGCTGTGGGGGCGGTCGATGGTCCATCGCCCGGTCAGCGCGCGCAGTGCCGGGTCGAGCGCGACATCCCGGGGCGCGGCCTCCATGACGGAGGTGCCGGCGCCGAGAGCCGGGGTCGGCTCGATGGCGTCGGTCTGGCGACGGCTGAAGATACCCATGATTGTGAGCCCTTTCCCATCTGATCGCTCCGTGCTATCACGGCGTCGCCGGGCACCGCCCGGCGAGATGGGTGGCCTCGTCCGGGTTCCATGCGGTTGACTGCAAAGCTGCACAAGATCAACATGAAGTGGCGGTGCCCGCCGGGGCCTACTCCGGGGGCGTCGGTGTGTCGTGGGTGCGGTACATCGCCTGTACGTCCAGCTCCAGTTGGACGGTCGGGCCGACGACCGCGATGCCGCGGGCCAGCATCGAGCGCCAGTTGAGGGTGAAGTCCTCCCGGTGCAGTTCCGCCTTCGCGAGAGCCGCGCAGCGCAGTTCCTGGTCGTAGCCCCCGTTGACCGTCCCGAGGTAGGTCGTGTCGAGGCCGACGGAGCGGCTGGTGCCGTGCATGGTGAGCGTGCCGTGCAGCGTCCACTTGGAGCCGCCGCGGTAGGCGAACCGCGTGCTGGTGAAGTCGATGTACGGATAGCGTTCGACGTCCAGGAAGTCGGCGGAACGCAGGTGGTTGTCACGGGTGTTGTTGCCCGTGGTGATGCTGGCGGCGTCGATGCGCACCGAGACGTGGGAGTCGGCCATGTTCGGTGCGACGCGGATGCCGCCCTGGAAACGGGTGAACCGACCGTGGACATGAGCCATGCCCACGTGCTTGGCGATGAACCGGATCGCGGTGTGCGGAGGGTCGAACAGCCAGGTTCCGGCGGTCGGAAGCTCCAGTTGACGGGCGGGCTCCAGCGCGATGCGCACCGGAGGCAGCGCCACCCCGGCGCCGATGTCGATGCTTTCGCGGGAAGGTGACAGGCCCTCGGCCACGGTCATCACACTGTAGGAGCCCGGTGGCAGCGTCGCTATGAAGAAGCCGTGGGGGTCCGTGGTGCCCCGTGTTACGACCTGGTGACTGTCCAGCGCGGTCACGGTCACCTCGGCCCCGCCCATGGGCTGCCCCGTGGGATCGACGACCTCGAAGCCGAAGGCCCCGGCGCCGGGCGGGAGAGGGACCGAGATGCCCGGTCCGACCCCCGAGGCGCCGCGGGAGCGCCGACGTCGAAGCAGCCCGAGTGCCATGGAGTTCACCTTTCTTCGCAGGCGTCACCGTCGCGCGGCCCGCTCAGCCGATGGTGTTCGCGGTCGCCAAGAACCGACGGCGACAAGGGGATGAGCGCGGCGACAGCAGTTCGTTGACGATCATAAAGCTGTCGGCATGCAGGGAACTCGCCCCGGGGTCAGAGCCGTCCGGACCTTCTCGCGGTGGATGTGGGGTCGCAAATCCGTACATCGACGGGCCATATCGCCACACCTCGACTCCGCTGCTTTGCAGCACTGCTGTGGCGAAGGACACGGAAGGGGGCCGCAATGTTCACCAGGGGATCATGAGATCAACACGCCGCGCGCCAGTGGCGTGACCGGCCTCATCCTTGACGACGCCGCACCCGGGGCCGATTCGACACGCGCGGTCAGGGCTTGACGAGGGTCTTGAGACTCCTGCGGTCGGCCATGTCCCGGTAGCCGGCCGGGACACCGTCGAGGTCCGTGGTGGCGTCGAAGACCTTGCCCGGCTCGATGGTGCCGTTGAGAATGTCGGGCATCAGTTCCTCGATGTAGGCACGCACGGGTGCGGGGCCGCCGGCGAGGCGGATGTTGTGGCGGAAGAGACTGCCGAATCCGACAGGGGCTTCCTCGTACTGCGGGACCCCGACGCGGCTGATGACGCCGCCCGGGCGGACGACCCCGAGGGCCTGGTCGTAGGCGGGCATGTGGCCGACCGCCTCCAGGACCACGTGTGTGCCGTCGCCGCCGGTCAATTCCCTTACCGTCTCGATGCCTTCGTCGCCGCGGGCGGAGACGACGTCGGTGGCACCGAATGCGCGGCCCAGGTCGGTGCGTGCCCGGTGTCGGCCCATGAGGATGATCTGCTCGGCGCCCAGGCGCTTGGCGGAGAGCACGGCCAGCAGGCCGACGGCGCCGTCGCCGATGACGGTGACACTGGTCCGCTCGTTCACCCCGCCCGCGACGGCGGCGTGGTGGCCGGTACCGAGGACGTCCGAGAGCGTGAGCAGGGAGGGGATGAGCGCGGAGTCGGGGGCGACGGGCAGCTTGACGAGGGTGCCGTCCGCGAGCGGGACGCGGACGGCCTCCGCCTGTCCGCCTTCCTCCGGTTCGCCGTCCCAGAAGCCCGCCTGCGGGTGGGAGCAGGAGGTGTGCAGGCCCTCACGGCAGAACGGGCAGGTGTTGTCGGAGATGGCGAACGGGGCGACGACCAGATCGCCGCGCTCGACGGTGGTGACCTCGGAACCGGTTTCCTCGACGACGCCGATGAACTCGTGGCCCATCCGGACGGGCCCGTCCTCGGGCTTCATCGAGCCGTAGGGATGCAGGTCGCTGCCGCAGACGCAGGAGGCGGTGATGCGCACCAGGGCGTCGGTGGGGTGCTTGATGACGGAGTCCGGGACGGTCTCGACACGGACGTCGCCGGCCCCGTACATGAGGGTTGCGCGCATGGGGGTGTTCTCCAGAGCGGGGGTGTGGCGGTAGGTGTGGTCACAGCAGGGGCATGGCCGGGTGCACGGCCTGTCTGGGGTCAAGCCTGTGCGGCACCGTCCCGGGGCGCATCCCGGACAGCCGTGTCGACCGCGCCGGCACGGGTGCCGCGGGCCGCCGCGAGGGCGATGGTGGGGATCAGGGTGAGGGCGGCGATGACGGTGCCGACGACGGCGGGCCCGGTCGAGCCCAGGCCGGAGCCGAGGGCTTGGCCGGCGATGCCGGAGCCGACGGCGGTGCCGAGGTTGAACGCGGAGACGGTCAGGGCGGAGGCCAGTACGGGGGCCTGGCGGGCGTAGCGGACGGCCAGGGCCATGAGGACGGGGTTGGCACCCAGGCCGAAGAATCCCAGCAGGGTGACCAGGACGATCGTGGCCACGGCGAATCCGGCCAGCAGGTCGATCGCCAGCAGCAGGAGTGCCGCGCCGCCGGCGGCGACGACGGTCACGGTGTGCGGGCGTCGGTCGCCCAGGCGGCCGCCGACGAGAGAGCCGGCCAGGGCGCCGAGCCCGAATCCGACCAGTACCAGCGGGACGAGGCCGGAGGCGACACCGGAGCGGTCGGTCAGCAGCGGCGCGATGTAGGAGTACGCGGCCAGGACGCCGCCCGTCGTCGTGGCGCAGGCGGCCAGCACCAGCCACAGACGGCCGGAGCGCAGGGCGGTCAGCTCGGAGCGGACCGACACGCTCTGCTGCCGGGGGTGGGCTTCGTGGCCGACGGTGCGGGCGATGAGCACGATGGCCGCGGCGGAGAGGGCGGCGAGGGCCCAGAACGGTCCGCGCCAGCCCATGAGCTGCCCGGCGAACGCGCCGAGCGGCACGCCGACGACGTTGGCGAGCATGGCTCCGGCGCCCACCAGGCCCAGCGCGCGGGCACTCGATGCCGGACCGGCGGCCCGGGTGGCGGCGACGTTGGCCACCGCCCAGAAGGCTCCGGTGGCGATCGCGGTCAGGAACCGGGCGGCCAGCAGCAGCGTGAAGTTCGAGCCGAGGGCGACGACGACATGCCCGACGGCGAAGACGGCCAGGGCCAGCATCAGCGTCAGCCGGGTGGGCAGCCGCAGCGTGAGCATGGCCATCAGCGGCGCGCCGACGATCATGCCGACGGCGAACACGGTGATCAGAAGGCCACTCCGGGCGACGCTGACCTGTAGGTCTTCCGCGATCTCGGGCAGGAGACCGGCCACGACGAACTCGGTGGTGCCCATCAGGAACGTGCCCAGTGCCAGCACGTGGACGACGAGCGGGAGCCGGGCGGGCGCGGCCTGGTGGGGGTGTTCGGTCCGTGTGCCGGCAGGAGCGTGGAGGGTTCCTCCTCGCGTACTCATGCATCAACTCCGTGGGGTGCTGTTCAGGGGTGCTTTTCAGCGGTGCTGAGCTCACGAAACCCGAAGCGCCGCAGGGGGAGAAGGTCGCGTTTATAGGGGGGACAAGCTCGACCTCCCTCGGCGGCGGCCGCTGGCTACCGTGGAACGCATGGACGACCGAAGCGACCACCGCGCCGAGATCCGGGACTTTCTCGTCAGCCGCCGCGCCAGGATCACCCCGGAACAGGCCGGACTGCCCAGCAGCGGCCGCCGGCGCGTAGCGGGGCTGCGGCGGGAAGAAGTCGCGGTTCTGGCGGGCGTGAGCACCGAGTGGTACACCCGCCTCGAGAAGGGCCACATCAGTGGCGTCTCCGAAGACGTGCTCGCCGCGGTCGCCCAGGCCCTGCAGCTGGACGACGACGAACGCACCTACCTGTTCGATCTGGCCCGCGCCGCCCGGCCCGCCCGGCGCACCCCGTCCCGACGCCGTGACGTCGAGGTGCCGCCACGGGTTCAGTGGCTGATCGACTCGATGACGATGTCCTCCGCGTTCGTACGCAACGGCCGCCAGGACGTCATCGCCTCCAACGCCCTGGCCCGCGCCGTACACGCACCCATGTTCGACAGCCCCACCGCCGACCGGCACGGACGCCCCAACGTCGCCCGCTACATCTTCCTGGACCCCGGCTCCCGGAACTTCTTCGTCGACTGGGACGCCGCCTGCTCCGCCACCGCAGCACTCCTGCGCGCCGAGGCCGGACGCGAACCCCAGGACCGGGCACTGCGCGAACTGATCGGGGAACTGTCCACCCTCAGCCCCGAGTTCCGCACCCAGTGGGCCGCCCACGACGTCCGCATCCGCCACGACGGCAGCAAACGCCTGCACCACCCCGACGTCGGCGAACTGGAACTGTGCTACCAGTCCCTCGACCTGCCCATGGCCGGCCGGGCCGTACACGACCTCACCCTGTACACCGCCGAACCGGGCAGCACCTCCGAGGAACGGCTCCGGCTGCTCGCCAGCCTGGTGGCATCCACGGCGCAGCCCACACGGTCCGCGGACCAGCAGGGCGCACGTTCCGATTGATCGTGGTCACGGCGCGGGGCCATCGGCGCAGCAGGCCAGGTGCGTGATCGCCTCGGACGGCTCTGCCTACGGCGGCAACCGTCGCGTACCGGGCCTGCGCCGCGAGAATGTCCCCTGCTCGTCGGCGTCAGCAACGACCACTACGTCCGTCTGAAGCGCGGCCACCTCGCCGGCGCCTCCAAGGAAGTCCTCGACGCCGTCGCGGGCCGCCTCGACATGCTCGCCGGACGGACCCTCGACGACGCATCCGCAGCCGGCCACCGCACCGGAGAACCGCTGAACACGGCCCGCCGAGCCTCAAGGTGCCCGCGCCCGGAGCGGCTCAGACGACCAGGACTCGGCGCCCGCGCGTGTGACCGGCGTGGCTGTCGATGTGGGCCGCCGCTGCCTCGGCCAGCGAGTACGACTTCTCGACCGGGATGTGGAGCCGGCCGCGCGAGATCAGGTCGACGGCCTCGGCGAGTGCCGCCGGCACGCTTCCGGCCACGCCGGAGAACCGGACACCGAACTCCGGCGCACCGAGATCGGCGATGGAGACGACCTTCTCCGGACTCCCGGTCAGCTCGACCAGCTCGCGGATCACACCCGAACCGGCCAGATCGAGAGCGGCGTCGACGTCGCCGAGCCGCCGAACCCGCTCGACCCAGCCCTCGCCGTACGTCGTGGCGACGGCACCCAGGCCGCGCAGATACTCCTGGTTCGCGGCACCGGCCGTGCCGATCACGGTGATGCCGCGGTCGCGGGCGATCTGCAGCACTGCCGATCCGACGCCCCCGGACGCGCCGCTGACCAGGAGCGTCTGCCCGGGTCGCACACCGACCTCGCGGATGATGCGCAGCGCGGTCTCCACCACGGACGGGTACCCGGCCGCCTCCTCGAACGTCAGCCCCTCGGGCATCCGGGCCCAGGCCGACAGCACGGCGAACTCGGCGTACGTGCCGGCGCCCTCACCGAACACCCGGTCACCGACCTCGACCCCTACGACACCCTCGCCCACCTCGTCCACCACCCCTGCGGCGTCCAGCCCGACCCCGGAGGGCAGCTCGATCGGATGGGCCCCCAGGACCTGTCCTTCACGCAGCCTCCAGTCGACGGGGTTCACGCCCGCCGCCCGCACGGCGATGCGTATCCGGCCGGGGCCCGCGTGGGGCTCCTCGGCATCAATGAGTTGCAGAACCTCGGGACCGCCGAACTCGGCGAAGCTCACCTTCTTCATGCCGCCGAACGTAGCACTAACCGATAGCTTTTCATAACGGTTGCACTTTCGTACCTGCTAGCCTGCGGGCATGACCGTGCAGTCCGGACGCCGTGAGCGCAAGAAGGCAGCGACCCGCCAGAAGATCGCCGACACCGCACTGCGGCTCTTCCTGGAACACGGTTACGACGCCGTGGGCATCCGTGACGTGGCCGCCGAGGCCGACGTGGCCGTCACCACGCTCTTCTCCCACTTCGCCTCGAAAGAGGCCCTGGTGTTCGAGCAGGAGGAGGACTTCGAGCGGCGCCTCACGCAGGCGGTCACCGGCCGGGCGCCGCAGGAGCCGCTCATCCCCGCGCTGCGCCGCGAGATCCTGGCCCTGGTGCGGCACTGCACCGCGGACAGCGCCGCGCCGATCTGGCGCATGATCGACGCGTCTCCCGCCCTGCGGAGGTACGACGAGTCGATCCGCCTGCGCCACGCGGACGCCCTGGCCACGGCCATCGCCGCCGATCCCGACCGGACCCGGAGCGAAACCGCCGCCCGCACCATCGCGAGGTTCGTGATCGACGCCTACTCGCTGGCCCGCGAAGCGGCCGACCCGGAGGCCGCCCTGGACGAGATCTTCCCCATGATCGAGGCGGCGTGGCAGGTCACCTGCCCGTCTGCAAGCGGTCGCCGGGATTCCGAGGGGCCGCAACCGCGGGCGTGAGCCGACGTCGCCGCGGTGAGCGAGGCACTCGCTGACGTTGACGCAGGATCGCAGATCACTGCCCGGGAGCTGCTTGACCTCAAGTTGAGTAGAGGTCACAGAGTGGGTGCAGTCCTGCAGATCTACCGGAAGGAACGGTCATGCGCGCCGTCGTGCTGCACGAGTTCGGGCCCGCTGAGAACCTCCGTTACGAGAAGGTGCCCGACCCCGTGCCGGGTCCGGGTGAGGTCCTCGTGTCGGTGCGGGCCGCGGGGGTCCACCAGATCGAGACGGCGATGCGGGAAGGGCTGGAGATCGGTCCGCCGCTTCCGGGGCTTCCGGCCATTTTCGGGGGAGAGGTGGCCGGCGTCGTCGAGTCGGTCGGGCCGGACGTGGACGAGGCGTGGATCGGTGCCAAGGTGGTGACCGCGCACGGCAGGCCAGGGGGCTACGCCGAGCTCGCCGTTGCCGACGTCTCTTCCCTGCACCGGATTCCGGCCGGCCTGGGGTACGAGGCAGCCGTCACCATGGTCGTGACCGGCACCACTGCGATCGGCCTGCTCGACATCGCGGAGCTGACCCCCGGCGACGTGGTCCTGGTCACGTCGGCGGCCGGCGGGATCGGCCGTCTGGTCGTCCAGTTCGCCCACCGCCTCGGCGCCACGGTCATCGGCGCGGCAGGCGGACCGGCCAAGACGGCGGCGGTGCGAGAGCTGGGAGCCGATGTCGCCGTCGACTACAACCTGCCCGACTGGGCGGGCACGGTCCGCGACGCCCTGGGCGGGCGCGGCGTCACGGTGGTCCTGGACGGGGTCGAGGGAGACAAGGGCCGGGCCGCCTTCGGACTGCTGGCCGAGGGCGGGCGCTACATCACCATCGGCGCGGCCTCCCGGGAGGTGTTCCGTCCCGAGGAGGCACAGCTGAGGGAGCGAGGCGTACGCTTCACCGACGCTCTGGCCATGCTCCTGGAAGGCCAGGACGCGCCCGCCGACGAGGCCCGCGCGCTCAGCGAGGCCGCCCGGGGGAACCTGGTACCGGCCTTCCAGACCTTCCCCCTCTCGCAGGCTGCCGCGGCGCACGCCGCCCTGGAGGCGCGGGCAACGACGGGCAAGGTCGTTCTCGTGCCCGACGTCCCATGGTGAGGCACAGCCGAGACGGTCCGGGCGAAGCCGGCTCGACCCGTTCTCGAGGACGGGCCCTCCGCTATTGCGGTGCGGGGGCTTCGAGTCGGTCCTCGACGGCGAGGACGTCTGCCCATCGCCATGGCCCGGCCGTGCGACCGGCGCGCCGGCCATCACCAAGGCCTGCCTCGCCGTGTGGGGACACCGACGAGAAACCCCCGCCCCCTGGGAGCCGACCTGTAGCCGCGACACACCCGTGTGGCGGCGCAGCTCCTCCGCGGTGGCGCCGTCGCGGGCCTGCTGCGAGGTTGCGGGCGTCCTCCAGCCTGTCTGCGGGGCCCCTGCTCGCCGCGCCGCCGCCTGGTGCGACCGGCCGGCGCGGCTCAGCGGGTCCGGTAGCGGGCGTAGAGCAGTCCGCTGTCGAAGGCACGCTTCTCGACCAGCTCGAGATCGAGCCGCACGCCGTCGGGGAAGAACCGCTTGCCCCCGCCGACGACGCTCGTGGTGATGAACAGGTGATACTCGTCCACCAGGCCGGCCCCGATCGCCTGGGCCGCGAGGTTCGGGCCGTCGACAGTGAGGTCCTGATCAGCCTCGGCCTTGAGCTTGCGCACCGCGTCCGGGTCGAAGGTCCGCTCGAGCCTGGTCCTCGCGCTGGACACCGACGCAAGCGTCGTGGAGTACACGACCTTCTCCGCGGCCTGCCAGTCACGGGCGTACTGCAGGATGTGCGGAGGCTGGTCGGGCTCGGTGTGCGCGGTCTCCCAGTAGACCATCGTCTCGTACATCCGTCGGCCGTAGAGGTACGTGCCGACCGGGCGGAAGAGATCGTTGATGAACGTGTGCACCTCTTGGTCGTCGGCCCCGGTGCCGAGGTCGCCCTCCGCCGCCTGGACGTAACCGTCGAGCGAGGTGACCATCGAGTAGATGAGCTTTGCCATGCGTCTCCTTCGAGTACGACCGCGTCGGTCCGAGACTGTGACGTCCGCAGGCCCCGGAACTCATCGATGGGCTGACCGGCCGGATGCGGAAGACCACATCATCTCCTCGAAGGCTGCTGCGCTGCGGGTGCTGCCTGATGGCTGGGGGGCCGACAGGGCGTGATCACACCGGTGAGGCGGAATATCGACGGCACGGGCCCTGTTGATCGCCATTGTTGATCAACAAGGAGGAGGCCCCATGCCTGCGACCCTTCGGCCCCGCGCGCTCCGTTCCGGCGACCTCGTGGTCGTCACCGCGCCCTCGGGCCAGCTCGAGCCGGGTGAGGAACCACTGCTTGCCCGCGGTGTGGCGATACTCGAGCGGATGGGTTTCCGGGTGCGGGTCAGCCCGATGGTCAACCCGGTGCAGAATCGCTGGTGGGCGTCGGGCACTCCTGCGGAGCAGGCCGACGAGCTCAACGGTCTGCTCCGGGACCCGGAAGTGCGGGCCATCGTCGCGCATACGGGTGGACAGGCGACCATCGGCTATCTCGATCTGATCGATCTGGACGCGATCCGGGCCGACCCGAAACCGATCCTCGGCTACAGCGACATCTCGCTGCTGCACATGGCGCTCCACGCCCGAACCGGCCTCGTCGGCTTCCACGCCGACATCGCCACCCACGGTTTCGGCAGCGACTGGTACACGCTGGGCGACGAGGCCCGTCGCTCCGAACTCGTCGACCTCTACACCCGGGTGCTCACCAAGGCCGAGGCGCCGGGCGCGCTGCCGGCGAAGGAGGCCTGGGAGACCTGGCGGCCGGGCAGCGCGCAGGGACCACTCTTCGGCGGCTTGCTGAACCGCCTGGTCCTCCTGCAGGCGACACCGTTCGCGCCGGCCGCCGAACGGTTCGAGGGCGCCGTGTTGTTCTGGGAGGAGCTGCAGCGGCCGGTCTCGCGGATCTGGAACGACCTGCACGCGCTGAGGCTGTCCGGCGTGCTGGACCGCATCGCCGGCATGGTGGTCGGCATCCCGACCGAGGTCACGCCCCACGAGGGTGGCGGACAGCGCGCAGAACTGCGCGACGTGGTACTCGACGTCCTGGGCCGACGTGACATCCCGGTTCTCGCACAGGTCGACTTCGGTCACACCTCGCCGAACCTGCCGCTGCCCATCGGCGTCCGCGCACACGTGGACGCGGACAACCGGACGCTGTCCCTGATCGAGCCGGCGGTCGCGGAAGGCTGAGTCCTGTCGGTTGCTGACGCGGGCCCGGAGTGCTGCGACCCGCCGTGTTCCGCTTCTCCCCGATCGGCCTGCCTGTCATGCCCGTTGCGCCGGCTTGCCCGATCGTCCTGACCGTCGCCGAACGCGAACGACCGGCTCGGCGACGCCCTGGCCGCACTCGGCCACGAGCGCCGCGTCATCGCCTCCGCCCCCACCACGGCCACCGCGCTGCAACTCGCCCGCGACACCGGCCTCGTGGTCACCCTCCCCGACGCAGCCACCCGCTCCATCCGCCACCAGAGCGGCCTGACCACCCTGACGCTGCCGTTCGAGATGCCCGACGTACCCCTCTACCTGCTCTGGCACCAACGCCACGACAACGACCCCGCCCACACCTGGCTGCGCGAAACAGCCACCCGAACCCTCCAGGCCCTGTTCACCCCACCACCCACGCCCTGACCAGGAGCGGCCCGACAGGTCACACCCGTCGGCGTGGCTGGCGGAGGTGCGGTTGCCCGAGGAGCGGTCCTGGTGCTCGGACTCGCCGGCACCACAGCCTCGCCGGCACCACAGCCTCGCCGGCACCACAGCCTCGCCGGCACCACAGCCTCGGCGGCGCCGGACGCCGAAGCGAGCAGCTCGCCCGCGCAGGCCGCATGCCCCATCTCCTGGCGGACGACAGCCAATTACGCCGGCTTCGCCGCCGGCGGCCAGTACGGCAGCGCCCGTGCCCAGGCGGTCCGGACACCGCAGGCGAACTGGGGTGGCATCAGCGTGGACGGGATCGTGGGCCCGGACACGCAGTGCCCACCCGAAAGGACATCATGGTCATGAGCAAGTACCTCTCGGCAGCCACCACCGCGGCGGTCGGCGCCCTCCTGCTCGCGCTGTAGGGGCGGCCGCTTTGGCAGGGTGTGCTGGGGTGGCGTCGGGGACGGTCATGCGGGGGTCTCGTGCCTGTTGCCGTCCGGCTCGGACGTGATCTGGTAGGACAGCAACTGCTGGAACAGGCCGCGTTGTTGGGAGAGCCGGGCGTAGGTGCCCTCCTGGACGATCTTGCCGTCGTCGAGGACCACGATGCGGTCGGCGATGGCGACGTTGGTGATGCGGTGGGTCACCAGCAGCACCGCCCGGTCCCGGGCGAGGGCCCGCAGCCGCTGGAAGATGCGGTACTCGGCGCGCGGGTCGAGGTTCGCCGTCGGCTCGTCGAGGACCAGCAGACCGGCCTGGCGGAAGAACGCCCGCGCCAAGGCGATGCGCTGCCACTGGCCGCCGCTGAGCTCCTCCCCGTTGAGCCACTCGCGGGCCAGGAGCGTGTCCAGGCCGGCGCCGAGCCTGTCGACGACCTCGTCGGCGTCGGCCGCCTCGCACGCTTCGCGGACCGCCGCATCGCCGCGCGCGGTGGGCTGTCCCTGGGTCACGTTCTCGCGCACGGTAAGCGGCCAGTGCGCGTAGTCCTGCGGCACGAGGGCGACCTGCTGCCACAGGGCCTGCGGATCGCAGTCGCCGGTGGGGACTCCGTCCCACAGCACCTGCCCGCCGCTGGGCAGGTAGAGGCCGCTGACCAGCTTGGACAGCGTCGACTTGCCCGAGCCGTTGAAGCCCACCAGCGCAGTGACCTCGCCCCGGCGCAAGGTGAGGGAGACGTCGGACAGTGCGTCGCGGTCCTTGCCGGCGTAGCGGTGGGTGACCGACTTGACCTCGATCGTCTCCGGCGGCTCGGGACGGTGCGGGCCCCGACGCATGCGGAAGCCGCCTGCCTTGTCGAGGAAGCCGGTCCAGTCGTCCATGTACAGCCCGGTCCGTACGGCGCGCGCGCCGACGGCCACCAGGCCGCGGACCGACATGCCGACGGTCTGCAGGGCGAAGACGGCCGTGCCGGCATGTCCGACGGTGATCCGGCCGGTCGCGAGCAGCCACACGACCGCCGCCCACACCACGGCCGACCCCAGGCCTCCGCACATCGCTCCGACCAGGGACATGCGGGCGCCCTGGTCGGCCGCGGCCCGGTCCTCGCGGTTGATCCGGGCGACCGTGTGCCGGTACCGGCCGGACAGGAAGTCGGCCATGGTGCCGGCGCGGATCTGGTCGGCGGCGTCCTTGGTGTAGATGTGCCAGCGCAGCACGGACAGCATCCTGTTGTCGCCGTTGCTGCGGAGGTTGGCCAGGTATCGGACGCGGGCGGCGCTGACCTGGGCCAGAGCCTGCGGCAGGCTGGCTGCGACGAGGAGCGGGAGCAGGGCCCAGTGGACGCCGGTCAGGACGATCGCCCCGGCGAGGAAGCCGGCGCCCGAGGCGATCAGGTCCTGTCCCTCGTTGATCAGGTCTCCGGTGACCTGGGCGCCGCGGTCGGCGGCTTCCCGGTCGCGGTTGAAGTCGGGGTCGTCATAGGCACACAGCTCGACCTCGGCGCAGCCGGTGAGCAGCATCTGCTCGGCCTCGCGGGACATCAGCGGGCCCAGCCGGGAGGAGAGCCAGTTGACGGTGATGCCGAGGAGCGCGCGCACGCCGGCGGCTCCGGCGAGCAGGGCGACGGAGGGCCATGCCTGAAGGAGCCGGTGGTAGACATCCCCGTCGCGCAGCAGAGCGGTCAGGGTGCCGGCGATGGCGACCAGGCCCAGGGCCTGCATCACACCGCTGACGACCTGGCACAGCAGCAGACCGACGGTCGCTCGCCGGTCGACGCGCCAGGCGAGAGCCAGCGAGCGGCGCACCAGTTGCGGCAGGCGGCGGGCCATGTCGCGCATGCGGATCGAGCGGCCGGCTGCCTCTCGGCTGCCGGTCAGGTCGACGTACCGCATCTGCGCAGCGGGAGCGGACGCCAGGGGAGCGCCCGCAGGCGAGGGTGCGGACGCCGACGGCGCGGCCGGGGGCGCCGCGGGGGAGGTGCGCGGCCCCGGAACACTGTCGGCTGATGCATCGGTGGGCTCACTCATGCCGCCCACCCCGTATCCGGACGTGCTGAGATGAGCCCGCCGTCAACGCTGTTCTGGGCCACGCCGGGCCACTGTTCGATTCCGGGAGGCTGCTGCCAAGGAGCGGGGGCGGGGTGCATGGTGTTCCTCCGTCTGGGCGTCGGTGTGGCACTGGTGCTCTAAAAACGCGCTGGATCCGGTCCCGTCACGGCCTGATCGAGGGGTATGGGGTGCACACGGGTTCTCATGCCGGGGGTGGGCGTGGGGGCTCTGGGCTGTCGCCGCTCAAACTCGTTCGATCAGGGCACCTCACTCCTTCGGGGGATTGCGGACGACAGCACGGACCGGGCCTTCGCGGGCGTTGCCTACGGCCCAGGGGTAGTAGCCGGCGTTCGCTCGGGAGCCGATACGCCTTGTCGGCGCCGATGCGGCCGGGCTGCGAGCGACGCTGTGTGTAAACTTTGGTTGCCGTCAGCCGATTCGGAAACTATAGTTGTCGCATGATGGCCTCTGAGATCACCCCGGAAGAACAGGCGGAACTCGACAAGGCGCTGTACGACGCCTTGAATCCGCTGGCCTCGGCGATTCGCTCCCGGCAGACCGGGCTGCCCGCGGACCGTACGTGGGAAGCGGATCCCATCGAAGTGACACTGTCCGTCCTGGCCGCTTGGAAGGTGGTGGATGCCGAGGTCAAGCGGTTGACCGCACATGCGGCAGCAACCGCCGGCTCCTACGGCGCCAGTTACGAGCAGATGGGGGCCGTCTGGGGCATCACCCGGCAGGGTGCCCGCAAGAAATGGCCTGACGCCGTCAGCCGCTCAGCGCCCGCGACGGCGAGCAGGAGCACGCTCGCGCTCTTCGGGGGGACTGCAGAACTGGTGCAGGCGCCTTCCGGTGACTGGAGTTGGACAGGAGTGGGCGCTGACGGAGCATCCGCCGCGGTCACCGAAGGGGCGCAGTACGCGTCCGCGGAAGAAGCAGCAGCCCATGCGGGCGCCTTCCTAAAGGATCACGCCCTCGACGCCGTCGACCGTTCCTAGCATCAGGCAGCGTTCGCCCTGGAGACGACCTCGCGGACGCGTTCGTCCGGCCGGCGCGATGACGACCTGGCACCGGCGAAGACCACGGCACTGCCGGCGGTGGCGTTGGCCCCACCTGGCTTTGCGTCTGCATCGGCTCACGTGCCCTGCTCGAGCCGACTGGCGCGATATCAAGTGCGGGGATGCGCCTGGCACTTGACACAGTGATATCCCGGACGGGAGTGCGAGTCAGGGGGTATCGTGAGTCACAGATGCTTCTTGCGTATTGGTTCGTGTGTGGAGGTGCGGTGTGTTGATGGTGGGCAGGGTTCTGCGATTCGACGAGGTTCGGGGTTACGGATTCATCCGGCCCAAAGAGGGCGGTGAAGACGTCTTCATGCACGCCAACGACCTGGTCGACGAGAAGCACATGTACCACGCCGGGAGCGAGGTCGAGTTCTCCATGGAGCAGGGCGACAAGGGGCTCAAGGCGTCGGAGATCCGACTGATCCGTCACCCTTCACCGGCTTCACCGGACAGCAGGAGCGGTCGGGTGCCCGCGGAGCAGGGTGATCAGGAGGTGGAGTTGCTCTCGTGCGACGAGTTCCGTGCCGACCTCACCGAGGTCCTGCTGGACACCGCCGGAAGCCTCACGGCCGATCAGCTCAAGCAGGTCAGGTCCGGTGTCCTTGATCTGGTGCGGAAGCACGGCTGGGTCGTGGACTGAGGGACGTCATCGTCGCCCTCACCCTCGTCTCCACGATGCGGGGCGACCTGGACGTGCTGTATGAACGCCTCAATGGGCGCGTGGCCCTCGGCTTGAGTGCGCTGCGCGGTGGCCGGGTGGGCGGGGCCGGCCCCGCCCACCCGGGCAGCGGTCGCGTGCTACGGGCGGACGTATCCGTCCTGGCCGGTGGGGGTCAGACGCGCCGAGATGGCTTCGAGGACCCGGGAGGCGTTCTCGTTGAGATAGAAATGGCCGCCCGCATAGACGGTGAGGCTGAACGCCCCGGTGGTGCGGTGCTCCCATTCCTGCGCCTCTGCACGGCTCACCTGCTCATCGCTGTCGCCTATATGCACATGAAGAGGTGTCCGGATGGGCGGTCCGGGCTGCCAGCGATAGCTTGAGATCGCCTTGTAGTCGCCGCGGATGGCGCCCAGTGACATCCGCATGATTTCCTCATCCGCGAGGATTTCGGAATTTGTTCCGTTGAGTTTAGCCAGCTCTTCGATGAGTGCCTGGTCATCGAGCATGTGCAGGTTTTCCGGGCGATCGAGAGTGGGGGCGCGGCGGCCGCTGATGAAGAGGGCCAGGGGCGTGATGCCGCGGGTTTCCAATCGCTGCGCGATTTCGAACGCGATCGTCGCCCCCATGCTGTGTCCGAAGAGCGCCAGCGGCCGATCCGTGAACGGCAGCAGTTCCTTCGTCACCTCGTCGGCCAGCTCCGCGATGGATTCCCTGCAGCGCTCACTGCGCCGGTCCTGCCGGCCCGGGTACTGCACTGCCAGGACCTCGGTCGTCGGGGCGAGCGCCCGTGACGTGGGGAAGTAGAAGCTCGCCGACCCGCCGGCGTGGGGAAGGCAAACGAGTCTGGTCGTGGCGTCGGGCGCCGGATGAAATTTCCGGATCCATAAATCGGAGCGGTTCGCGTTCTGGGCCATAAGACTCTCATCGCCTCTCGCTGCGAGTTATTCGACGAGGCTAGACCGCACGTGATCAAGGTGCAACTGTGATTCATGTCACTTGACGGTGCGTCGTCCGGGTGGAATGGTGATCGCATGGCGAAGCAAGATATAGCAACGTCAGCATCGAAAATGTTAATGTCGCGGGCGATGCTCCGACTTCTCAAGATGTCGGGGGATCCGGTCGCGCAGTTAATCGCGCGGCGTCCCGACACCGACCCTTATGCAATTTATGAGAGCATCAGGGATAAGGGTGACCTGGTGCGTGGCAATATCGGCGCTTTCGCCACGTGTGATCACGAGCTGGCATCGGTCATCCTCCGCGACAGTAGTCGCTTCGGATCCTTCGCGGTCGCGAAGGCCAAACCCATCGACACCACGGTGTACGACGACCGGGGCGAGCGTCTCATCGTGCCCATGGACGACTCCTTCCTCTCCATGGACCCCCCCGACCACACCCGCCTGAGGCGCATGGTGGCGCCGTGGTTCTCGCCCCGAGCGATACGAGAGCGCACCGCGACCATCGAAAGCATGCTCGACGAGCTGTTCGACGGCCTCGCGGACCAGGACCAGTGGGACGCCGTCAACGACCTCGCCGTCCGCGTGCCGATCCGGGTGATCTCCGCGTTCTTCGGGATCGGCGAAGAAGACTTCGAGCGTTTCCGGCGCTGGGGCGGAATCATCGGTACCTCCGTCGACGGCATCCGGACCATGCGCGACCTGAAGACCTTCCGGCAGATGCTCATCGAGATGCAGGACTTCTTCGGTGATCTGATCGAGCAGCGCCGGCGCGAACCGGGCAACGACCTGGTGAGTTTCATGGTCCAGGCGGAACCCGAGGGCGAGCCGCTCACCTGGCACGACATGATCGCCACCTGCGGCGTCCTGCTCGGCGCCGGCTTCGAGACCACGGTGAACCTGATCGGCAACTGCGTCCTCACCGTGCTGGGCGACGCCGACGTCAGGAAGCAACTCATCGACGATCCGGACCTGGTGCCGAACGCCGTCGAGGAAGTCCTGCGCTGGGACGCCCCGGTGCAGTACCTGCTGCGGGTCACGACCCAACCCGTGACGCTCGCCGGCGTCGACATCCCCGAGGACGCACCCGTGTTCGTGGTCGTGGGCGGAGCCAACCGCGATCCCAAGGTATTCGGGGACAACGCCCAGGACTTCGACCTCCACCGGACGAACAGCCGCGAACACCTGACGTTCGGCGACGGCATCCACCTGTGCGTCGGAGCGGGCCTGGCGCGCATAGAGGCCGCGGCCACCCTGCGCGTGCTCCTGCGCAGATTCCCTGACCTGCGCCTCGCCGAAGGGGCGGAACGCCGACCCACCCGCGTGGTGCGCGGCATGACCTCACTGCCGGTCCGGGACGGCGCGACCGCCGCCGCCACCACTTGACCAACCGGGCCGTCCGGCTCGTCCGCACGTCTTCTCAACACGGGGGAACACTGATCATGGCTGATTCGGCACGGCACCTGCTCGCCGAGATGCGACGTGAACTGGCGGCCACCGCAGGCGACAACGCGTTCGTCGAACTGGTCGTCGCCGGGCGCGCCACAGAGGACGCCCTGCACAGGTACGCCAACGAAGAACAGCTGATCTTCACCAGCGACTGGGGAAGTTACCTCTCCCTCGCCGGACGGTGCACCGCACCGGACACCCGGCAGTTCTTCATGGGGCTCGCACTCGGCGAGGCCATGGGGCTGACCGGACTCGCCACGCTGTCCGCCGCCCTCGGGGTCGACGAGGACAGTCGCCGCGCCCATCAGCCGGCTCCGTTGTGTCAGGCGTATCCCGCCTACACCGCCTGGCTGGCGCTCAACGCCGACCCCGCCGACGTCGTAGCCGCCCTGCTGGCGAACTTCCCCGGTTGGTCCGGGACCTTCGCCGCACTCGCCGGCGCCTTGCGCAAGCACCACGGTCTGGACGACCAGGCATGCGCGTTCCTGGACAGCCTCAGCGCGCCCAACGCGCAGCTCGAAGAGCAGGGCATCGGCATCCTGGACCAGCGGCTGGCCACAGGCTGGGTCCCCGACACCGCGAGACACTACGCCCGCTTCCTGCGCACCTACGACCTGCTGTTCTGGAACAGCCTCGTCGACACGAGCGAGTGACCGGCGTCTGTGCCCTCCCTCCCCACCTCTCTCGCTGACCGCCGACCTCTGATCTCTGGCCGCTGACCCCACCTGCCGGAACAACTGGCGACGCCTTACGGCGACGCCGCTGTGCGCTGCCCGAACGAGGGATCCCCATGTACGTACCCAGGCACTTCGCGCCCGTCGACATCGCGCCCGTCGTCGAACTCATCCAGGCCAACCCCCTGGCCTGCTTCGTCACCACACAGGACGACGTGCCGGTGGCCTCGCACATCCCCGTGGTGTTCGCGTCGGACGACGACCTCACCGGGCCGACCGACCTCGTCGGCGTGAAGATGTACGGCCACCTCAACGTGATGAATCCGCAGTACACCGCCCTCGCCGACGGCGACCGGGCGCTCGTGGTGTTCCAGGGCCCGCACGGCTACATCTCACCCACGGTGTACGACCGTGCTCCGGCCGCCCCGACCTGGAACTTCTCGGCTGTGCACGTCCGCGGGAAGATCCGGCTCCTCGGCCCCGGCGAGCCGGCTCTCAAGGTCGTCCAGAGAACGGTGAGCGCCCTCGAAGGCAGGTTCGGGCAAGGCTGGGACATGACGGATTCCATCCCCTACTTCCGGAAGATCGTGTCCGGCGTCGGTGCGTTCGAGTTCGAACCGGAGGCCGTGGACAGCATCTTCAAGCTTTCCCAGGACCAGCCGGTCGACGTGCGCGACAAGGTCAGCTCCTGGTTCAGCGGCAGCGACGTCAGCACCCACCGAGCACTCGCCGCGGAGATGTGCAGGAACCGTTCCACGGCATGCCCGCACGAGGAGGAGGCGTCCCGTCATGACGGCTGAACCGAACTCGCAGGGACTGCAGGCAGCTCTGCGGCGGCTGATGAAGCACACCCGGCCGGAATCCGACGGCATTCCGCGCGTGGACCGGAGCGAGCCGTTGCCGCTGTCCTTCGCCCAGCAGCGGCTGTGGCTGGTGGACCGGCTGTCTCCCGGTAGTGCTGCGTACAACGTGCCGCTGGCGGTGCGGGTGCGGGGTGGGTTGGATGTGGGTGTGTTGGGTGAGGCGTTGTCGGTGGTGGTGGGTCGGCATGAGGTGTTGAGGACGGTGTTTCG
>NZ_JBITXB010000008.1:0-369613 GCF_044544295.1 Streptomyces sp. NPDC053750 | reverse complement strand
GTCGCCGCGCTGCTCCTCGTGGTGCTGGTGAGCCGGCGCGTCCAGGCCCGCCGCAACCCGCCGCCGCTGGGCGTCGTCCCCTCGGCGCGCCGGGCCGCCGCCCGTGCCCTCCGCGGCTCCTGGCCCCTGGCCGTCGGCGCCCTCGCGCTGGCCCTGCTCGGCGCGGGCGTCCTGCTGGTCTCCGGCGGCGCCTGGGGTGTCACCAGCGCCTTCAGCCTGTGGGGCTCCGAGCTGGTGGGCGCGCTCGGCGGTCACCCGGAGAACTGGACCTGGTGGCAGCGGCCCGGCAACGCCGAGATGCTGGCGGGTCCCGTGCTCGCCGACAAGACCAGCCTCACCGACATCGGCATCATGATCGGCGCGGCCGTCGCCGCCTCGCTCGGGGGCACCTGGGCGCTGCACCGGGGCATCCCCTGGCGTACCGCCGTAGCGGCGGTGCTCGGCGGTGTGCTGATGGGCATCGGCGCCCGCCTGGCCGGCGGCTGCAACATCGGGGCCTACCTCGCGGGCATCGCCTCGGGCAGCCTCAGCGGCTGGCTGTGGGGCGCCTTCGCACTGGCCGGCACCTGGGTGGGCCTCAAGCTGCGCCCCCTGTTCGGCCTGGGCAACCCCAAGCCGGGCGACGGCGTCTGCTGACGGGGATGCCCGTGCGGCGCAGGGGTCAGGCCTGTGCCGCACGGGCCGCTGCGGGGCCGCTACGGGGTGCCTACGGGATGTCGCTTCCCTGCGGTGCGGACCGGTCCGTGGTGGTGACCCGGGCGACGGCCTCCCGGGTGAGGGCCCGGCCGTGCGGCTCGCGGGCCAGGGCTCGGTGCAGGGCCAGGCCCTCGATGAGGGCGTCGAGCCGACGGGCCGTGTCCGGGTCGAAGTGCTTCTCCAGGTGGACGCGGCTGCAGTGCATCCACGCGTGGGTGAGCTCCCGGCATGCGGGCCGGCGCGCGGCGAGCCTGTACAGCTCCTGGGTGAGCACCAGGTCCACATCCGCCCGGCCGGTGCGGAACGTGCGAGTCTGCTCCCATGGCAACCGGACACACGGATCCCCGGCGGCGGGAGCGCGTGCGGCCGGCCGCACGGCCTCCTGCTGTCTGCGGGCGGTCTCCGGATCGTCGGCGATGCAGAGGTCGCCCGCCGGCCCGGCTCAGTGTCGCCGGGGCTGGAGCACTCCGCCGCACACCAGGACGAGAAGCCCCGCGAGCGGCACCACCAGCAGTCCCACCCGCAGACTGGTCGCGTCGGCGACCAGGCCCACGACCGGCGGGGAGAGCAGGAAGCCCAGCCGCATCAGCCAGGAAACGAGCGTCAGCCCCGACCCGGGCTTGAGGCCCGGCAGTTCGTCGGCCTCGTGCATGGCCGCCGGCACCAGCGTCGCCACCCCGAACCCGGCCGCGGCGAAACCGAGGACCGTGCCGGGCACCGTCGGCACGGCCAGGGCCATGCCCATGCCGACCGCTGCGATCAGCGCGCCGGAACGGGCCACCGTGCGCTGGCCGAAGCGGTCCACGAGCCGGTCCCCGACGATCCGGCCGACGAACTGCGCGCCGACCAGGGCGACATACCCGGACGCGGCCAGTGCCGCGGTGGCGTGCAGCGAGTCGGAGAGGTAGAGGGTGGCCCAGGACATGCCCGCGTCCTCGACGAGGGTGCCGGCCGTGGCGATGAGTACGAGCGCGGCCAGCACCCAGCCGGTGCGCACCCCCGCCGCCGGGGACCGGGCCGGCACCGGCGCGCGGTCCCCGGCGTCGGTCTCCCCGGCCGGTTCGGCGTCGGTCTCGGGACCCGGCAGGCAGTACCGCAGGGCGACGCAGGCCGCGACCGCGAACACCGCGGCGGAGAACAGCAGGTGCGGCCCCCGCGGGAGGCCGAGCGCTATCGCGGCGGCGGCCATGGAGCCACCGGTGACGGCGCCGACGGACCAGATGGCGTGGAAGGAGTTGATGATGGACCGTCCATAACGGCGCTGCACCCGCAGACCGTGGGCGTTCTGCGCGACGTCGGTGAACGCGTCCATCGCCCCGGCCAGGAACAGCGCCCCCGCGAACACCACGACCGAGTCCGCGAGTCCGGCGGCGAGGATGCCCACCCCGGTCAGCAGCGTGCCGCCGACCGCCACCCGTGCCGAGCCGAACCGGCGCACCAGGACCCCGGCCGCGAGCCCGGCCGTGATGGCGCCCGCGGGGAAGGCTGCCACGGCCAGTCCGTAGGCGGCGTTCCCGATGCCGAGGTCCGCCTTGATCTGGGGATACCTCGGCAACAGGTTGGCGAACAGTGCCCCGTTGGTGAAAAACAGCACAGCGACGGCCATGCGGGCCCGGCGATCGGCCAGGCTGGGCCGGCGCAGTACGTCAACAGTCATGCGCGGGAGCCTACCCGCCGGAACGTACGAACGTACACTCCCGGCGGTCCACGACTGGAGGGTGCGTGTCAGTGGCCCTTGGCGCACAGGGCCGCGTCCACGGCGCCCTGGAGATGACGCAGGCCCTCGCCCTCGGCCGCCCAGGTCGTGGTGTAGACGGTCACGGTGCCCCGGCCGCCCGTGGCCCGGCCGCCGCCCACCGAACCGCCGGGCAGGTCCCCGCCGTGGCCCCAGTAGACGCCGCCGCAATTGAGCGGGATCGAGGCGACGCCGTACCCGTAGCGGCTGCCCGCCGGGTAGACGTCGCGGCCGCCGATGTCGGTGGTGTCCCGCGTCATCAGGCGCACCGCCCAGCCGGGCAGCAGCCGGCCGCCGAACAGACCGTCCCAGAAGGCGTTCAGGTCGACGGGGGTGGACACGAGGCCCCCGGACGCGCCGAACTCGTAGCCCGGCAGCTCGGTCACGTCCACCCTCCCGTCCTGCGGGTGCGCGGGGTGCACGCCGTAGTTCCGGGCGTGCGGGCCGCGCAGGTCCAGCTCGCCGGGCGCGGGCCAGTAGGTGTCGTCCAGGTGCAGCGGGCGCAGGATCGTGCGCTCGACGTAGGTGCGGAAGCCGACCCCGGAGACCTCGTCGATCACCATGCCGAGGACCAGGTAGTTGGTGTTGGAGTAGCCCCAGTCGGTGCCGGGCTCGAAGACGGGCTCCGCGTCGAGCGCAAGGGCCAGGTACTCCTCGGGCGTCCCCGGCCGGGTCCAGTCCACCAGCGCCGAGTACTCCGGCAGCCCGCTGGTCTGCTTCAGCAACTGCCGTACGGTGATGGGGCTGTCGGCCAGTTGGGGCACGTGGGAGCCCGCGCGGTCGCCGAGGCCCAGGCGCCCGTCCGCCACCAGTCGCATCACCGCGGTCGCGGTGAACGCCTTGGTGTCGCTGGCGAGCCGGAACCGGCCCCGCTCGTCGGTCATCGGCCGGCCCGAGTCCAGGTCGGCGACGCCGGAGGTGCGGGTCGTCCTGCCGTCGTAGGCGAGCGCGCCGGGTACGCCGTCGCGTGTGGTGAGCAGGTCCAGCTGACGCTGCACGGCGTCGGGGCGGGCCGGGTGGGCCGCCGCCGCGGGCGCGAGGGCACCGGTGAGTGCGGCGGCGAGCAGGACTGCAGCTGTGAGGTGCTTGCGGCGCATGGGGCTCCTCCGTGTTCGTGGCCGCCCGACGGCGGCGGGCGGACGGTGTCCGTTCACCGAGACCTTCCCAGGACCCGCAACGGAGATCATTGGGACTGGCCCCCGGCCCGGGGGTGTCACCAACACCCCTGGGCGCCCGCGCCGGTGGTCTCGGCCGAGCGGGTCGGCGACGAGCGGCCGCGAACTCCTCGGGAGATGAGCTCGTTCCTCTCGTTGCGGCTGAGCCGCTCCAGGCTTCCGGTCCTCGCGCCGGGCCAAGAAGACAGGTCTTGAGTCACCCCGTTGAGACGGTGGGCGCGGCAGGCATCGTCAGTGGTGCCCTCTAGAGTGCGCAGCATCAGCACTGGACGGAATCCCCAGGGGTGGGACATGAAGGAGCCCGAACGGTTCGCACTGCTGCGGATCACCGGTAAGTACAGCGGCAGTGTCGTGGTCGAGTTGAACGACTCCCATGCCCCGGGCATCCCGGACGTGAAGGGGCAACTCCTGGTCCACAACGATTTCGTGGCCGGCGTCCTCGACACCTACGTAGATCCAGGAGACCTGGCCGGCTGGGCCCACGTATTGGACGAGGTCGCCGCGGGGCGCGACGCCGTCTGGCGTGAGGCTGCGCGAGTCGCCGAGATCGGCATCCGCCTGAACTGGCGGGAGGACGACCACGACGGGATCACGGTCACCATCGCAGACCAGCAGACCACCAGGCTGGCCCTCTCCCTCGAAGTGGACCGCGGCTGGATCGACGAGCAGCGTGCCCTGCTCGAGAGGCTCGGCAGCGTATGGGCGCATCTGATCCCGACCGACTGAGGAGCTTCAGGGGGAAGCCCGGTATCGGAGCGGCAGGTCAGCGCCCCCCACTCCTTCGCATGGCCAAGAACATGGGAGCCTCCATCCCCGTTGAGGTGGAACGGGAGTGCACCGCCCGGCGTCGCTGCACACAGCCGTCCCCTCTGCGAGAGGGCTGCGACCTCTGTTGACGCGCGGTGGGCCCCGCTCATCTCCCCGGCTCGTCGGCCATCCGCCTGCCGACCCGGGCGGCCGTCTCCCGCAGCCAGATGTGGGCCGCGTCGTGCGTGTGCACCGGGTGCCACCACAACGCCTCCCGCAGGGGCACCGCCTCGTAGGGCGGCTCCACCACGCGTACGGCGGCGAGCGGCGCGAGGAGCCGGGCCAGGCGGGCCTGGATCAGGGCGATGCGCCGGGTTCCGCTGACCAGCAGCGGCATGATCTGGAAGCTGTCGACGGAGACCTCGACGCGGGGCTCGATGCCCAGCATGCCCAGCTGGCGGACGGCCGGGGCGTCGTAGGTGCGCTGGTAGGTGACCCAGGGCAGTCGGGCCAGGTCCTCCCGGGTCAGCCGGTCGTCGATGCTCGGGTGGTCCTCGGCGACGAGGAAGACCCAACGGTCCTCGTAGAGGTCGGTGGCGGGGAAGTCGCTGATCACACCGTGCGGCATGAGCAGACCGTCGGTGGTGCTCAGCAGGGTGTCCGTGGCATCCACCACGGTGTTCGGGGTCTGGGCGAAGCGCAGTCGGATGCCGGGGGCCTCCTGGTGCACGACCCGGGCGAGTTCGGCGCCGAAGACGGCGACCGCGTAGTCGGACGCCACCAGCTTGAACTCACGGCTCTCCTTGGCCGGGTCGAAGTCCGCCTGGCTGGCGAACAGGCGTTCCAGCAGGTCGTACGCGGTGGACGCGCGGTCGAGGAGGACCTGCCCGAGGGCGGTGAGTTCGTAGTGGCCGCCGACCCGGGCCAGCAGGTCGTCGTCGAAGTGCCGGCGCAGACGGGAGAGCGCCGCGCTCATCGCCGGCTGGCTGAGACCGACCCGCCGGCCGGCACGGGTCACGTTGCGCTCCTCCAGCAGGGCGCGCAGGGCGACGACGAGGTTGAGGTCCAGGCGACTGAGATTCACGGCGATTTCCCTAGCTGTCCGGCGACGACCTGCGGAAATTCGGTGGGTGGATGACAGTCATCCACAGAATCTATTTCCGTGATCGCAGGTGGCGGGTCCAGATTAGTGCCATCGCAATCAGGAGGACATGTCCGTGAAACCTGAAGCCGCGTCCGCCCTCTTCGCCGGACCCTTCGCCCTGGCCACCCTTTCCGCCCCCGAGGAGCCGCTCTTCCCCGCCCTCGTCACACCCGACGCCCAGGTGATCGACCTGCGGTCCGCCCTGGGCGACGCCGCACTCACCATGCGGGGCGTCCTGGACGACTGGGACGCGGTGCTGCCGCGGCTGACCGCACTGGCCGGCGCCGACGGCCCCGTACGCGGGGCGTTGGCCAAGTTCCGGGTGCACGCGCCCGTGGAGCCGCGCCAGGTGTTCCAGTCGGGGGCCAACTACCGGCAGCACGTCATCGATCTGCACGTCGCCCACCGGGCCCCGGGCGACGACCGGCCGGAGGAGGAGCGGCGCGCGGAAGCCGCCGAGATCATGGACCGGCGGGCGGCCGAGGACCTGCCGTACGTGTTCATCGGCCTGCCGAGCGCGATCACCGGCCCCTACGACGACGTCGTGCTGCCGGCCTGGGCCGAGAAGCCCGACTGGGAACTGGAACTGGCCGCGGTGATCGGCCGCCCGGCCCACCGGGTGTCCGTCGAGGAGGCCCTGGACCACGTCGCCGGCTACACCATCGCCAACGACCTGACCGACCGCGCCACCGTCTTCCGCCGGGACATGCCGCAGATCGGCACCGACTGGCTGCGTAGCAAGAACGCCCCGGGCTTCACGCCGCTGGGCCCGTGGATCGTGCCCACCGCCTCGATCGCGGACGCGGACGACCTGCGTCTGACGCTGAAGCTCAACGGCGAGACCATGCAGGACGAGTCGACCAAGGACATGATCTTCAGCGTGGCGCGGATGGTGTCCTACGCCTCGCAGACCGCCCGGCTCCTCCCCGGTGACCTGGTGCTCACCGGCTCTCCGGCCGGCAACGGCATGCACTGGGGCCGGCTGCTGCGCGACGGCGACGTCATGGACGGCTCCATCACCGGGCTCGGTGCCCAGCGCACCCGGTGCGTGGCGGAGGTGGCCCGATGACCCTGGACCGCACCGACCCCGAGGGCTCGATCGCCCGGGCCGCGAAGGCGTGCTCCAACTGGAACCGCTGGGGCGAGGACGACGTACTCGGCACGCTCAACTTCCTCGACGACGCCAAGCGCCGCGAGGGCGCCGCACTGGTCCGGCGGGGCGTCAGCTTCTCCCTCTCCCAGCGCTTCGACATGGACGGCCCGCAGAAGGGCTGGCGGCGGCGCACCAACCCGGTGCACACCATGCTCGACACCGGCACCGACGCCGCACTGGGCAACCAGGGCTTCCCGCACGGCATCGGCGGCGCCGACGACGTGATCGCGATGCCGTTGCAGTGCTCCACGCAGTGGGACGGGCTCGGCCACATCTTCGACCACGGCAGGGCGTGGAACGGACGCCCGGCCGAGAAGGTCGTCACCTCCGACGGCGACCTGGTCACCGGCATCGAGCACATGGCCCCGCACGTCGCCGGACGCGGGGTGCTCCTGGACGTCGGCCGGGTCGTCGGCGAGGACGGTGAGCTGCCGGACGGCTTCGCCATCACTCAGGAGCACCTGACGGCGACCGCCGAAGCCCAGGACGTGACGGTCGGCCGCGGGGACCTCGTGCTGGTGCGTACGGGACAGCTCGCCCGGGTACGCCGCGACGGCTGGGGCGACTACGCCGGAGGACCCGCCCCCGGCCTGTCGTTCACCACGGCCGCCTGGCTGCACGACACCGAGATCGCCGCGATCGCCACCGACACCTGGGGCTTCGAGGTCCGCCCGAACGAGTTCGAGCACGCCTTCCAGCCGCTGCACCAGGTCGCCATCCCGCACATCGGCCTGCTGATCGGCGAGATGTGGGACCTGGACGCCCTCGCCGAGGACTGCGCGGCCGACGGCGTGTACGACTTCTGGCTCACCGCCGCGCCCCTGCCCATCACCGGAGCGGTCGGCTCCCCCGTCAACCCGATCGCCGTCAAGTAGCCCGAGGAACGAAGGAGTTCTTCATGACCCCACCCCGCACGGTCCTCGTCGTCGGTGGCGGCGCGGCCGGCAACGCCGTCACGATCCTGCTGCGCCGCGCCGGCCTCACCGTGGACCTGATCGAGGCCAAGGACGACTGGAACGCCACCGCCGGCTCCGGCATCACCCTCCAGGGCAACGCCCTGCGCGTCCTGCGCGAACTCGGTGTCTGGGAGCAGGTGGAGGCCTCCGGCTTCGGCTTCGGCTCGGTCGGCATCACCGCCCCCGACGGCACCGTCCTGCACGCCCAGGACGACCTGCGCACCGGCGGCGACGACCTGCCCGCCACCGTCGGCATGCAGCGCCCCCGGCTCCAGCAGATCCTCATCGAGGCCGTGCGCGCCAGTGGCGCGTCGGTCCGGCTGGGCACCACGGCCGAGGTCCTGGACCAGGACGCGGACGGTGTCTCCGTACGCTTCAGCGACGGGACCGAGGCACGCTACGACCTGGTGATCGCCGCCGACGGCCTCGGCTCCGCCACCCGTGCCGCGATCGGCATCACGGACAAGCCCGAGCCCACCGGCATGGCCATCTGGCGCATCGCCGCCCCGCGCCCGGCCGGCGTCACCCGTACCGACCTCGCCTACGGCGGTCCCGCCTACATCGCCGGCTACTGCCCCACCAGCGAGACCACCCTCTACGCCTACGTCGTCGAGGCCAACCGCGACCGCGCCTCCATACCGTCCGAGTCGTACGCCGAGGAGATGCGCCGCCTCACCCGCCACTACGGCGGTCACTGGCCGCAGATCACCGAGCAGATCACCGACCCGGCGAAGGTCAACTACACCTGGTTCGACCGGATGCTCGTCGAGGGTTCCTGGCACCGCGGCCGGGTCGTCCTCGTCGGCGACGCCGCCCACTGCTGCCCGCCCACCCTCGCCCAGGGCGCCGCGCTGTCCCTCGAGGACGCCTGGGTGCTCGCCCAGATGCTGACCGGGACCGACGACTGGGACGACACGCTGTTCCAGGCGTACTACGAGCGGCGGATCGCCCGCGTCCGCCCGGTCGTGGAGGCGTCCGTGCAGATCGGGCAGTGGCAGCTCGACGGGGTGCGCGACGCCGACGTGCCGGGCCTGATGGGCCGCATCATGACCATGCTGAGGGACCTGCCGTGACCGCCTTGAACACGCCCACCGTGGACGTGCACGCCCACGTCCTGCTGCCCGAGGTCGAAGCACTCGTGGCCCGCCTGCCCGGCCACGCCGAGGCCAAGGAGTTGGACGCCCGGCGCAACGGGCCCGCCGCGCTCGCGGTCAACGGGCCCATGGTCCGCGAACGCGTCCCCCGGATGACCGATGTCGCCCTGCGCCTGGCCGCGATGGACACCCAGGGCGTGGACGTGCAACTGGTCAGCCCCTCCCCCTCGCACTACCACTACTGGGCCGACGAGGACACGGCCGAGAAGCTGTACCGGCTCGCCAACGAGGCGACGGCCGCGCACTGCGCACAGGCGCCCGACCGGCTGCGCGGGCTCGGCCTCGTGCCGCTCCAGCACCCGGACCACATGGTGCACGCCCTCGACCACGCCCTCGAACAGGGCCTGGCCGGCGTGGAGATCTCCAGCCACGCCCCCGGACGCGAACTCTCCGACCCGGCCTACGGACCCTTCTGGTCCCGCGCCGAGGAGACCGGCGCCCTGCTCTTCCTGCACCCCTTCGGGTGCACGCTCGACGAGCGCCTCGACCAGTGGTACCTGTCCAACACGGTCGGCCAGCCCACCGAGAACGCCGTCGCCCTCTCCCACCTGATCTTCTCCGGGGTCCTCGACCGGCACCCCGGGCTGAAGCTGATCGCCGCGCACGGCGGCGGTTACCTGCCCACCCACATCGGTCGCTCCGACCACGCCTGGTCGGCCCGCTCCGACGCGGGCGCCGGCTGCGCGCACCTGCCCAGCAGCTACCTCAAGCGGCTGTACTTCGACTCCCTGGTGCACGACCCGCACGTCCTGCGGGAGCTGGTCCGGGTGGCCGGCCCTGACCGTGTCCTGCTCGGCTCGGACTTCCCCTTCGACATGGGCACCGAGGACCCGCTCGCCGCCCTGCGCGCCGCGCGCCTGTCCGATGCCGACTTCCACGCCGTCCGGGGCGGCAACGCCGCCGCCCTCCTGTAGGAAGGACCTCCTCATGCGTCTGCTCACCCATCTGCGGCACGTCGACCTCGCCGTGCCGGACTACGACAAGCAGCTCGACTTCTACTCCGGCGTCTGGGGCCTGACCAAGGTCGCCGAGGACTCCGGCATCTCCTTCCTCGCCGCCGAGGGCTCCCCGGAGCAGTACGTCGTGCGGCTGCGCAAGGCCGACGAGAAGCGGCTCGACCTGGTCTCCTACGGTGCCGCCTCGGCCGCCGACGTCGACACCCTCGCCGAGCAACTCCTCGCGGGTGGCGTGCAGTTGATCTCTCAGCCGGGCCAGGTCGACACCCCGGGCGGCGGGTACGGCTTCCGCTTCTTCGACGTCGACGGCCGCACCATCGAGGTCTCGGCCGACGTCGAGGTCCGCCGGCACCGCCGGATCGAGGAGAAGGAGTCCATCCCGGTCAAGCTCTCCCACGTCGTCCTCAACTCCCCCGACCTGAACCGCACCCGCGCGTGGTACGAGCGTCACCTCGGCTTCGCGCTGTCGGACACGCTCAGCTCGCCGCACATGGGCGAGGTCATGCACTTCATGCGGATCAGCAGCCAGCACCACTCCATGGCCATTGCCCAGGGGCCGCACACCGCCCTGCACCACATCTCCTTCGAGATGCGCGGCATCGACGAGTACATGCGCGGCTCCGGCCGGGTCATCCGGGCGGGCTTCAAGAAGATCTGGGGCCCGGGGCGGCACATGGCGGGCGACAACACGTTCACCTACTTCCTCGACCCGCACGGCAACACCGTCGAGTACACCACCGAGCTGGAGTGCCTGGACGAGGACACCTGGCACCCCCACGTCTACGACTTCTCCCAGCCCGAGGTCACCGACCAGTGGGGCACCGCCAACCCCATGAACGAACTGGTCGCGAAGGAGTCCTTCAACGACCCGGACCGCGGCGTCTTCGTCGCCCCGCCGGTCTGAGCCGTCCTGCCGACTCCGGGGACGCGGCAGTACGACCCTGCCCTGACATCCCCCTCGACTGACCGCCCTACCCAGGAGCCGCACCATGCGTTTCGCCACCTACGAACACCGCCACCGCCACCGAGTGGCCGTCGTGGAGGACGACGGCACCCTCTACCCGCTGCCCGGCGTCACCTCACTCACCGACCTGCTCACGGAGGCGGACGGCCTGCCCGGACTGCTCGCCGCCGGCCGGGCCGCCCTGGACGTCCCGCCCGGCCCCCACGTCTCCGAGGTACGGCTGCTGCCCCCGCTGCGGCCCGCGTCGGTACGGGACTTCGTCACCTTCGAGGAGCACGTCGAAGGTGTACGCCGCTCCGTCGACGGCGTCGCCGGGGTCCCCGAGCAGTGGTACGCGGCCCCGACCTTCTACTTCACCAACCCGCACGCGGTCTACGGCCACCGGGACGACATCCCGGTGCCGCCCGGCTCGGCCGTGCTCGACTTCGAGCTGGAGGTGGGCGCCGTCATCGGCCGCGAGGGCCGCGACCTCACCCCGGAGCGGGCCCGCGACCACATCGTCGGCTACACCGTGTTCAACGACTGGTCCGCGCGCGACCTCCAGGGCGCGGAGATGAAGGTCGGCCTCGGCCCCTGCAAGGGCAAGGACACCGCCACCACTCTCGGCCCGTACCTGGTCACCGCCGACGAGCTGGAGCCGTACCGGGACGCCGACGGGTTCCTGCGCCTGGCCCTGACCGCCGAGATCAACGGCGAGAAGGTCGGCGAGGACCTGCTGTCCAACATGAGCTGGACCTTCGAGGAGATGACCGCCTACGCCTCCCGCGGCACCCGCGTCGTACCGGGTGACGTCCTCGGATCGGGCACCTGCGGCAACGGCGGCTGCCTCGCCGAACTGTGGGGCCGACGCGGCGAACGGACACCACCACCACTGAAGCCCGGCGACACCGTCTCCCTCACGGTGGAGGGCATCGGCACCCTCACGAACACCGTCGTCCCCGGCCGGGACCCCATACCCCTGCCGACCGGCCGGCGCCGGTCCCGGGAGCGGCCGTGAGCGACCTTCACCCCAAGCGGCTGCTCGGCAAGGTCATCGTCGTCACGGGCGCCGCCCGGGGCCAGGGTGCCGCCGAGGCCGACGCGCTCACCCGCGAGGGCGCCCGCGTCATCGCCACCGACGTGACCCCCGAAGCAGGGTGCCGCCGCCTCGACGTCAGCAGCGACGAGGAGTGGGCGGAACTGGCCACCGAGCTGCGGGAGGCGTACGGGCAGGTGCACGGCCTGGTGAACAACGCGGGTGTCACCTGGCGGGCCCGGGTCGGTGACGTGCGGGCCGAGGACTTCGAGCGGGTGCACTCGGTCAACGTGACCGGTCCGCTGCTCGGCATCCAGCACCTGAGCCCGTTGATGCCGCCGGGCTCCTCGATCGTCAACGTCGGTTCCTCGGCCGCGCTCACCGCCCACTACCCGGTCGCCTACACCGCGAGCAAGTGGGGGCTGCGGGGCCTGTCCAAGACCGCCGCGCTCGAACTCGGGCCGCGCGGCATCCGCGTCAACACCGTGCACCCCGGCTACATCGACACCGGGATGACGGCCTCCGCCGCCCCCGCGTTCCGCGAGGCCAACCTCCGCGAGACCCCCCTCGGCCGCACCGGCACCGTCGACGAGGTGGCGCCCCTGGTCGTGTTCCTCCTGTCGGACGAGTCGTCGTTCATCACCGGCGCGGAGATCCCCGTGGACGGTGGCCTGACCGCGCACGGCGGCGTCAAGTCGGTCTCCGACGCCCTGCGCGAGGGTGCGTCGTGAAACGGCTCGACGGCAAGGTGGCCCTGATCTCCGGCACCGCCCGGGGCCAGGGACGGGCGGCGGCCCTGCGCTTCGCCGCCGAGGGCGCGCTGGTGGTCGGCGGCGACCTGCTCCACGAGGAGGCCCTGGAGACCCAGCGGCTGGTCGCCCGCGAGGGCGGCACGATCCTCACGCCGGGCCTGCTGGACGTCACCGACGAGGACTCCGTGCGGTCCTGGACCGAGGAGGCCGTGAACGCGTTCGGCGGCGTCGACATCGTCTACGCCAACGCCGGCGCCGTCCGCTTCGGGGCGATCGGCTCGCAGTCCCACGAGGACTTCGCGTTCACCGTGCGCGCCGAGCTGGACTCGGTGTGGCTGACGGTCCGGGCGGCCTGGCCGCACCTGGTCCGCAGCCGCGGCTGCGTGCTGACGGTCGGTTCGACCGCCGGCCTGACCGGATCCCTCACCAACCCGCGCACCGCGCACTCCGCCTCCAAGGGCGCGGTGATCGCGCTGACCCGGCAGCTCGCCGCGGAAGGCGCCCCGCACGGCGTCCGGGCCAACTGTGTCAGCCCCGGAATGATCGACACCGACGGCTCGCGCGCCAACCTCCTCGCCGACGATCACCCGATGCACGGCATCGCCCGCCACGTGCCGCTGGGCCGGGTGGGCTCGGCGGACGACGTCGTGAACGCGGCCGTCTTCCTGACCTCCGACGAGGCCGCGTACATCACCGGGGCCAACCTCGTCGTCGACGGCGGATGGTCCGCCGTGCTGCCCGGCGCCCCCGCCTGAAGCCCTACGACCCGAACGCCTCCCGGAAGGAACCCAGCACGTGAACAAGGTCCGCGGCAGCGCCGCCGAGGCCGTGGCCGACATCCCCGACGGCGCTTCGCTCGCCGTCGGCGGCTTCGGCCTCTCCGGCGTCCCCGCCGCCCTCATCGACGCCGTGCACGCGCGCGGCACGACCGGTCTCCAGGTCGTCTCCAACAACTGCGGCGTGGACGGCCGCGGTCTCGGCGTCCTCCTCTCCGCCGGCCGCATCGCCCGCGTCACCGGCTCCTACGTCGGCGAGAACAAGGAGTTCGCCCGCCAGTACCTCAGCGGCGAACTGGAAGTGGAACTCACCCCCCAGGGCACCCTGGCCGAACGGCTGCGCGCCGGCGGGGCCGGCATCCCCGCCTTCTACACCCCGGCGGGCGTCGGCACCCAGGTGGCCCAGGGCGGTCTGCCCTGGCGGTACGCGCCCGGCGGAGGCGAGGTGGCCGTCGCCTCCCCGCCCAAGGAGACCCGGGAGTTCGGCGGACGCCCGTACGTCCTGGAGCACGGCATCACCACCGACTTCGCCCTCGTACGCGCCTGGCGCGGCGACCGGCACGGCAACCTCGTCTTCCGGCACGCCGCCGCCAACTTCAACCCCCTCGCCGCCATGGCCGGCCGCGTCACCGTCGCCGAAGTCGAGGAACTCGTCGAACCGGGCGAACTCCGCCCCAGCGACATCCACCTCCCAGGCGTCTACGTCCAGAGGGTCGTGGCTCTCACCGCCGACCAGGCCGCCGACAAGCCCATCGAGAAGAGGACCGTACGCCCATGAGCTGGACCCGCGACCAGATGGCCGCCCGCGCCGCCGCCGAGCTCACCGACGGCTCCTACGTCAACCTGGGCATCGGCCTGCCCACCCTCGTCCCCGGCCACCTCCCGCCCGGCGTCCACGTCGTCCTCCACTCCGAGAACGGCATCCTCGGCACCGGCCCCTACCCCACCGAGGACCGGGTCGATCCCGACCTGATCAACGCGGGCAAGGAGACCGTCACCGTGCTGCCGGGCGCCTCGTTCTTCGACTCGGCGCTCTCCTTCGGCATGATCCGCGGCGGCCACATCGACACCGCCGTCCTCGGCGCCATGCAGGTCTCCGCCCGCGGCGACCTCGCCAACTGGATGATCCCCGGCAAGATGGTCAAGGGCATGGGCGGCGCCATGGACCTCGTCCACGGCGCCCGCCGCGTCATCGTCCTCATGGAACACACCGCCAAGGACGGCACTCCCAAGATCCTCGACGAGTGCACCCTCCCCCTCACCGGCGAGCGGTGCGTCCACCGGATCATCACCGACCTCGGCGTCCTCGACATCACCCCCGGCGGCCTCGCCCTCGTCGAAACCGCCCCCGGCGTCACCGTCGAGGACATCACCGCCCGCACCGGCACAGCCCTACGAGTGGACAGCGTCTCCGCCGCGTGCTGACCGGCGGTACGCCCCGCCTGTGCAGGTCGGCGGCTGTCGGCTGCTCCTCGGGCAGCGGCTCACGGTGCCGGGTGAGTTCCTGGACGACCTGCCCGGCTCGGGTAACGAAGGCCGCGCCCCACGAGGTCCAGGTGGGCGCCGTTGAGCGTCACGCACCGTAGCGGGGCTCCGAACTGTACCCACTGGCCGGGACGCAGCTCAGGTGCGGTCAGTTGCCGACAACCGGGCCAGCCCGTTCGTGGACCTGGTCCCCTCAAGCACCGCAAGCTGGGCGAGTTCCGCGAAACGCCTATGCCTTCGACCGTCCGCGAGACACTCCTGCGGACCCAACGTTCCCCGTTCTGGGCGCACACGACGCTCGAGTACCAGTGGAACACCGCCAAGAAGCGGGCAGGCATCACCCGGAGACTCACGACCTACTCACTCCGTCACTTCTTCGCGTCGAACTGCCTGGCCAAGGGGATACCCATTACCGACGTCGCGGAATGGATGGGACACAAGAACATCAACATGACGTTCAAGATCTATCCACGCGGGCAGCCCTCGCGACAGGGCGGACCCACGCGATGCGGAGGTGACCATGCCCAGTCCCGAGACCGTGGAGGTCGACTTCATCGCACCGCGGCACCTGGCCGCCGGTGCTGATCCCGCCTGGATCACCGTGCCCCTGCACCGCGCCTGAGGGTGGAGCCACGGCAACGACCCGCTCGTGCCCCGCGTCATCCTGACCGGCTGCGACCAGAAGGCACTTCTTCGGCTGGAGCCCGAGCCCGAGGGCCAGTGGTGGACCTCCAGCACGCCGCCCGGCCGGACCGCCCCGCCTGGTACGCGAGCTTCGATGCAGACCGGTCGAGGTCATCGCGGCCTGCACCGACGCTCTGACTGATCCCATCGCTCCGGTCACCCTTCCCGACCCGCTGGAGCCGCTCCTCAGCGCGGGCTGGACGCTGGCCTACAACCGCACCGGCTGGCCTCGGCCGATGACACGGTGTGCGTCGAACGACATGTGACGACCGGTACTTGGTGGGTCGGCACCGTGATCGACGTCACCTGGTCCCTGGTCTGGCAGGCCCGGTTCGGAGAGCACATACCGGCACATCTGGTCGCGGCGTTCACCGCCGTACTCACCGACCCCCGGCCGGTGCTACGCACGGGCATTCCTACGACCTGAACGCCGGCATCATCGCCGCCGCATCGATCATCCCCCTGCTGATCGGCGTCGCCGTCATCCGCCCGCTCCACAAGCGCCGTCCGGTCCTCGCCCGCCGCCTGTCCTGGGCCGGCCTGATCGTCGCCCTGCTCTCCTCCCTCTCCCCTTTCGCCATGGCCGAAGACACCACCACCGCCCTCACCCTCACCGCGATGCACGTCATCGTCGGCCTCGCCTGGGCCGCCATCGCTCTCATCGGCCCCGGCGCCCTCACCCAGCCGGCACTGAGCCCCTCGGCGGGGGCAGCGGCACTCTCACCCCCTGCGGTCTCAGACCGGTACCCACCCCGCCGTCCCCGACCACGAGGAGAACTCATGCACAGCCCACGCGTCCTGTCCGCAGTGATCGACGTCGCCACCCACGACATCGGAGACCGCTTCACTGCCCCGGGCTCCCGCTTCGAAGTGGACCTCGACCCTTTCCTCAACCTCGATCTCTTCCGCATCACCGGCCCGGTCTTCGCTCTGCACCCCACGCCGGGTTCTCCGCCGCCACCTACATGTTCGACGACTCCTCCACCCGCCTGCACAACCGCGACAGCCTCGGAGACACCAGCCTCATCGAACCCGGCGGCCTGCACTGGACCGTCGCCGGATCCGGCATTGTCCACGACGAAGTCGTCGAAGAGAACGACCCGCGTGTCCAAGGCGGTGGACCGCTACCGATTCGGACACATGCACGGCACCCTCACCGCTCCCTGGCCTCGAGCGCCTAACCCACCCGTCGAAGACCTGCACTGCCCGTCGAGCATGAACACGCGTTGCGGTGTCACCGGGCAGCGTGCCAAGCCGCCTCGTCGAAGTCGGCGGGCAGGCCGCCCCCGGTGAGATCCCAGGCCCACATGCCGACGAACGCGCCGGTGAAGCCGAGAGACCTGATCTGACCGTTCTCGAACTCCTCGGCATGCTCGTCCGACAGGACAGTGGCATCCAGAGACGGGCCGACCGAACGCCAGCCGTCGTCGACGGCGTAGCGGAAAGTCAGCACGGGACCGTCCAGATCAAGGCCGAGACGCAGGCGGCGCGCCTCGCCCAGAGGTATGCCACCGGCCTCATCTGCACTCAGCACCCCCCGATCGCAGCCAGCCACACGCAGCACCGTGCGCTCGTCGTCATCCACGGTGACGTGCAGGAAGTACCAGTTGCGCGTGTTGTAGTAGGCGGTGATCCCGGCCAGGTGTTGGAAGGACCGGGGCCGATACTCCATCGTCGCCTCAAACACACCTCGGGCGGACGTCACCCGTCGGGCCACCAGACTGGGACCCGTCAGGCTCTGCGCGGAGCGCCCGCCGTGCAACCGTAGATAAGACGGGCGCGCGCTGAGAGAGACCCAGTCAGCAGTCGCGGGACGCCGCAGCGTGGACCACTGCGGCCCTAGCACCTGCTGGTCGAAGTCGTCGACGGCGTCGCTCTCGGCGTTCGCAACGTCTCCAAGGTCCGGTGCCGGGCCAGGGGCGGCAACTTCCTGGGCGGGCAGGCCGGTCGGGACACGCGGCCATGCGTCGGGCGACCATGTGACGGGTGCCAGCGCGGTCTCGCGGCCTAGTACGCAGGGGCCATGGCGGCCTTCGGGCCGGGCGACGAGATAGGCCAGGTACCACTGGCCGTCGCCGGTTTCCACCAGGCTGCCGTGCCCGGCCTTCTGCAGTGGCAGGTCCGGGTGCTGACGGGCGGTGATCAAGGCCCCGTACGGGTCACGTTCGTAGGGACCGGTGAGGATACGGGACCGAGCGACGGTGACCTGATGGTCGTAGCCGGTACCGCCGTCCGCGGTCATCAGGTAGTACCAGCCGCCGTTCCGGTAGAGGTTGGGGCCCTCGATCCACCCGGCCTGTGGCGGCAGCACAATACGCACTGGGTCCCCGATCAGGCGGCGCGCGGACCGGTCGTACCGTCTCGCCTCCAGGCCGGCCGAACCGCCATGCCCCGGCCGCCAATCGTGAACCAGGTTCAGCAGCCAACTGTCGGGACCGTCGTGGAAAAGGGACGCGTCGAAACCACGCGCGTGCAGCGGCAGGGGATCGGACCAAGGCCCGTGGACACTCGGCGCCGTGGTGAGGTAATTGGGACTGTCGGTGAACCCGCCCGCATAGGTGGAGACGTTACTGAAGACCAGGTGAAACAGGCCGTCCGCGTAGGTGAGGTTGGGAGCCCACACCCCGCCGGAATCGGGACATCCGGTGAGATCGAGGAGCCTTCTGGTGTCCAGCACACCTCCCAGCGAGCGCCAGTGCACAAGATCACGGGAGTGGTGCAATCGTACGCCGGGATGCCATTCGAATGTTGAGGTCGCCAGATAGAAATCATCACCCACGCGCAGCGCGGACGGGTCCGGGTGCGAACCCGGCAGGACCGGGTTCCGGATGATTTGGACAGCTTGCTGTCGCATGCGTCGCGTACACCTCTCGCACCTCAATGATCACTCGCAAAGAGATGAACCGTAATGTCGAACGCCGTTGCATGCAATGCGCCGACCATGCTCCATCCTGAGCGCACCCGGGCACTGTTTCTGCGAGGCTCGTTGCCCGCTGACTACCGCACGATCCTGGCGGTCGCGCGGGCCACCGACGTTCCTGTCCAGGTCAGGGCGGTGGGCGAGAATTTTGGGCCTTGAATTGACGGTACGCGACAAGCCCGGTAAGGCATGTCGCCCGGCGTTCCTTCACCGCCGAGGCGACCGTCACCGCGGTCATCGCCGACGCGGCGCCTCCCGTACGAGGCTCGGGATCGGCAACACACGCTCCCCCGCCATGCTCTTCGCGTCCTTCTCCACCACCGTGCGGTTGCCCATCATGGTCCGGGTGTTGGCCATGCTGAGCATGGCCGCGTCCAGGTCGATGTCCAACCACCGCAGGCCGCAGGCCTCCGCCGGACGGAGCCCCATCAGGGACAGCGGCAGCGGCGCGAACAGGCGGTCGCCCTTCATCACAGCGACGAAGGCACCCACCTCCGAGGCGTTCCACGGCTGGACAACCGCCTTCGTCTTCCTCTCCGCCTTCCGAGCCTTCAGCGGAACGTGCACCTCGCTGGCCACGTTGACGGTCACCAGGCCGCGCGTGGCTACGCGGTTCAGAGCGCCATCCAGGCCGGCTCCTCCTCATCCGCTTCCACCTCCGGCTCCCCACCGCCATCTCCTCGTCGACAGTGCCCTCCGCCCTGCCGGCGAACCGGTGCCGCAGACACCGCCCGCTGGAACAGCGTCCCCAGGTCCTCCAGCGCCATCCGCTCGACAGGCGCAGTAGTCATCACGCCAGACTGCCCGCAAGATAACGCCAACTGAATGGCGTCCGAGGCAGACAGCTTGACCGTGGTGCAGTCGCTGAGTGGCGCCGGCGGACCGCACGGCCACAAATGCGCCGTCCATGCACCCGTCGCCGCGAAGGCGCTCCGCTCGCCCGAGCCCGTTCGGGTGCTCACGTCGGACCGCGGGGACTGGTTGAATCCGTGCGGCGCCCGCGTGCAGGCGGAGATGTCTGAGCGAGATGTTCACGCGCCGGAGGGTGTCGGCCCGCGCATCGCGCACCATCCCCGACGCTCTGCACTGAGTGCAGGTAAACGACGAGATCACTGCCGGAGTCGTCACCTGACTCAAGGGATGCCGAGGCTCCTGGTCGCGCTGTACGAAGCGGCACCCCAGGCGACCCGAGTTCGGATCCTCACGTCCGTGGCCAACGCCTGACGTCGTCGTACGGCCGAATGCCCCGCCCCCTGGGACTTCCCTTGGGCGGGGCACCACCGCATCCGCCGGTCAGCGATCCGTCGCGCTGCCCCGGACGACACAGGACCGGCTGTTCTCCCAGCCCCACCCGTCACCGTCGGGATCCGAGGCGCTGCCGTTGGCGCAGTACGAGTACCCGTTGGGCGCGAGCCCGCCGGGGACCACGCACGAGCGGCTGTTCTCCCAGCCCCACCCGTCGCCGTCCGGGTCGGAAGCGCTGCCGTTCACGCAGTAGGGGTAACCGTTGGGAGCGGTACCGCCCGTGCCACCGTCGTCACCGCCGCCGTAGACGGTGGCCGTCCGGGACGTGGCGACGATGCCGTTGCTGCCGTTGAAGAAGCGGTCGCCCCAGCTGGTCAGCGAGTTCGGGTGGAAGCCGTCGACCATGTCGAGGTACTCGACCCCGCTGCCGTTGCCACTCCAGGACCAGCCGATGTAGCCGATGCCGAGGGACTGGGCCGTCGCCATGATGGCGTCCTCGTCGGGGTTGCCGTCGCTGTGCTGGTCGCCGAACTCACCCACGATGATGGGCAATCCGTTGCCGACGAAGGCGTTCAGGTAGTCCTGCACCTCGGCGGCGGTGTCGTAGACCCCGTACATGTGGATGGAGAAGATGGTGTTGCGGTCGGGGTCGGAGGCGAAGACCGAGGCCGCGTTGGACCGCATCGTGCCGGACCAGTCCTGACCCCAGTTGGGTGCGTCGACCATCAGGGCGTGGCCGATGCCGGCGCCGCGGAGCTTGGTGATGGCCGCCTTGGTCGCGTCGGTCCACGCGGTGTAGTTCGTGTTGCCGAAGGGCTCGTTGCCGACGTTGACGACGACGTAGTCCTCCTGGCCCTCCAGCGCGCTCTTCACGCTGATCCAGTAGTCGGCCGCCTGGTCCAGGCTGGTCGCGGCGCCGTCCTCGCCGTAGCCGGTGGTGTCGTGCACCTCCAGGACGCAGATGACCTTGTTGGCCTTGCACTGCCCGATGAGCTTGGAGACCTCGGACGCGGTCGTCTTCGTCCAGCGGCCGCCACTGCCGAGCACGACGCGGACGGTGTTGGCGCCCTTGGCCGCGATGTCGGCGATGGAGCTGGTCCGCTCGGGGTACCAGGTATAGGCGTGGTTGACCCCGCGCATGACGAACGCGCTGCCGTTGCCCTCGACGACGCGTCCGTCGCTGACGTGGATACCGCCTTCCGCCGCCTCCGCCTTGCCGGTGAATGGCCCGGCGAGTGAGAGCAGCAGCCCGAGGACGGCGGCGAACGCCATCCCCGCCGTCGTGATGAGCGTGCTTCTTGGCTTTCGCATGTGTCTCCTCGGATGAGTGGGACGGGGTGACGGCACCTGGCCGGGTGCGCTGAACGCACCGTGCCGACGCACGCGGATGACAACGATGTCGGGCAGTGAAAGCGCCGCCCGACACAGACGTCACGGACGTCGGGGGTTGCGGAGCAGGCACCGGATAAGCGGTGCGACGGGTCGTCGAGGCGGCCGGAAGGGGGCTGCCGACTCCCCAGCGCCACACCATGAGGCACCGGATGTTCCATCCATGTCAATAGACGGTTCAGGATTCGCCTCAGCGAGCTGAGAACACCAGGAAGCTAAACCGCTAAACCTGCTGCCCAACACCAAGAGATGCCTACGAGCAGGCGGTCACCAGTAAGAAGGCGCCCTGCGCAATTGATTGACAGTCGAAGTAGCCGCCTCTACGTTCCTCTCCGGTTAACCGGTACATGCGAGTCATGCTCCGAACGAGAGAGCCGCCATGCATGGTCACCCGCTGCCCTCGGCCAGACGGTGTGAGACGCCTCTGCTGCTCCTGCTCGTGGCCGCGTTGGCGGGCGCGTGTCTGTCGCTCATGCGCCCCCCGGCCTCGGCCGCCGCCGACAACCCCTTCGTGACGCGTTGCGGGATCCGCTTCTGCCTCGACGGCGAGGAGTGCTACTTCGCCGGCGCCAACGCCTACGACCTGTTCACCTTCGGGTCGGGCTCCGGCGACACCGAGGCGCAGTACATGGACAAAGTGGGAGCTGTCGTTCACCTTCCCCGGCGGCCAGTCCGTCACGCAGATCTGGAACGCCATCCGCGTCCAGGACGGTCGCCGCGTGACCGTGACCCACCCCTCGGGCTACAACATTCCATCGCACCCGGAGCGACCGTGAAATTCGGGTTGAGCGGCGCCTCGCAAGCCGGCACGAACGGCGTTCCGGGCTCCTTCACGCTGAATGGAACGGCCTGCTCGTCAGTGTGACCTTCGTGACACTGCTGGAGCCGTGCGCCTCACGGGGCAGCTCTTCGCTCTCGTTTGCAGTGCCCCTGAGTGAAACTCCCGGTGGAATTTCCGCGGTCCGGGTGGCATTTCCACAGCGAAGCTCTCCGTGACACGGGGAGGGGCGCGGCATGACGCCGCGCCCCTGGACCGTCCCTGCCCGCCCCTCCTACGACGGGGGCGGCGCGGTCGACGCCCGCGGTACCAGCGAGGGCGTCGCGACGGGCCCGGAGGTCACGTCGTGGCCCGCCAGCACCTCGAACAGCACCCGCGCGACCTGCGCACCGAACCCGTGCACGTCGTGGCTCATCGCCGAGAGCGTCGGATGGGTCAGTCGGCACAGCTGGGAGTCGTCCCACGCCAGCAGTGACAGGTCGTCCGGCACAGAGACACCCATCTCGGCGGCGACACCGAGTCCAGCGACCGCCATGATGTCGTTGTCGTAGAGGATCGCCGTGGGCCGCTCGGCGGACAGCAGCAGGGAGCGGGTGGCCCGCGCGCCGTCCTCGCCCGAGAAGGCCGTCTCGACGTGCGGACCGCAGTCGAGGCCGAGTTCGCTCATAGTCCGTTCGAACGCGGTCGTCCGGATGGCGCTGTGCCCGAGCCCCCGGGGACCGCCCACGTGCGCAATGCGCCGGTGCCCCAGCACCGCCAGGTAGCGCACCGCCTCGGCGACGGCCGCGTCGTCGTCGGTCCACACCGACGGGAATCCGCCCGTGAGGGACGGGTGACCGACCGCCACAGCCGGGAGGCCGATGCGCCGCAGCGGGACGATCCGTGGATCCTCGTGATGGAAGTCGACCAGGATCGAGCCCCCAATCTGCCGCTCCCGCCACCAGCGTTCCTGCAGCCCGATCTCCTCGTCCAGCGAGCCGACGAGGCGCAGCAGCAGTGAGCAGTCGCGCTCGGCCAGCACGCTCTCGATGCCGGAGACGAACTCCATGTAGAACGGCTCCAGGCCCAACAGCCGGGCGGGCCGGCAGATCGCCAGGCCGACGGTGTCGACGGACTGGCGCGACAGACTGCGGGCCGAGGAGTTCGGGGCCCAGCCCAGTTGCCGGGCCGCCGCGAAGATCCGCTCCCGGGTGGCGTCGGACACCCCCGGCTTGTCGTTGAACGCCAGGGACACGGCTCCCTTGGACACGCCGGCGGCCGCGGCGACGTCCTTGATGGTGACGCGTACGGACGGTGCGCTCACGCCGGTTCCACGCAGAACAGCGCCGCTCGGACGGCATTGGCCCCGGTGTCGGTCGCGCCCGTGACCCGCAGGCGGAGTTGTTCGCCGGGGAGGAGGGTGCGCAGTCCGGTGTCACAGACCGCGTCCGGTCCGAGCCGGTCGGCCTGCAGGAGGAGGTCGCGTACGAGGGTGTGTGCGGTGACCACGACCTCGACATTACCCGTCCCGGCACCCATCGGGGACTCCACGGCCACGTCGTAGTGCGGGACCGGGTAGGCGAACTCGCGGTCCGTTACGGGCAGGTGCACGCTGCGCAGGTCCTCGCTGTCCGCGACGAGGAACTCCTTGGCGGACCCCTGGGCGGGGGCCAGGTCCTGCGGCACGGTCCGGCGGTGCACCGCGCGGGCGGCGACGGTCACGTCGAGCACGTGCTCGGCCACCTCGGTGCCGTCCGCCCGCAGGCGTCGCAGTCTGATGCGTGCCTGCCAGGGCTCGGCGGACTGGTTGACGGCGGCGAGTACGGGGAGGCCGTCATCGCCGTCGCCCGGCTGGAGCGTGAGGAGGCGGTCCGCGTAGACCCGGCGCAGCTCGTGGTAGAGGGGCTTGAGTCGGCCGTCGCCGTCGATGGCCGACCAGGAGCTGACCGGCCAGCAGTCGTTGATCTGCCAGACGATGGTCCCGGCGCACACGGGCCAGTGCGAGCGCCAGTGCTCGATCCCGGTGGCGATCGCGCGGGCCTGCACGACCTGGGTGAGGTAGTGCCAGCGGTCGAAGTCGCCCTCGGGCAGCACGAAGTGGCGCTCCACGCCCCGGTTCAGCTTGCCGTTGCCGTCCTCCGCCTTCTGGTGGTGCAGCATGCCGGGAGAGTCGGGCGCGAGCCGTTCGCCGGGCAGCGCGCGCCGCAGGGTCGCCATCGCGGGCGGCGCCTGCCAGCCGAACTCCGACACGAAGCGGGGCACCGAGTCGCGGTATTCGGCGTAGTCCCGGCGGTTCCAGACCTCCCACGAGTGGTAGGTGCCGTGGGCCGGGTCGTTGGGGTGGTGGTCCCAGGAGCCGGACCAGGGGCTGCCCGCCGTGTAGGGGCGGGTGGGGTCGATTTCGGCGACGATCCGCGGGAGCAGGTCCAGGTAGTAGCCGCCGCCCCAGGAGTCGCCGCGCAGCTCGGGCTCCCAGTCCCAGTCACGGAAGCCCCAGAGGTTCTCGTTGTTGCCGTTCCACAGCACGAGCGAAGGGTGCGACATCACCCGGACAACGTTGTCGCGGGCCTCGGCCTCGACCTCGCCGCGCAGCGGCTGCTCCTCGGGGTAGGCGGCGCAGGCGAAGAGGAAGTCCTGCCAGACCATGAGGCCCAGCTCGTCGCAGGCGTCGTAGAAGGCGTCGTCCTCGTAGATGCCGCCGCCCCAGATCCGTACCAGGTCGACGCCCGCGTCGGCCGTCTGGCGCAACCGGGTGCGGTAGCGGTCCGGGGTGATCCGGGACGGGAACACGTCGTCGGGGATCCAGTTGACCCCGCGCGCGAAGATCCGTTCACCGTTGACGACGAGGGTGAAGCCGGTGCCGTGCTCGTCCGCCGAGCGGTCCAGTTCCACGGTCCGGAAGCCGATGCGCCGGTGCCAGGAGTCGAGGAGCCGCTCTTCGGCACCGGGACCCGCGGCTTCCTCGGCGAGCTCGAGTTCCAGGTCGTACAGGGGCTGGTCACCGTATCCGCGAGGCCACCAAAAGGCGGCGTCGGGCACCTCCATGGTCAGTACGGCTTGTGTCCCCTGCACCACGCCGCGCGCCTCGGCGAGGCCGTCCCCGACGGTGGCACGTACGGCGAGCGGGCGGGCCGTCCCCTGCGCGGTCCGCTCGATCTCGATGCGTACCTCGACGCGGCCCGTGCCGTCGTGGACCGTCACCAGGGGGCGTACGTCGGCCAGCCGGGCCGTCGACCAGCGTTCCAGCCGGACCGGGCGCCAGATGCCTGCGGTCACCAGGGTCGGGCCCCAGTCCCAGCCGAAGCTGCTGGCCATCTTGCGGATGTACTGGAACGGCTCGGGATAGACGTTGGGTCGCTCCCCCGTCAGTGCCCGCACCGAGGACGCCTCGTCGTAGGCGGAGGCGAAGTCCACCTCCAGGCGCCCGTGGTGGCCGGTGACGTCGAAGCGGTAGCGCCGGTGCATGTTCCGGGTGCGGCCCAGTTCCCGGCCGTCCAGCGTGATGGTCGCAGCGGTGTCGAGTCCGTCGAAGACCAGGTCGGTCCGCTCGTACCCCTCCCCGGCGGTGTCGGAGGCCGACAGGTCGCGGGCGTAGGTCCAGGCCCGCTGTCCGACCCAGGCGACGGCGGGTTCGTTGACGCCGAGGAAGGGGTCCGGGATCAGGCCGGCCGCGAGCAGATCAGTGTGGACGCAGCCGGGGACCTGGGCGGGCAGCAGGTTGCCGCTGTGGCTCAGGCTCCAGCCCTCGGCGAGCGGGAGGACTTCCTTCATGTACGGCTCCTTCGGCGGGACGGGCCCGGTGTCGTATGAACGCGGCTCAACCTAACCCCACAGAAGTGAACCGGTCTAGCCCTCTTTCCCTGCCAGGAGTCCATACGGAAGCACAGTTGGCGCATGAATAGCCCGACTCGGCCTCTCACCTCAGGTAACGATTGAGTATCGCGAAGGTTTGGGAAGCTTTACCGGTTCACAAGTGCCTGACATAGTCGCCGTCAACCACCACCGGAGCCCGAGCCGTAATCCTTGGAAAGGAGCTGGGCACATGGGGAAGAGGACGCTGAGCGTCGCACTGCTTGCCACCGCGATGCTGACCGTTGCGGGGTGCAGCGGAGGGGGAAGCGCGAACGCCGGCGAGACCGCCGCCGCGCCGGTGAACCCGGACGGCGTCTCGGGGGACATCACCGTGCTCACCAATCGCACCGACCTGGTCGAGGACGGGACGATGAAGAAGTACGCCGCCGAGTTCAACAAGACCTACCCCGACGTGAAGGTGAAGTTCGAGGGCCTCACCGACTACGAGGGGGAGGTGAAGATCCGCATGAACACGGAGGACTACGGCGACGTCCTGCTGATCCCTTCGGCGGTGGCCAAGGGCGACTATCCCAAGTTCTTCGCGCCGCTCGGGGAGACCTCGTCGATGAAGCCCACCTACCGCTTCACCGACAAGACCGACGTCGGCGGCAAGACCTACGGCATCGCCACCTTCGGAACCGCCAACGGCCTGGTGTACAACAAGCCGCTGTGGAAGCAGGCCGGGATCACCGACTGGCCGACGACGACCGAGCAGTTCCTCGACGACCTCGAGACCGTCAAGGACAAGACCGGGGCGACCCCGTACTACACCAACTTCAAGGACGGCTGGCCGCTGGAGAGCCCCTGGACCAACAGCGTCGGCTCCATCAGCTGCGACACCCGGGGCCACGACAAGCTCGCCGACATGGACGAGCCGTGGGCCGAGGGCAACGACCTCAACGCCCTCGACACCCTGCTCTACGACATCGTCCACGAGAAGCTGTCGGAGAAGGATCCGGCCACCACCAACTGGGAGAGCTCCAAGACCCTCCTGGCCAAGGGCAAGGTGGGCAGCATGGTGCTCGGCTCCTGGGCCATCAACCAGATGCGGGACGCGGCCGAGAAGGCCGGCCAGAACCCCGACGACATCGGCTTCATGCCCCTCCCGTCCCAGAAGGACGGCGCGTTCTGCTCCACCCTGGTCTCCGACTACCAGCAGGCCGTCAACATCCACTCCGACCACAAGGAGGCCGCACGGGCGTGGATCGACTGGTTCACCGAGAAGTCCGGATACGCGGCCAAGGAGGGAGCGGTCTCCGCCCTGAAGTCCGAGGGCATGCCGGAAACGCTCAAGGAATACGTTGACAACGATGTCAAGATGATTGAGCGCTCCGCGGCGCGGACGGCCGACGTGGACGCCATCGACAACGCTTCCGAGATCGGACTCAACAAGCCGGACTACCGCAAGAAGCTGATCGACATCGCGCGCGGCGCCACCGACGGATCACTCGAGGGCTACCTCGACGACCTGAACAAGCGATGGTCCGAGGCCAAGCAGACCGTCGGCTCCTGACCCCGGCACCCGCCTGCACCCAGCACCCGCCGGGTCCCTTCCCCGCCTCCCCGGTGAACGGGACCCGGCGCCCAGTGCCCTCAGCGGACGACGAAAGGCCCTGGCTCCGCAATGACCCGAACCGCTTCCACCGCGTCACCACCAGCCCCGGCCGCCGCGCCGGGCCGGACCGGAAAACGACCCTCCCGGCATCGCGCACGGGCCGGCGCCTCGGGGCGGGACCGGCCGATGCGCAAGCTGACCCCGTGGCTCTTCCTGCTGGCGCCCCTGGCCCTGCTGATCACGTTCACGTACGTGCCGGTGGGCAACATGATCTACTACAGCTTCACCGACTGGGACGGCGTCAGCCCCGACCGCAACCACGTCGGCACGGAGAACTACACCGAGATCTTCACCCGGCCTGAACTGTTCCGGGTGTTCGCGGTGAGCTTCTACTACCTGGCGGCGTCCGTCGTACAGATCGTCATCGCCCTGTACTTCGCCGCCGTCCTCAGCTTCGATCTGCGCTTCAGGAACCTCTTCAAGGGCATCCTGTTCTTCCCGTACCTGATCAACGGCGTGGCGATCGGCTTCGTCTTCCTGTACTTCTTCCAGGACGGCGGCACGCTCGACTCGGTCCTGTCCTGGTTCGGCGTCGGCACCGACCACACATGGCTGGGCACCCCGGAGTCGGCCAACACCTCCATGGCCGGCGTGTCGGTGTGGCGCTTCACCGGTCTGAACTTCGTGCTGTTTCTCGGCGCGATCCAGTCGATCCCCGGCGAGCTGTACGAGGCCGCCCAGTTGGACGGTGCCGGCCGTTGGAAGCAGTTCCGGCACATCATCGCGCCGAGCATCCGGCCGGTGCTGAGCCTGAGCGTCATCCTGGCGATCTCCGGCTCCCTCAGCGTGTTCGAGATCCCGTACATCATGACCGGCGGTGCGACGGAAACCTCGACGTTCGTCATCCAGACGGTGAAGTTCGCCTTCCAGTTCAACAAGACCGGCCTGGCCTCGGCCTGTGCGGTGGTGCTGCTGGTGATCATCCTGATGATCACCTGGATCCAGCGCCGCCTCGTACCCGACGAGAAGGTGGACCTCGTATGACCCTCACCGCCCCCACCCGCCGCGCGCAGGAGCCGGCGCGCCGCCGCCCGCGCGTCAGCGCCGCCCTGACGTACCTGTCGCTGGTCGTCGCCTCCCTCGTGGTGCTGCTGCCGCTCGTCGTGGTTTTCCTGACCTCGCTGAAGTCCTACGAAGAGATTTCCGACGGCCAGGGCGCCCTCGCCCTGCCGGACAACTGGCTCAACTTCTCCAACTACTCCACGGCCTTCACCGACGGCCACATGATGACGGCCTTCGGCAACACCGCCTTCATCCTGCTGTTCTCCATCACCGGCACCGTGATCATCGGCTCGATGACCGCGTACGCCATCGACCGCTTCGACTTCCGCTTCAAGAAGCTGGTCATGGCCCTCTTCCTGATCGCCACGCTGGTGCCGGCCGTGACGACCCAGGTCGCCACCTTCCAGGTCGTCAACAGCTTCGGGCTGTTCAACACCCGCTGGGCCCCGATCCTGTTGTACATGGGCACGGACATCGTGGCCATCTACATCTTCCTGCAGTTCATCCGCGGGATCCCGAAGTCCCTCGACGAGGCGGCGCGGCTCGACGGCGCGAACTCCTTCACCATCTACCGGAAGATCATCTTCCCGCTGCTCAAGCCGGCCATCGCGACCGTGGTCATCATCAAGGGCATCACCACGTACAACGACTTCTACATCCCCTTCCTCTACATGCCCGCCGAGGACCTCGGAACCATGTCGACGGCCCTGTTCCGGTTCAAGGGGCCGTTCGGGGCGCACTGGGAGAACATCTCCGCGGGAACCGTTCTCGTCATCGTGCCTACGCTGGTGGTCTTCCTGTTCCTCCAGCGCTACATCTACAACGGCTTTGCCCAAGGGGCCACAAAATAGCGAATCCCCCGCCGCGTCGGGTCTGCCGGACGAGGAGTTCGGGCGTACTGAAGGCGACGTCGGAGCCGCCCGCGCCGCAAGGGCGACCAGAAACCTTCGAAAAGGTGGAGGTCGGGTGTGTGGGCGGCAGGCGGTGGATGGCCAGTCAAGCGAAAAGACGCAACCAGCTCGAGCAGGGGACAGCCGTGGCATGAAGTCGTCGGCTGTACGGACCAGCCGTCTCAACGGGACCTGGTTCGCGACCGTTGCCCCTGGCCGGTCGCGGACCAGGCACTCGTGCGTGGCAAGTGATCGGTTCTCGTTCCGAGGGGAACCGATCCGGCCAAGATACGGCGGAACCTCGGACAGGCAGCGGTTGGACGGCGGGCGGAGCCGGCCGGGATCGGCTGGAAATGGCCGCTGTTTCACAGACGCCCCTATATCGCGGGGTACGGGAAACCGGTCTGACCAGGCTGGAGACCCCGCGGGCGGCATACCGCTTGAGGCATCGGATGATCTCACGACCGGTTTTGCCCTCCTGAGTGCGGCGTTCGTAGTGCACCTGGGTGCGTGGGTCGTGGCGTAGCCGGGTGCAGACGATGCGGTGCAGGGCCGCGTTCGCCTGGCGGTCGCCGCCGTAGTTGAGCCGGCGCGTGCTCCGAGGCCAGAGGAGTACGCGATGGGGCTGACTCCGCAAAGGGCGGGCGGAGGACGCCTTGGAGTTCAGTCGCTCGGGGTTGTCTCCCATGGTGATTGGTGATCAGCAAGGTGACTGCACTGTCCGGGCTGGTGCCTACCGGTGTCAAGCAGGGGGTATGCCGATGCTGGCGGGCATCCTCACCGGCCGCGACCACATGGGCCCGGCTAGCCAATGCCATGGTCCGGTGCGGCACCGGCCACCGTGTGCGTCGCTCAGCGCACCACATGCCGGCCTCGCGACGGGCGGCAGCACTTCTGTAGATGCCGAGCGTCCGGCCCGGTTCGCCGCCTGATCCGGCCAGTGGCCGACTCCGCGCTCTACTCGGGCCGGCCTTCGTTGGTCAGACTGCGGCATCGAGGTGGCCGGGGGCGGGAGGCAGGTATGGCAGCTCGGCGTGGACGAGGTGCGGCTGTGCGAAAGCGGAGGGCGATCTGGCTGAAGCGGGCGTCGGTGTGTGGGGCCATCGCCATAGCTCTCCTGGCGATGTTCTGGTCGGTGGTCTGGCCCTATGTCACGGGGGTACTGCTGCTGGGCTGCGTGGGAACGGTCGCTTGGTGGCTGTGGCGTATTGACCGGCTGGTGCGCAAGCGGGACCACCTCTGGCGACAGGCCGACATGATCGAGGCCGGTCGGCGGACGCTGACCGAGGTGGATGCCATGACCGGTACAGAGTTCGAGGAACTGGTCGCGAACCTCTGCCGACGAGACGGGTGCGTCGAGGTACGCCGGGTGGGCGGCGCGAACGACAGCGGAGCTGATGTCGTCGGCCGTCTGCCGGACGGCCGGAGCATGGTGATCCAGTGCAAGCGGTACGCACCGACCAGCACGATCGCGAGCCGTGAACTGCGGGACCTGCTGGGGGCCCGGGTGCATTTCGGTGCCGACCTGGCCGTGTTCGTGACGACCACGCGGTTCAGTCGGCCGTCCGAGAAGTTCGCGTTGCAGCACGGGATTCTCGCTGTACACCGTGACCACCTGGGAGTGTGGAACGGAGGGGCCTCCTTGATGTCAGTCGCCGAGATCGACGGTGCCGGTCAGGGGAACGCCCGGCACCGGACACGCTGGAAGCAGGCGTACAGCGAGTAACCCCTGTAGAGGGGCAGGAGGCAGGGCTCCTGCCTGATCAGCCCCTTTCGTGTCGTACAGCCGCCACGCCGGCCAGCGGATGGCTTCTTCTTTCTCGCCGCTGCCGCTCAGCAGGTTCCGCCGGTGCAGCGTCAGCCGCAGGTGACGTGCCGCGTCGGCGCCTTCATCTGGCCCCCGATCGAGCAGCACGGCCCGGGTTGCTGTGCCATCGGTGCCGCGCACCAGCGCATCGACCGGATGCCCGTGGAGGCTCTCTCCAGGTGACCTGCTCAACCGGCGACCTGCTGATCAAAGCCGCAAGACGCCGACATTCGGCACAGCCCGTTTCGGGACCTGGGCGCGCCCATGCCGTTCGTGCGCGTGACCTTCGCTGCCGCAAGGCCGATACTGCCGACAGCAGGGATCCCGACCAAGCCGCACCCTCCGTCCGACGGACCTGACGAACCGTCACGAAAGTCAGCATTAACGCAGCATCAGTACCGCCAGAACCCGCTCCGAGCCGTCACAGAACGCCAAGATCGAAAATCGGTCCCACCACACTCTGAACAGCAAAAACACAGGTCATCGACTGGCCTGCCAGGCTTCCCAGGAGGTACCCATGAGGATGCTCATCAACGTCCCGGAGACCGTGGTCGCGGATGCCCTGCGCGGTATGGCGGCCGCTCATCCCGAGTTGACCGTGGACGTCGAGAACAGGGTGATCGTGCGGCGGGACGCTCCCGTGGCCGGAAAGGTCGCGCTGGTGTCGGGGGGCGGCTCGGGGCACGAGCCGTTGCACGGGGGGTTCGTGGGTCCGGGGATGCTGTCGGCGGCCTGTCCGGGTGAGGTGTTCACCTCGCCGGTGCCGGACCAGATGGTGCGGGCGGCGGCGGCCGTGGACAGCGGGGCCGGGGTGCTGTTCGTCGTCAAGAACTACACCGGTGACGTGCTCAACTTCGACATGGCCGCCGAGCTGGCCGAGGACGAGGGCATCCAGGTCGCGAAGGTGCTGGTCAACGACGACGTGGCGGTGACGGACAGTCTCTACACGGCCGGCCGGCGCGGCACCGGCGCGACGCTGTTCGTGGAGAAGATCGCGGGGGCCGCGGCGGACGAGGGCAGGCCGCTGGAGCGGGTGGCGGCGATCGCCCGCCAGGTGAACGACAGCTCCCGCAGTTTCGGTGTCGCGCTCAGCGCCTGCACGACGCCGGCCAAGGGCAGCCCCACCTTCGATCTGCCGGCCGGTGAACTGGAGCTCGGCATCGGCATTCACGGGGAACCCGGCCGGGAACGGCGCCCGATGATGACCTCGGGCGAGATCGCCGAGGCCGCCCTCGACGCGGTGCTGACCGACCTGGACCCGCGCAATCCCGTACTGGTGCTGGTCAACGGCATGGGCGCGACTCCGCTGCTGGAGCTGTACGGCTTCAACGCCGAGGTGCAGCGGGTCCTCGGCGAGCGCGGTGTCGCGGTCGCCCGCACTCTCGTCGGCAACTACGTCACCTCGCTGGACATGGCGGGTGCCTCGGTCACCCTCTGCGAGATCGACGAGGAACTGCTGGGCCTGTGGGACGCGCCGGTGAAGACGCCGGGCCTGAGGTGGGGCATGTGACGGCGAACCGGGGAAAGGATCGCAGCGTACCTACCAGGCAAGGAGATCCAGTGCTCGACGCCGACTTCTTCCGCCGTTGGATGACGGCGACCGCCGCGTCGGTCGACCGCGAGGCGGAACGGCTCACCGCCCTCGACTCGCCCATCGGCGACGCCGACCACGGCAGCAATCTCCAACGCGGGTTCACGGCCGTGACGGCCACGCTGGAGAAGGAGGCGCCCGACACGCCGGGGGCGGTTCTCACCCTCGCCGGGCGGCAGCTCATCTCCACGGTCGGGGGCGCCTCCGGCCCGCTGTACGGGACGCTGTTGCGCCGTACGGGCAAGGCGCTCGGGGATGCCGCCGAGGTGAGCGCGGAGCAGTTGGCCGAGGCGTTGCGGACCGGGGTGGACGCCGTCCGGCAGCTCGGAGGTGCCGCACCAGGTGACAAGACCATGATCGATGCCCTGGTGCCCGCCGTGGACGCCCTCGCCGACTCGTTCGCCGCGGCCCGCGCCGCGGCCGAGGAGGGGGCCGTGGCGACCACGCCGATGCAGGCCCGCAAGGGCAGGGCGAGCTATCTCGGCGAGCGCAGCATCGGGCACCAGGACCCCGGGGCGACCTCGTCGGCGCTGCTCGTCGCCGCGTTGGAGGAGGCGGCCGGTGAGTGACGAGAAGCTGGTCGGGATCGTGCTGGTGTCGCACAGCGCGGAGGTGGCCGCGTCCGTGGCCGAACTGGCGAAGGCACTGTCGGGCGGTGGCGTGGCGGTGCCCGTCGCACCCGCGGGCGGGACGGCGTCCGGCGGGTTCGGCACGAGCTCCGAGCTGGTCGCGGCCGCCGCCGCGTCCGTGGACCGGGGGGCGGGGGTCGCCGTCCTCACCGATCTCGGCAGCGCGGTGCTCACCGTGAAGGCGCTGATCGCCGAGGGCGACGAGCTTCCGGGGAACACCCGGCTGGTCGACGCCCCCTTCGTCGAGGGTGCGGTGGCCGCGGTCGTCACGGCCGCGACGGGCGCCGACCTCGCGGCCGTGGAGGCGGCGGCCGCGGAGGCGTACGCCTACCGAAAGGTCTGAGGGCACACCGGGTGGCGGCGGGAGGACGCGCTCCGGCCGCCCCCGCTGCGGGTGTCAGTCGCGTGCGCCGCCCACGAACTCGCGCGCCAGCCGCTCCCCCGCCTTCTCGGCGGCGGCCCGGTCCTCGATGGGGTCGACCTTGCTGCCCCGGAAGACGATGTACGTCACGCCGGAGGCGACGCCGCCCGCGTGCGGGTCGGCCGGAATGCCGAGCGACCGCGCGGCGGCGTAGGAGGCCTCGCCGATGATGTCGCGGGGGCCTACGTCGCCGACGACCGCGTACCGCACCCGGTCCCCGTGGACGACGGCCGCCACCGATCCGCCGCGGACGTCGTACGCGCGGTGGTCCCAGATGGTGCTCGGCTGGGGCACGACGACATAGGGCAGCTTTTCGGCGTCCAGGGGGCGGCCGTCCGACTGGGTGTAGGCGGTGGCGGAGCTGAAGTGCGGGTCGGTACGGCTGTTGCAGTGGTCGCCGGGCCGGCCGTCGCAGTCGACGTCCAGGTCGGCCTTCCAGTACACCGCGTCCCGCGTACCGCAGACCGGGATGTTCGCGGGCGCTCCCGCGTCGCTGCGGTAGCGCCCGCGCGAGACGGGGGCGCAGTCCCGCACCTTGGCCAGGAGGTCGGCGGCGCTGACGGGTCCCGCGCGCCGCGCCTTCTGCGGCCCGGCTGCGGCCTCGGACCCGGGCCGGACCCCGGACGGCGGAACGGGCCGCCCGGCCCCGGCCTGCGGCACCGGTCCGATCCGGGGGCCGGACCGGTCCGCGCGGGCCGGTCCCGTCTGGGGCGGGTGGCCGGACCGGAGCTGGACCCGGGGGCCGGAGAGGTCCGGGGGCGAGGGCCGGACGTCGGGGAACGTCGTGGGGGCGAGCAGGGCGGCGCTGGCCGCGACCAGTGTCAGCGACTGGACACGCACGTTGAGGGGCCTCTCCTCGGGGACATGGACGGTCATTCGGCCACATCTGTCCCCGAATCGGTCGCGCGGCCACCTTTTATGGGCCAGACGGCGCACGGCCGTGTAGTCACCGTCGACGGCCTCTTGAGGTGACCTCTCGCGGTGACCTCTTGATGGGGCTCTTGATGGGGCTCTTGATGTGATCGCGTCACAAGGGTCATATTGGTCCGGACCATTGCCGTCGAGTCGCCGCCGTCCCGGGAGGCAGAGCCGTGCGAGACGTTCCCGTCCCCGCTGATCCCGCCCCTGCTCCCGCCCCTGATCCCGGTCGTGGTGTCGTCCTGCGCCGCTGCGCCCTGCTCTGCGGCGCACTCGTCCTGGTCACGTCCTGCGGCCGAGGCGGAGGTGACGACGGCGACGGCGGACTGCCCGGGGTGCCGACGGGCGTCACCGCCGAAGCGGGCAGTGCGACGACCGTGCACGTGATGTGGAACGCCGTCGAAGGGGTCGACGCGTACGAGGTGTACCGCGGCGGCGCGAAGGTCGAGGAGGTGCCGGCGTCCGACCGCATGGTGGACGTCACCCGGCTGCGCCCCTCGACGGCCTACGCCTTCACCGTGCGGGCCCGCGACGCCGACGGCCGGCTCGGGCCGCGCAGCCGGGAGGTCCGGGCGTCCACCCCCGCCGCCGTCGCCGACGCCTCGGCGCCGACGCGCCCGCAGGGCGTCCGGGGCCGGGCGGCGGGCAGCCGTGCGGTCCAGCTGAGCTGGTCCGCCGCGACCGACGACCGAGGGGTGGTGTCGTACGACATCCACCAGGGCGGCACGAAGGTGCACAGCGTCGGTGGCGGTCAGACGGCGGCCGTCGTCACCGGGCTGCGACCGGGCACCGACTACTCCTTCACGGTCCGGGCGCGCGACGCCGCCGACAACGTCTCCCCCGCCAGTGTCGCCGTCCCGCTCACCACCCCGGGCTCCGACGACGGACACGCCACCGCACCCACCGACCTGCGCGCCGCCTCCCACCGGGCCGACGGGGCGTACTACCTGGACCTCACCTGGGTCCCGCCGCGCACCGACGGCACGGTCACCGAATACCAGATCCACCTGGACGGCCGCCCGGCGACCTCACTCGTCTACGGCGGCGACGCCCCGCGCGACCGGGCCGAGTACAGCTTCTACGCGGGGCGGGAGGCCGGCGTGACCCACCGGGTGCGGGTCAGGGCCAGGCTGGCCGACGGGACCTGGGGCGGCTTCTCGGAGGAACGGAAGGTGACCACGGGCGCGGGCCGATGACATCCGGGAGGCGGTGCGCCGGGGTGGGGAACGCGTCACCTGGGCGGTCGCGCTCGGCATGCGGGCGCGGCCGGCGCCCTGTTGGCTGCCCCTGAGGCAGCACGGGCGTTCCCGATCCCGGCGGCGCAAGGGATGTACCGCCGACCGTGCCACCGAAGGGCAGTCGACACATGCGCATCTCATCGCCGCTTCTCCGCTCCGGCCCGATCGTGGCGATCGCCGCCGCGCTGCCCGTCGCCCTGGCCGCCGGGCCGGCCGCCGGGGGCCCGGGGATCTCCGTGAGCACCACCGGGAGCACGGTGTCGGTCACGACCACCGCCTGTGCCCAGCTCAACGGCAGTTGGGGCACCGCATCGCTGGTCACCGGCGGTCAGGGGAACTTCGCGCAGGGGCGTCAGGTGGCGCTGTCCGGAAGCGCTTCCGGACAGTCCGCGGCCTGGTCGGGCATCACGCCGGGCACGTACACGGTCATCGTCATGTGCTCGAACAACAGCACCGCCGGCACCCAGACGGTCATCGTCTCCGCGGCGCCCTCCCCGTCGCCCAGCCGCCCCGCCTCCCCCGCTCCGTCCGCCTCTCCGGGCGGCGTCCTGGGCGGTCTCGGGGGGACCGTGCAGGACTACGGCACGGTCACCCTCGTGGCGGGCGGCGTGCTGGTCGGCTCCGGGGTCATCGCCGCGGCCTGGTTCCTGCGCCGCCGGTCGAAGCCGTCGCGGTTCTGAGCGCCGCTTCCGCTGAAAAGAACCTCATCGGGGAGCCGTCAGGCCGGCCCGTCGCCGGGCAGCTCGGCGAACTCCGCCAGCGCGTGTCTGAGCCACTGGGTCCAGAACGTCTCCAGGTCGATGCCGGCGCGCAGCACCAGGTGCCGCAGCCGGTCCTCGGTGCTGTCGCTGCCGGGCGGGAAGTCCCGCTTCTCGATCTCCTCGTACTCGGCCAACTGCCGTTCGTGCAGCTCCAGATGGCGCCGCAGGTCCGCCTCGATGCCGGTGGTGCCGACCACCGCGGCGGCCCGCAGCCGCAGCAGCATCGTGTCCCGCAGGGGCCTGGGGTCCTGGGCGGCGGCGGTCCAGCGGGCCAGTTCGTCGCGGCCCGCGGGCAGGACCTCGTACGACTTCTTCTGCCCGCGGGCCGGTGCCTGTGCGGGCAGTGCGCGGATCAGGCCGTCCGCCTCCAGTTTTCCCAGCTCGCGATAGATCTGCTGGTGGGTCGCCGACCAGAAGTAGCCGATCGACTTGTCGAACCGGCGGGTCAGCTCCAGCCCCGACGACGGCTTTTCGACCAGGGCGGTGAGGATCGCGTGCGGGAGTGACATGCGCTCATCCTAGGGACGGCCCACGCGCCTCCTGGGCCCACGCACCTCCTACAGCGCCGCCGCCAGCTCGGTGCCCTGCTTGATGGCGCGCTTGGCGTCCAGTTCGGCGGCCACGTCGGCGCCGCCGATGAGGTGCGCGCTGCGCCCGGCGGCGACCAGGTCGTCGTACAGGACGCGGCTCGGCTCCTGGCCCGTGCACAGGACGACCGTGTCGACCTCGAGCACCGTGGACTCGCCGTCGACGGTGACGTGCAGTCCGGCGTCGTCGATCCGGTCGTAGCGCACGCCCGGGACCATGGTGACGCCGCGGTGCTTCAGCTCGGTGCGGTGGATCCAGCCGGTGGTCTTGCCGAGGCCGGCGCCGACCTTGGTGGTCTTGCGCTGGAGCAGGTGCACGGTGCGCGGCGGCGCGGGGCGCTCGGGTGCCCCGAGCCCGCCGGGGGCGCGGTAGTCCATGTCGACGCCCCAGAGGCGGAAGTACGTCTCGGGGTCCTCGTGCGCCTTGCCGCCGCCGTCGGTGAGGTACTCGGCGACGTCGAAGCCGATGCCACCGGCGCCGAGGACGGCGACGCGGTCGCCGACGGGGGCGCCGTCGCGCAGGACGTCGAGGTAGCCGACCACGCTCGGGTGGTCGACGCCCGGGATGTCCGGGGTGCGCGGGGTGACGCCGGTGGCGACGACGACCTCGTCGTGACCGTCGAGGTCGTCGGCCGTGACCCGGGTGTTCAGGCGTACGTCGACGCCGTGCTCCTGGAGTTGCGTACGGAAGTAGCGCAGCGTCTCGTCGAACTCCTGCTTGCCGGGGACCTTGCGGGCGACGTTGAGCTGGCCGCCTATCTCGCTCGCGGCGTCGAACAGGGTGACCTCGTGGCCGCGTTCGGCCGCGCTCACCGCGCAGGCCAGTCCGGCCGGTCCGGCGCCGACGACCGCGACGCGCTTGCGCCGCCGGGTCGGGGCGAGGACCAGTTCGGTCTCGTGGCAGGCGCGCGGGTTGACCAGGCAGGAGGTGAGCTTGCCGCCGAAGGTGTGGTCCAGGCAGGCCTGGTTGCAGCCGATGCAGGTGTTGATGGCCTCGGGCCGGCCGGCCGCGGCCTTGGCGACGAAGTCGGGGTCGGCGAGCATCGGGCGGGCCATGGAGACCATGTCGGCCGTGCCGTCGGCGAGCAGCTGCTCGGCGAGTTCGGGGGTGTTGATGCGGTTGGTGGTGACCAGCGGGACCTTCACCTCGCCCATCAGCCGCTTGGTGACCCAGGTGTAGGCGCCGCGCGGGACGGAGGTGGCGATGGTGGGGATGCGGGCCTCGTGCCAGCCGATGCCGGTGTTGATGATCGTGGCTCCGGCGGCCTCGACGGCCTTGGCGAGGGTGATCACCTCGTCGAGGGTGGAGCCGCCGGGGACCAGGTCGAGCATGGACAGGCGGTAGACGACGATGAAGTCCTCGCCGACCGCCTCGCGCGCCCGGCGGACGATCTCGACGGGGAAGCGCATCCGGTTCTCGTACGAGCCGCCCCAGCGGTCGGTGCGGTGGTTGGTCCGCGCGGCGATGAACTCGTTGATCAGGTAGCCCTCGGAGCCCATGATCTCGACGCCGTCGTACCCGGCCTCGCGGGCGAGGCGGGCGGTGCGGGCGTAGTCGTCGATGGTGCGCTCGACCTCGGCGTCGGTCAGTTCGCGGGGCACATGAGGGCTGATCGGCGCCTGGAGCGGGCTCGGGGCGACCAGGTCCTCGTGGTAGGCGTAGCGGCCGAAGTGCAGGATCTGGAGGGCGATGCGGCCGCCCTCGCGGTGCACGGCGTCGGTGACGACCCGGTGCCGCTCCGCCTCCGCGCCGGTGGTGAGCTTGGCGCCGCCCGGGTAGGGGCGGCCCTCGTCGTTGGGGGCGATGCCGCCGGTGACGATCAGGCCCACTCCCCCGCGCGCCCGGGCGGCGTAGAACGCGGCCATGCGCTCGAAGCCGCGCTCGGCCTCTTCCAGGCCGACGTGCATGGAGCCCATGAGGACCCGGTTGGGAAGCGTGGTGAAGCCCAGGTCCAGCGGGCTCAGCAGGTGGGGGTAGCGGCTCATCGGGCCCTCCGTGCGCGGTGTCGTGCCTCTGTTGTAGAGGACGGCCGCCACCTTTTGCAACTAGTTGCATAAGGTGGCGTCGCACACAGCGGGCCCGCGGCGGTTTCCGCTCAGTGGCTCTCCAGCCTCACGTGAAGCTCCCGCTCCTGGTCCCCGGAGGCCGTGCTCAGGTCGTGCACGGTGAACAGGGAGTCCAGGGTGGTGCGGAAGCGCTCGATCGCCCAGTAGCCGCCCTGTACGTCAGCCTCCACGGAGGCCGTGAGCCGGGCGGGGTCGCACATGCCGTGGGCGTCGGCCACGTCGAAGGTGCCGAGCCACACCGTCGGGCGCACCTCGTCGTAGTCCCGGGGCACCTCGTCCGAGCGCCGGTCGGACGAGAAGCACGTGCACAGGGCCTCGAACACGGTCCGGGCGTCCTCCTTGCTGCATCCGCTCAGCTCCACCGAGACGGACTCCGGATGCAGTCGCTCACCGTCCATCGTGATCGCTCCTCTCCTGGCCGCGGCGCGGCACCGCGGGCACCCGGGCGCCGCGCGGACACCGCACCCATAACCCCAGAAAAGCACCACCTCGGGCGAAGCACTACCGGCGCGGACCGCGCACGGCCGCCTCAGCCGAGGGTGAAGCGGTAGGTCTTGCTGTCCGTCAGCACACAGAAGCCCGGGGAAACGACGACGACGCGCAGGGTGCCGGTGCGGCGGTCGTAGTCGATGCCCTCCGCCTCGAAGCTGCCGGAGCAGGCGCTGCGCAGAGGCAGCTGCCGCAGGGCGGTGACGTGGCCGGTGACGTCCGCCGTGCCGTTCGGCGCGGCGGACAGGTCGATCCTCAGCAGCGGCTTGGTGATGCCGAAGAGGGTGCCCGCCGGGTCGTCGGAGGAGCACAGGAGCGTGGTCGCGTCGAGGAAGTCGCACCCCTGGACGTCCCGCACGGCGTGGTCCAGGTGGACGGTGGCCGCCTGCGGGAGGTTCGCCGAGGGCGAGGTGCCCGGATGGACGCCGGGGGTGGGGAAGACCAGCAGCCGGTTCATGGTGCCCCACTCGCCCGCGAGCATCCACTGGCCGTCCGGCGAGATCGCGGACCAGGAGTTGTTCCGTGCCTCCCCCGCGCTCAGCGTGTGCACGTACTCCGACCAGCTGCCGTCCGGTGCCTGCACGCGGAACATCTTCGTGTTTCCGTCGTCGCGCTGGTACGGCTCGACGTAGTGGCCGTCGTAGGAGGCGTCAGGGTCGCCGACGTGGTTCCAGCCGCGGCTGCTGAGACTGAGGGGGATGGTGCCGATGCCGGTGTAGCGGTTGGGGCTGCCGGCCGGGACCTCGACCGAGGCCAGGCCCTGGCTCTCGGTGAGCGGGTCGGCCCGGTCGGAGCCCACCTCGGTCCAGGTGCCGGCGGCGGGGGCGGCTGTCGCGGCCGGTCCCGCCAGGGTGAGGGCGAGGGCGGCGAGTCCGGTCAGGACGGTGGTGCGACAACGTTGCCGGGCGGCACGCGGGGCGCGGGACAGGGGCATGAGGGCTCCTCGGTGGGGGCGACGGAGGGTACGCACTCGGCGCACAGTGTGACGCGAGCGGGAAGTCATGTACAGACCAAAACCAGGTCGTGCTCCGTGGGGCGGTCGCTGCCGCGCCGGGGGATGCTGGGGGGAGACGGCAGCGGCCTCGGGAAACGGCCCTGTACACGGTGGAACGCGGTAGAACAAAGGAGTCGGCATCAAAAAGACGTGCCGCGCGCAGCGGCGAAGGCGGGGCGTGGGATGAGTGCAGCCGGGTCTGCCGGGTTCGAGGGCGAGGCGCCGTCGCGGCGCGGACCGCTACGGCCCAGCGGGCTGCTCGACGTGCTGAACGTGGCCTCGGTCGTGCTGGACACCGAGGGGCGGATCGTGCTGTGGAGCCCGCAGGCCGAGGAGCTGTTCGGATACTCCGCACGGGAGGCGCTGGGGCAGTACGCCGCCCGCATCATGGTCCACGAGCAGCACCTCGACCTGGTCGTGAAGCTGTTCGCCGAGGTCATGAAGACCGGCCAGAGCTGGGCCGGCGCGTTCCCCATCCGCCGCAAGGACGGCAGCACGCGGCTCGTGGAGTTCCGCAACATGCGCCTGCTGGACGACCGGGGGGACGTCTACGCGCTGGGGCTCGCGGCCGACCAGTCGACCGTGCGCCGGCTGGAGCAGGACGTGGCGCTGTCCACCCGGGTGATCCGGCAGTCGCCGATCGGGCTGGCCGTGCTGGACACGAAGCTGCGGTACGTCTCGGTCAACCCGTCCCTGGAGCGGATCAGCGGCATCCCCGCCGAGGACCACCTCGGCCGGACCGTCCGCGAGGTGTTGCCCCGGATGGACGCCGACGCCCTGGAGGCGGCGGCGCGCCGGGTACTGGAGACGGGACGGCCGATCGTCGACCAGTCCGCGACCGGGCGCACCCCCGGCGACCCGCACGAGGACCACGCCTGGTCGGTCTCGCTGTACCGGCTGGAGGACGCCGTCGGCACCGTGCTGGGCGTGGCCTGCTCGATCGCGGACGTCACCGAGCAGTACCGGGCGGGCGTGGAGGCCGAGGCGGCCCGGCGCCGGCTGGCCGCGGTGGCGGACGCGTCCGCGCGGATCGGCACCACGCTGGAGCTTGACCGCACCGCGCACGAACTGGCCGACGTGGCCGTGCCGGACCTCGCCGACATAGCGGCCGTGGATCTCCTGGAGAGCGTGGTGAAGGGCCGGCGCAGCACCCTGGGCCCGGCCGAGCCCGCGGTGATCCGCGCCCTGGCCGTGCAGGCGGACGACGCCCCGCAGGCCCTGCTCGCGGCCGATCCGCCCGGGCAGGTCGCCCGCTACGGTCCGGACCGCCTGGTCACCGAGTGCGTGCGCACCGGCCGGCCGGTGATGGTGGCGCAGGTGACGGAGGAGGACCTGTTCCGTATCGCCCGCTCGCCGGAGGCGGCCGAGCTGCTGCGCCGGGCGGGGGTGCGGTCGTACCTGGCCGTGCCGCTGATCGCGCGCGGCGAGGTGCTCGGCGCCCTGGACCTCAAGCGGATCGGCAACCCCCTGCCCTTCGGCGAGGACGACCTGCTGCTGGCCCGGGAGCTGGCCGCCCGCGCGGCGCTGCAGATCGACAACGCCCGCTGGTACCAGAACGCCCGCGACTCCGCGCTCACCCTCCAGCGCAGCCTGCTGCCCCGGCATCCGCCGGTGACGGGCGGGCTGGAGGTCGCCTCCCGCTACCAGCCCGCCGAGGCCACCAGCGAGGTCGGCGGCGACTGGTTCGACGTGATCGAGCTGGAGGGCTGCAAGACCGCGCTAGTGGTGGGCGACGTGATGGGCAGCGGCATCGCGGCGGCGGCCTCCATGGGGCGGCTGCGCACCGCGACGAACACCCTGGCCGCCCTCGACCTCGATCCGGCGTTCCTGCTGGAGCACCTCGACCGGACCACGGCGGGCCTGGACCAGGCCATCGCCACCTGTGTCTACGCCGTCCACGACCCGCACCGGCGGCAGTGCCGGATCGCCAACGCCGGGCACCTGCCGCCGGTCCGCCTGCGGGCCGGCCGTCCGCCGGAGCTGCTCGACCTGCCGACCGGGGTGCCGTTGGGGGTGGGCGGTGTCGCCTTCTCGACCACCACCGTCGACCTGGAGCCGGGCGACCGGCTGGTGTTCTACACCGACGGTCTCGTGGAGACGCGCCGGCATCCGCTCGACGAGCGGCTGAACGCCCTGCTCGCCCTGTTGGAGGGTCCGGACCGCCCGTTGGAGGAGGTCTGCGACCTGCTGCTGCGCACCCTGCACGAGCCGGAGAACTCCGACGACGTGGCCCTGCTCATCGCCCGGGCCACGCCGCCGTCGTGACGGACCGGGTGCGGTCGGTCCCGGACGGACCGGATGGGGGCGTCAGTCCCTGACGCCGATCACCACGTGGGCGTACAGCTCCTCGCAGACCGCGAGGCGGGTCCTCAGGCCGCCGCGGGTGAAGGCGTCGACGGCAGCCGACGCCTGGCGTTCGCTCGTCTCGACCAGCAGGCAGCCGCCGGGCGCGAGCCAGCGGGACGCCTCGGCGGCGACCCGGCGCAACACGTCGAGTCCGTCGGAGCCGCCGTCGAGGGCGACCAGCGGCTCGTGGTCCCGGGCCTCGGTGGGCAGCAGGGCGACGTCGCCGGTGGGGACGTAGGGCACGTTGGCCGCGAGGATGTCCACCCGGCCGCGCAACGCGTCGGGCAGCGCGTCGAACAGGTCACCGGCGTACACCCGCCCGCCGGCGCCGGCGAGGTTGCCGCGCGCGCAGTCCACGGCGGCCGGGTCGACGTCGGCGGCGTGCACCTCGGGCCGGTCGAGCGCGGCGGCCAGGGCGGCACCGACGGCGCCGGAGCCGCAGCACAGGTCGACGACCACGGCCGCGTCCGGCGCATGGGCGAGGGCCTCGGCCACCAGGAACTCGGTACGGCGGCGGGGGACGAAGACACCGGGGGCGACGGCGATCCGCAGGCCGCGGAACTCGGCCCAGCCCAGGACGAGTTCGAGGGGCAGGCCGGTGACGCGGCGGTCCACCAGGGCGATGAGTTCGCCGGGGGTGCGGGCGGCGCCCAGTATGAGTTCCGCCTCGTCCTCGGCGAAGACACAGCCCGCGGCGCGGAGCGCGTCCACGACGGAGTCACGCGAGGGGAAGGCGGAGGAGAAAGGGGAAGGAGAGGGTGACGCGGAGAACAGTGGGGGCATGGAAGCCGAGAGCCTTTCGGGAACCGAAGGGCGCTCTCACGGTCACCCGTTGCCGGTGACCGCACTGCCGTGAGGTGAGAGCACCCGGGTCGACACAGCGGTAATGGGTCTCACCTCCCAGGCGTTCGGCGGCCGGGACTGTCCGCGGCCGACGGCCACACTACACCGGTGATCACACACCGACGGTCTCCTCGGCCTCATCGTCCGCTTCGTCCCCCGCTGTCGAAACGGCCTTCTGCTCCTGCGGCCGCGCGTGCTTCGCGAGGGACGGCGGAGCCGTCCCCGGTCTCGTCCACGCTGCTCGGTCATCTGGAGGAACGCGGGGGCTGCCGGGCCACGGCGCGTCCCGGCCCGGGGCACCGAGAGCCGCCGGATCGTCTTCCGGGAGCGGCTCGCCGACCGGCCCGAGGAAGACCTGGTCCGCTGCGCCGCGTATCCGGAGCGGTACAACGCGTGGCAGGACACCGCACCCGACGGGGACCGGGGCGGGGACCAGGACCGAGGACCGTCCCGGGAACACGTACCGTGGAGCGGGTACGCACTGATCACGCCGCCGGGGGCCACCCCCTCCACGGCGGCCCGAAAGGCCCCCTCGCATGCACACCACCCGCGGTTTCACCGGGCGCCCGCACGCCACCCGGCCGGGGCTGCCGCCCGGCCAGTACGACGCCGGCGACGACTGGCCCGTCCTGTCCGCCGAGGTCACACCCGACCTGTCGCCCGCCGACTGGACCTTCCGCGTGGGCGGGCTGGCGGCGGAGCCCGGCACCTGGGACTGGGCCGGGGCCCACCGGCTGCCGGCGTCGGCGTACGCGGGCGACATCCACTGCGTGACCGGCTGGTCCAAGTTCGGGGTGCGGTTCGGGGGCGTGTCCCTGGACGCCTTCCTCGACGCGGTGCGTCCGCTGCCGTCCGCCACCCACGCCGTCGCCTACGCGCACACCGGCTACACCGCGAACCTGCCCCTCGCGGACCTGACCGGCGGGCGCGCCTGGATCGTGTGGGAGTACGACGGGCGGCCGCTCGCCGCCGAGCACGGCGGTCCGGCGCGGCTGGTGGTGCCGCACCTGTACTTCTGGAAGAGCGTCAAGTGGATCGCGGGCCTGGAGCTCCTCGACCACGACGAGCCGGGCTTCTGGGAACGCAACGGCTACCACGCACGCGGCAACCCCTGGCAGGAGCAGCGGTACTCCGGTGACTGAGACGGCGACACACACGACAGCGGGCTTCGCTCCCCCGACACGGTTCGCCGTGCCCGGGCGCATCGAGGTGGACGGGCGGGTGGCCGGGGCGTGGCAGACCGCCACGCTCACCGGGATCCGCCGGGAGACGCCCCGCGCCTCCACCTTCCGGTTGGCGGTGCCCGGCTGGGCGGGCCATCTGCCCGGCCAGCACCTGATGCTGCGGCTGACCGCCGAGGACGGGTACGTGGCCCAGCGGCACTACTCGCTGGCGTCCGCGCCGGACGACTCCGGGCACATCGAGCTGACCCTCGACCATGTCGCGGACGGCGAGGTGTCCGGCTGGTTCCACACCGTCGCCCGGCCCGGCGACCGGATCGAGGTGCGCGGCCCGCTGAGCGGCTTCTTCGCCTGGCCGGGCGACCGGCCCGCGCTGCTGCTGGGCGCGGGGTCCGGGGTCGTCCCGCTGATGTCGATGGTGCGGCACCACCGGGCGCGGGGGCTGTCGGTGCCGCTGCGGCTCCTGGTCTCCGCCCGCAGCCCCGAGGAGCTGATCTACGCCCGTGAGTTCGGTGCGGAGACGACGCCGGTCTTCACCCGCAGCGCGCCGGACGGGGCACCCGTGGGCCGGATGACGGCCTCCCACCTGGCACCGTTCCTGTCCGAGCCGCCCGTCGGCGGCTGGGAGGCCTACGTGTGCGGCTCCAACGCCTTCGCGGAGCACGCCTCACGGCTGCTGGTGGCGGCCGGTCAGCCGGTGCACCGCATCCGGATCGAACGCTTCGGCTGACCCGCGCCACGGTCCCGCCCCTCCCGCGGCGCGGGGCCGGGCCGGGTTTCCCCGCGCCGCCGTCGGGCACCTGTCCCGCGGCGCGGATCGGTCGTCCGTTGTTTCGGGGTGGGCGACACGGTGGCGAAACCCGCCGGGCGGGGTACCAGACCTGTGCGGGCACTCGCACGCGTGGCGCGATGCGGAGGCACGGCGGTCCCCGGCTCGTACGGCCGTCCGTCCGGCCCTCCGGTCGCGGTGATCGCGAGGAGGTCGACATGCGAACCCGGGTGCGCGGCTGGCGCCGGCGGCGCAATCCGCTGCGACGCCGGTCGGACGTCGTGGAGGCGTGGACGACCGTGGTCGTCGCCCTCCTGCTCTTCGTGGGAGCACCACTGCTGGGCGCCGCCACGGCCTGGTGGGGTCACGACCGGGCGCAGGCGGTCGTGGCGGAACAGCGGGCCGAGCGGCACCGTGTCCGCGCCGTCGTGGCCGGCGCCACCTCCGAGAGGCTTCCGTCGGTCGAGGGCATTCCGCAGCACTCGTATCGCGCGACCGTCCACTGGAGCACGCCGGACGGCAGCGAACGGACCACCACCGCCCGGGTCCCGGCCGGCACCCGGCACGGTGACACGGTCCACGTGTGGCTGGACTCCCGGGGCCGGAGCGTGCCGCCACCGGCGGACGACTCCACGGTCTGGCAGCACAGCATCACCATCGGTGCGTTCACCGCGCTCGGGGCGGCGCTCCCGATCCTCCTCGCGCACTGCGCCGTACGCAGGGTGGCGCTGCGGCGCCGGATGGCCGAGTGGGACCGCGACTGGGCCCTCACCGAGCCTCAGTGGACGCACCGCCGGGCCTGATGCCGGCGCGGTGACCCGACCACTGACCCGGCTCCCGACGGGCCGTCGCCGCCTTCGTCCGCCCGCGGAGAGCGGGCCATCATCCTGACCTGCGGTTCGACGGGTCGAACACAGACGGCCACCACACCGGACATCAGGTGCATCGACCAGGGATCTGGCGAGACCTCCGACCATTCACGTACGGTGTGATCGTCCGTACGCTCCGGCACAGTCCCTCCGCAAAGGCGGTTCTCGATGGCCCTGTTCGACCTTCCGCTCGACGAACTCCGCGCCTACCGCAGCGCATCGGCCGAGCCCGAGGACTTCGACGCGTTCTGGACCAAGACGCTCGAGGAGGCCCGCGCCCACGAACTGGACGCCCGCTTCGAACCGGTCGACACCGGGCTGTCCACGGTGCGCGTCCACGACGTGACGTTCGCCGGGTTCGGCGGCCACCCGGTCAAGGGCTGGCTGATACTGCCCGCCGGGGCCGAGGAGCCGTTGCCGCTGCTCGTGGAGTTCGTCGGCTACGGCGGCGGGCGCGGTCTGCCGCACGAGCACCTGCTCTGGGCGTCCACGGGTCGCGCGCACTTCGTGATGGACACCCGCGGCCAGGGCAGCGCCTGGGGCGGCGGTGGCGGCACCGCGGACCCGGTCGGCGGCGCGCCCGCCTACCCGGGCTTCATGACCCGCGGCCTGGACGCCCCCGAGAACTACTACTACCGCCGGGTCTTCACCGACGCCGTGCGTGCGGTGGAGGCGGCCCGCTCGCACCCGCTGACCGACCCGGCACGCACGGCCGTCCTCGGCGGGAGCCAGGGCGGCGGCATCAGCATCGCCGTCGGTGGCCTGGTGCCGGACCTCACGGCCGTGGCGCCGGACGTACCGTTCCTCTGCGACTTCCCGCGCGCGACCAAGCTCACCGACCGGCACCCGTACCGGGAGATCGGCCTGTACCTCAAGACGCACCGCGGCCGCACCGAGGACGCGCTGCGCACGCTCTCCTACTTCGACGGCGTGCACTTCGCGGCGCGCGGCCGGGCGCCCGCGCTGTTCTCGGCGGCGCTGGAGGACCAGACCTGCCCGCCGTCGACCGTCTTCGCGGCGTTCAACGCCTGGGCGCACGAGGACAAGGCGATCGAGGTGTACGACTTCAACGACCACGAGGGCGGCGGGCCCTTCCAGCAGGCGGCCAAGCTGCGCTGGCTGCGTACGTACGTCTGAGCCGCCCGAACCATGTCCGAGCACGAGACACAGGTTCACGGCCACTGCGACACCCGCTTCGCGGCGGTGCGCACGGCGTTCGAGGCCTCGTACTGGCCGGAGTTCGCCGCGGCGGGCAAGGAGCAGGCCCGGACGCCGGGGTGTCGCTGGGCTGTGTGATGAACCGGACGGGGCGCCCGGGCCGGTGGGGGCGGCACGGGCGCGGGGGTGTTTCGGCCGAACCGGCGGGCAGCCCTTCCCTGGTGGTTTAGACCAATGATACTTGTGGTGGCGCACCGAGCCCGCGTGGCTACCGTACGTCACCAACAGGAGGGCGCGGCATGGCCCGCACCACCCCGCACGACCACCCCCTCACCGACGGACAGCCGCTCTACTGGCGGGTGGCCGCACAGCTGCTCGGCGAGCTGCGCGACGGGACCGTCCCGCCCGGCGAACGACTGCCGGGCGAACGGCGGCTGGCCGAGCACTTCGGGGTGAGCCGCGAGACCGTACGGCAGGCCCTGGAGGTGCTGCGCCGGGACGGCCTGCTCGCCACCGACCGGCGGGGCAGCCACGCCGCCCTGCCCGGAGCGCCGGCCCAGAGCCCGGCGTCCCTGACCTTCCCGGTCGGCGCCCGGGCGGCGGAGCCGTGCACCGGCGACCGGGCGACCGTCGCCTGGGAGACGCCGCCGCCGGAGCACGCCGCGGCGCTGGGGCTGGCCCCGGGCCGGGCGACCCTGGTGCACCGCTACGCGTCCGCGAGCGCGGACGGAAGCGGCCGGCGGACGGCCGTGACCTCGTTCTCCGCGGTGGCGCTCGCCGAGGTCGAGGAGCTCGCCCGCTACCGCGACCGCGCCGACGGCACCGCCTCGGCGCAGCTCCGGCGTGCCTACGACTGGATGCGCAGGGCGGGCCTGACGCTCCATCACCGCGACACCATCACGCGGCTGCCGGACACCGCGTCGGTCCGGGTCGTACGGCGCGTGCACGACCAGTACACGCGCCCGTTGGAGATCACGGACCTCCTCGTGGACGCCCGACAGGACGCGCTGGTCTACGAGTTCACCCAACCGGCGGCGAGCTGAACCGGCGTGCGCGCGCCGGGCGCGGGGACGGCCGGGCGGGCCCTACGGCAGGCGCCGGGCCACGACCAGCCGGACGCGGGGGCTGCCGTCGGGCCGGTGCCCGAACTCGGGCAGGGCGTGCAGCTCCGCACGGAAGCCGGCGCGCGCCAGCTCGCGCCCCACGTCGCCCAGCCGGAACGTCCGGTAGTACATGACGAACGGCGGGCGCCACAGCGCGTTGCGCACCCGCATCGCGGCGTCGAAGCCCAGCAGCGTCCAGTACGCCGGGGAGCCGGGGCGGGGCGGCGCGACGACGGGGAAGGCGAAGCACCCGCCCGACCGCAGCACGGAACGCACCTGGCCGAACAGGCCCGGCAGCTCGCGGGGCAGGAAGTGCCCGAACGCGCCGAAGCTCACCACCAGGTCGAACGCGGGACCGAACGGCAGGGCACGGGCATCCGCGCGCACCCAGGAGAGCGCCGGACCCGCCGGCGCGACGCGCCGACGTGCGACGGCCAGCATGCCCGCACTGAAGTCGACCCCCGTCACCCGCTCCCGGCACACCCGGGACAGCACGTCCACGCCCGCGCCGGTGCCGCAGCACAGGTCGAGCCCGGCGCCGAACGGCCCCATCGACGCCAGCGCCGAGGCCACGGAGTCGAGCACCCGGTCCGGCGTCCGGTACGGGGTGTGGTCGAACTTCGGCGCGAGCAGGTCGTAACCGCGCTCGACCGACGAGAGTGCCTGGACGGCGAGCTCACGCAGGGTGGGGCCTTCGGGGCTGAACATCCGGTCAGCCTAGGGCCTGTCCGGTGGGGCCGGCGGGGGCTCGTCGCTCTGCCAGCACCGTGAGGACGTGCTCGCACCAGCGGGCGTTCTCCCGCTCGAACGTGATCCCGGCGAGCAGGGTGAGGTAGGGGCCGACACGGTCGGCGGCGCGCAGGTGCTCCTCCTCCGTGCGGCCGTCCAGCAGGCGCTCACGGACGCGCTCGTAGCGGGCGAGCTTGCCGAGGGCCCACGCCCTGCGCTCCTCGACCAGCGCGCGGACCTGCTCGGAGTCGACGCCGTCCATGGCCTGGATCTTGATCAGGAACTCGTCACGGATGGCGGTGGGGCGCCGGGTCGGCTCGGCGGCGAAAGCGTCCAACTGCTCCCGGCCGGCCTCCGTGAGCGAGAAGAGCCGCTTGGTGGGCCGGCGTTCCTGCGGCACCGTCCGGGCCTCGATGAGTCCGTCCCCGGCGAGGCGCTCCAGCTCGCGGTAGAGCTGCTGCGGTGTCGCGGGCCAGAAGTTGGCAAGCGAGACGTCGAACACCTTGGACAGCTCGTAGCCCGAGGCCTCGCCCTCCAGCAGGGCGGCCAGGACGGCGTACTTGAGAGACATGTCGACACGCTAGCAAGCGCACACTAGTCTACTCCTCACCTATTCAAATAGTTGATTACCAGTGCGCTGACCCGAGGAGCTGTGATGCAGGCATTCCGCGCCGCGATCGAGGCACACGACCTGGACGCCGTCGAAGCGCTGCTGGCCGAGGACGTGGTCTTCACCAGCCCGGTCGTGTTCAAGCCCTACCACGGCAAAGCGATCACGGCGGCGATCCTGCGCGCGGTCGCCGACGTCTTCGAGGACTTCCGCTACGAGCGCGCCATCGGCGAGGCGGACGGCCGCGATCACGCGCTGGTCTTCCGGACGCGGGTCGGTGACCGCGAGCTCGGCGGCTGCGACTTCCTGCACCTCGACGAGCACGGCCGGATCGACGAACTCACGGTCATGGTGCGTCCGCTGTCGGGAGCGCAGGCGCTGCAGGCGGCCATGGCGGCGCAGTTCGAGCGGATCGCCCAGGAGGCACGGGCTCGTTCGGGCGACTGATCCGCCCAGGCATGCGGAAGACGGAACGACCACACCTTGTGGTACGGTGCTGACAGCACTTGTGTACGCCCTTTCATGGGCGCCGGTGCAGTTCTCTTCGGTTCGCCGACCCGCCCGCCCTGATGCGACCGGCGCGTCCGCTTCTCAGCACAGCCTCGTGAGCAGGGTTCTCCCCGCCGTACCCGAGGTGCTGTACCCGCCGTCATGAGGCGTGTCGTCCGACCCCTCGCACGGCTTCTCTCCTCTTCCTGTCTTCCCTCCGCATGCCACATGCCCGCGTCCGTGAAAGGACCGAACACCATGACCACCACACTCGAACACCCCCCTGTCCAGCAGCCCCCGGCCGAGATCGCGCACGGTGTCCTCGACATCGACGCGGGCGGGAAGGGGCACCTGCGGGGCGCCGGCTTCCTGCCCGAGCCCTCCGACCTCGCCGTGTCCCCCGCGCTGATCCGCCGTCACGGCCTGCGCAAGGGCGACCTGGTCGAGGGCGTACGCGGCGACCGACCCGCCCTGACCGACGTGGTCCGGGTCAACGGCCGCACGCCCGACCGGCGGAACACCCGACGGCACTTCCGCGACCTGACCCCCCTGCACCCGCACGAGCGGCTGCGGCTCGAACACCCGGCGTCCGCGCTCACCGGGCGGGTCGTCGATCTGCTCGCCCCGGTGGGCAAGGGCCAGCGCGGCCTGATCGTGGCCCCGCCGAAGACCGGCAAGACCGTCCTGCTGCAGCAGATCGCCGCAGCCGTCGCCGGCAACCACCCCGAGGTCCGGCTGATGGTGGTGCTGGTCGACGAACGCCCCGAGGAGGTCACCGACATGCGGCGCTCGGTGCGGGGCGAGGTGTACGCCTCCACCTTCGACCGGAGCGCCAAGCAGCACATCGCGCTCGCCGAACTCGTCGTCGAGCGGGCCAAACGCCTCGTCGAGGCGGGCGAGGACGTCGTCGTCCTCCTCGACTCCCTCACCCGGCTCTGCCGGGCGCACAACAACGCCGCCGCCTCCAGCGGCCGCACGCTCAGCGGCGGCGTCGACGCCGGCGCGCTGCTCGGACCCAAGCGGTTCTTCGGTGCCGCCCGCCAGGCCGAGGAGGGCGGCTCCCTCACCATCCTCGCCACCGCCCTGGTGGAGACCGGCTCGCGCGCCGACGACTTCTACTTCGAGGAGCTCAAGAGCACGGGCAACATGGAGCTGCGGCTGAGCCGGGAACTCGCCTCCCACCGCGTCTTCCCGGCCGTGGACATGACCGGCTCCGGCACCCGCCGCGAGGAACTCCTGCTGTCCACCGCCGAGTCGACCGCCGTACGCGGGCTGCGGCGCGCCCTGGGGAGCCGGGACGGACACTCCGGCCTGGAGACGCTGCTGGAGCGGATGCGCGAGACACCGGACAACGCCACGTTCCTGCGCCGCGTCCAGCCGACGCTGCCGACGGACTGACCCCGGCCCGTCGACCGACCGCCGGCCGGCGCTCCTACGGCATCCGAGTGCTTGCGAGCGCGTCTCGGCCCGGGCAGCGTGGCCTTCTGGGGGCACCTTCCTACGTTGGCGGTATGACTATCAGATTCTCATCCCGGGTGGCTCGATCGACCTGCATGCTCTGCGCGGCCGGAATGCTGACGCTCATGCCTGCGGCCGCGGCTGCCCGGACGGGCCGGTCGGACCCCGGCCCGCCCGGCGGGACAGGGGTGGTGGCACCGCAACCGTCGCTGCTGTACCAGTCCGGTACAAAGGTCCGCCTCCAGCCCGGAGCGCCGGAGATCCCCTATGTCTCGGCCCTGTCCTGGGTGGTGGCCGACGCCGACACGGGCGAGGTGCTGGCCGCCCACGACGCGCACCGCAAGCTGCCACCCGCCAGCACGCTCAAGACCCTGTTCGCCCTCACGGTGCTGCCGGTCCTGCCGGGTGACATCCACCACGAGGTGAGCGCGGACGAGCTGGCCGGGATCGGAACGGGCAGCAGCCTCGTCGGTGTCGTCGAGGGCCTCACGTACCGGGTCTCCGACCTGTGGAACGGTGTCTTCCTCAACTCCGGCAACGACGCCGTCCACGTTTTGGCCTCGCTCACCGGCGGCTGGAGCGAGACCGCCGACCGGATGCAGGCCGAGGCCCGCGCCCTCGGCGCCCACGACACGCATGTGCTCTCGCCCGACGGCTACGACGCGCCGGGCCAGGTCTCGTCGGCGTACGACCTGGCGGTCTTCGGCCGGGCGGGGCTGCGCAACCCGGACTTCGCGCGGTACTGCTCCCGGATCGACGCGATGTTCCCCGGCCGGAACGGGGAGTCGTACGGGATCATGAACACCAACCGGCTGCTCACCGGGGAGGACGGCGTGGAACCGTACCCGGGGCTGATCGGCATCAAGAACGGCTACACGAGCGATGCCGGCAACACCCTGATCGCCGCCGCCCGCCGGGACGGGCGGACCCTGGTGGTGTCCCTGATGAACCCGCAGGAGGGCGGCGGGTACGCCGTGTACGAGGAGACCCGCTCGCTGCTCGACTGGGGTTTCGAGGCGGCCGGGCGGGTCGAACCGGTGGGTTCGCTGGAGCCCCGGGCCGCGCGACCGCGGCCCGGCCCAAAGGCCGCACCCACGGCGGTCACCGCGGTGAAGCCGTCGCAGGACGGACCGGGCTGGCCGGAGACCGGCGCGATCCTGGGCGTCGCCGGGCTCGGCACGGGCGTCGCGGCCCTGACCCTGCGGCGCAGACTCGCGCGGGGTGACAGGAGTTGACCCACGGGGCCGTTCAGAACACCGACAGTCCCGTCAGCGTCGTGAAGCGGTCCAGGGCCGCCACGCCGGCCACCGAATTGCCCCGCTCGTCCAGCCCGGGGCTCCACACGCACAGCGTGCAGTGGCCCGGCACGACCGCGATGATGCCGCCGCCGACCCCGCTCTTGCCCGGCAGCCCCACCCGGTAGGCGAAGTCACCGGCCGCGTCGTACGTCCCGCAGGTCAGCATCACCGCGTTGACCTGCTTGGCCTGACTGCGGCTCAGCAGCCGGGTGCCGTCGGCGCGGATGCCGTGCCGGGCCAGGAAGCCGGTCGCGAGGGCCAGGTCGGCACAGGAGGCGGCGACGGAGCACTGACGGAAGTACTGCTCCAGCAGGACCGGCACGGGATTGTCGATGTTGCCGTAGGACGCCATGAAGTGGCCGAGGGCGGCGTTCCGGTCGCCGTGCGCGGTCTCGGAGGCGGCGACCTCCTCGTCGTAGGTGAGGCCGGGGTTGCCGCTCTCCGCGCGCAGGAAGGCGAGCAGCTCGCCGGCCGCGTCCCCGGTACGGGTGTGCAGGCGGTCGGTGACGACGAGGGCGCCGGCGTTGATGAACGGGTTGCGCGGGATGCCGTTCTCGTACTCCAGTTGCACCAGGGAGTTGAAGGGATTGCCGGACGGCTCCCGGCCCACGTGCTCCCACAGGGTGTCGCCCTCGCGGGACAGATCGAGGGCGAGGGTGAACACCTTGGTGATGGACTGCGCGGAGAACGGCTCCCGCCAGTCCCCCACGCCGTAGACCGTGCCGTCCGGCTCGGCGACGGCCATGCCGAAACGGCGCGGGTCGCAGGCGGCGAGCGCCGGGATGTAGTCGGCGGGCCGGCCGCTGCCGGGGGTACGCGCGATCTCCTCGGCGATGCGCTCGAGGACCGGCTGGTAGGTCGGCGACGCACTCATGATCGCCATTCTCCCCCGACCGGCCCCGGCGCGCGCCCACCGTCCGCCGCCGGCCGGGCGAGGAACCCCCGGGTCCGGGGTGGTGCTAGCTCCACCCTTCCTCGGGGGCAGACATCATTCTGCCGCGGGACAGGCGTTCACATACTGGAGCGCATGGCCAATCCAACGGTGCTCGCCGAAACCCCTCCCACGCGCGAACGGGAAAAGGGGCGCGAAAAAGGCAGCGACTTTGCCGAACTGTCACGGCGCATAGCCGACGCGGGGCTGCTTCGACGCCGCCCCCTCTACTACACGGTGCGTTTCGGCACCGTTGCCCTCGCCCTCGCGGGAGGGGTCGCGGCCCTTCTCGTACTGGGGGACAGCTGGAGCCAGCTGTTCGTCGCCGTGGCCCTGGCCGTCGTCTTCGGCCAGCTCGGACTGGCCGCCCACGACCTCGCCCACCGGCAGGTCTTCACGCGCCGGCGTCCCAGCGAGATCGGCGGCCTCCTGGTGGCCAACCTGCTGCTGGGCATGAGCTACGGCTGGTGGATGAACAAGCACACCCGCCACCACGCCAACCCCAATCACGAGGAGAAGGACCCGGACGTCTCCCCCGACATCCTGGTCTGGTCACGGCGCCAGGCGAGCAAGGCGAAAGGGCTTCCCCGCTTCGTCGGAAAGCACCAGGCCGCTCTGTTCTTTCCCCTGCTGACTCTCGAAGGCCTGAATCTGAGTTTCAACAGCTTCAAGGCACTGCGCAGCCCTTCCATGAAGCGGCCGGTTCTCGAGGGAACGCTGCTCGTCGCCCATTTCATCCTGTATTTCGGCGGTCTGTTCACGCTCCTTTCCCCCGGCAAGGCGCTCGCCTTCATCGCCGTCCACCAGGCCCTGTTCGGTGTCTACCTGGGTTCCGTCTTCGCCCCCAACCACAAGGGCATGCCGATGATCGAGGAGGGCACGCGGCTCGACTTCCTGCGCCGCCAGGTCCTCACCTCCCGCAACGTGCGGGGCGGTGCGTTCATCGACGCCTTCATGGGCGGCCTCAACTACCAGATCGAGCACCACCTCTTCCCCAGCATGCCGACCCCGGCGCTCGGCAGGGCCCAGGTCATCACCGAGCGGTACTGCGCCGAGCTGGGCGTCCCGTACCACCAGACCGGGCTGCTCGCCTCGCACCGGGAGGCGCTGCGTCACATGCGCAGTGTCGGGGAGCCGCTGCGCAGGGCCCAGTGAGACGGAGCGGCTCGGGCGTGCCGCGGTCAGCTGTGCAGCACGCCCGTGCCCAGCAGCCCGAACAGCAGGAGGCCGACCACGATCCGGTAGATCACGAAGGCGTTGAAGGAGTGCTTGGCGACGAACTTCAGCAGCCAGGCGATGGAGGCGTACGCCACCACGAAGGAGACGAGGGTGCCGACCGCCAGCGGTGCGGCACCCGCCCCCGTGCCCAGGGCGTCCTTGAGCTCGTACAGGCCTGCGCCGGTCAGGGCCGGGATGCCGAGGAAGAAGGAGAGCCGGGTGGCGGCCACCCGGTCGAGGTCGAGCATCAGCGCGGTGGACATGGTGGCGCCGGAACGGGAGAAGCCCGGGAAGAGCAGGGCCAGGATCTGGGAGCCGCCGACGAGCATGGCGTCCTTGAACGAGGTGTCGTCCTCGCCCCGCTTGTGCCGGCCCATCCGGTCCGCCGCCCACATGACGCCACTGCCGACGATCAGCGAGCCGGCCACTACCCACAGTGAGGCGAGGGGTCCCTTGATCAGGGGCTTTGCGGCGAGCCCCACCAGGACGATCGGGATCGTCGCGAAGATCACCCACCAGGCGAACTTGTAGTCGTGGTGGTAGCGCTGCTCCCGGTCGGTCAGTCCGCGCAGCCACGCGGAGACGATCCGCACGATGTCCTTGAAGAAGTAGACGAGCACGGCGGCGATCGCGCCGACCTGGATGACGGCCGAGAACCCCACGACGGCGTCGTCGTCGACGGGGATGCCCATCAGCCCCTCGACGATCTTGAGGTGGCCGGTGGAGGAGACGGGCAGGAACTCGGTCACCCCCTCGACGGCTCCGAGGACAACGGCCTGACCGATGCTGATGACGCTCATGGGTTCCCGTTCTGCTCCGGCTGCGGACGCGAGGGCGACGGTCGTGGCGGGGCCGGTCCTCCCATGGCCGGTCCTCCCACGGCCAGTCCTACTACACGCGGGACGGTGCCTCGCGTCATGCCCGGAGCGCGTCGGCCGGTGTCACCCCCGCGAACACCGCTCCGAGGCCGACCGCCACACGCGCGAGCGTCTCGCAGCGGCCGGGGTCCCGGTGTCCGGGACCCCGGCCGCTCGTGAGGATTCAGCGGTGGCGGAACCACTCCGTCGCCGGCAGTGCCCTGTCGTCGTAGCCGAACAGGGCCTGGTTCTCCCAGCCGTTGCCGGAGGACGGGTCGGTGGGGTCCCAGCCGTTGCCGTCCACCGCCGTCCAGGTCGCCTCCCAGTAGAAGACGCCGAGGCCACGGCCGTTCGGGACGGCCTCCACGATGTTCGCCACCGTGTTCATCCACGCCGTCTGCCCGGCCGGCGTCGCCGGGTAGCCGGGGACCAGCTCGCCGTCGAGGTCGATGATGTTCTCGTGCGCGTCCTCGCTGTCCAGCCGGAACGGGTAGGCCGTCTCGGCGACGAAGACCGGCTTGCCGTAGCGGGCGGCCGTGTCGTCCAGGGTGGTCTGGAAGTCGGAGAGCGGGCCGTGCCAGTAGCCGTAGTACGACAGGCCGACGGCGTCGAACCGGACGCCGTGCGCGACGGCGTTGTCGAACCACCAGCGGGTGCCCGCCAGGTCGCCGCCCTTGGCGAGGTGCAGCGCGACGGGGGTGGCCGCGTCGACCTTCTTGACCGCGTCGTACCCGCTGTTGATCAACCCGGCGAGCTGCGGCCAGTTGTCCGTGGAGCCCTCGTTCCACAGCATGCCGCCGTTGATCTCGTTGCCGACCTGGACCATGTCGGCGCCTGTGCCCTGCTTCCTGAGCGCGCTCAGCACGTCGTACGTGTGGCGGTACACGTCCGTCCTGAGCTGGTCGTAGGTGTGCCCCGCCCAGGCGGCGGGCTTGCTCTGGGCGCCGGGGTCGGCCCAGGTGTCCGAGTAGTGGAAGTCGACCAGCAGCTTCATGCCCTGCGCCTTGACGCGCTTGGCGGTCGCCAGGACCCGTGCCTTGTTGTTGTAGCCGTCGGCCGGGTTCACCCAGACCTTCAGGCGGGCGTAGTTCATGCCGGCGGACTTCAGGATGCCCAGCGCGTCGCCCGCCGACCCCGAACTCGTGCGGTAGGTGCCGCCGTGGGCCTCGCTCTTGGCGAGGGACGAGACGTCGGCGCCCTTGACCGGCAGTCCCGAGGAGGCGCCCTGCGTGAAGGTCAGGTCGTCGACATTGATCCAGTTGCCGGCGTTCGCGTCACTGTTGATGCTGACCGTGCACTGGTTGGCGGTCACCTCGACCGGCACGACGATGCGGATCCACCCACTGGCGGACACCGGAAGGTCGGTGCGCTGCTCGGCCGACCCACAGTTCTTCAGTGCTATCCATGCGGCGTTCTGGCCGCCGCCGGAGCGGACCCAGGCGGTCAGCCGGTAGCTGCCGTTGGTGAGTCCGGAAAGGTACTGGTAGGTCTCGACCCGGTACGCGGACGAGGACCAGTGGCTCAGCCGGTTGCTGCCGCCGTGGCCGCCCGCCTCGGTGTAGGAGGCGCCGGTCGAACCGTACTCCGACCAGCCGGCGGGTACGGCCGCGCCTGCGCCGTCGGCCTCGAAACCACCGTTGGTGAGCGTGCTCGCCGCGTGGGCGCTCTGGGCCGGCAGGGCGGCGAGGGCGAGACCGGCCACGAGGGGCGGCAGCAGGGCCTTGAGGGTGCGTCTGGGATGGAACATCGTCGTCCGTGGTCCCTTCGACTGGAGGATGACTGGAGGTGGGGGCTGGGAGGAGCGAGAGCGGCGGCTAGCCGTCGAGCCGGACGACCCGGACGGCGCCGGCCGGGACCGCGAGGCGGCCCGCGGCGCGTTCCCCGGTGAGCAGTTCGGTGCCGTGCGCGTCCAGCGGCACCTTGGCGTCCGAGGCGGTGTGGTTGATCGCGAACAGGTAGGTGCCCGACTCGCCGGTGCGGCGCACCACCTCGACGTCGCGGGGCAGGTCATCGCGGGGAGCGATGCGCGCGTCCTCGGCCGCCCGGCCGAGGACGGCGTCCAGGCCCTCGGCACCGAGGCGGGTGGAGACGTACCAGGCGGTGCCTTCGCCGAGGCGGTGGCGGGTGACGGCGGGCCGGCCCGCGGTCAGGCCGTCGGCGTACGTCCACACCGGCTCGGCGCCGCGCGGCACGACGAACTCCGTCCACACGTCGCCGGTCAGCTCGGCGCCGTCCGGGCCGGTGATCCGTACCCGTTCGCCCGCCAGCAGGGGCGAGAACTCCTCGACGGTGACGCCGAGCACGTCCCGGAGCGCGCCCGGGTAGGCGCCCTCGTGGACGGCGTCGTGCTCGTCGACGATGCCGGAGAAGTAGGAGACGACGAGGGTGCCGCCCCGCTCGACGTACTCCCTGAGGTTGTTCCCCGCCGCCTCCGTCGTGAGGTAGAGCGCGGGGACGACGACAAGGGGATGGGCCGACAAGTCGGCTTCCGGGTGGGCGAAGTCGACGGTGAGGTGGCGGTCGTAGAGGGCCTCGTAGAACGCGTCGGCGCGCTCGCGCGGGTCGTGGTCCTCGCTGGGGCGCCACTGGAGGGTCTGGGCCCACCAGGAGTGCCAGTCCCAGACCATCGCGACGTCGGCCTCGGTGCGGGTGCCGCGGAGCGGGTTCAGCGAGTCGATGGAGGCGCCGAGTTCGACCACCTCGCGCCAGACGCGGGTGTCCGTGCCGCCGTGCGGCAGCATCGCCGAGTGAAACTTCTCGGCGCCGCGCCGGGACTGGCGCCACTGGAAGAACATGGCGCCCTCGGAGCCGCGGGCCACGTGGGCGAGGGAGTTGCGGGCCATCTGGCCGGGCGCCTTGGCCGGGTTGCGGGGCTGCCAGTTGACGCCCGAGGTGGAGTGTTCGAGCAACAGCCAGGGGGTGCCGCCCGCGACGGAGCGGGTGAGGTCGGCGGCCATGGCGAGGTTGACGTGGGTGCGGCGGCCGTCGGTGATCAGGTAGTGGTCGTTGGTGACGAGGTCGACCTCGCGGCCCCAGGCCCAGTAGTCGACGGAGTCGCACTGGCTGAGGGCGGTCATGAAGTTGGTGGTGACCGGGACGCCGGGTGAGAGACGGTGCAGGATGTCCCGCTCCGCCGTGAAGTTCTCCCGCATGGTGGCGTCGGCGAAGCGCTTGTAGTCCAGCGCCTGGGCCGGGTTGCCCACCGTCGGGGTCGTGCGCGGCGGGTTGATCTGGTCGAAGTCGGCGTAGCGCTGGCCCCAGAAGGCCGTGCCCCAGGCCTCGTTGACGGCGTCGACCGTGCCGTACGTCGTCGCCAGCCAGCGGCGGAAGTGCCCGGCGCAGGACTCGCAGTAGCAGGCCGAGACGGGAACGCCGTACTCGTTGTGGACGTGCCACAGCGCCAGGGCCGGGTGGGTTCCGTAGCGCTCGGCGAGTTTCGTGGTGATGTTGGCCGCGGCGGCCCGGTAGTCGGCGTTGCTGTGGCAGATGGCGCCGCGGGAGCCGAACTCGAAGCGCACGCCGTCGGCGGTGACCGGGAGGGCCTCGGGGTGGGCCCGGTAGAACCAGGCGGGCGGGGCGACGGTGGGGGTGCCGAGGTCGGCGCGGATGCCGTTCTCGTGCAGCAGGTCGAGGAGCCGGTCGAGCCAGCCGAAGTCGTACGTGCCGGGGGCGGGCTCCAGCAGGGCCCAGGAGAAGATGCCGGCGCTCACCATGGTGACGCCGGCCTCGCGCATCAGCCGGACGTCCTCCTGCCAGACGCTCTCCGGCCACTGCTCGGGGTTGTAGTCCCCGCCGAAGGCGAGCCCGGTCAGGCCCCTGGGGGTGGTCTCCGGCATGGCTGGTCTCCCGATGTGATCGATCAATTGGGAACGTGCACACACATGGTCAGCGGTGCAAGCCCAACATAACCGCACAGCAACAACCATTGACAAGTGTCCGGGATGTTTCTCTACTGTGAACGCTCACAGAAGCATGGCAGGTCTCCGCAGCAGGCGGAGACCCAGGTCAGGGGAGAGTTCCATGCCGTACACGAAGCGCCGCCGCCTGGTGACGTCCGCCGTCGCCGTCGCGCTCGGCGCCACCGCCCTCGCCGCCTGCGGCTCGTCCGACGACGACAGCGACGCCCAGTCGGGCCCGGTGTCGCTGACGTACTGGACCTGGACGCCCGGCATGGACAAGGTCGTCGACCTGTGGAACAAGGGCCCGGGCAAGAAGGAGCAGATCACCGTCACGGTGAAGAAGCAGGCGTCCGGCGACACGCTGGTCACCAAGATCCTCACCGCGCACAAGGCCGGCAAGGCGCCCGACCTGGTCCAGGCCGAGTACCAGGCACTGCCGACCCTGGTCAGCAACGACGCACTCGCCGACATATCCGGCGAGGTCGGCGACGAGCAGAGCCGGTTCGCCGAGGGCGTCTGGCAGCAGACCACGCTGGGCACCGACGCCGTCTACGCGGTCCCGCAGGACATCGGGCCGATGATGTTCTACTACCGCGAGGATCTGTTCAAGAAGTACGACCTGAAGGTGCCCGCCACCTGGGACGAGTTCGCCGAGACCGCGCGCAAGCTGAAGAAGGCGGCCCCCGACAAGGACCTCACCACCTTCTCCGCCAACGACTCCGGCCTCTTCGCGGGCCTCGCCCAGCAGGCCGGCGCCCAGTGGTGGACCACCGAGGGTCAGAAGTGGAAGGTCGGCATCGACGACGAGGCGACCAGGAAGGTCGCCGAGTTCTGGGGCGGCCTCGTCAAGGAGGGCGCCATCGACAACCAGCCGATGTACACCCCGGCCTGGAACAAGGCGCTCAACACCGGCGAGCAGATCGCCTGGGTCAGCGCCGTGTGGGCACCGGGCACGCTGAGCACCGCCGCGCCCGACACCAAGGGCAAGTGGGCCATGGCCCCGCTCCCCCAGTGGTCCGACAGCGAGAACCGCACCGGCAGCTGGGGCGGCTCCTCCACCGGCGTGACCACCGACTCGAAGCACAAGGACGCCGCCGCGAAGTTCGCCGCCTGGCTGAACACGGACCGCGACGCGCTGAACGCCCTGGCCAAGGAGGGCGGCATCTACCCGGCCGCCACCTCCGCCCAGCTCAGCGGCGCCTTCACCAACCCGCCGGAGTACTTCTCCAACCAGCCGGACTTCTACACCAGGGCCGCCGACATCGCGAAGACGACCGCGCCCTCCGCCTGGGGGCCGAACGTCAACGTCGCCTACACCACCTTCAAGGACGCGTTCGCCGCCGCCGCCAAGAACAAGTCGGACTTCACCGCCGCCCTGACCACCATGCAGGACGAGACGGTCGCCGACCTGAAGAAGCAGGGCTTCGAGGTCGCTCCGTGACCGGCACGACGGCACGCCGGAGGTCGTACGGGGTCAAGAGCGCCCCGTACGCCCACCCGTCTCCCACCACCGCCCTCAAAGGAGCGCTTCGCGCCCCCTACTTCTTCCTGATCCCCGCGACCGCCCTGTTCCTGCTCTTCTTCGCCCTGCCCATCGGCTACGCCGTCTACCTCAGCTTCCGCAAGGTGGAGGTCTCCGGGCTGGGCCTGGGCGCCGGAGCGCGGAAGGAGGTCTGGGCCGGCTTCCAGAACTACACCGACGCCCTGGGCGACAGCGAGCTGCTGGACGGTGCGCTGCGCGTCCTCGGCTACGGCTGCATCGTCGTGCCCGTGATGCTGGGCCTCGCCCTGCTGTTCGCGCTGATGCTCGACTCCGACAAGGTGCGGTTCACCTCGGTCACCCGGCTCGCGATCTTCCTGCCGTACGCCGTCCCCGGCGTGGTGGCGGCGCTGCTGTGGGGCTTCCTGTACCTGCCGGACGTCAGCCCGTTCTACTTCGTGCTCGACAGGCTCGGCCTGCCGCAGCCCGACCTGCTGGACGGCGGCCCGCTGTACCTCGCGCTGTCGAACATCGCGGTCTGGGGCGGCACCGGCTTCAACATGATCGTCATCTACACCTCGCTGCAGTCCATCCCGGCCGAGGTGTACGAGGCGGCCAAGCTGGACGGGGCCTCCCCCCTGCAGATCGCGCTGCGGATCAAGATCCCGATGGTGGCGCCGTCCCTGGTGCTGACGTTCTTCTTCTCGATCATCGCCACCCTTCAGGTGTTCAGCGAGCCGACCACCCTCAAACCGCTCACCAACTCGGTTTCCACGACCTGGAGTCCGCTGATGAAGGTGTACCAGGACGCCTTCGGCAACGGCGACATCCACTCCGCTGCCGCCCAGGCGGCGATCATCGCCGTCGTCACCCTGGTGCTGTCCTTCGGGTTCCTGCGGGCGACGAACCGGCGCAACAAGCAGGAGGCAGCCCGATGAGTTCCCTTGCCGTCCGCAAGGCGCAGCCGGCGGCGGGCACCACGCCCGGCACCGCCCAGGGTCCGCCGCTGCGCCGCCGGATCGCCCTGGTCCCGACGCTCACGCTGCTGCTCGGCGCGGCCTACTGCCTGCTGCCGGTGGCCTGGGTGGTGATCGCGGCCACCAAGTCGGGCAGCGAGCTGTTCTCCACCTTCACCTTCCTCCCGGGCACGGGCTTCGCCGACAACGTGAGCGACCTCAGCGCCTACCGCGACGGCGTCTACTGGCAGTGGATGGCCAACTCGGCCCTCTACGCCGGTCTCGGCGCCCTGCTGTCCACGGTCGTGTCGGCGCTCAGCGGCTACGCGCTGGCGATCTACCGCTTCCGCGGCCGGGAAACGCTGTTCAACGTGCTGCTCGCGGGCGTGCTGATGCCGCCGGTGATCCTCGCCGTCCCGCAGTACCTGCTGCTGGCCGAGGCGGACCTGACGGACTCCTACCTGGCCGTGCTGCTCCCCCAGATCCTCTCCCCCTACGGCGTCTACCTGGCCCGCATCTACGCGTCGGCGGCCGTGCCCGCGGACGTGGTGGAGGCCGGGCGGATGGACGGGGCGAGCGAGTGGCGGATCTTCACCCGGGTCGCGCTGCCGATGATGGTGCCTGGGCTGGTGACGGTGTTCCTGTTCCAGTTCGTGGCCGTGTGGAACAACTTCCTGCTGCCGTACATCATGCTCAGCGACGACGAGAAGTTCCCGATCACCCTTGGTCTGCACACGCTGCTGGAGCAGGGCGCGAACACGCCCGCGCTCTACACCCTGGTGATCACCGGTGCCTTCCTCGCGGTGATTCCGCTGGTCGCCCTCTTCCTGGTCGTCCAGCGGTTCTGGAGCCTCGACCTGCTCTCCGGGGCCGTAAAGTCATGACCATGAGCAACACGGGGGGCCGGCGCCGACCGCCGACGATCCACGACGTGGCGCGCGAGGCGGGAGTCTCGCGGGGCACGGTGTCACGCGTGCTCAACGGCGGGCACTACGTCAGCCCGGCCGCGCAGGAGGCCGTCAACGCGGCCATCCGCAAGACGGGTTACGTCGTCAACCGGCACGCCCGGTCACTGATCACCGGGCGTTCGGACTCGGTGGGTTTCCTGCTCACGGAACCGCAGGAGCGGTTCTTCGAGGACCCCAACTTCAACGTCCTGCTGCGCGGCTGCACCCAGGCGCTGGCCGCGCACGACGTGCCGCTGCTGCTGATGCTCGCCGGGACGAAGGACGAACGGCGGCGCATCACGCGGTACATCACGGCGGGGCACGTCGACGGCGTGCTGCTGGTCTCCAGCCACTCCGGGGACCCGGTCGCCGAGGAGTTGCGCGCGGCGGGCGTGCCGCTGGTCGCGTGCGGCAAGCCGATCGGGCTGGGCTCGAAGGTGAGTTACGTGGCCGCCGACGACCGGGACGGCGCCCGGGACATGGTCCGGCATCTGCTGTCGCTGGGGCGGCGGCGCGTCGGCGTCGTCACCGGCCCGCTGGACACTCCGGGCGGAGTGGAGCGTCTCGCCGGCTACCGGGAGGTGCTCGCCGAGGCGGGCGTCGCCTTCGACGAGCGGCTGGTGGTCTCCGGCGACTACAGCCGGGCCAGCGGTGAGGCGGGCGGGGAGCGGCTGCTGGCGCAGGCCCCTGACCTGGACGCCGTGTTCGTGGCCTCCGACCTGATGGCACAAGGCGTGCTGACGGCGTTGCAGCGGGCCGGGCGACGGGTGCCCGAGGATGTGGCCGTGGGCGGTTTCGACGACTCGCCCGCCGCCGTCGCCGCCAGCCCCGAGCTGACCACCATCCGGCAGCCCTGGGACCGGATCAGCGCGGAGATGGTCCGGGTGCTGCTGGCCCAGATCAGCGGGGAGGACCCGGCGACGGTGATCCTGCCGACGGAGCTGGTGCGGCGGGAGTCCGCCTGAGCCCCGCCCCTTCCTTGCACGTGCACTAGTTGCACAGGAAACGATCAGGCGTTTCGGTGTTACCGTGCAGGTATGGCAGTCAAGACGGCCGGTGTGCGGCTCGAGGAGCGGTGGCGGGAGATCCTCTCGGTGCACGCACGCACGATGTGCGAGATCGACCGTGCGCTGCACCCGCACGGTCTGGGCGCGAGCGACTTCGAGGTGCTCGACATCCTCGCGACCGAGGAGCCCGAGCAGGGCTCCCAGTGCCGGGTGCAGAACCTGGTCGGCCGGGTCCACCTGAGCCAGAGCGCGCTGTCCCGGCTCATCGCCCGGCTGGAGAAGGACGGGCTGGTGGAGCGCACGATGTGCGCGGAGGACCGGCGCGGTGTGTACGTCGCCCTGACCCACGGCGGCCGCGCCCTGCACGCCGAGGTACTGCCGCTGCAGCGGGCCGTGCTGGCCCGCATGCTCGGCGACGACGAGGCCCCTCGTTCCGAGGGTGCCTGAGGACGGCCTAGGGGCGGGCCAGCAGGGTGCGCACGCCGTCCGACGTGAGGGTGAGGCGGTGCTCCGAGCCCGCGTCGATGGTCAGTGACAGGTCGTCGGCCGGCCACTGCGCGGCGAGGGCCCCCAGCGGCACCATGCGGTAGCGGGAGACGTACGGCAGCAGGTCGGCCATCTCCAGCTCCGAGGTGAACACGGGCACGACCTGTCGGCCGCCCTGCTGTTCCATGACCGGCAGGGCCAGCATCCCGGGGTCGGCGCCCTCCTGCTCGTTCGCGTCGTCGGGCACCGGGACGAGCACGTCGCTGCTCGCGAGCGTGTCGAGCGCCGCCGTGTCCTCGGTGTTCTCGGCAAGTACGTCCAGCGCGCGCTGGGCGGGCGAGACGGAGTTGTCGTTCGCGGGTGTTTCCATGACAGATCCCTGGTAGCGGCGGTGGTGGACCCGCCCCGGTGATCGGTACGGGGGCGGTCCCACCTCGCGTACCCGATCGTCCGGGGCGCAATCCTGTTCGGCGCCCCACCCCACCCGGCCCGCAACCTTTCGGTCAATTCGCTCGTCTCCTCCAATAACGGAACATGAACCCTCCGGGGGGACACAATGCGACGAAGCAGAGCGGCATGGGTGGCGGTCGTCCTCGCGGGCACCGCCCTGGGGACGGCCACGGTCGCGGCCGACGCGGCCCCGGTCACCGACGCGTCCGGCACCGTGCGGACCGCGCCCACCAGGGTCTGCCCCACCGGCTGGGGCAGCCTCGACAAGACCCGCGCCGCGGGGACGACGACACCGGTGAAGGACGTCAGGACCGGCCGCCACGCGTGCTTCGACCGGTTCGTCGTCGACGTGCCCGGCGCGCGCGCCGCCGACCTCGGTCACCGCGTGCGGTACGTCGACCGGCTCCACCAGGACGGCTCGGGCCGCCCGATCGCGGTGGGCGGCGGCGCCGTCCTGGAGGTCCGGGTCGCCGCGCCCGGCTACCGCCCCGAGACCGGCGCCGCGACGTATCCCGGCCGGGTCGGCCGGCCCCTGCCGGGCGTGGACCTCGCCGGGTACCGCGCCTTCCGGGACACCCGGTTCGCCGGCAGCTTCGAGGGAGAGACGCAGTTCGGGCTGGGTGTCCGGGCCCGGTTGCCCTTCCGGGTGCTGGTGCAGGACGGGCGTGTGGTGGTGGACGTCGCCCACTCCTGGGGGCGGCTCATCTGATCATCCAGGGGCCCACTTGATCGATCATAAGGATGATGGGGTTAGCATATGAGCGCCGCCTAGCTCGAAAGATAGAGACGTGACTGTCAACGACGACTCGTTCACCAACTGGAAGAACCGCGAGGAGATCGCGGAGTCGATGATCCCGATGATCGGGAAGCTGCACCGTGAGCGGGACGTCACCGTCCTGCTGCACAGCCGCTCCCTGGTGAACAAGTCGGTGGTCAGCATCCTCAAGACCCACCGCTTCGCCCGGCAGATCGCCGGCGCGGAGCTGTCGGTCACCGAGACGATGCCCTTCCTGCGGGCCCTCACCACGCTCGACCTCGGCCCCTCGCAGATCGACATCGGCATGCTCGCCGCCACCTACAAGAGCGACGACCGCGGGCTGTCGGTGGAGGAGTTCACCGCCGACGCCGTCGCCGGGGCCACCGGCGCCGACAAGATCGACCGTCGCGAGGGACGCGACGTCGTCCTGTACGGCTTCGGCCGCATCGGCCGGCTCGTCGCCCGTCTGCTCATCGAGAAGGCCGGCTCGGGCAACGGCCTGCGCCTGCGCGCCATCGTGGTCCGCGGTGGCGGCGAGCAGGATCTCGTCAAGCGCGCCTCCCTGCTGCGCCGCGACTCCGTGCACGGCCAGTTCCAGGGCACGATCACCGTGGACGAGGACAACAGCACGATCCTCGCCAACGGCAACGCGATCAAGGTGATCTACGCCGACGACCCGACGCAGGTCGACTACACGGCGTACGGCATCAAGAACGCCATCCTCATCGACAACACCGGCAAGTGGCGCGACCGCGAGGGCCTGTCGAAGCACCTGCGCCCCGGCATCGACAAGGTCGTCCTGACCGCGCCGGGCAAGGGCGACGTCCCGAACATCGTGCACGGCGTCAACCACGACACCATCAAGCCGGACGAGCAGATCCTGTCCTGCGCGTCCTGCACCACCAACGCGATCGTCCCGCCGCTGAAGGCCATGGCGGACGAGTACGGGGTGCTGCGCGGCCACGTGGAGACCGTCCACTCGTTCACCAACGACCAGAACCTGCTGGACAACTACCACAAGTCCGACCGCCGCGGCCGCTCCGCGCCGCTCAACATGGTCATCACCGAGACGGGCGCCGCCTCCGCCGTCGCCAAGGCGCTCCCGGACCTCAAGGCGAAGATCACCGGCAGCTCGATCCGCGTCCCGGTCCCGGACGTCTCGATCGCGATCCTGAACCTCCAGCTCGCCCGCGAGACCACCCGCGAGGACGTGCTCGACCACCTGCGTGAGGTGTCGCTGACCTCGCCGCTCAAGCGCCAGATCGACTTCATCAGCGCCCCCGACGCGGTCTCCAGCGACTTCATCGGCTCGCGCCACGCCTCGATCGTCGACGCCGGCGCGCTCAAGGTCGAGGGCGACAACGCCATCCTCTACCTCTGGTACGACAACGAGTTCGGCTACTCCTGCCAGGTCGTCCGCGTCGTCCAGCACGTCTCCGGGGTGGAGTACCCGACGTACCCGGCCCCGGCGGTCTGAACCGGAGCACGGCGCGTGCGCGCGCGGGGCGGTGGGACCTGCTTCCCACCGCCCCGCGCGCATGCCGCGTCAGCCGGTACCGGGCGGGGAGAATGGAGCCATGAACGGACCGGTTCGGCGCTCGCCCTGGGGCGAGGTGCTGATCTGGTGCGTGGCGGTGGTGAGTCTGACCGTCCTGGCCGCAGCGGCCGTCGTGCGCAGCACCGTCCTCGATCCCGAGTTCTACGGCCAGGCCCTGGAGGACGAGCGGGCCTACCAGCGGTTCTACGACGAGGTGCTGGTCGACCCGGACAGTACGCCGCTGGCCCGCGAGCTGCTGGACCGGCTGCCCGTTCCGCAGTCGACCATCACCTCGAACCTCAAGGTGGTGATCCCGCCGGAAACCCTGCGGGAAATGGGGGACCGTCAGATCGCCGAGGTCGTCCACTATCTCGAGGGCGACCGCGACCGGCTGCGGGTCACGGTCGACCTCGAGCCCGTCGTCGCCAACGTCGAACGGCTCAGCCGGGCCTACTTCGGCGAGGCCGTCGCCGCACTGCAGCAGCGGTCCGAACCCGATTTCCAGGCCTTCGTGCAACGCCTGTCCGAACTGGCCGCGCAGGTCGTGGCCGGTGAGGCTCCGTTGGAGGGTCTGCCGTCGCTGCCGCTCTCCCACGGCCAGGCGGTCGCGGCCACGGACGCGCTGCTGCGTCTGGTGCCCCCGGCCGCGCGTGCCGAGCTGCGGCCCACCGTGCAGACCGCGCTGGACCGCGGTGACGTGGCCTCCGCGCTGGCCGCGCTCACGCCGGTCGCCCTGACGGACCAGGTGCGGGCCGCCGCCGCGGAGCTGTTGCGGGAGGCGAAGGAGGGCACGTGGGTCGTCACCGTCGAGCTGGACCCCTCGTACGAGGCGCTGGCACCGGTGGACCGCGCGCGTTCCGTCACCCGCCTCTTCCAGTCGGTGGTGGAACCGGCGGCAGCGGTGCTCTGCGCGGCGGCGCTGACGCTGCTGTGGTTCTCCACGCCCTCCCCCGCCAGTCGCCGGCTGATGTCGCTGGGCTGGGTGCCGGCCGCCGCCGCCTCGCTGCTGGCCCTGACGGTGTTCGTCCTGCGTCTCGCGTTGAGCGACGCCCTCTTCGCTCCGCCGGCGTCGTGGCCCCCGTCGGCGGCGGAACTCCTCGGCGACATCCAGGCCACCGCTCTCGACGGACTCCTGACCACCACCACCGTCGTCGCGGTGATCCTGCTCGCCGCCGGCGCCCTGCTGATCACCGTCGGCTGGGTCTGGCAGACCAGGCCCAGTGTGCCGGTCCTCACCGACCCCCGGCACGGTCCGGCGCTCACCTTCGCCGTCACGGCGTGCGCGCTCGTCGGCACGATGGTGGCACCGGTGGCGATCACCGGGTCCTCACCGCGCATCTGCCAGGGCAGCGCCGAGCTGTGCGACGCCCGCTACGACGAGATCGCCCAGCTCGCGGCGCACAACGCGATGGCCACGACGGCGGACCGGTTCATCGGCCCCCTCCAGGACCCGGACATCGTCGGCCAGCTCAACGCCGGGGTGCGCGTGCTGCTCCTCGACACGCACCGCTGGGAACGGCCCGAGGAGGTCGCGGACCGGCTGAACACCTCGGACTTCTCCCCGGAACTGCGCCGGCGGCTCACCGGGATCCTGGAGCGGGTGAACCCGCCCCACCCGGGGCTGTGGCTGTGCCATTCGGTCTGCGGTGCCGGGGCCCTCGAGCTGGCTCCCACGCTGCGGCAGATCGGTGACTGGCTGCGGGCCAACCCCACGGAGGTCGTCACCCTGGTCGTGCAGGACGGGGTCGGCTCCGTGCTGGCCCAGCGCGCCTTCGAGCAGGCGGGGTTGGGCGACCTGCTGTACGAGCCGGACACGGACCCGGATCGCCCGTGGCCCAGGCTCAAGGACATGATCGACAGCGGCCGGCGGCTGGTCGTCTTCGCGGAGAAGGCGGACGGCCCGGCGCCCTGGTACCGCAACTTCTACCGGTACGGCATGGAGACGCCGTTCGCCTTCCGCAGTCCGGACGAGATGACCTGCCTGCCGAACCGGGGCGGCACGGACAAGCGGCTGTTCCTGCTGAACCACTTCGTGACGGCCGGCGGCGGACTGCGGCTGGACGCAGGTGTCGTCAACTCCCGGCAGCGGGTGCTGGAGCGGGCCCACGCCTGCGAGCGGCAGCGCGGCAGACCGGTCAACTTCATCGCGGTGGACTACGCGACGATCGGCGACGCGCTCGGCGCGGTCGAGGAGCTGAACGCCGAACGCCTCCAGGAAGACACCCGCTACCCTGTCGGGCGGTCACCGGACCGGCTCGGCGACGCGGTGGGAGCCGCGTCGCCGAGCGGGTGAGGCTGCCGGCGCTCCCGGAACGGACCGCCGGCCGGCCCTACTGGTTGATCTTGAACTGGGAGCCCGGCTCGACCCGTACGGCGTCCTCGGCCGAGTTGGTGATCGTGACGTCCGTCAGGGTCGCGCTGCCGCGGGCGCCGCCCATGGCGAGGATGCCGGAGCCGTTGTTCGACTTGTCGATACGGACGCCGGTGATCTTCACGTCCGGCATCGCACCGCCTCCCGTCTTGAACTGGATGCCGTCATAGGTCGAGTCGAGGATCTCCGTGTCCTTGATGGTCACCCCCGGGATGTCCTGGCCCTGCGCGAAGAGGGTGATGGCGCCGAACTCCTGTGCCTCGCCCCAGAACGCGCCCCCGGTCCGGTGCAGGGCGTTGCCCGCGATGAGGGTCTGACCGGAGAAGGGCAGCGGGTCGTGGTCGGTGGCGAGCATGATGCCGGGGTAGTTCATGGTGTCGGAGATGACGTTGTTCTCGATGGTGTTGCCGTAACCGCCGTACACCGCGATGCCGTTGGCCCGCCACGGCAGCTGGATCGTGTTGTTGCGGAAGTGGTTGTCGTGACCGACGTCCACGGCGGTGTCCTTCACGTACTTGCTGGCCCACACGGCGAGCGAGTCGTCGCCGGTGTTGCGGAAGGAGGAGTTGTGGACGGTGGAGTTGCGGGTGCCGTTGGCGAAGTTGATGCCGTCGGCGTAGGTGTTGCGGATCCGCATGCCGGTGAACTCCAGGCCGTCACCGGGGCCCCACAGCTCGGGGATGTTGGAGTAGTCGCGGCCGGCCCAGACACCGACGTTGGCGTGCTCGATCCACACGTTGCTGATCCTGGTGTCCTTGCCGAAGCGGCCGTTGAGCCCGACGCCGCCCTCGTGGTTGCCGTCGCCGCCGCGGATGGTGCCGGAGCCGAAGATGGCGAGGTCGGAGATTCGGGTGTTGTGGTCGATGTCGAAGCCGAAGTTGCCCTCGTGCGGGTGGTTGATGCCACCGGCCTCGTGCGGCGGGGTCAGGGTGTAGAGCTGGGAGTGCCACATGCCCGCGCCGCGGATGGTGACGTCGCGGATGCCGACCTGGTTGAACTGGCCGCGGTTGAGCGGATCGTCGGTGAGGATCTTCTGCTCCTGGCGCCACTGCCCCGCCGGGATCCACACACAGTCGATCCGGCCGTTCTGATCGTCGGTGACGGCGCGCTGGATGGCGTCGGTGTCGTCGAGTCCGTCGCCGGGGACGGCGCCGTACTCGGTGATCGAGGTGCAGTTGGCCGGCTTGGCCGCCGGGGGCGCGACCTGCTCCAGGTCGATCAGGTCGATGACGTAGAAGGCGGCCGAGTCGCCCGCGTCGCGCTGGAGGCGGAACGTGGTGCCCTGCGGGTAGGTCTTCGACAGCAGCGCGTGGGACTCGTCGAAGAGCCGTCGCGCGTCGCCGCCGGGCCGGTTGGTGAGTCCTTCGGGGTCGTCGGTGTTGCCGTACAGCCAGCTGTGCTTGGAGGACAGGGTCAGTTTCTGCACGAACGCGCCGTCGGCGTAGAGGCTGATCGTGGCCTGGGTGCCGCCGCCGGCCGGGGCGTCCGGGATGGAGTTGCGTACGACGACGGAGTTGGTGGGCGTGGTGGAGGTGAACTCGACGTACTGGCCGGTGGAGTCGAGCCGGACGGACTTCCGGCCCGAGGACTCGGTACCGAAGTTGGTGTGACCGAAGGTGCGCTTGGCGTCGGTGGTGAGCAGGGTGCCGTTGTGACGGCCGTTCTCCGCCTCGTACTCGGTGTACGGGACGGCGGCGCCGCGTCCGACGACGAGGGACTTGGCGAGCACGTTGTTGTTCTCGTTGGTCTCGGCGACGAGGCCGGTGGCGTCCGCGGTGGCGGTGAGGGTGACGCCGCCGCCGGTCGCCGTCCAGGTGCCGGAGACCGGTACGTTCACCGTGGCGCCGGCGGCCACCTGTCCGGTGGTGCCGTTCAGCGTGGTGGTGCCGGCCTGGACCCGGGTCACCGATCCGGCGGGGGCGGCGCCGGTGCCGCGGTTGTGCACGGCGACGGTGAAGGAGACGGGGGCGCCGACGGCCGGGTTGGCCGGGTCGGTGGTGACGGAGCGCACCTCCAGGTCGGGTCCGGGGGCCCGGTCGACGACCAGTCGGTCCGTGGCAGTGCGGCTGTTGTTGGAGTCGTCCGCTTCGGCGACGGTGTCGCGGGGGTCGACCACCGCGGCGACCCCGTAACTGCCGGCCGCGTGGGTGCCGGTGGCGACGGCGACCTCGGTGGACTCGCCGGGGTCGAGCGCGGGTACCTCGGCGCTGCCCGCGGTCGTCCCCTCCACGGTGACCTCGGTGGTCGTCGCGGCCGAGCGGGCGGTGCCGGCGTTGCGGACCGTGGCGGTGACGGTGACCTCGTCGCGCTCGGAGGGCGCGGCGGGTGACCAGTCCAGGCCGGTGACCGTGAGGTCGGGCGCGGGCGCGGCGGTGCCGACGACCTGGAACTCGGCGACCTGGCCGCCGGGCGCGCCGGTGTTGGAGAAGAACCTGAGGCGTACGTCGGAGACCCGGCCGGTGACGGGGATGGTCACCGAGTTGTCCTGGCCCGGGTTGAAGGCATAGTCGGCGCGGGCGCGCAGTGAGGTGAAGTCGCTCTCGCCCTGTGCGCGGCCCAGCACCTGGATGCCCTGGGTGCGGGCGGCCCACACCGGGTCCGGGTTGAGTTTGACGACCACGGCGCCGACGTCCGCGTCGGCGCCGAGCTTCACGGTGAGGTCGGCGGGGTGGCCGGCCGCCTCCCAGTAGGTGGAGGTGGAGTCGTCGGTGGCGTGGGCGGCGACGTAGGTCTGCGTCGACGAGGTGGCCTCGACCGGCTTGTTGCGGGCCAGGTTGGTGCCGGTGGGCGGTGGCTCGGTGACCACGTCCTCGCCGTACACCTCCAGCTCGGCGAGCTGTGCGGCGTTCCAGCCGGTGTTGCCGGTGACGTGCACGCGGACGTACCGGGCGTCGGAGGGTTCGGCGAGGTCGACGGCGACGGTGTTGGCCCGGTCCGGGCTGAACGCCCGCGCGGCCGATGCCGCGAGGGCGTGGAAGGTGGAGCCGTCGGTGCTGCCCTGGAGGGAGAGGGTCTGGCTGCGGCTCTCCCAGCCGGTGGGCAGCTTGAGGACCACCCGTTCGACGTTCCGGGCGTCGCCGAGGTCGACCTGCACCCACTGGGGGAACGCGCCGGCCGGGCCCTCCCAGTAGGACGCCTGGGTGCCGTCGGTGGTGTGGGCGGCCGGGTACGCACTGTGGGAGCCGCCCGCCGTGGCCGGGCGGCCGAGCGCGAGGTTGACGTCGGCGGCGGCCGTCGCGGCCTGCGCGCCGGCCGCGAAGGGCAGCGGGAGCAGCCCGACCGTCATCAGCCCGGCCGCGACGGCGCCCGTCAGCGACCGTCGGCCGAGGGATCTCCATCTCATGAGGTGTCCTCCATGCGCGCCAATTGAGTAGGACAGTCGATTCTTTGCGGAAACTGCGGCATCAGGTTTCTAGCGCGTCACCTGTTTGTCAACGGTCCTCGTTACGGCGGAATTTGGTACGTAAGTAGCTTGCGTTGCTTGCGGACAGCTTGCGTTGACGTTGAACTGGGAAGAGGCAGCAGTAGGCACACGAGAGCGCCGGTCGGATCTCACAGTGCACGCAAGTCATGCACCGGAGCGAGAAAACAGAAGGGCCGACTCCACGCCCGTAGGCGTCGAGCCGGCCCTTGCCGGTGGGGTCTCCCCCGAGGTCGATCAGTCCGTGCCGAACTCCATCGCGGCGCGGTCCAGCAGCTCGTCGTCGCCGGAGACCTCGCCACGGGAGGCGATGGCCTGCGCGCCGCCCTCCGGCATGGCGCCGATCAGCCCGGTCGCGGCGGCCTGGGCGGCACCGATGGTCGGGGTCGCGGTGCCGATGAGGCCGAGGCCGGCGTACTGCTCCAGCTTGGCGCGGGAGTCGGCGATGTCGAGGTTGCGCATGGTCAGCTGGCCGATCCGGTCCACCGGACCGAACGCGGAGTCCTCGGTGCGCTCCATCGACAGCTTGTCCGGGTGGTAGCTGAACGCCGGGCCCGTGGTGTCGAGGATCGAGTAGTCCTCACCGCGCCGCAGCCGCAGGGTGACCTCGCCGGTGACCGCCGAGCCGACCCAGCGCTGCAGCGACTCGCGGATCATCAGGGCCTGCGGGTCGAGCCAGCGGCCCTCGTACATCAGCCGGCCCAGGCGCCGTCCCTCGGTGTGGTACTGGGCGAGGGTGTCCTCGTTGTGGATCGCGTTGACGAGGCGCTCGTAGGCCGCGTGCAGCAGGGCCATGCCGGGCGCCTCGTAGATCCCGCGGCTCTTGGCCTCGATGATCCGGTTCTCGATCTGGTCGGACATGCCCATGCCGTGCCGGCCGCCGATGGCGTTGGCCTCCATCACCAGGTCGACCGGGGAGGGGAACTCCTTGCCGTTGATCGTCACCGGGCGGCCCTGGTCGAAGCCGATCGTGACGTCCTCGGTGGCGATCTCGACCGACGGGTCCCAGAACCGCACGCCCATGATGGGCTCCACGGTCTCCACGCCGGTGTCGAGGTGCTCCAGCGTCTTGGCCTCGTGGGTGGCGCCCCAGATGTTGGCGTCGGTGGAGTACGCCTTCTCCGTCGAGTCCCGGTAGGGGAGGTCGTGGGCGAGCAGCCACTCCGACATCTCCTTGCGGCCGCCGAGCTCGGTCACGAAGTCCGCGTCCAGCCACGGCTTGTAGATCCGCAGCTGGGGGTTGGCGAGCAGGCCGTACCGGTAGAACCGCTCGATGTCGTTGCCCTTGAACGTGGAGCCGTCGCCCCAGATCTGGACGTTGTCCTCGAGCATCGCCCGGACCAGGAGGGTGCCGGTGACGGCACGGCCGAGCGGCGTGGTGTTGAAGTAGGCGCGCCCGCCCGAGCGGATGTGGAAGGCACCGCAGGTGAGGGCGGCCAGCCCCTCCTCGACCAGCGCCGCGCGGCAGTCGACCAGGCGGGCGATCTCGGCGCCGTAGGTCTTCGCGCGGTCGGGCACCGAGGCGATGTCGGGCTCGTCGTACTGGCCGATGTCGGCGGTGTACGTACAGGGGACGGCGCCCTTGTCACGCATCCACGCGACCGCGACCGAAGTGTCGAGGCCGCCCGAGAAGGCGATACCGACGCGCTCGCCGGTGGGGAGGGAGGTGAGGACCTTGGACATAGGAAGAGTATGCATGATGACGCATGACCATGCAAAGCCTGGGTGGCCATGGGCCGGTCACCGGGCCGGCATCGCCACGTACTGGTACTCCAGGAACTCCTCGATGCCCACCGTTCCGCCCTCGCGGCCCAGCCCCGACTGCTTGACGCCGCCGAAGGGCGCGGCCGGGTTGGAGACGAGTCCGGTGTTGAGGCCGACCATGCCGACCTCGAGGCGTTCGCTGACGCGCAGGGCGCGGTCGAGGCCTTCGGTGAAGACGTAGCCGACGAGCCCCCAGGGGGTGTCGTTGGCGCGGCGTACGACCTCGTCCTCGTCGTCGAACGTGAGGATCGCCGCGACCGGTCCGAAGATCTCCGTCTCCATCAGCCGGCTGTCCGGACAGACCCCGGTGAGCACGGTGGGCGGGTAGAAGCAGCCGGGCCCCTCGGGAGTACGTCCCCCGACGAGCACCCGGGCGCCGCGCTCCACCGCGTCGGCCACCAGGTCCTCCACCTTGGCCCGTCCGGCGGCGTCGATCAGCGGACCGACGTCGACGCCGTCCTCGGTGCCGGGACCGACCACGAGGGCGCCCATGCGCTCGGCCAGGCGCCGGCCGAACGCGTCGGCCACCGAGCGGTGCACGAAGAAGCGGTTCGCGGCGGTGCAGGCCTCGCCCATGTTGCGCATCTTCGCGACCATCGCGCCGTCCACGGCCCTGTCCAGGTTCGCGTCGTCGAAGACGACGAAGGGCGCGTTGCCGCCCAGCTCCATCGAGGTCCGTACGACGTGGTCGGCGCACTGGGCCAGGAGCAGCCGCCCGACGGCCGTCGAGCCGGTGAAGGACAGCTTGCGGATCCTCCCGCCGCGCAGGAGCGGTTCGCACACCTCTCCCGCCCGGGACGTGGTGACGACGTTCAGTACGCCGTCCGGCAGTCCCGCCTCCTTGAGGATCGCGGCGAGGGCCAGGCTGGACAGCGGGGTCTGCGGGGCCGGCTTGAGCACCGCCGTGCAGCCGGCGGCGATCGCCGGGCCGATCTTGCGGGTGCCCATGGCGAGCGGGAAGTTCCACGGGGTGACGAGCAGACAGGGTCCGACCGGGCGCCGGGAGAGCAGCATGCGGTTGCGTCCGTCGGGGAGGACGCCGTGGCCGCCGCCGATGCGGACGGCCTCCTCGGAGAACCAGCGGAGGAACTCGGCCGCGTACGCCACCTCTCCCTTGGCCTCCGCGAGCGGCTTGCCCATCTCGGACGTCATCAGGCGGGCGAGTTCGTCGGTGCGGTCGAGGACGGTCTCATGGGCGCGGCGCAGGATCTCACTGCGGGCCCGCGGCGCCGTACGGGCCCACTCCTCCTGTGCCTGGACCGCCGCGTCCTCGGCGAGCCGGGCGTCCTTGGGGCCCGCGTCGGCGACCTGGCAGAGGATCTCCCCGGTCGCGGGGTCGTCCACCGGCATGGTGGCGCCGTCCACGGCGTCCACCCAGGCTCCGCCGATGAACAGTCGCGTCGGGGTGTCGGACACGTGGGCCGGTGCGTCGGTCGGGGTGCGGTCGGTCATGGGGGTCCCTCCTCGCTTCTCGCTCACCGGTCCGCGGCCTGTGCGGTGCCGGTCTCCACCGCGGCCGCCCAGGCCCGCAGCCCCTCGTCGATCCCCGACTCGGAGATCACCAGTGCCGGGATCATCCGGACCACCTGGTTCCAGGCGCCGCACAGCAGCAACAGCAGGCCCTCGTCGACGGCGGCCCGCTGGACCCGGGCGGCGGTCTCGGGGTCCGGGTCGCCGTCCGCGGTGACGAACTCGGAGGCCAGCATCAGCCCCATCCCGCGTACGTCCCCGACGGCCGGCGTGCGGGCCGCCACCGCCTCCAGCCCGTGGCGCAGCCGCGCCCCCATGGCCTCGGCGTTCTCGACGAGCTTCTCGTCGCGTACGACGTCGAGGGTGGCGCAGGCCGCCGCGCACGCCACCGCGTTGGCGCCGTACGTGCCGCCCTGCGAGCCGGGCCAGGCCCTGCGCATCAGTTCCTCGGGGGCGGCGATGCCGGACAGCGGGAAACCGCTGGCCAGCCCCTTGGCGGTGACGAGGACGTCGGGGGTGACGCCGAAGTGCTCGTGGCCCCAGAACCGGCCGGTGCGGCCCACGCCGGTCTGCACCTCGTCCAGGATCAGCAGGAAGCCGTGCCGGTCCGCCCGCTCCCGCAGGCCCTCCATGAAGGCGCGGTTCGCGGGGACGTACCCGCCCTCGCCGAGCACCGGCTCGACGACGACCGCGGCCGTGTCGGCGGGCGAGGAGATCGTCTGGAGGGTGTAGTCGAGCTCCTGGAGGGCGAAGCGGGTCGCGGTCGCCTCGTCCCAGCCGTAGCGGTAGGCCGTCGGGAAGGGGGTGACGACCACGCCGCTCATCAGTGGAGAGAAACCGGACCGGAAGCGGGTGCCGGAGGTGGTCATGGAGGCGGCGGCCACGGTCCGGCCGTGGAAACCGCCGTGGCAGACCAGGACGTTCGGCCGGCCGGTGGCCTGGCGGGCCAGTCGCAGCGCCGCCTCCACCGCCTCGCTGCCGGAGTTGGTGAAGAACAGGCTGTCCAGGCCGGCCGGCAGCACCTGGCCCAGCTTGTCGACCAGGTGGCGCAGCGGCTGGTGCATGACGGTCGTGTACTGGCCGTGGATCAGCGTGCCCACCTGCTCCTGGGCCGCGGCCACGACCCGGGGGTGGCAGTGCCCGGTGCTGGTGACGCCGATGCCGGCGGTGAAGTCCAGGTAGCGGCGGCCGTCCTCGCCGTGGAGGTGGACGCCCTCGCCCCGGACCGCCACCACGGGCGTGGCCTGACGAAGGTGCGGCGACAGTGCGGTCATGCTCGTCTCCCGGCCTGGTCGTCGGTCTGCTCGGTGCCTTTGAGGATTCCCGCGGTCCCGGGCGCCGACAACACGTGTTCCGTCCAGCCGGGGCCCGCTCTCCGGACGTTGTGTCAGCCCTCCGTGGTCCCGCTCGCGCCGCCCGGCCGCTCTTGCGCAGGTCAGTGCGGCTTGTCAGAGTGACGGGGGCGCGCAGGGAGGCACCGTGAGCGAGAACGACCAGCCGGAGCCGGCCGGCCGCCCGCTCACCGTGGCGGACGTGCTGGCCCTGCCCGTCCTGGCCCAGGGAGATCCCCAGGTGGTCGCCGGCCCGGACCGGATCGGCCGGCCGGTCCGCTGGGTCCACATCACCGAACTGACGGACCCCGCCTCCTTCCTGAAGGGCGGCGAACTCGTCCTCACCACCGGCATGCCCCTGCCCGACGACCCGGCCGGGGTACGCCGCTACGTCGACGAGCTCGCCTCCGTCGGTGCCGCGGCCCTGGTCATCGAACTCGTCCGCCGGTATCACCGGCCGCCCGACGCCCTCGTCCAGTCCTGCCGCGCCCGCGGCCTGCCCCTCGTCACCCTCGCCAGGGACGTCAACTTCCTCGAGGTCACCCAGGTGGTGCACGCGCTCCTCCTCGGCAACCAGGCGGACGCGATGCGCCGGACCCAGCGCGTCCACGAGGCGTTCACCGCCCTCACCCTGCGCGGTGCGGGCCCCGAGGACGTGATGCGCGCCGCGGCGGAGATGAGCGGTCACACGGTCGTGCTGGAGAACCTCGTCCACCGGGCGCTGATCTGCGAGCCCTCCGGCAGTACGGCGGGGGACGCGCTCACCGACTGGGAACGGCGCTCCCGGGCCACCCCACCCGCCGACCGCACCGGTGTCCGGGGCCCCGAGGGCTGGCTCGTGGCCCCGGTGGCGTACCAGGGCGAAGCCTGGGGCAGGGTGGTCATGCTTCCCGCCCCGTCGGGCACGGCCGCTTCCCCGCCCTTCGGCCCGGAGGACGTCACCGTCCTGGAGCGGACCGCGATGGCCCTCACCATCGCCCGCCTGACCCATCCGGCGCCCTGGGAACGCACCGCGCACCGGCACGCCCTGCGCGACCTCGTCGAGCAGCGCCACCTCTCCCCCGCCGACGCGCGCGCCCGGGTCGCGGCACTGGGTCTGCCCACGGAGGACCGCCGCTTCGTCGCCGTGCTCGCGGACGTGCCGGCGGAAGAGGACACCGAGCGGGCCGAACTCCGTCTCGGCGAGGAGCTGGAGGCGACGGGCACCCGGGCCCTCGTCGGGCTCCTGGGCCCCACCCGTCTCGGCGTCCTGCTGGCCCTGCGGCCCGCCCAGCCCTGGCGCCGGGCCGTCGAACGGCTGAGCCGTACCGTGCTGGGCCCGGTCCCGGGCACGACCGTGAGCGTCGGCTCCCCGGTCCGGGACCTCGCCGACGTCGCCGGCTCGTTCCGCGAGGCGGCCCGGGTGGCGGAGGCGACCGAGCCCGGCCGGCCCCTGCCCGCGGACCGTTCCTTCCACGAGCGGTCCGACATCGGCCTGCGCCGCCTGCTGTTCGCGCTCCGCGACGACCCCCGGGTCCAGGACTACGCGGAACGGCAACTGGGCCGGCTCCTCGACCACGACGCCCGCCACGGCACCGACCTTCTGACGACCCTGCGCCGCTACCTGGACGCCGCCGGCAACAAGACCGTCGCCGCCCGCTCGGTCGGGCTGTCCCGCGAGACGGTCTACCAACGGCTGCGCACGATCGAACGGTTGCTCGGCCGCGACCTCGAGTCCGGCGAGCAGCGCACCGAACTCCACGTGGCCCTCCAGGCGCTCGACGCGCTGCGGGCGCCCCCGCCCACCGGCCGGGGTCGTCCATCCGGCGGATGAACCCGTGCTCCCCGTAGAGCCCCGGTCGAAGTGTCCCGACCGGGGGCGTCGACGACCGCACCGTCGCCGACCTGCCGCACCTCGTCCAGGGTCGGCCACGACCGATGAGTTTTCCCCCGACCTCCGGTCAGAATGGTGTCGGTGCACGGCGTTGCGGAAGCGGCGAAAGCGCACACCGACCCAGACATGCACAGACCGGACCCGAAGCACTGAGGAACCTCACATGCGTACTCTGATCAGCACTGCCTTCGTCTCGCTCGACGGTGTCGTGGAGGCCCCGGGCGGCGAGCCCGGTTACCGGAACTCGGGGTGGACCTTCAAGGACGTGGAGTTCCTGCCGGAGGCGTACGAGATCAAGGACCGGGAACAGAAGGAGGCCACGGCCCTGCTGCTGGGCCGGGTCAGCTACGAGGCGTTCAGCCCGGTGTGGCCGGACATGGAGGAGTTTCCCGGCTACAAGGTGATGCCGAAGTACGTCGTCTCCACCACCCTTACCGAGGACGACCTGGTGACGAACTGGGGCGAGACGACGATCCTGCGCTCACTCGACGAGGTCGCCGCGCTGAAGGAGACCGAGGGCGGCCCGATCATCGTCCACGGCAGCGCCGCCCTGAACCGGAGCCTTTCGGACGCGGGCCTGATCGACCGCTACCACCTGCTCGTCTTCCCGCTCCTCCTCGGCGCGGGCAAGCGGCTGTTCAGCACCGCGGACAAGGACGCCCAGAAGCTGAAGCTCGTCGAGCACGAGGTGTACGCCAACGGCCTGCAGAAGCAGATCTTCGACGTGGTGCGCTGAGGGGCTCAGCCGCGCAGCGTCCTGCGCAGGACGAGCCCGCCGATCGCCGCGAGGGCGGGGAAGCCGCCCTTCGGCATGACCGCCGTCCCCGCCACTCCGACGGCGGCCAGCACGGCACCGGCGGCGCGCTGGGCCGGGACGTCCCGGTGCTCCTCCGCGGATCGCAGGAGCCGGCCGCCCATCCACAGGGCGGGCGCGGCGGCCAGGAACCAGAAGGCCGCGGCCCGGTCACCGCGGTCCGGCACGGAGCCGAGGAGGTCGCCGCGCGCGATGTCGGCGAGCACGTCGCGGTAGATCACGGCGCCGATGGCACCGTGGGCCAGGCCGACGAACTGGAGTTGGCGTCCCGCCGAGCGTCGCGTCATGGCCTCATCGTACGGGCGTGCCGAACACCGACGAGCGGCGCACCCGGACGAGTTGTCGGGTGCGCCGCTCGTGTTCCGCCGGCGGATCAGGCGTCGGCGGCGCCGTCCCGGCCGAAGTCGGCGTGCAGCCGCCGGGTGTGGTCGACCCGGCGTTCCGGGCCGGTCAGGGTGACGGTCGCCGTCAGGCGCGGGTCGGTGCTGGACGCGGCGAGCCGCAGCTCCAGGTCGCCCGGCTCGACGACGCGGCGGCCGTCGCGGCCGGTGAACGAGGCGAGGTCGGCCGGGACCGTGACGCGCACCCGGCGGGCCTCGCCGGGGGCGAGCGGCACCCGCGTGTAGCCGATGAGCCGCTGCACCGGCTGGACGACGGAGGCGACCGGGTCGTGCAGGTAGAGCTGGACGACCTCGGTGCCGGGCCGTTCGCCCGTGTTGCGGACGGTGAGCGCCAGCGAGAACGCGCCGTCGGTGGGCGCCTCCTTGCCGTCCACCACGAGGTCGCTCCACGCGAACGTGGTGTACGTGAGGCCGTGCCCGAAGCCGAAGGCGGGCGTCGGGTCGATGTTGGACACCTCGCTGAGGTGGGCGAGCCGCGCCCCGAGATAGGTGGTCGGCTGGGCGCCCGCGCCGCGGGGCACGCTGACCGGCAGCCGGCCGGAAGGGTTGGTCCGTCCGCTGAGCACCCCGGCGAGGGCGGCAGTCCCCTCCACCCCGGGGAAGAACGACTGGACGATCGCGGCGGACTCCGCCACGGCCCGGCCCAGGGCGTAGGGGCGGCCGGCGAGCAGCACGGTCACGACCGGCGTGCGCGTGTCGAGCAGCGCGTCGAGGAGCTGCTGCTGCGCGCCGGGCAGCGCCAGCGACTCGGCGTCGCACCCCTCGCCGCTGGTGCCGCGCCCGAACAGCCCGGCCCGGTCGCCCAGCACGGCGACGACGACGTCCGCGTCCCGGGCCGCCCGGACGGCCTCGGGGATGCCGAAGACGTCGCCGTCGTCGACACCGGTGCCCCGTACGACGGTGATCTCCGCCTCGGGGAACTCGGCGGCCAGTGTCTCGCGCAGGGTGGGCAGTGCGATGCCGACCGGGATCCCGGGGTGGTGGACACCGATGTGCTGGGGGAAGGAGTAGCAGCCCAGTACGGCGGTGGGTTCGTCGGCGTTGGGTCCGACCAGGGCGATGCGGCGCGGCCGGTCGAGCGGCAGGGTGCCGTCGTTGCTCAGGAGCACGACCGCCTCCTCGGCGACCGTGCGGGCCAGCTCCCGGTTCTCCGGGCCGTCGAGGTCGATCCGGCCGCGCAGGGCTTCCGGGTCGTCCAGGTCCGCGCCGTCGAGCGCGGACGGCACGGGGTTCCAGTCCGGGTCGAGCAGCCCGAGCGCGGCCTTCTGCGTGAGCACCCGGCGCAGGGCGCGGTCGATCACCGCCTCCGGGACCCGGCCGTCCGCCACGGCCTCGGCCAGGGGTGCGCCGAACGTCTTGACGGTGGGCAGTTCGACGTCGACGCCCGCCCTGAGCGCGGCCCCGGCGGCGCCCGCCCAGTCGGCGGCGATGCCGTGCAGGGTCTTGAGGAAGGCGATGCCGAAGTAGTCGGCGACGACGGTGCCGTCGAAGCCCCAGGTGTCCCGGAGCAGCCCGGTCAGCAGGTTCTCGTCGGCCGCCGCGGGGACGCCGTCGACATCGGTGTAGGCGTGCATCACGGACCGGGCGCCGCCCTCGCGGACCGCCATCTCGAAGGGCGGCAGCAGGACGTCGGCGCGTTCGCGCGGCCCCATCGGGGCGGGTGCGAGGTTGCGTCCGGCGCGGGAGGCGGAGTAGCCGACGAAGTGCTTGAGGGTGGCGACGACGCCGGCGTCCTCCAGTCCGCGGACGTAGGCGGTGCCGATGGTGCCGACGAGGTACGGGTCCTCGCCGATGGTCTCCTCGACCCGGCCCCAGCGGGCGTCGCGCACCACGTCCAGGACGGGCGCGAGGCCCTGGTGGACGCCGACGGACCGCAGGTCGCGGCCGATGGCGGCGGCCATGCGCTGGACCAGGCCGGGGTCGAAGGTGGCGCCCCAGGACAGGGGGACGGGGTAGGCGGTCGCACCCCAGGTGGCGAAGCCGGCCAGGCACTCCTCGTGTGCGAGGGCGGGAATGCCGAAGCGGTTCGCGGCGGCGATGCGGGCCTGGGTGCGCAACAGGGACAGCGCGCCCAGCGCCGGGTCGACGGGGGCGGTGCCGAACGGGCGGGTCAACTGGCCCAGTCCGGTGGGCAGGAGTGCGTCGAGGTCGACGGCCTCCTCCATGTCGTGCTGATGGGGGGCGACGTCTCCGCCCTCGTCGGAAGCTCCGACCCACACGCCGTACAGCTGGGCGATCTTCTCCTGAAGGGTCATCGCCTCGATCAGCGCGGACACCCTGGTGGAGACGGAGTGGGCAGGGTCGTTCCAGAGGGGGACTTCGGGGGTGGTCTCAACGGCCACGTTGGCGATCACTTTCCTCCGACGCCCATCAGGCCCTGGACCAGGGCGCGACGGGCGAACAGGTAGACGAGCAGGACGGGCACCATGGACAGCACCACGGCTCCCAGCAGACCGGGAATGTCGATGCCGTGTTCGGTCTGGAAGTTGTACAGACCCAGGGTGACCACCTTGGTGGAGTCGGACTGGGTCAGGACGAGCGGGAACAGGAAGCCGTTCCAGGCCTGGAGCGCGGAGAACACCACGATCGTGGAGAGTCCGCCCCGGGACAGCGGCACGACGAGCTGGAAGAACATCCGCCGCGGGCTCGCGCCGTCCATCGCCATGGCCTCGTACAGCTCCGAGGAGATGTCACGCATCGCGCCGCTGAGGATCAGCGCCGACATCGGCAGGCAGAAGGCGGCCGTGGGCAGGATGACGCCGAGGAGGTTGTCGTACAGCCCGGCCTCGCTGATCAGGTAGAACATCGGCACGATCACGGCCTGGGCCGGGATGGCGAGACCGAGCAGGAACAGCCGGAAGATCGCCGACGTGACCCTGCCGCGGCTGCGGACGATGGCGTACGCGAGCGGCGGGACCAGCAGCAGCACGATGGCGATCACGCTGGCGGTGACGACGAGGGTGTTGAGGAAGTACTGCCCGAAGCCCGAGTCGAAGGCACCGGTGTAGTTGTCGAGGGTGAAGCTGTCCGGAATCGAGACCGGGCCGTTCTCGGCGTAGTCCTGGCGGGTGCGCAGGGTCGCGGCGAGCATCACGTACAGCGGCAGGCCGACCAGGAAGAGCCAGAGGAGCGAGCCGGCGCCGGCCAGGTAGTTCGGTCGGCGCCTCATGACACACCCTCCATGGAGCTGCGCATCTTGTCGTAGCCGGAGACCCGGACGACGATCAGCGAGATGATCGTGGCCGCGACGACCAGGGCGAGGGCGATGGCGGAGCCGGTGCCGTAGTCGAAGCTCTTGAAGGCCTTGTCGTACATGTAGTAGGCGCTGATGGTGGTGTCGGTGCCGGGGCCGCCCTGGGTCAGGATGAGGACCGTCTCGAACGTGGTCAGACCGCCGACGATCATCAGGATCATCGAGGTGATCATGGAGGTGCGCAGCTGCGGCAGGGTGATGTGGAAGAACTGCCGGTAGCGGCCGGCCCCGTCGATCTCCGCCGCCTGGTACAGCACCGGCGGGACCGCGCGGGCGGCGCCCTGGTAGATCAGCGTGTGGAACGGGGTGAACTGCCAGGTGCTGACGAACGCCAGCACCCCGATGGCGGTTGCCTGTTCACCGAACAGGTTGCCGTCGCCGAACAGCCAGGTCGCGGAGGCGGGGATGCCGAAGTTCGGGTCGAGCAGCGCCCGCCACAGCACCGACACGGCCGTCGCGGACAGCAGCAGCGGGATGAAGTAGATGACCGACAGGACGGCGCGGTTGCGCTGGTGACCGGCGGCCCAGACGCCGAGCAGGATGCTCAGCGGGGTCTGGAGGACCACGCCGAGCGCGGTCAGCAGCAGGGTCAGCCAGACGCTCTTGAGCATGACCGGGTCGTCGATGAGGCGCGACCAGTTGTCCGTGCCGACGAACTCGGGCGAGCTGAGCCCGTCCCAGCTCATGAAGGACAGCACCGCCACCATGATCAGCGGGACGATCGCGAAGAGGGCGAAGAACACTGCGGCGGGCAGCGCCCAGGCGAAGCCGGGGCGGCCCACCGTCGTCGCGGACGAGGCGGGCGGCCGCCGCCGGGACTCCTTGCGGGGTCCGGCGACGGGCCGGGCGTTCGTGATCTGTGAGGTCATGAGCCGTTCGTCACTCGGTCGGGAGGGCCTGCATGGCCTTGATGAAGCCGTCCGTGTCGAGCTGTCCGTTGAAGAACTGCTGGACGGCCTTGTGCATGTCCGAGCTCGCCTTCTGCGGGTACGCCTGGTCCCAGGACAGCTGGAACGACGGGGCGTCGGCGACGAGGTCGTACTGGAAGCGCGAGTACTCGGGGGTGCCCGAGCCGTCGATGAACTTGCCGGTGTCGGTGGTGGTCGGCAGGTTGCCGATGTCCAGCTGCGCCTTGACGAACTCGTCGGAGTACATGAGCTTCAGGAACTCGGCGACGGCCTCGGGGTGCTTGGTCTTCTTCATCACCGAGTAGTAGTTGTTGGTGTTGCCGGCGACGTTGGCCGGGTCGCCCTTGCCGCCCGCGACGGCCGGGAAGGCGGAGTAGCCGAGACCTTCCCCGGCGAAGTCCGGGTGGTCCGTCAGCTGCTGGGAGTAGTACCAGGAGCCCATCAGCTCGAAGCCGGCCTTGCCCGAGGCCAGCAGCTGGACCGAGCCGCCGTTGGTGTACTTGACGGAGTCGTAGTTCTTGCCGAAGGCACCGGTGTCGACGAGCTCCTTGATCATGTCCAGGGCCTTCTTGCTGTCGGGACTCTCCCAGGCGCTCTTGTCGCCCCCGACGGCCTTGGCGAACAGCTCGGGACCGGCGATGCGGTCGTAGAGGTACTGGAACCACATCTGGGTGGGCCAGACGTCGCCGCCGCCCAGCGCGATCGGTGTGACTCCCTCGTCCTTGAGCTTCTCCACCGCGGCCAGCAGCTCGTCCCAGGTCTTCGGCGGCTGGACGCCCGCCTCCTCGAGGACCTTCTTGTTGTGGAAGAGCAGGACCGGCTGGGTGCCGCGCATCGGGATGCCGTACGGCTTGCCGTCGACGACGGCGCTGTCGAAGACGGACGGCAGGAACTTCGCCTTCAGGTCCGGGTTCTTCTTGATGAAGTCGTCGAGCGGGAGCAGCAGGTCGGCCTTGACGAACGGCTTGATGCTGCCACCGCCCCAGTTGAAGAAGACGTCCGGGGCCTGCGGCGTGCTGATGATCGTCTGGAGCTTCTTCTGGTAGTCGGCGCCGGGGATGGTGTCGAGGACCACCTTGACGTCGGACGTCTTGTTGAAGGTGTCGACGATCTGCTGTTCGACCTTGTTACTGGCGTCCCCGTAGACCAGGACATGGATCTTGCCGTCGTCCGACGACGCCCCGCCGTTCCCGTCGCCGCAGGCCGACAGGCTCAGCGCCAGGGCGAGCGTCGCACCGGTGGCGACCAGTCTGGGCAAGCGCGCACGTGTCTTCATCGTTCGCCTCTCGAAAGTTTCGGCCGCATCGCCGAAAGTCCATGCTGCCGGACAGTAGAGTGAGGCGGGATTTCTGGTCAATGGGCGTGCAGAAGCCGACTCAAAACGTTATCGATGCACGGCGAGGTGGCCGGAGAGACAAGAAAGGTCGCCCCTTCGACTGTTTCGAAGGGGCGACCGGTCGTTCGGGCCCGGCGAGGTCCGCGGCTCAGGTCAGGGACGTGTCGGGCAGCGGGTCCTCGTCGGCCGGGTCGCGCAGCGGCGGGATGAACAGGGAGAGCAGCAGGGCCGCCGGCGTGACCAGGGCGCCGAGCCGTCGCACGCGCCGCCGGAAGCGACACCTGTACCGGCGCGAACGTCATCCCCGCCCACCGGCAGGACGAGTTCCAGGCGGCGTTCACCCGTGCCCACGGCGCCGCCCGCGACGCGATCGAGGCCCGCCGCGGCGACCTGCCCGTCGGTGTCTCCCTCGCCGTCGCCGACGAAGTGGCGCTGCCCGGCGGCGAGGAACGCCGGGCCCGCCAAGCGCGCCGCGGTCTACGACCACTGGCTGCGCGAGGCCCGGCACGACGACTTCATCGGCGTACAGAACTACGAGCGCATCGTCCACGGCCCCGACGGCGAGGTTCCCGGAGACGGTGAGCTCAACGGCATGGGCACGGCCATCGCACCCGAGTCCCTCGCCGGCGCGGTGCGCTACGCCCACGAGGTGGCGGGAGTACCGGTCCTCGTGACCGAGCACGGCATCCAGACCTCGGACGACGCACAGCGCGCCGCCTTCGTCCCCGCCGCGGTCCACGCGCTCGCGGCCGAGGCGGGCGCGGGCACGCCCGTCCTCGGCCACTGCCACTGGACGCTCATGGACAACTTCGAGTGGATCTTCGGCTACGGGGCTCAGCTCGGGCTGCACGAGGTCGACCGCGAGACGTTCGGGCGCCGCCCGAAGCCGAGCGCGAAGGTGTACGCCGAAGTGGTGCGGAGCTACCGCGGCGCGCCCGCCGGCAGCGGGAACTGAACCGCGTCCCTCGACGGGCGGGCCCGCGTCACTCCTCGTCGCGCAGTCGCGCCGCCAAGGAGGTCAGCGGCTCGGTCTCCTCGGTGTGGCCCAGGGCGGTCAGGCGGGAGATCGCCGCGTCGAGGCGGGTGAGGGCGGGGGCCGGGCGTTCCAGGTAGATGCCCTCAACGGCACCCGCGAGACGGAGGCACTCGGCCCACTCGCCGACGCGGTCCCCCTCCTCAGGTCCCGGGTCGCCGAGCAGGGTGAGGGCCTTCTCCAGGGCGGTCAGGGCGTCCTCGTACTCCCCGGCGTAGGCGTTGACCCGACCGTGTTCGTAGGCCAGGGCGGTGTCCAGGGAGCGGCCGTGGGTCTCGTGCCCGGCGGCCCTGGCCTCGTCGGCGATCCGGCCGGCGTCGGCAAGGAAGGCGAGGGCGTCGGCAAGGCCGTCGGGGCCCTGCCGCTCGGCCTGGAGGCGGGCGAGTTCGCGCAGGCAGCCGCTGAGCTGCTCGTAGCGCGGGGCCTCGGCGTGGGCGGCCAGTGCCTGATCCGCCGCCTCGCGGGCCCGGCCGAACTCGCCGGACTCGCCGAGGAGTACGGCCGTCTCCGCGGCGATCATGGCATGGCTCCCCGGGTCGTCGTCCCAGCCGGCCGACTCGGCCGCGAGGGCGACGAACTCGGCGGTGGCGGCCTTGAGGTCCTCCCCGGCGTGCAGCGCGCGGGCGCGGGTCAGGCGCAGTTGTGCCACGAGCCGGTCGTCCAGCTCCTTGGCGGTGACGTCCGGTTCGGCGAGGAGGGAGTCGAGCAGGGCGATGCAGTCCTCGACGCGGCCCAGGTCGAGGCTGAGCTGGGCGGCGTTGCTGTAGGTGCAGAACGCGTCGGTACGGCTGCCGGTGCGCAGTTCGAGTTCCGCCGAGCGGGTCAGGTGACGCAGTGCCTCGTCGGGGCGGCCCAGGTGCATGCAGGCCTCGGCCAGATCGCCGTGCAGACGGGCGGTGTCGATCGTGTCGGCAGGCCAGTCGGCGGCCAGGCGCAGGGCCTCGGTCAGGGTCGCGTGCGCGGCCTCGGCGTCCCGGAGGCCGAGCTGGAGCCGGCCGCGCAGACCGAGTGTGCGGGGAAGGTGCCAGGCGGGGCCGTGGGTCTTCAGCCGGTCGAGCAGGGCGTCGATGGCGGTGACCGCGGCGGGCAGGTCCCCGGAGAGGGCGTCGGTGCTGGCCCGCAGCAGCAGGGCGCCGGAGATCTGCCCGGCGAGGTCGTGCCGGGTGGCGAACGCGTGCAGCAGGTCCACCTCGGCGAAGACCGGCGCGATGTGCTCCTCGCTCCTCGACGTCTGCAGGCGCAGGCCGAGTGCGGTCGCCCGCAGCCGCAGCAGCCTGGCCTCCTGGTAGGGGGCGAGACCGGGCGTCTCCTCGTGCAGGCGGACCATCGTCTCGTGGGCGGCGGTCAGCGCGGCGGTCCTGGCCGCGGCCGTGTCGGCGCCCTCCGCCGGGATCTCGACGTCGGCGAGCAGGGCGAGGCCGCGCGAGAGCGCCGCGTCTCCTGGCCTCCCGGCGTCGTCGTACAGGCCCGCGGCCTCCTCGTGGAGGGCGGCGGCGAGGGCGTGATCGTCCTTGTCGTTCGCCAGGCTCGCCTCGTCGGCGAGCAGGTCGGCGCGCAGCCGGACGAGCGGGCCCACGGCCGGATCGTCGGGGTGGGTGTAGTCACGGGCGGCGACGAGCGTGCGCAGCCGCGCCCACCGGGCCCGTGCGTCCGGGTGCCCCTCCTCGTCCAGGGCCCGCGCCTGCGCGACGAGTTCACCGAGCGACTCCGGCACGTCGGGGACCGTACGGGCGGCGGGGGTGGTGACAGGGGCGGAGGGGGTCACGTCGTCGAGGGCGCGGGTGCGCAGGGTCAGTTCCAGGGCGTCCAGCAGCGGGGCCCGGTCGAGGCGGGCCCTGCGGCGGTCGGTGTGGGCCGTGGTTCCGTTGCGGGCGTCGAAGCGGGCGGCGAGGTCGTCGGCGCGGCCCCGCACCTCGGCGCGCAGGGCGGTCACGGTCCAGGTGCGGCCCGCGTAGCCGGTGGCGGGCAGGTCGCCGTGACCGAGGAACTCGACACGTTGGAGGAGGACCTCCACTCCGGTGAGGAAGTCGAGCAGGTCAAGCGGCGAGTCGACCTCGTCGAACAGGCTCCGGTTCTCGGCGAGCAGTTCCAGCCCGCGTGCCTCGTTGCCGGTCAGCGCGCAGAACTCCAGGTGCCGGCCGACCTCGCCGGACATCGAGGGGTTGCGGCGGCAGCCGCGGTAGCCGGCGAGGTGCAGTTCCCGTGCCCGGTCCGTGCGGCCGGTGCGCAGCAGGGGCAACAGTGCGTACGAGACGGAGCGGGCCGGCTCCTCCTGACAGGACTCCTTCCCGGCGAGGACGGGCTCCCAGGCGCGCAGCGCCCGCTCGTCGTCGCCGTCCGCGAGGTGGTGGCGGGCGCGCAGGCAGATCTCGCAGGCTTCGCAGTCGCTGAGCCGGGAGCGGGTACGGCCCGCCCACAGTTCGTAGGCGAGGGCGGTGTCCTCGCCGAGGTGGGCGGCGAGCTGGTACGCCTGGCCGTAGTAGGGCTGGAGGCCGAGGCCGGCCTTCTCGTACCGGTCGCGCATCTCGGTGAGCCACTGGCGCAGGCTGGCCAGGGGTATCTCGGGCAGCTGACGCAGGGCGTGGGCCACCCATTTGAACCGCCAGTACAGCAGGTGGCGCAGATTCTCGTCGAAGACGTCGGGCTGCTCGTCGAAGAGGGTGAGCAGGCGGGCGAAGACGACGGGCGACTTCCGGGGTTCGGAGCCGTAGGTGTACGCCTCCTGGAGCTCGAGGAGCGAGCGGACGAGAGGGAGGGGCTCCGCGAACTGCTCGGCGGCGTCGACGAGTTCCTCGGCGGTGACGGTGCGGGTGCGGCCGTAGGGACGCCGATGGTTCTCCTGGAGCGCCTGGTACAGCTCGTCCGTGTTCTGGGGATGGGGTGCGGTCGGCATCGTCAGCTGTCCTTGCGGAGGGCGTGGGCGAGAAGGTCGAGGAAGGAGCGGTTGATGAGGCTCGACTCGGCGGGCCTGAGCGGGCGTCGGGACAGCAGCGCGGCCTGTCCGTAGAGGGCTTCGGCGCTGGTGCGGGCCAGTTCGGGCTCGTCGATGGCGACGGCGGTGCGGACCAGCGGGTTGAGCTGGTTGAGGATCAGCTGGGCGCGCGGGGCCTCCTGGCGCAGGGCGCCGAGGATGTCGCCCCACAGGCCGCCCTCCTGCTCACGGGCGAGCTGGGAGCGGGTGCGTTCGTGCCGGGCCTCGCGGCTGTCGACGAGGAGGGCGGGGGCGGAGGCGGGCTGGAAGGTGCGCAGCGCGACGTCGCAGTCGAAGACGGCGAGGGCGTCGCGGGCGACGGCGAGGTACGCCGCGGCGGCCAGTTCCGTCTCCCGGTCCACGGGGTCGAGGTGGGCGGTGAGGGTCGCCGGGTCGAGGTCGGCGACGGCGGCCTCGGGCCTGATCTCGGGCAGCCGGTGGACCAGTTCGCGGTCGTAGGTGTAGCCGCCGTTGACGACGCCGAGCCCGGCGGCCGAGGCGATCGCGGCGACCTGCCGGAACTCCTCGACGCTCGACGTCACGAGCACGGTGCGGTGGGTGCGGGCGAACTCGTCGAGGGTGGTGTGCCCGTCGGTGGTCTCGAACGGCAGCCAGGGCAGCAGCATCCGCAGGATCTCGTCGTCGTGCACCGCGAGCGACTTCACGGCCAGGTGGTGGGCCTGGAGGAAGCGGCCCAGCAGGTCGGGGTCGCTGGCGGCGGCCCGGGCGATCCACGCGCGCAGCCGCTCGGCGAGGGCGTCGCGGACGGCGGCGAGGGTGTCGTCCTCGTACAGGGACTCGCGGGATGCCGTGGGGCGCAGGCTCTCGGCGTCGACGACGCAGCGGACGAAGAACGCCCACTCGGGCAGGATCTCCTCGGCCTGCTCGGACAGCAGCATGCCCCTGACGTGCACGCGGTGACCATGGCGGCGTCCGGCCGGTACGGCCTCGGGCAGCACGCAGGCGATGCCCTTGAGGCCGACGGCTGGCAGGTCCAGCTCGATGGTGTCCAGCGGGGTGAACCCGAAGACCTCCTCGCCGTACGCGGCGAGCGCACGGGCGCGGGCACCCGGTGTGGGGTGGGTGCGCGCCCAGGGCGCGGGTTCGGGGTTGACGGGCGCGCCCGGGCCGGCCGGCCCGCCGCCGGTTCCGTCGTCGAAGGTCACCGGATGGCGCAGCAGTGAGCCGAAGTGCCGGGCCAGCGCGTGCACCTGTGCGGGCCGGGTCCATTCGGCCGCGTCGGCCCGGGGCGTCAGCGTGACGGTGGTGCCGGGCCGGGGGCGGGCGGAGGCGGACAGGGCGCGGACGGTGTACGAGCCGTCGCCGCGGCCCCGCCATTCCACGGCGGGCGCGTCGGGGGTGCGGGCGGAGCGGCTGACGACGTGGATCTCGTCCGCGACCAGGAAGCAGGAGAGCAGACCGATGCCGAACTGGCCGATGAAGTCGGCGCGTTGCTCGGCGATCTTCTCGGTGCGCTTGCTGCTGCGGCCGATCGTGGCGAGGAAGGTGTGCACATCGGCCTCGGTGAGACCGACGCCGTCGTCCTCGACGCGCACCACCGAGCCGTCGGCGTACAGGCGGATGCCGAACGCGCCTGCGGGCGCGGCCGGTTCGAGGGTGTGCCGGGCGGTGAGCGCGTCCACCGCGTTCTGCATCAGTTCGCGCAGATAGACGCGGGGGCTGGAGTAGAGGTGGTGGGAGAGGAGGTCGACCAGGCCGCGCAGGTCGACCTGGAAGGTGCGGTCGGCGGCGGTGTTCTCGGGCGAAGTCATGGGCGGTCCGGGTGGGTGAAGGGGTGGGGCGGCGACGGGAGACGGAGCACCGGAAGGCTCAGAAGGCCTTGCGGAAGCGCGCGTACGCCTTCTGCGGGTCCGCCATGAACGTCCACGGCCACTCGGTGAACGCGCCGTCCAGCTCGCGGAAGACATTCGAGGCCGTGCTGCTGCCGGCCAGTGAGAGGGCCATGGCGAACATGTTGTAGTCGCCCTGCCAGCCCAGGCGGCGCTCGTACGCGTGGTGCAGGATGCTGCGCTCCGCCGCCTCCCTCAGCTCGGTCCGGATCCTGGGTTGCTGCAGGCAGTCGCTGTCGTCCGACTCCACCCATTCCTCGATGTACGCCATGGCGATGACGCAGCCGAGGCGGTGGCCGTCGGGAGCGGCGGCGAAGGCCTTGCGGGCGAACTCCAGGGCCTGCCCCGGCTCACCGCCCCAGCGGGGCTGCAACTGCGACAGCCACTCGACGTGGGTCGCCAGGTCCAGCGGGTCGCGGCGCAGGGCGGCGTCGCGCCGGGTCTCGGCGACGGAGGAGCCGAGCGACATGCCGCGTGCGGAGGTGAGCAGTTGGCGCCAGGGGGTGATCCAGTCCGGGCGCAGCTCGGCGGCCTCGAGCAGCTGTTCCTCGGCGATCTCGAGCCGCTCGTGGAAGACCCGCCACTGTGCCTGCGTGACGTCCACGGCACGCGCGGCAGTGCGTGCCTCCCAGCCCCAGACGATGTGGCGGGCCCCGGAGATCAGCAGGGCCGTCGCCCGGTGCTCCTTGTCCTCCTCGACGGCCCGGCCGATCCAGTCCTGCACACCGTCCAGGTCGACCAGTTCACCGAGGACCTGGTGGTCACGGCCGAGATCGAAGGGGGCCAGCGCCGTCTTGACCGCCTCCCAGTCCCCCGCGTCGGCCGCCTCCACCAGCGCGAGCACCCGCACGTCGCCGAGCGCGCGCAGCGGGTACGTCCCGTTGCGCTGTCTGCGCGGGGCGGCAAGGGCGTGCGGGTCCGCCGCCGGTCTCTCCCCGCCCCTGCCGAACATCTTGCCGAACATGCCGCGCCCTCCCCAGGTCCTGCGTGAATATGCCGGAGCAGCATAAGCGGCAGCACCGACATCGGTTCCACAGGGTTTTCACGGGTGCGTGACGATCCCGGCTCCCTCAGAACGACCAGCGCGTATGGCTGTAGACCCCGTTGTCGCGGCCGAAGCCGTACGCCGTGATCGGGGCCACCCCGAACACCAGCGCCTCCCCGTTCCGGAACGTGTCCCCCATTCCGTGGAACGTGCCCTCCGGCGAGGTGATGTGGGCTCCGTACTTCGCCTCGTACGCCGCGATCACCTCCTCCAGCAGCGCAGGATCGGCCACCGGCTCGGCCCGGCCCTCGATCACGAGGTCGAGCCCTTCGGTGAGGGAGTTTCCTCCGGTGGTCAGCGCACAGTGTCCGTCGTGAGCGAGGTTCCGCGCCTTCTGCTCCCCCGTGCCGGTGGAGAAGTAGAGCACCCCGGCGTGCCATACGGCGATCAAGGGAGTGACGTGCAGGCGTCCGTCGGGCCGCACCGTGGACACCCAGAAGATCTCGGCTTCCTCCAGCTGTCGCTGGGCTTCGGACCAGTCCGTGGCGGTGACCTCCGCGGCACCCGGGCGGGGATTGAGCGCGGAGCTGTAGCGGGCGTCCAGCTCGGTCGTGGGCCGGTGTGCGGATCCCGGTGTGGGCATGGCGGGGCTCCTTCCTCTGTCCCCCCATCCCGCCACACCCGACGACCGGGTGTCCGGACCGAAACCGTCGCTTGCGCCGTTCGGCCCGACGAAGTCAGCCACCGCCTGGACCACTGCCACTGCGCCGGCCCCGCCCGGACGGACACGGAAAGGGCCCGCCGGGCGGGCCCTCCCTCCAGGGAGGACCGCCCGGCGGGCCGGTTGTCGACCTGCGAGGGTGCTACGGGCGCACGTCGTACGCGCGGGAGACGGTCTGGCGCACGGAGTTGCCGGTGGCGTCCGTGAGCTCGGCCCGCAGCCAGACCTGCCGGCCGGCGGCTCCGGCGTGGTTCACCGTGGCCGTGGCGCCGCTGTCCGTGACGGTGACGTCCGCCTCGGTCCACGTGGCGCCCTCGTCGTAGGAGTAGGACAGCTTCGCGGACTTCAGCTTGCCGGGGGTGTAGCCGGCATGGCCGGTGATGCCCAGGCCGATGCGCAGACCGTCCTTCGCGGCCACGGTCTTGAGACCGTCCTCCGGGAGGCTGTAGCGCGGGAAGAGGATGCCCAGGCCCTGCGAGTACTGCTGCTCGTCGAGCTTCGAGCGGAACGTCCAGACGGTCTGCACCTGCTGCGACCGCTCCCAGACCCGGGCTGGCGAGCCGAACTTGGCGACGCTCTGCTCCAGTTCGTACGTGGCTTCCTCGGCCGGCACCTCGAAGACACCGGACGGCCAGCCGGTGCGGCCGAGTTCCTCGCCGTCCCTGCGCAGGACCAGGTTGCCCACGTCGCCGAAGGAGCCCTGCTGCGCGTAGTGCGTGCCGTCGCCCCACATCGCCGCGGCGAAACCGATCAGGTTGCCCTGCCGTTCGGCGACGAGCACCGGCTTGCCGTCGGTGTCGCGCGGTGCGGTGGGCGCCACCACACCGTCGTACCAGCTCTCGGAACGCTCGCTGCCGGCCCGGTGGGTGCGCCGCTGGTCGGTCATCGTCTCGCCCCACGGGTAGCTGCTGGAGACGAAGTGGTCCCAGGCGATGTCGCCCGCCGAGTAGAACTCGGTGCGCCTGCCGGGCGCCGGGACGGGTTCGCTGAAGCCCAGGAACGCGGCGGTCCCGTCGGGCGCGTACGCGCCGGTGGTGTCGAGGAAGTCACCGGCCACGCCCATCGCGTGGTACGTCGACTCGACCTTGCCGAGCCGGCTGTCGCGCACCCGGTAGGTGCGGTCGCCGCGGATCGGGGCGTCCTCGGGGAAGGACAGGTTGTAGACGTACGGGCTCTTCGCGGTGGCCTTCCAGCGCAGGGTCACCTCGCCGGCGGCGAGCTCGTCGAGGAGCGCGCGGGCGTCGTCCGCCGGGATCGCGAGCGTCGGCAGGACCGCGCCCGCGATGCCGGCCCGCGGCTGCCACCGGCCGGGAGCGGTGCGGTGCACGACGAGCGCCGTGGCGCCCGCGGCCTTGGCGTCGGCGGCCAGGGGGGTGACGGCGCCGCCCTCCGGCACGAGCACCAGGGCGACCCTGCCCTTGACGTCCGCGGCCTTCAGCTCCTCGGGCGAGCCCTTGCCCGCGTCGACGAGTTCCGCCTGTCCGGTGCCGTCGAGGTTGGTGCTTCCCTCGCCGGACGGGAGGGGGTGCAGCTCGAGGCCGCCGCTGGTCCGCAGGTCGGAGATGAGCGGGGCGTACTGCCGCCAGTGGCTGCCGAACGTGAAGTCGCCGTCCTGGGCGCGGCCCTCGACCGAGGCGTAGAAGCCGCGGACGGTGCCCTGGCCGGTGACGCTTCCGGCGTGCAGCCAGTTCTCGCCCCAGGTACGGGAGAAGGAGAGCGTGGCGGCGCGGGTCTGGGCCGGCCGGTCGGTGGCGACCTTCAGCCGGTGCGCCGTGCGCGCGTCGAGGACGACGGTGGTGTCCTTGGTCAGCTTCACCTGCGGACGGCCGAGATAGGTGACCGAGTCGGTCAGCTCCGCGCCTTCGCCCGCGTCCGGTGTCTCGACGAAGCTGGACAGGAAGTAGCTGCCGGGGCGCAGCCGGTACGTCTGGTCGGCGGCGCCGTCGTTGAAGCGCCGCTCACCGGTGGCGTCGTCGGTGCCGATCACGTCGAGGGACGAGGAGGCGCCGGCGGGCTTGCCCGCGCGGTCCACGAGCTTGACCCGCAGGGTGACGGTCTCCGGCTGGACGTAGAGCGAGAAGGGCGTGGAGACCGCCACTCCGTCCGCCGTCGCGACGATGCGGCCGGTGACGTCGCCGTACTGGCTGTCGGCGAGGCGGGCGGTGGGGTCGATGCGCAGCGGGACCTTCACCGTGGCGCCCGCGGGGACGGTGACCGAGCGCTCGCCGAGCCGGGCCACGGAGGACCGGACGCGCGAGCCGTCGTTGCCGGTGACCCCTTCGACGCCGAGGCGGAGCCGCACCGCCTTGTCGCCCGTGTTGGTGTAGGGCACGTCGATGGTGGTGCGGTCGGCGGCGTCCTGCGGCCAGTTGAAGCTGCCGCCCTGGACGGCCGGGGCGCCGAGGACGGTGGTGTCGGTCGCGGCCTTCACATCGAGCCGGCCGCCGCCGGTCTCGCGCACGTCGCCGGGGATGTCGGTGTCGGCGGAGGACACCAGGGCAGCCTTGAGCTGCTGCGCCGTCCAGTCCGGGTGCCGCTGCTTGAGGACGGCGGCGGCACCCGCGACATGCGGGGTGGCCATCGACGTACCCGACATCGACTGGTAGGCGTAGACGCCCCGGCCGCCCGCCGCCGCCGCGGAGATGCCCACTCCGGGGGCGGTGATCTCGGGCTTCAGGGTGTGGGTGAAGGGGGCGGGGCCGCGGCTGGAGAACCAGGCGGTGGAGTCGTCCCGGTCGACGGCGCCGACGGTGAGCACGCCGGGGGCGCAGCCCGGCGACGAGACGGTGTTCAGGGACGGTCCCGTGTTTCCGGCGGCCACGACGAACAGCGCGTCCGAGCTCTCGGCGAGTCGCTGCGCGGCGACGCCCATCGGGTCGGTGCAGTCGGTGGGGACCTGGCTGCCGAGGCTCATGGAGACGACGTCGGCCTTCTGCTCGACCGCCCACTCCATCCCGGCGATGATCCAGGACTCGGCGCCCGAGCCGCCGTCGTTGAGGACCTTGCCGCTGAGCAGCTCCGCGCCGGGCGCGACGCCCTTGTTCTTCCCGTCGCTCGCGGCGCCGCTGCCGCCCACCGTGGACAGGACGTGCGTGCCGTGGCCCTGTCGGTCGTCGGTGGAGTCGGAGTCGGTGAAGTTCTTCTGCGCCGTGATACGGCCCTTGAGGTCCGGGTGCTCGGCGTCCGCACCGGTGTCGAGCACGGCGACCTTGCTTCCCTTGCCGTCGTGGCCGGCGGCCCACGCTTCGGGGGCGTGCACCTGCCGCGTCGACCGGTCGAGCTGTGCCTCGACCTTCCGGTCCAGCCAGAGCTTCTTCAGGTCGGTGGACGCACGGGACTCGGCGCGGGCGACGTCGGCCCAGAAGCCGGCCGCCTTCTTCTTGTCGGCCTTCAGTGCGACACCGTCGACGGCGTCGAGGACCAGGCCGCGCTGCGCGCCGAACGGAGCGGCGGGGGCGGTGCGGGCCACGTCGACCGACGTGTCGTACACGGCGATCAGCGGCAGCGACCCGGTGTGGGCGTCGTCGTAGCCCTGGCGGATCAGCCCGGTGACGTTGAAGAGCTCCTCGTCGACGCGGCCCGCGGCCAGCGCCTCGACGGCGGCCTCCGGGTAGACGTACAGATCGTCGCCCGCCTGCCGCGTCTGGACGACGGGCGTGCTGCCGTCCTCGCGGGGCAGGGCCACGGCCGTACTGCGGCCGGACGTGTCGGTGGTCACCAGGACGCGGTCCCCGGTGACCAGGGTGACGGTCGAGCGCTTCCCCTGCGCGGCGGCGGCCTCGCTGCCCACCAGGGGTCTCTTCTCCGGTTCGGCCGCCCGTGGTTGTGCCCCGGACGGCACGGCCGCGGTGGCGGCCAGGGTCACGGCTATGGCCGTGCCCACGGCACTGCGCAATATCGCGCGCATCGATCTCCCCATCTCGAGGTGTGCGGTGGCGACACCTTGGCAGAGAGGCGAGTGATGCAGAGATGATGTCCTGAGGCGGGTTTGCGCCGTGGCCGGTATCCGCCACGGGAGTTGGCCCTTCTGTGACGGGAGTTGGCTCCCCTGTCGGGGTCGCTCGGAGGCGCGGTGCGGCGCGTCACCGGAACACAGCGCACCCGGTCACGCGCAGCGCACTCCGGTGAGTTCCTCGGACCGTTCCCAGATCCGGCGGGCGTCGTCCGTGCTGCGCAGACGGCTGTAGAGCTTCTGCCGCGCGGGCGGGCCGCCCAGGTGGCCCGGGCCGCCGGGGCCGTAGAACGCTCCCCGTTCGGCATGCGGCGCCGTGGCCGCGTACAGCGCGGGGAGCGGTGCGGTGCGGAGCGTGCCGAAGAGGACGCCGCGGGCGGACAGGGCGCGGATGACGCGTACGCCCCGGGTGTCCTGGGCTCGGCCCACTTCGGGGCGGGCGGCGAGCAGGTTCGTGGGGGCGACGCCCGGGTGGGACAGGTTGCTGGTGATGCCCCAGTCACCGGCCGCGCTGCGGCGGTCAAGCTCCAGGCCGAAGAGTCCGAACGCGATCTTCGACTGGCTGTAGGCGCGCATGCCGTCGTAGGAGCGTTCCCAGTGCAGGTCGTCCCAGTTGATGGCGTGCCGGTTCGCCGCGACGCTGATCTGCGACGTCACACGCGCCCGGCCGGCCCGCAGGAGGGGCAGCAGGTGGGCGACGAGGGCGAAGTGGCCGAGGTGGTTGGTGCCGAACTGCAGCTCGAAACCGTCCGCGGTCGTCTGCCGCTCGGGCGGTGTCATGACGCCGGCGTTGTTGACGAGCAGGTGGATGGGGCGGTCCTCCGCCAGCAGTGTCCTGCCCAGCGCGGCCACGGACGTGAGCGAGGACAGGTCCAGCGTGCGCAGGGACACGTCCGCGTCGGGGACCAGCGCACGGATCGCGTCGAGCGCGGCCTCGCCCTTGCGCGGATTGCGGACCGGCAGGAGCACCTCCGCGCCGGCGGCCGCGAGGCGGGTCGCGACGCCGCGTCCGATGCCGTCGCTCGCGCCGGTGACGACGGCGCGCCTGCCGGACAGATCGGGGACGGTGATGTCGAAGCCGGTGCGTGTCATGGGTTCGCTCCCTCATTGCTGTGCTTGCTTCCACCGTGACCGAATCCGCCGATGGGAGGCAGGACCTGCCGATCCTCTGATTCCGGGACCGGGGCTTCCTCCGGCCCTTCCGCCGGGCGGTGGCGGCAGCGGGTGCCGGAGAGGGGGATCGACGATCCGTGGCTGCGGCGCCGCAGGGGCGCTAGAAAGGGAAGCGGCACAGAAGGAGAGCACCATGGAGATCGACCGGACCGGGCTGGCGGCCTTCCTCCGGCGCCGGCGGGAGCTGCTGCAGCCCGAGGACGTCGGACTCCCGCGTGGACAGCGCCGCAGGACCAGCGGCCTGCGCCGCGAGGAGGTCGCGGCGCTGTGCCACATGTCGACCGACTACTACGCGCGTCTGGAGCAGGAGCGCGGCCCGCAACCCTCCGAACAGATGGTCGCCTCGATCGCACAGGGCCTCCATCTGTCCCTGGACGAGCGCGACCATCTGTTCCGTCTGGCCGGGCACCACCCACCCGTCCGCGGCGCGGTCGGCGAGCACGTCGGCCCGGGCCTGCTGCGCATCCTCGACCGCCTGTCGGACACCCCCGCCGAGATCGTCACCGAACTCGGGGAGACCCTGCGCCAGACGCCGCTCGGCGTGGCCCTGACCGGCGACACCACCCGGTTCACCGGAGCCGAACGCAGCATCGGCTTCCGCTGGTTCACCCTGCCGGCCACCCGCGCGCTGTACGCACCGGAGGACCACGCGCTGCTCTCCCGCGTGTTCACGTCCGGACTGCGCCGGATCGTCACGCTGAGGGGCCCGGGTTCCCTGGCGGCCCACTACGCCGGTCTGCTCCTGGAGCGCAGCGAGGAGTTCCGGGACCTGTGGGACACGCACGAGGTGAGTGTCCGCCCCAGCCGGGTCAAACGCTTCGTGCACCCCGAGGTCGGGCCCCTGGAGCTGAACTGCCAGACCCTCCTCGACCCCGACCAGTCGCACCAACTGCTCGTCTACACCGCCGCCCCCGGCTCCGAGAGCCACGACAAGCTGCGGCTGCTCTCGGTCATCGGCACCCAGACAGTCGGCTGACTCTCCTTCCGGGCTCTCCGGCCCTCTCCGGCCCTGCGGCCGGCCCCGGTTCACGGTGGCGAAGCCACTTCGCCCCGCGACCGCTCCGGCCTCGCCCCGGTGCCCCGAAGGTTCACCAACCACACTTAATGAAAGCCGAAAGAAAAGGCGTGTCAGGAACCTTGACCGCGACTGGCATGCCGGGCAAGGTGCCGGAGAGCGCTCTCCCACCCAACCCGTGTCAAGGAGTCTCTCCATGCCCCCTGTCGGCATACCCCCGGCGGTGCCGGTGTCGCGCAGACCCGGTCGCCGCGGCCTCGTCGCTCTCCTGGTCACCGCCCTGGCCGCGGCCATGCTCGCCGTCGCCCCCGCCACGCAGGCCCAGGCCGCGCCCGGGCTGCTGTCCCAGGGCAAGCCCGTCACCGCCTCCAGCCAGGAGCACTACGGCACCCCCGCGACCGCGGCCGTCGACGGCGACAACGGCACCCGCTGGTCCAGCGCCGCTTCCGACCCGCAGTGGATCCGCATCGACCTCGGCGCCCCCGCCACCCTCAGCCAGGTCGAGCTGCGTTGGGAGGCCGCCTACGCCAAGTCGTACCGCATCGAGACGTCCCAGAACGGCACGGACTGGTCGACGGCCTACTCCACCACCACCGGCGCCGGCGGCACGGAGACAGTGAACGTGTCCGGCACGGCCCGGTACGTCCGTATGCTCGGCACCACCCGCGCCACCGGATACGGCTACTCCCTCTGGGAGTTCAAGGTGTACGGCACCACCGGAGACGACCCCGGCCCGGTCATCCCGGGCGGCGGCGACCTCGGCCCGAACGTGCACGTCTTCGACCCGTCCACGCCCGGCATCCAGGCCAAGCTGGACCAGGTCTTCCAAGAGCAGGAGTCGGCCCAGTTCGGCTCCGGCCGGCACGCCTTCCTCTTCAAGCCGGGGACTTACAACAACCTCAACGCCCAGATCGGCTTCTACACCCAGATCCTCGGTCTCGGCCTGCGCCCCGACGACACGACGATCAACGGTGACATCACCGTCGACGCCGGCTGGTTCAACGGCAACGCCACCCAGAACTTCTGGCGCGGCGCGGAGAACCTCGCCGTGAAGCCGGTCAACGGCACCAACCGGTGGGCGGTCTCACAGGCGGCCTCCTTCCGCCGGATGCACGTCAAGGGCGGCCTCAACCTCGCGCCCAACGGCTACGGCTGGGCCAGCGGCGGCTACATCGCCGACAGCAAGATCGACGGCCAGGTCGGCAACTACTCGCAGCAGCAGTGGTACACCCGCGACAGCTCGATCGGTGGCTGGTCCAACAGCGTCTGGAACCAGGTCTTCTCCGGTGTCGAGGGCGCGCCCGCCACCAGCTTCCCCGAGCCCCGCTACACCACGCTCGACACGACGCCGATCTCCCGCGAGAAGCCCTTCCTCTACCTGGACGGCGACGAGTACAAGGTCTTCGCCCCCGCCAAGCGCACCAACGCGCGCGGCACCACCTGGGCGAACGGCACGCCTCAGGGCGAGTCGATCCAGCTGAGCAAGTTCTACGTCGTCAAGCCCGGCGCCACCGCCGCCACCATCAACGCCGCCCTCGCCCAGGGCCTGCACCTGCTCTTCACCCCCGGCGTCTACCACGTCGACCAGACGATCAACGTCAACCGCGCGAACACCATCGTGCTGGGACTCGGCCTCGCCACGATCGTCCCGGAGAACGGGGTGACCGCCATGAAGGTCGCCGACGTCGACGGCGTGCGACTCGCCGGCTTCCTCATCGACGCCGGACCGGTCAACTCCCCCACCCTGCTGGAGGTCGGCCCGCAGGGCGCGTCCACCGACCACGCGGCCAACCCCACCACCGTGCAGGACGTCTACATCCGCATCGGCGGCGCGGGCGCGGGCAAGGCCACCACCAGCATGGTGGTCAACAGCCACGACACGATCATCGACCACACCTGGGTCTGGCGGGCCGACCACGGCGAGGGCGTCGGCTGGGAGACCAACCGGGCCGACTACGGCGTCCGCGTCAACGGCGACGACGTCCTGGCCACCGGTCTGTTCGTCGAGCACTTCAACAAGTACGACGTCGAGTGGTACGGCGAACGCGGCCGGACGATCTTCTACCAGAACGAGAAGGCGTACGACGCCCCGAACCAGGCCGCCATCCAGAACGGCACGACCAAGGGGTACGCCGCCTACCGGGTCGACGACTCGGTGGACACCCACGAGGCGTGGGGTCTGGGCAGCTACTGCAACTACAACGTCGACCCGAACATCCGCCAGGATCACGGCTTCAAGACGCCCGTCAAGCCAGGAGTGAAGTTCCACAGCCTCCTCGTGGTCTCCCTCGGCGGCATGGGCCACTACAACCACGTCGTCAACGACACCGGCGCCTCGACCGAGCCCGGCGGAACCTCGACCGTGCCGTCCACCGTCGTGTCCTTCCCCTGACCAAGCCGCCCGTCGGCCCCAACTCCCCTCCGGGCCGGACGACATCCCCGCGCCCCCTCCGGCCCGGAGGGGCCATCACGCGGCGCTCCCACAGCCCCGCCCCGTCGGCTCTCCCCAACCCGCCAGGAGCAGATGTGTCCACAGCCCCCACGTACCGCAGACCAGTCGGCCGCCGCGCCGGCGTCCCCCTGCTCGCCCTCGGCGCACTGGTGGCGTCGTCGCTCGCCCTCACCGCTCCGCCCGCCCAGGCCGCGGAAACGCTCCTCTCCCAGGGCAGGCCCGCCACCGCCTCGTCCCAGGAAGGCGACGGCTACGCCGCGTCGGCAGCCGTCGACGGCAACCTCACCGGCACCCGCTGGGCCAGCCGGTGGAGCGACCCGCAATGGTTCCAGGTCGACCTCGGACAGCGGTCCGACCTCAGCCGTGTCGTGCTGACCTGGGAGGGCGCGTACGGCAAGAGCTACCAGATCCAGGCGTCCGACAACGGCACGGACTGGCGGACTTTGAAGACCGTGACCGGCGGTGACGGCGGCACGGACGAGGTCGCCGTCACCGGCTCCGGCCGCTACGTCCGCATGCTGGGCACCGAGCGTTCCGGCGGCTACGGCTACTCCCTGTGGGAGTTCCAGGTGTACGGGACCACGGACGGCACACCCCCGGTCGGAGGAGGAGCGGTCGCGGTCACCGGCTCCCAGGGGAACTGGCAACTGACCGTCGGTGGCCGGCCCTACACGGTCAAGGGCCTGACCTGGGGTCCCGCCATCGCGGACGCCCCGAAGTACATGCCCGACGTCAAGTCCATGGGCGTCAACACGATCCGCACCTGGGGCACCGACGCAGGCACCAAGCCGCTGCTCGACAGCGCCGCCGCGAACGGCATCCGAGTCGTCAACGGCTTCTGGCTGCAACCAGGCGGCGGGCCCGGCTCCGGCGGCTGCGTCAACTACGTCACCGACACCACGTACAAGAACAACATGCTCACCGAGTTCGCCAAGTGGGTGGAGGCGTACAAGAGCCACCCGGCGATCCTCATGTGGAACGTCGGCAACGAGTCGGTCCTCGGTCTGCAGAACTGCTACAGCGGGACGGAGCTGGAGGCGCAGCGCAACGCGTACACCGGCTTCGTCAACGACGTCGCCAAGAAGATCCACGGCATCGACCCCGACCACCCCGTCACGTCGACCGACGCGTGGACGGGCGCCTGGCCGTACTACAAGCGCAACGCGCCCGACCTCGACCTGTACTCGATGAACTCCTACGGCGACATCTGCAACGTCCAGGAGGACTGGGAGGAGGGCGGCTACACCAAGCCGTACGTCATCACCGAGGGCGGCCCGGCCGGTGAGTGGGAGGTGCCCGACGACGCCAACGGCATCCCCGACGAGCCGACCGACGTGCAGAAGGCCGAGGGCTACACCAAGGCCTGGGACTGCGTCACCGGCCATCGGGGCGTCGCCCTCGGTGCCACCCTCTTCCACTACGGCGTCGAGCACGACTTCGGCGGCATCTGGTTCAACCTCGTGCCCGACGGGCTGAAGAGGCTGTCCTACTACGCCGTCAAGAAGGCGTACAGCGGATCGACCAGCGGTGACAACACCCCGCCCGTCATCACGACCATGTCCGTCGCCCCCGCCTCCTCGGCTCCGGCGGGCGGCGAGTTCACCGTCCGCGCGGACGTACGCGACCCCGACGGCGATCCGATCACGTACAAGGTCTTCCTCAGCGGCAACTATGCGAACGGCGACAAGCGCCTGGTCGAGGCCGAGTGGCGGTCCACCGGCAACGGGACCTTCGCCGTGACGGCCCCGGAGAAGCTCGGCGTGTGGAAGGTGTACATCCAGGCGGAGGACGGCCGCGGCAACGCCGGCATCGAGACGAGGTCGGTCAAGGTCGTCGCCCCGCCGGTCACCGGCACGAACGTGGCGCTGAACAAGCCCACCACCGCGTCCTCCTTCCAGCCGTCGTACGGCGACTGCCCATGCGAGCCCGCCAAGGCGACGGACGGCAGGGCCGACACGCGCTGGGCCAGTGACTGGAGCGACCCGCAGTGGATCCGGGTCGACCTCGGCGCCCCCACCCCCGTCCGCAAGCTCCAGCTCGTCTGGGACCCCGCCTACGCCAAGTCCTACGAGGTCCAGGTCTCGGACGACGGCACCACCTGGCGCACGGTCCACACCACCACCGCGGGCAACGGCGACATCGACACCATCGACGTCGCGACGACCGCACGGCACGTACGACTGCACCTGACGGCGCGTGGCACCGGCTGGGGCTACTCGCTGCACGAGCTCGGCATCTACAGCTGACGACGGCGAAGGGCGTCCGGCGGCGCCCTTCGCACCACCCCCTTCAGCACCTCAGCGGGCAGGAGGCCCCATGAGACCGCGTTCGAATCTCCCCGCGCTGCTGCTCGGCAGCGCACTGATCGCAAGCATGCTCGGCATCGGCACCGTCGCCACGGCGGCCGGACCCGGCGACGCCCCGACCGCCTCGGCCGGCGCTCACACCGGGCACACGACGGCGGTGTCGACCCGGGCGTCCGCCGACGACCCCGACGGCGACGGGTACATACCCGCCGTTCCCCCGGTCGCCGGCGTGACCCCGTCCGAGGCCACCCCGCCGTCGCGCTACCACAAGGAGTTCCAGGCCAACTGCGCCGTCACACACACCGCGCCGGACGACCCGATCGTGTACCCGGGGCAGCCGGGCAAGTCCCACGACCACACCTTCATGGGCAACACGACGACAAACGCCGGCAGCACGACGGCGAGCCTCTACGGCGGCAACACCACGTGCAAGGCGCCGGCCGATGCCTCCGCGTACTGGATGCCGTCCCTGTACAAGGGGGACAGGAAGATCCTTCCGGTCGGCCCGCAGGTCATCTACTACAAGGCCGGCGTCACCGACTACACGAGCGTGCGGCCCTTCCCCAAGGGGCTGCGGTTCGTCGTCGGCGACCCCATGCAGAGCGCCCAGGAGTTCCGCAGCCACAAGGGTTTCGTCGAGGGCTGGGAATGCGGCGACAGTTTCTTCAACGTCGACATCCCGGCGAGCTGCCCGGAGCGGCCCGACGTCCAACTCAACCTGCGCATGCAGGCGCCCAGTTGCTGGGACGGCACGTACCTCGACACCCCCGACCACAAGAGCCACATGGCCTACCCGGTCGTCAAACCCGGCACCAACGACAACATGTGCCCGGCTTCCCACCCGGTCGCCCTGCCGATGATCGAGTTCAAGATGGCCTGGCCGGTCAACGGCGACATGAGCGACGTCCGCCTGGCCAGCGGTCGCGGCTACTCCTTCCACTACGACTTCTTCAACGCCTGGGAGGAGAGGACCCTCAAGGCACTGGTCGACCGCTGCATCGTGGGCGGCTTCCAGTGCGACACGCGTGGCTACGACCAGAACTACCCGGAGCTCGCCCCGGTGCTGAACGAGGATCACCGGCTGCCCTGACCCGGCCGGTTCACAGGGGGTCCGGCCACCCGCTCGGCGCGGGTGCCGCCGGGCCCCCTCCGCTGAAGGGTGAAGGGGAAAGGAAGTGGGGGCGGAAATGGACGACGAGACAGTCGACCAGCTCATCAGCAGACTGAGCCTCGAACAGAAGGTGCGCCTGCTCACCGGCGCGACGACCTGGCGCACCGCAGGCGAGCCCGGGATCGGGCTGCGGGAGATGGTGGCCTCGGACGGGCCCGCCGGGGTGCGGGGCGAGGCATGGGACGAGCGGCGCACTTCGGTCCTGCTGCCCTCCGGCTCCGCCCTCGGGGCGATGTGGGACGAGGAACTGGTCGAGCGGCTCGGGGGCCTGCTCGCCGCCGAGGCCGCCCGCAAGGGCGTCGACGTGGTACTGGCCCCCACGCTCAACCTCCACCGGAGCCCGCTGGGCGGCCGGCACTTCGAGTGCTTCTCCGAGGACCCGGAGCTGACCGGCCGTACCGGGGCCGCGCTGATCCGGGGCATCCAAGCTCTCGGGGTGGCGGCCACCGCCAAGCACTACGTCGGCAACGACTCCGAGACCGACCGGCTGACCGTCGACGTCCGGGCGTCCGAACGCGCCCTGCGCGAGGTGTACCTCGCACCTTTCGAGGCAGCCGTCGAGGCCGGCGTGTGGCTGGTCATGGCGGGCTACAACGCCGTCGGCGGCACGACCATGACGGCCAGCCCGCTCCTGGCGGAACCCCTCAAGGGCGAATGGGGGTTCGACGGGGTCGCCGTCTCCGACTGGGCGGCCGTGCGCACGACCGAGGAAACCGGCCGCGCCGCCCTCGACCTGGCGATGCCGGGCCCGGACAGTCCCTGGGGCTCCTCGCTGGTGCGGGCGGTGAAGGACGGCCTGGTCGCCGAGGAGGCCGTCGACGGGAGGGTGCGCCGGCTGCTCCGGCTCGCCCACCGCGTCGGCGCGCTGGAACCGCATCGCCCGCGCCGGGTGCCGGCGACGGCGTCCCGGGACACCCGGGCGCTGCTGCGCCGCGCCGTCAGTGCCGGCTCGGTCCTGCTGCGCAACGACGCCGTCCTGCCGCTCGACCCCGCCGGGCTGTCCACCGTCGCGGTCGTCGGTGTGCACGCCGCGTCCCCCCGGGTCCAGGGCGGCGGCAGCGCGGGTGTCTTCTGCTCCGGCGTGGTCACCCCGTTGGCGGGCGTCCGGGCCCGGCTGCGGGGGCGGGCCCGGGTGGTGTACGAGCCCGGTCCGGCACTGGGGTCCCCGCCCCTCCCCCTCGGCACCGACCGGTGCACCGACCCGGAATCGGGTGCCCCTGGCGTGCTCCTGCGGGTGCTGGACGCGGCGGGGCGGGAGCTGTACGCGGAGCACCGGCTCTCGGGCCGGCAGCTGGAGCCGGACCTGCCCCCGGGCGCACACACGGTGGAGATCGGCGCGGTGCTGCATCCCCGGCGACCGGGAGAGTGGACGTTCGGTGTCGGGGGCTTCGGACGCATGACGCTCACCGTCGACGACCGCACGCTCCTGGACGGGGACTTCCCCGGTGACACGGACGACCCGGCCGTCGTCCACGTCAACCCGCCCGTACACACGGCGCGGACGGTACTGACCGCCGAACGGCCCGTGCACGTGGTGGCCCGGCGTGAGCTGATACCCGGCCGCGGACGCGCCACCGTCGTCGCCGCGGCGCCGCCGGAACCGGACCCGGCGACCGCGTTGGAGGACGCGGTGCGGGCAGCCCGGGACGCCGACGCCGCGATCGTGGTCGTCGGCACCACCGAGCACAGCGAGACCGAGGGGTACGACCGGGCCGGACTGTCGCTCGGGGGGCACCAGGACGCGCTGGTCCGCGCCGTGGCCGCCGCGAACGCGCGCACCGTCGTGGTCGTCAACAGCGGCGGTCCGGTCGAGCTGCCCTGGCGTCGGGAAGCGGGCGCCGTGCTGCTCACGTGGTTCCCGGGACAGGAGGCCGGCGCGGGGCTGGCCGACGTCCTGTTCGGCCTCGCCGAACCCGGCGGTCGACTCCCCACCACCTGGGCGGCCACCCTGGCGGACGCGCCCGTGACGTCCACCCGGCCGGTCGACGGCCGGCTCGACTACGCCGAGGGACTGCACATCGGCCACCGGGCGTGGCTGCGAGCCGGAGGCGAGCCCGCCTACTGGTTCGGCCACGGACTCGGCTACACGACGTGGGAGTACGCGGCCGTGGAGGCTCCCGCGCACGTCGCGGCGGGTCGGCCCTTCACGGTCCGGGTGACGGTGCGCAACACCGGCACCCGCGCCGGGCGCGAGGTCGTGCAGGTCTACCTGGCCCGCCCCGATTCGGCGGTGGAGCGTCCCGAGCGCTGGTTCGCCGGATACGCGGCCGTTCGTGCGGAAGCGGGCCGGACAGCGAGTGCCGAGGTGGTGGTGGGTCCGCGCGCCTTGCGGCACTGGTCGGAGGCGGACCACGGCTGGTCCACTGAGCCCGGCCCCTACCGGCTCATGGTGGGCAGGTCGGCGGGGGACACACAGGTGGAGGGGAGGATCACCGTCAGCGGCCCCTGAGTGGGGCGGTCCAGGCAGCACGTTCGACGGGGCAGCGGCGCCGGGCCGAGGCCCGCGTGTGCCGTGGGGACTCCGCGGGCGCCGCGCCTTCGGCCGATGCCCGGGCATCACCACGCGTGGCCCGCGGTGGGGGCCGGCTGCGCCGGTTCCGTGGCACAGGACCCGAGGTCGGCGCGTGCGCGGGGCGCTTCCACGGCGGCGGGAGCCATGGGCCGCGGCCGGTCCGGCTGCCGGTGGAGAACACAGCCGGGGCGGCAGGCGCCGCTCACTGCACCGAGCGCTCCCGCAGGGCCGTCCGCCACGCCGGGTCCGGCTCCACCGGTTCGGCCTCCTCCGGTCTGCCGCCACGCGCGAAGAAACCGGCGAGCGGCAGGATCGCGGCGCCCACGGTGACGGCGTCCGGTCCCAGGGTGCCGAGGTCGATACGGACCTGGGCGGCGGGATAGGTCAGGGCGTACGAGGTGGCGTGGGCCGTCACCGAGTCCAGGAAGCGCCGACCGAGCTGCAGTCCGGCCCAGCCGCCGACCAGGATGCGTTCGGGCTGGAACAGGTTGATCAGGTCGGAGAACCCCGCGCCCAGATACTCGGCGGTCTCCTCGAGGACGGCCAGGGCGGTGCCATCGGGTTCCGGCACGGTCCCCGCTGCGTCCGGATTCGGATACGCGGCCGCGAGCATCGCGGTGAGCGCGGTCTCCTCGTCCGCACCCGCCGGCGGCTGCCCGCCCGCCTCCGCCCAGCGCTGGAGCAGTGCCTCCGCGCCCGCGTACGCCTCCAGGCAGCCCTGGGCACCGCAGCGGCACCGGCGACCGCGCACCCGCACCGTCAGGTGCCCCCACTCCACGGCCCTGCCCGGACCCATGTCGTCGCTGACGACGCAGGCGCCGACGCCGGAGCCGAAGAGCACCACCGCCGCGCTCTGCGCGCCGCGCCCGGCGCCGAACCACATCTCCGCCTGCCCGAGCGTCTTGGCTCCGTTGTCGATGTAGTACGGCACGGTGTCGGGCAGCAGGCGGGCCTCGCGCAGCAGCCGCTCCAGGGGGACGGCGTCCCAGCCGATCGTCTGGCCGTGCACGACGGCGCCGTCCTCCGGGGTCCTGGCGACGATGCCCGGCACCCCGATCCCGACGCCGAGCAGCCGCTCCGCCGCGATTCCGGCCTCGGCCAGCACCTCGGGGATGCCCTCCCGCAGGTGCGTCACGACGACGCCGACGTCATAGCGGTCGAGGCGGCGCGGGCCGCCCGTCTCCAGCGGCTTCTCGACCCGGGCCAGCTCGGTGAGGGCGAGGTCGAAGAGCTCGATCCGCACCCTGGTCTCGCCGATGTCGACACCGATCATGTACCCGCTCCGCGCGCTGACGCGCAGCAGCGTGCGGGGACGGCCGCCGGCCGAGTCGACGCTTCCGGCCTCCTCCACCAGTCCTTCGGCGACCAGTTCGGAGACCACGTTGCTCACCGAGCCGGAACTCAGCCCGGTGGCGGGACCGAGCGAGAAGCGGCTCAAGGGCCCGTCGAAATACAACCGTTGCAATACCGCGGTGCGGTTCTCCCGCCGCAGGTCACGCACCGTACGGCCGTTGCGCACTCTCACCCTGCCCCCTTGCTCCGAAGTCATTCTCGCAACCTACATGTGACGGAGCCCTTGACGCGACCTTCGCTTGAGGTTTAACTCACATCCTAAATTAAGCCGTGGGGGGCTTCAGGGCCAGTATGCGGGGCGCTGCTCGGGCCTCGGCTCCCGCGGGCGACATCCTCCACTTCCCGGAAGGCCTCTGGAGTCATGCGCAGAATCAGAGCCGCGGCCGTCGGTGCCGTCACCCTCTCGTTCGTTCTCACCGCGGCGGCCTGCGGCGGGGGGACCTCCGGCTCGGAGGGGTCCAACGAGCAGCCGAAGACGCTCACCTACTGGGCCTCCAACCAGGGCGCGAACCTGGAGGTGGACAAGAAGGTCCTCCAGCCGGAGCTCGACAAGTTCGAGAAGCAGACCGGCATCAAGGTGAAGCTCGAGGTCGTGCCCTGGGCGGACCTCCTCAACCGCATCCTCACCGCCACCACCTCCGGCCAGGGCCCGGACGTCCTCAACATCGGCAACACCTGGAGCGCCTCGCTCCAGTCCAGCGGGGCCCTGCTGCCCTGGGACGCGAAGAACTTCGAGGCGATCGGCGGCAAGGACCGCTTCGTCGAGTCCGCGCTCGGCTCCACCGGTGCCCAGGGCCAGGACCCGGCCGCCGTCCCGCTGTACTCCATGGCCTACGCGCTCTACTACAACAAGAAGATGTTCGCCAAGGCCGGCGTCGACAAGCCGCCGGCCACCTGGGACGAGCTGGCGGAGACCGGCAAGAAGCTGTCCAGGAAAGGCAAGTGGGGGCTCGGCGCCGAGGGCTCCAACCTGTCGAACAACATCCACCAGGTCTTCGTCCTGGGCAAGCAGCACGGGGCGGACTTCTTCACCTCCGACGGCAAGGCCGACTTCACCTCCGACGGAGCGGTCGCCGCGGTGAAGCAGTACGTCGACCTGATGGCCAAGGACAAGATCGTCGCGCCGGGCAACGCCGAGTACGCGCAGAACCAGTCGCTGAGCGACTTCGCCAAGGACAAGACGGCCATGGTGCTGTGGCAGACCGCGTCGGCCACCTTCAAGACGCAGGGCATGAACGAGGACGAGTGGGGCGTCGCCCCCGCCCCCGTGCAGTCCGGCGAGCCCGGCCCGGGCAAGGCCACCAACTCCATGGTCGCCGGCATCAACATGGCCGTCTTCAAGAACACCAAGAACATCGACGGCGCCAAGAAGTTCGTGAAGTTCATGACCAGCGACGAGGAGCAGGTCGTCCTGAACAAGGCGTACGGCTCCATCCCGCCGGTCAAGGCCGCCCAGCAGGACGCGGCCTTCAGCGCCCCGGCGCTCGCCGTACTCAGGGACACCCTCGCCACCAGTGCCACCGCGCTGCCGCAGGTCCCCGAGGAATCGCAGTTCGAGACCGTCGTCGGCACCGCCGTCAAGGAGCTCTTCGCCGACGCCGCCGCCGGCCGTGCGGTGACCACCGACTCGGTGCGGGCGAAGCTCGAAAAGGCCCAGCAGCAGATGCCCAAGAAGTGAGCGCGGACACCACCATGACCACCACCGCTGCCCTGAGCACAGGCGAGCGGACGGCACGCAGGAGCGACCCCGGGGCGGCACCGCACAAGCGCCGCTCCGGGCGGCTGCGCCGCATCTCACTGCCGTATCTGCTGCTGTTGCCCGCCCTGGTCCTCGAACTCCTGGTCCACCTGGCGCCGATGGTGATCGGCATCGTCGTCAGCTTCCGGGAACTCACCCAGTTCTACATCCGCGACTGGAGCACCGCCCCCTGGGCCGACCTCGACAACTACACGATGGCGGTCGACTTCGACGCCCCCGTGGGCGAGGCGCTGTTGAAGTCCTTCTTCACCACCTGCCTGTTCACGGTGCTGTCGGTCGGCCTGTGCTGGCTGCTCGGCGCCGCCGCCGCGATCTTCATGCAGGACGCGTTCCGCGGCCGGGGCATCCTGCGCACCCTCTTCCTGGTGCCGTACGCGCTGCCCGTCTACGCCGCCGTCATCACCTGGGCGTTCATGTTCCAACGGGACAACGGCCTGGTGAACCACGTACTGCACGACCAGCTCGGCCTCACCGACAGCCCTCCGTTCTGGCTGATCGGCGACAACAGCTTCATCGCCCTGCTCGTCGTCTCGGTGTGGAAGGGCTGGCCCTTCGCCTTCCTCATCATCATGGCCGGGCTCCAGAACATCCCGAAGGACATCTACGAGGCCGCCGCCCTCGACGGCGCGGGCGTCTGGCAGCAGGTCCGCCGCATCACCCTGCCGGCGCTGCGCCCCGTGAACCAGGTCCTGGTCCTGGTGCTGTTCCTGTGGACCTTCAACGACTTCAACACCCCCTTCGTCCTGTTCGGCAAGGCGGCGCCGGAAGCCGCGGACCTGATCTCGATCCACATCTACCAGTCCTCGTTCCAGACCTGGAACTTCGGGGCGGGCTCCGCGATGTCGGTGCTGCTGCTCCTGTTCCTGCTCGTGGTGACGGGCGCCTACCTCTGGTTCACCTCCCGAGGACCCCGAGGAAGGAAGGCCACCGATGCCTAGCCGAGCCGTCCGCCGGCCCCGCTCCCCGATGGCCGCACCGCGGTCCTTCCTGTGGAGCCGGCGGATCTTCCTGACCCTGCTCACCGTCTTCGTGCTGCTGCCGGTGTACGTCATGATCTCCAGTTCGCTGAAGCCGCTGGAGGACGTGTCGGGGAAGTTCGCATGGATCCCCTCGGGCCTCACCGTCCGCCCGTACGTCGACATCTGGGAAACGGTCCCGCTGGCCGACTACTTCACGAACTCGCTGATCGTGGCCGGCGCGGCGACCGTCTGCTCCGTCACCATCGCCGTGTTCGCGGCCTACGCGGTCAGCCGCTACTCCTTCCGCGGCAAGCGCCTCTTCACGGTGACGGTGCTGTCGACCCAGATGTTCCCCGGCATCCTGTTCCTGCTGCCGCTGTTCCTCATCTACGTCAACATCGGCAACGCCACCGGCATCGCGCTCTTCGGCTCCCGCGGCGGCCTGATCCTCACCTACCTCACCTTCTCGCTGCCCTTCTCCATCTGGATGCTGATCGGGTACTTCGACTCGGTACCCAGAGACCTCGACGAGGCGGCCAAGGTGGACGGCTGCGGGCCGCTCGGCGCCCTGTTCCGGGTCATCGTGCCCGCCGCGGTCCCCGGCATCGTCGCCGTCGGCGTCTACGCCTTCATGACCGCCTGGGGCGAGGTCCTCTTCGCCTCCGTCATGACCAACGACACCACCCGCACCCTCGCCGTCGGCCTGCAGGGCTACTCCACCCAGAACGACGTGTACTGGAACCAGATCATGGCCGCCTCACTCGTCGTCAGCCTCCCCGTCGTCGCCGGCTTCCTGCTCCTCCAGCGCTACCTCGTCACCGGCCTCACCGCCGGCGCCGTCAAGTAACCGCCGAGGCACCACCGCCGCACCACCCGACCATCCCAGAAAGGCTCTCTGTGTCCGAATCGCTTGACCTCGCCGCCTTCCCCGCCGGCTTCACCTGGGGCACGGCCACCTCCGCCTACCAGATCGAGGGCGCCGTCGCCGAGGACGGCCGGGCACCGTCGATCTGGGACACCTTCTCCCACACGCCGGGCAAGGTCGACAATGACGATCACGGCGACGTGGCCTGCGACCACTACCACCGGTGGCCCGAGGACATCGCCCTGATGAAGCGGCTCGGCACCGACACCTACCGCATGTCCGTCGCCTGGCCCCGCGTGATGCCCGCCGGTGACGGACCGGTCAACGCGGCCGGCCTCGACTTCTACGACCGGCTCGTCGACGCCCTCCTCGACGCCGGCATCACCCCCAACATCACCCTCTACCACTGGGACCTCCCCCAGGCCCTCCAGGACCGCGGCGGCTGGACCGTACGCGACACCGCCGAACACCTCGCCGCCTACGCCTCCGCCGTCGCTGCCCGGCTCGGCGACCGCGTCACCCAGTGGGCCACCCTCAACGAACCCCTCTGCTCCGGCTGGATCGGCCACCTGGAGGGCCGCATGGCGCCCGGCCTGACCGACCTGACCGCCGCCGTGCACGCCTCGTACCACCTGCTGCTCGCCCACGGCCTCGCCACACGGGCGATCCGCGCGGCGGCCCCCGGCGCACAGGTCGGCCTGGTCACCAACCACTCCACCGTCGAGGCGGCCTCGACCCGCCCGGAGGACATCGCGGCGGCCACCCGCATGGACGGCCACACCAACCGCTGGTGGCTCGACCCCGTCCACGGCCGCGGCTTCCCCGCCGACATGCGCGACCTGTACGGCGTGGACCTGCCGGAGCGCACCGGCGACCTGGACACGATCGCCGCGCCCCTCGACTGGCACGGCCTCAACTACTACTTCCCGGCGACCGTCACCGACGACCCCCAAGGCCCCGTCCCGTACGCCCGTGAGGTCCGGCTGCCCGACGTACCGCGCACCGGCATGGACTGGCACATCGACGCCGGGGGCCTGGAGGCCCTCCTGCTGCGCCTGACCGACGACTACGGAGTCCGCAAGCTGTACGTCACCGAGAACGGCTCCGCCTTCCCCGACACCGTCGCGCCCGACGGCGCCGTCCACGACCCCGACCGGGCCCGCTACCTGGAGCAGCACGTGAGCGCCTGCGCCCGGGCGGTCCGCAAGGGCGCGCCGCTGGCCGGGTACTACGCCTGGTCCCTGCTCGACAACTTCGAGTGGGCCTACGGCTACGACAAGCGCTTCGGCCTCGTCCACGTCGACTACGCGACTCAGGCCCGCACCGTCAAGACGAGCGGCCTGCGGTACGCGGAGATCATCCGGGCCCACCGGGAGTCCCACTCCTGACCTCGCGGGCGGTGTCCGCCCGGCGGACGGCGGCCTTGATCAGGCGGACTCGCGTTCGACCAGTTCCGGTTCGAAGACGAGGGTGCGGGGTTCGGTACGGGTGCCCTGGAGCTGCTCGCCGAGCATCCTGGCCATGGCCGCCGCCATGTCCTCCACCGGCTGGCGCACGGTGGTCAGCGACGGCCGGCAGGTCACGGCGATGCTCGAGTCGTCGAACCCGACGACGGCGACGTCCTCCGGTATGCGCCTGCCCTGTTCCCGCAGGACTTGGCAGGCGCCCTGGGCCATCAGGTCGTTGGCGGCGAACACGCCGTCCACAGCGGGGTGGGCCCGCAGCAGCGTGGCCATCGCCGCCGCCCCGCTGTCCAGCGTGAAGACGCCCTCGGCCACGGGCGGGCCGTCGTACCCGGCTCGAGCCAGGACGTCGCGGAATCCGGCGAGACGTTCCCGGCCGGCCCGGAGATCGGGCGGAGCACTGATCACCGCGATACGGCGGCAACCACGAGCCAGGAGACGCTCCCCGGCCAGTCGTCCCCCCGCGTAGTGGTCCAGATCGACGCAACTGACCGGTGTCGCCCGCGTGGGACGTGCGAACAGCACCGTGGGGACGCGGGTGGAGACGAGCATGTCCGGCAGCGGGTCGTCCGGTTGCACGGAGACCACCAGGGCGCCGTCCGCACTGCCCTGCCGCAGGTAGTCGACCACCTGCTTCCTGGCCGCCTCCGATTCGGCGAACAGCAGCACCGGTTGCATCGTGCGGGCCCGGAGATACCCCACGACGCCGTTGACGACACGGCCGAAGAACGGGTCGGCGAACACGCGGCCGGCGAAGGCGTCGCCTGCGCCGGAGACGACGAGGGCCACCGTCCCGGTGCGTCGGGTGACCAACGCCCTCGCCACGCGGTTCGGTGTGTAACCCGTCCGTTCGATCGCACTGCGGACCAGGTCCTGGATACCGGGATCGACGTTGCGTACGCCGTTCACGACCCGCGACACGGTGGCGCGGGAGACCCCCGCCTCCCGCGCGACGTCCTCCAGCGTCGGGACCTGCCTGTTCATGGGCGGAACTCTAACGCCGGGCACTCTCACGGGCAGACCGTCCTCCGATCGCGGCACACCCCGGTGACACCGAAGCCGCACTTTGTCTAGACCTATTGTGTCTAGACCTCTTGCTCTGCTCGTGACCCGCGGACTACGTTTCCCGCAGTTCGGAGTCCTTCACGTTTCCTTCAATCCCCTTGACGAGCAAGGCTGGAAGGAGCATGTCCGCATGCAGGACCGGAGTCTGTCCAGACGGACCGTTCTCGCCTCCGCGACCGTGGTCGCCGCGAGCGCGACCGGCGCCGTGGGCGTGACGACCACCCCCGCGGTCGCACACCAGCACGAGAACCGCGACAAGCGCGACAGCCGCGACAGCCGCGACAGGCGTCTCAAGAAGATCATCTCCAGGATGAGCACCGAGGCGAAGATCGGCCAGCTGTTCGTGCCGTACTTCTACGGTACGTCGGCGACTTCTCCCAGCCAGTTCGACCAGGACCGCAACCTCAGGGAACTCGGCGTCCGCACGGTGGCCGAGCTGATCGCCAAGTACCACATCGGCGGAGTCATCTACTTCTCCGGCTGGGCGAACAACATCCAGGACCCCCGCCAGATCGCGGACCTGACCAACGGGGTGCAGCGGGCCTCGCTCGCCCTGCCCACCCCCATCCCGTCCCTGATCTCCATCGACCAGGAGCACGGGGCCAACGTCCGCATCGGCAGCGGCGCCACCCAGCTGCCGGGCGCGATGGCGCTCGGCGCGGGCCGCTCGCTCTCCGACGCGCGCACCGCCGGACGGATATCGGGCGCCGAACTCGCCGCCCTGGGCATCCATCAGAACTTCGCCCCGGTCGCCGACGTCAACGTCAATCCGGCCAACCCCATCATCAACATCCGCTCCTTCGGCGCCGACGCCCGCGAGGTCGGCCGAATGGTCGCGGCGCAGGTGACGGGGTATCAGCACGCCGGCGTGGTGGCCTGCGCCAAGCACTTCCCGGGCCACGGGGACACCGCGCAGGACAGTCACACCGGACTGCCCGTGATCACCCACACCCGCGAGGAGTGGGACCGCATCGACGCCCCGCCCTTCAGGGCCGCGATCGCCGCCGGTGTCGACTCGATCATGACCGCGCACCTCCAGGTCCCCGCTCTCGACCCCAGCAACGAACCGGCGACCCTGTCGCCCAGGATCCTCCAGGGCGTGCTGCGCGACGAACTCGGCTTCGAGGGCGTGATCGTCACCGACGCCCTCAACATGCAGGGTGTGCGCACCAAGTACGGCGACGACCGCGTGCCCGTCCTCGCCCTCAAGGCCGGCGCCGATCAGCTTCTCTTCCCGCCGAACATCGACGTCGCCTACCACGGCGTCCTGGCCGCCGTCCGCAGTGGAGAGATCACCGAGGACCGGCTCGACGAGTCGGTCCTGCGCATCCTGCGGGTCAAGGACAAGGTCGGTCTGCTCAGCGGCAGCCCCTACGTCTCCCCGAAGGAGGTCGACCGGGTCGTCGGCGCCCGCCGGCACCGGATCGCCGCCGCCCGGATCGCCGAGCGCACCACCACCCTGCTGGTCAACGAGGACGAGGCGCTCCCGCTCGGCCGCCGGCAGAGGAAGCTGCTCGTGGTCGGCGCCAGCCCGGCCTTCCCGACCGACGCCACCCGCACCACGGTGCCCGAGCTGGCCCAGGCGTTCGACGAACTGGGGTACAGCACCACCCACCTCGCCACCGGCCGGGAGCCCGACGCGGCGAAGATCGACGAGGCCGTGGCCGCCGCACAGGGACGCGACGCGGTGGTGGTCACCACCGACAACGTCGGCGCCGCCAGCGCCCAGCGCACTCTGGTGTCCCGGCTGCTCGCGACGGGCGTCCCCGTCGTCCACCTCGCGGTGCGCAACCCCTACGACATCGCCCACCTCGGCGACGTCCCGGCCTCACTGGTCTCCTACTGCTGGACCGAGGTCGAACTGCGCGCCGCCGCCCGGGTGATCGCCGGCCGCGTCGAGCCGCGCGGCAAGCTGCCCGTGCCCGTCCAGCGGGCCGACGACCCGGCCAGGATCCTCTTCCGCTCCGGCCACGGCCTGTCGTACGACGACTGACGTCCGCGTCCGCCCACACCTTCCCGCCCCGGTGCCCCTGAAGGGAGGAGCACCGGGGCCGAGAGCGTCACCCGCGACAAGGCAGCTGTCGCGAACCGACCGTGCTCAGTCGATACAGAACTCGTTGCCCTCGATGTCCAGCATCGGAATGCACGAATCGTTGCCGTCGTAGAGCGTGGTCACGTGAACCGCGCCGAGCGGCACCAGGCGTGCGCGTTCGGCCTCGAGTGCGGCGAGGCGCTCCTCGCCCACGAGACCGGTGCCGACCCGCACATCGAGGTGCACCCGGTTCTTGGCGGCCTTTCCTTCGGGGACGCGCTGGAAGTACAGTCGCGGGCCCACACCCGAGGGATCCACACAGGCGAACCATGAATCCTGCTGTTCTGGCGGCTGCGAACGCTTGAAGTCGTCCCACGTGGCGAAGCCCTCCGGTGGCGGCGGCACGACGTAGCCCAGGACCTCGCACCAAAAGCGAGCGAGGCGCTCGGGCTCCGCGCAGTCGAAGGTGACTTGGAACGTCTTGATCGCCGACATGGGCGCACCGTACCAGCGGGACTCTGCCGTTCATCACCCCAAGCGGAGCGGAGCGGGCACACAGGCGTGCGGCGACCAGGAATCGTGAGCCATGGGGCGCGCATGAGCGCACCGCCCGCGTGCGCCGCACACCGAACGGCCGCAATCTGGGCGTATGACCTATCGGTGCGGGACGAAGGGTGCTCCATGAGAATCGCAGTCATCGGCGGTACCGGCCGGATCGGGTCGCAGGTCGTGAAGAAGCTGAACGCTGCCGGGCACGAGGCCGTGCCGCAGTCGCTGTCCACCGGTGTCGACGTGATCACGGGCCAGGGCCTGGCGGAGGCGGTGGCCGGCGCCGACGTGGTCGTCAATCTGACGAATTCCCCGACCTTCGACGACGCGTCCCCGGCGTTCTTCCGGACCTCGATGGACAACCTCCTGGCCGCCTGCCACGAGGCCGGGGTGGGGCACGTCGTCATTCTCTCGATCGTCGGCGCGGACCAGGTGCCCGACCTCGTCTACTACCGGGCCAAGGTCCTCCAGGAAGACGTCCTCAAGGCCGGGCCGGTCCCCTACTCGATCGTCCGCGCCACCCAGTTCATGGAGTTCGTCGACGCCGTCATGTCCTGGACCACCGAGGGCGACACCGTCCGCCTGCCCGCCACCCCTGTCCAGCCGATCGCCGCCCAGGACATCTCCGACACTGTCGCCGAAGTCGCCGTCGCTCCCCCGCTGAACGGCACCGTCGACATCGCCGGTCCCGACGTCTTCCCCCTCGACGAACTCGGCCGGATCACCCTGGACGCCCACCCCGACGGCCGTACGGTGGTGACCGACGACACCGCCGGCATGTTCGCCGCCGTCCACGGCGATGCCCTCACCGCCCACGGTGACGCCCGCATCGCCCCCACCCACTACCGCGACTGGCTCTCCTGAACCATCCGGCTGTGGCGATCGGCTCTGCCCACCCTCGCCTCCGAGGCGTCCCGGTCCTGGCTCGGCGGCCCGACCAGCACGCACAAGGCGGTCCCGGTGGTCTTGCCCCGCCTTCCGATCCGGTGCGAAACTTCTGAACCGCCTTAGTCGGTGAAGGAGTTGGGCTTGTCACCCACGGGAAGACCGTTACGACCCCTGACCGTCCTCTTCGCACCGGAGAGCGCGTACGGGCCGACGAACAACTGCGTAGGGATCGGGGACGTCCTGCGCCGCCGGGGGCACCGTGTGGTGTTCGCCGCGGAGGCGTCCTGGAAGGGCCGCCTCACGCCCCTCGGTTTCGAGGAGGAGCTGGTCGATCTGGCCCCGCCGCCCGAACAGCCCCAGGACGCGGGCCAGTTCTGGAAGGACTTCGTGCGCGACACCGCACCCGAGTTCCGCAAGCCGACCATCGAGCAGCTAGGCACCTGGATCAAGCCGGTGTGGGAGGAGTTGGTCTCCGGCGCCCGGTACTGCGAGCCCCAGCTGAAGGAGATCATCGACCGGGTCCGGCCGGATGTGATCGTCGAGGACAACGTCGTGTGCTTCCCGGCGTTGACCACGGCGGGGGTGCCCTTCGTGCGGATCGTTTCCGTTTCCTGCAACCCGCTGGAGATGAAGGGCGGGCACGTTCCACCGCCGTTCTCCGGGCTTCCGGCCGAGGACAGGAGCGGATGGGACGAGTTCCGCGCCGAGTACGACCGCACGCACCGGAGCCTGTGGAGCGACTTCAGCGCCTGGGTGACCGAGCAGGGCGCGCCTCCGCTGCCCGACCTGGAGTTCATCCACGAGGGCGATCTGAACCTGTACGTCTTTCCCGAGTCGGCCGACTACACGGACGCTCGTCCGCTGGGCCCCACCTGGCACCGGCTGGACTCCTCGGTCCGTGAGACGCAGGAGGCGTTCACACCCCCGCCCGACCTGGCCGACGGCGGCGGCGCGCTGATCTACTTCAGCCTCGGATCGCTCGGATCGGCCGACGTGGACCTCATGCGCAGGGTCATCGCCTCGCTCGCCCGCACCCCGCACCGCTGCATCGTCTCCAAAGGCCCGCTGCACGAGGAGATCGAGCTGCCGCCGAACATGTGGGGCGAGGAGTTCCTGCCGCAGACCCGGATCCTCCCGCTGGTCGACCTCGTCATCACGCACGGCGGCAACAACACGACCACCGAGGCCCTCCACTTCGGCAAGCCCATGATCCTGTTGCCGCTGTTCTGGGACCAGCACGACAACGCCCAGCGCATGACCGAACTGGGCCACGGCATCCGGCTCGACCCGTACCGTTTCACCGACGCCGAACTCCACGGCGCGATCGGCCGCCTGCTCGGCGACACGACTCTGCGGCGCGCCCTCACCGAGGTCGGTGAGACGATCCGGGCCCGCGACGGACTGCGCAGGGCCGCGGATCTGATCGAGCGGGCCGCCACGGGGTGATCCCACCGGCCCTCGGACGTCCGGGGTGGCGGTGGACCACCCCGCGGGTTTGGGGGGTTGAGCTTGTACCCCCCACAAGCCCAACCTGCCACGCCCGGCGCAGAAGCGGTTCCCTGGAAACGCGCCTCGGTCACGACACCACCGACCGTCGCGCCTACTCCTCCACCGACCGAGTATGAGGACCACTCCATGGAACGTCGCAAAGCGCTCGGACTGATCGCCGCCACCGGCGCCGCCACCGCCGCCTCCTTCACGGCTGTGCCCGCCTTCGGTGCGGTGACCGGCCAGCCCGCGGGCGCCGCAGGACAGGGCAGGGCCACGGCCAGGGACGGCTACACCTTCGCGCTGGACAAGAACGTCGAGCGGACCCCGGTGCGGTTCACGAACCGCTACGGCATCGAGGTCGCCGCGGACCTCTACGTGCCGAGGAACGCCCGGGGCAGGCTGCCCGCCCTGGTGGTCAGCGGCCCCTTCGGCGCGGTCAAGGAACAGTCCTCGGGGCTCTACGCCAACGAGTTCGCCCGCCGCGGCTACGTCGCCCTCGCCTTCGACCCCTCCTTCACCGGGGAGAGCGGCGGCACGGTGCGCGACGTGGCCTCGCCCGACATCTACACCGAGGACTACAGCGCCGCCGTCGACTTCCTCGGCCTGCAGAGGATCGTCGACCGCGAGCGGATCGGCGCGCAGGCCGTCTGCGGCCTCAGCGGCATTGCGCTCACCGCGGCGGCCGCGGACAGCCGTATCAAGGCGGTCGCCACGGCCTCGATGTACGACATGTCGCGCAGCATGTCCCGCGGCCACGAGGACTACTACACGCCCGAGCAGCGCCACAAGGTCGTGGACCACCTCAGCCGGCAGCGCTGGACCGACGCCGAGAACGGCACCTACGCGCGGCTCTCCCACGAGGTCCCCTTCGACGACAACGGCAACGTCGCCCCCACGAACCGCGTCCTGCCCAGGACCCTCCCGGCGGACGCCGACCCGATCACGGCGAGCTTCTTCGACTACTACCGCACCCAGCGCGGCCACCACCCGCGCTCGATCAACTCCACCACCGCGTGGACCGGGACCACGCCGATGTCGTTCTTCGCCTTCCCGCTGATGACGAACCTCGACATGCTGGCACCCCGCAAGGCCCTCCTGGTGGCCGGCGCCGACGCGCACTCCCGCTACTACTCCGAGGACGTCCAGAAGATGGCCCCCGACACCGTCGACCTCGTGATCGTCCCGGGCGCGGACCACGTCGACCTCTACGACCGCAAGGACCTCATCCCGTTCGACAGGCTCGACGAGTTCTTCACCCAGAACCTCGCCTGACCGCAAGGGCGGGCGCTGATCGCCAACCCACCCTTCTTCGAACCATGACGCCCCGCACCTCGAACCGACGGCTGCCGGCACGCTGTCAGGGTGCCGGCATGCATCCGCACCTGCGCGCCCCGACGCCGCCGACGCCGTACGGGCAGGTGTTGTCGGTGAACGCGAACGGCGCGATGACGAAGTCGCCGCGTTCTGGGCCGGTGACCTGCGAACCGATCCCCTCGACGACGCAGGGGACCTCGTGCCCCATGGGCACGCACGCCCCCGGCCCCCCGGCAGGATTCGAACCTGCGCGGGCTCCGGCGGACGTGACCGGCCCAGGTGCAGTGTGCCGCACGGCGGCGTCGCCTACGGCTGTGGCCGACGGTCCCGTGCGCGGGGCTGGGGCTCCTCGGTCTGGATCGTGGCGGTCATCTGTTCCGGCTCGAAGATCTGGTCGCCGTACAGGTCCTGCAGCCAGTTGGTCTGGTAGATGGTGTCGAGGTAGCGCTCACCGAGGTCGGGGGCGATGGCCACTGCGGTGATGTCCCGGGCATCGTGACGGGACAGCCAGTCCGTCGCGCCACTGACCACCGTTCCCGTTGAGCCGCCGAACAGAAAGCCGCGCCGGGCCATACGGTGGCAGGTGCGGATGGTCTCCGCCTCCTCGACGTGGATGACCTCGTTGACGTAGGACTCGTCGAGCAACGGGGGACGCATGCTCATGCCGAGCCCGGGGATCATCCGGCGGCCGGGTTCGCCGCCGAAGGCCACCGATCCCACGGTGTCCACGGCGACGATGCGCACCGGCCGGTGCCACTGCCGGAAGAAGCGGGCGCAGCCCATCAGGGTCCCGGCGGTGCCCGTTCCGATGAACAGGGCGTCCAGGCGCGGAAAGTGGCGGGCGATCTGCTGTGCCGTCGTACGGTAGTGCGCCCGCCAGTTGCCGGCATTGGTGTACTGGCTGAGCCACACGTACCGGCTGTCGGAGGCACACAGCGAGCGGACGTACTCGATACGTGTGCCCAGGAAACCTCCGTTCTCGTCCGGGTCGGCCACGGTGTGCACCTGGCTGCCGAGAGCCTCCATCAGCAGTCGGGTCGACAGGTTGCAACGGGAGTCCGTCACGCACAGGAACCGGTAGCCCTTGCTGGCGGCGATCATGCTCAGCGCCACGCCCAGGTTTCCGGACGAGGATTCGACGATGACGGAGTCCGGTTTCAGGATGCCGTCCCGCTCGGCGCTCGCCACCATCTCGTTCGCGGCCTTCAACTTGATGGAGCCGGCAAAGTTGAAGCCCTCACACTTCAGGTAGAGGGGCCATCCGAAGATCGACTTGAGGTCGACGAAGAGACGGCCTTCGTTGAAGTCATGGGGAGCGGATATGACGGGCACGTTGGGCCTCCTGGTACCGGGAAGGGGCAATGGCCTCAGCCGTACCGGCGCAGGTCGTAAAAGAAGTTGTCGATGAGACGCAGGTTTCCCGCCCGGGCTGCCTCGTCGTAGACGTACTTGCCGACGGCGAGGTCGAGGACACCGAGTCCGAAGGGTGAGAAGACCACGGGTCGGTCGGACGGCGGGGCGGCCCGACCGAGCATCACGTCGTTGAGTGTGCCGTTCAGGAAGTCCCGGTTGCCGGTGCGCTGTTCGGTGAGGTGGGGGGAGGTGTCGGCCTTCAGACAGTGCTCGACGTCGTCGACGAAGTTGGCCGAGGCCAAGAGGACTTCGGGGGCGAGGTCGCGCAGGGACACGTGCAGGACCAGGGGGTTGTGGGCGAACAGGGACGGGTCGGTGACGTGGGGTTCGCCTGCGACGGTGGCGAATACCACGAGGTCGGCGGCGCGGATGAGGTCCTCGGCACTGTCGTGGACGGTGACCTCGGCGGTGGTCCCGCTCTGCCTCAGGTACCCGCAGAATCCGGAGGCGCTGTCGGCGGCGAGGTCGTGCACGCCGATGGTGTCGAACGTCCAGCCGGTGCCGGCGAGGAACGTGTGGAGGTAGCGGGCGATCAGGCCCGTGCCGATGAACCCGACACGGGTCGGGCGCGGCCGGGAGCGGCTGAGCCAGTCGGCGGCCAGCGCGGCGGACGCCGCTGTCCTGGTCGCGCTGATGATGGAGCTCTCCAGGCAGGCGAAGGGGTAGCCGGTGGCGGGGTCGTTGAGGATGAGGACCGCGGAGGCGCGGGGCAGCCCGGCCCGTACGTTGTCCGGGAAGCTGGAGATCCACTTGAGCCCGTCGACGTGCACCGGCCCGCCGACGGAGGCCGGCAGCGCGATGATCCGTGCGGTGGGTCGGTCGGGGAAACGCAGGAAGTAGGACGGGGGGTTGACCGAGTCCCCGGCGCCGTGCACCCGGTAGGTGTCCTCGACCAGTTCGACGATCTCCTTCTCTCGCCCGTCGAGCGCCTGCTGAACCTGCGCACCGGAGATGACCGCGAACGTCGGCGCCGAAGCCGTGTCGGGCACGGCCGGCTGCGTGGTGGTGGACAACAGGTTGGTCATCGCCGGCCTGCCTCGGGGGTCGGGCCGGAGCCGGCCGGGCGGTGGGGCTCGGCCATGCCGACCAGCACCTGCCGCTCTCCGGTGTAGGGCTCCCTGCTGTGGGCGGTGCGGACGTTGTCGACGAGCAGCAGATCACCGGCCTGCCAGGGCTCGCGCCGGGTGTGCTCGTCGTAGGTCGCGTTGAGCAGTCGGACGACGTCCTCTCCGATCGGGCTGCCGTCTCCGAAACGGGTGTTGAACGGCAGGCCGTCCTCGCCGTAGAGGTCCACGAGGTACTCGCGCACCTCCGGGGCCAGCGTCCACTCGTTGAGGAAGGCGATCTGGTTGAACCAGCAGTCCTGGCCCGTGAGGGGGTGCCGGACCACGGCCGGGCGCCGCTGGGTGGTGCGCAGGGAACCGTCCGGCTGCCAGGCGAAGTCGATGGCGTTGGCCCGGCAGTAGCGCTCGATCTCGGCTCGGTCGCCGGTGCCGAACGACTCCTCCAGGGACGCCCCGATCTCGTCGGTGTAGGAGCGGGTCAGCAGCCAGCCCTCACGCGCGAAGCGTTCCCTCGGCTCGGCGGGCAGCGCCTGCAGGACCCGGGCGGCGTCGGCCACCGCCGTGGCCCCGCCCTGGTCGGGCGCGGTCAGGCAGGCGAACAGCATGAGGCCGGGAGCCTTCAGGGTGTAGCTCAGCTCGTGGTGCATGCACATCGGCTGGTTGGCCGGCCAGGTCGTGGAGGAGTAGAGCCCCGGGCCGAACTCCTGGCGGGGGGCGAAGGACTCCCGCTCCGTCATGCGGCCGCCGGTCAGACGGGAGAAGACGGCACCGGCCTGATCCGTGTCCCGCAGTCCCAGGCCGCGGACCAGCAGCGCCCCGTGTTCGGTGACCTGTGCGCGCAGCGCCTCGCGGTGCTGCGCCGCCCAACTCGTCGCGTCGGCAGGGGCGTCGATGTGCACTACCGCCGGTCTGTCCGGCCGCAGCTGCACGTCGAACGGGGCTGCCAGGGATGAGGTCGACATCTCGGTTTCCTTTCGGTTGCCCGTCTGGAGGCTTGAGAAGGTTCAGGAGGACGCCAGCGGGGCGCCGGCGGCGAGGACGGCCTGTGCCGCCTCGGCCGGGCGGAGGCGCGGGAAGTAGTGGCCGCCGTCCGCGAGCTCGTGCAGGTCCACGTGCTCGGCCAGCAGCAGCCAGTCCCGGTGGGCGTCGGCGTGTCCGGCCGTGTACGGGTCGTCGGCGGCCACGACCACCGACACCGGAACCGACAGCTTCACCCGTGGCGGGTTCTCCAGGGCGTCGCGGAAGTACCGGTGCGCGGACAGGCAGTCGTGCCGGTAGGCGGCACCGATGTGCTCGGCGTGCTGGTCGTTCAGCTCCGACAGCTCCACGTAGCCGCCTTCCGTGGTCAGATGTGCGGCGACGGCGCCGTCGTCCCGGCTTGTCAGTTCGTCGATGAGGGCCTGGCGTTCGGCTGCGGTGCCGAGCAACTGCGCGCCGAGGAACAGCCGCTTCACCTCCACACCGCGCTCCTGGAGCCTACGGGCCGTCTCCATGGCCGGTGCGGTGCCCGACGAGTGGCCCCACAGCATGACCCGGGTCAGGCCACGCGCGGTGATCTCGGCGGCGACCCGCTCGGCCACCTGTGCGATCGACGCGAACGGCTCGTGGGGAGCAGCGAGGTCGTGACCGGGCAGGTCCACCGCGAGGACCTGGGTGCCGCTTTGCGCCAGCGCATCTGCCATCGGCCGGTAGTTGACGGCGTTGCCGCCCGCGTAGGGGAAGCACACGAGTGTGCACTCCGGAGCTGCGTTCGCCGCTGACAGCGGCTGGAGCAGCTCCGTGCGCTGCCTGGACGCGCCGTCGAGGAGGGCGGCCAGCTCGGCGAGAACCGGGTGCCGGGTGATGTCCTTGAGGGACACCGCGCGGTCGAGCGCGATCGTGAGCTTCACCGCCGTCAGGGAGGTGCCCCCGGATTCGAAGAAGTGGTCCGTACGGCCGATCTGGTGCTCGGGCACACCGAGCACCTCGGCCCAGGCGGCCGCCAGCCTCCGCTCGGCCTGGGTGCGCGGTACGCGGTCCTGCGCGCCTGCGGTGTCGCCGTGCGCGGCAGACACGCTCCGCTCGGCCAGCACGGTGAGCGCCTTCCTGTCGATCTTGCCGTTCGCCGTCAGTGGCAGGGCGGACCGCCAGTGGAAGGCGGAAGGGAGCATGTAGGCGGGCAAGTCGGTGGCGAGCGCTCGGCGCAGCTCGTCCGTGGGCAGCTGCCGCCCCGAGTAGAAGGCGATCAGGTGCTTGCCCTGTCCTGCCCGGTCGTCGACGACCACCGCGCCGTCCCGGACGCCGGGAAGCCGGAGCAGGGTGTTCTCGATCTCGCCGATCTCGATGCGGAAGCCACGGATCTTGACCTGGTTGTCCCTGCGCCCGAGGAACTCCAGCTTGCCACCGGGGTGCCAGCGGCCCCGGTCACCGCCCAGGTAGAGCCGCTCGCCCGGCCGGTACGGGTCCTCGAGGTACGCCTCACGGGTCCGCTCGGGATCGTTGACGTAGCCCCGGCCCACACAGACACCGGAGAAGGCGATCAGCCCGGGTGCCCCCAGCGGCACCAGCGCCAGCCGCTCGTCCACGACGTAGACGTGCACGTTGTTGACCGCCCGCCCCAGCAGGACACGCTCGCACACCCCGTCGATGATCTCGTGGTTGGTGTCGTCCGAGGTCTCGGTCAAACCATAGGCGTTGACCAGCCTGATCCCCGGCTGGACGGCGAACCAGCGCTGGACCAGCTCCGGTTTGAGCGCCTCACCGGTCACCGACACGTAGCGCAGGTCCGGGAGCTCGCGGGGGTGCTGCTCCAGGTACGAGACCAGGACCTCCAGATAGGAGGGCACGAGCTGGGTGACACCGGCCCGGCCGCTCACCAGTGTGTCGGCGAACCGCTCCACGTCCACGAGCACGTCCTGCCCCACCAGCAGCGTCCGCCCGCCCACCAGCAGCGGAGACACCAGCTGCCACAGCGAGATGTCGAAGCACTGCGGTGCCGTCTGCGCCACCACGTCGCCCTCGCCGATGCCCAAGTCGTCGATCTTGGCGAAGAGGTGGTTGAGCATGCCCGCGTGCTCGCACATCGCCCCCTTCGGCTCGCCGGTGGAGCCGGAGGTGAAGTAGATGTAGGCCAGCCGGCCGGCGTCCACCGCGACGCCGGGGTCGTCGTCGGCGTGCGGTTCCGCGTACGCGTCCTCGATGAGCAGCCGCTCGGCCTCCGGTACGGTGGCCATCGCCTGGTCGAGGGTGCTGGTGCTGCCCGATTCGGTCAGCACCAGCCGGCATCCGGCCCGCGCCAGCGTCGCCGCGATGCGGCCGGGCGGGAAGTGGGGCTCGATGGGCAGGTACGCGCCGCCCGCTTTGAAGACCGCCAGCGTCGCGGCCAGCCAGTCGAGACCGCGTTCGGTGACGACGGCGACCACGTCCTCGCGGCCCAGTCCGCGGGCCAGCAGCGCCCGTGCCAACCGGTTGGCGCGTCCATTGAGTTCGCCGTACGTCCACTGCCGCTCTCCGTGCACCGCCGCCACCGCTTCCGGGTGCGCCCGCGCGCGCTGCTCGAACAGTTCGTGCGCCCGCGCGTCCGGCAGCGCCCGCCGGGGGCCGGCCAGTCTTTCCAGTTGCTCGTGCGTCTCGGCCTCCGACAGCAGGCTCTGCCGCGTGTGCCCGGCGTCCGCATCGGCCGTCATCAGGCCGAGCGCCGTCAGGTGGTAGCCGGCGATCCGGGCCGCGCTCTCGTCGTCCAGGGCGTCCGTGCGATAGCGCAGCCGCAGCGTGAGCCGTCCGCCGCTTTCGGACCAGTGCACGTGCAGGACGCCGTCACCGGCCGGGGGCCCGTCCGCCGCCATGGGTCCGAACACGACCTCGTACGACGGCTCCGCGACCCGCAGTTCGTGACGCAGCTCCTCCACCGGAAACTCCCGGTGCGCCAGCACGTCCGCCTCCGCACGGTGAGCCGACGACACCAGCGCGCGCCAGGTACCGGGGGCCACGGCGAGGCGGCAGGGCAGGGGCTCGCCGCGCGCTTCGGCGGCGTATCCCGTCACCACGTCCTGCTCGCCGGAGAGGGCGGCCAGCACCTTCGCGTGCGCCGCCAGCAGCAGCGCGCCGGCCGGCACCCCAAGCTGCCGTGCCAGGCCGTGCACCGCGTCCGCCACGGTCTCGGGCACCGGCGTCTCGTGTTCGGCCGTACCGGGAACCGGCTCCCGGACCCATCGCGGCACTGCGGTGAACCCACCGGCGGTCAGCACACGGCTCCAGAACTCCCGGTCCGCTTCCACACGCGCTCCCATCGATTGCTCCTCAGTTCGCGGTCGCCGCCGCGGCGGCGCTGTCCACGGGCGGTGGTGTCGTCGGGCCGGTGCCGGCGGGCTGTGCCGCGGCCTGCGGCATCTCGACGGCGGGGTTGCCGCCCCAGCGCGCGTGCGGGGGGACCTCCTCGCCCTTCATGAGGAAGGAATCCGGCGCCAGTTCCGCGCCGTCGCCCATCGTCACGCCGTAGTGCACGTGCGCGGCGACGCCCAGCGTGCAGCGGGCACCCAGCGTGGCGCCGTCGGACTTGAAGGTGCCGTCCTCCTGCGAGTGGCACTGAACCTTGCTTCCGGCGTTGAGGGTGGCTTCGTCGCCGATGGCGGTGAGCGTACGTTCCGTCAGGAAGCAGCCGTCGTCGAAGACCCTGCTGCCGATGCGAACGCCCAGCAGGCGCCAGACAAGTGTCTTGTAGGGAGTTCCGTTGAAGATGTTCAGGTAATGGTCCGGGACCTTCCACAGGCGCTCGTGCGACCAGAAGGCGGGTTCGTAGATGGAGCACAGCATGGGGCGCAGCCGGCGGAACGAGGTGAGGCAGCGTTCCACCAGGATGTAGTAGGCGGTGGAGAGGGCAAGCGTCAGTGCCATGTACGCGGCGATCACGATGTGTCCGAGCACGCTGTACAGGTGCACCGAGGCGAGGGCGAGGCACGTGAGTACGAGTGTGTGCAGCCACCGCACGAAGAGCATGAGGGCCATCGTGCGCACGTTGTGACGGTTCTTCGCGGCGAGGCGGCGCCGCAGGTTCTCGCCGGTCCTGAGGTCGTCGAACCGCGAGTCGCGCTCCACCGACCTGGGGATCTCGAAGCACGGCGAGCCGAGGAGTCCGACCCCTTCGCGGACCTCTCCGTCCAGGGGCACCATCACCTTCGTCGCCAGCAGGCAGTTCTCGCCCGTCCTGCCGCCGGTGGGATAGGCGATGTTGTTGCCCAGGAAGTTGCGCGGCCCGATCGATGCCCGCGACAGCCGGAAGGACGTTGCGGAGTAGTCCGCGTTGATGACGGAGAGTCCGTCGGCCACCATGGTTCCCGTGCCCACGGACACGAGCAGGGGGCTCTCGTGCTGCACCGCGGTGCCGAAGTTCGACCCGGTCTGCTCGACGTGCGACAGGTCGTATCCGATGCCGCGCAGGTAGTGCACGATGTACGAACTGTCCCCGAAGAGCCAGGTGAAGAACTTGATGTTCGTCATCCGCGCCGTCGCACGATGTACCGCGTACCGGAACCCGTAGAGCGGATACACCCTGTCCGGTCTGACGGCCAGACCGAGCAAACGCGGGAGGGTGCACAGGGCGACGAGTCCCAGGACGACGAAGCCGAGGAACAGCACGAGGGAGAGGCCCAGCGCGTCGGACACCAGTTCCGGCAGCGACAGCGCGGCCGTGGGTTCGAGCCGCTCGCGGACCGCCGGCACCTCGATGAACAGCGTGTACATCCCGCCCACGGCCAGCGGTATGTACAGGAAGAACAGCTGGAGCAGGGAGGCGAGACCGTACCAGGCCCGGCGCATGGCGCCGCACGAGGCCGACGCGACGCGCAGGTAGTCGACCTCCGTGGGCTGTGCGGGGGACCCGTGCCGGCGCTCGCCGTCCCGGACGGTCTGGCCGCGGTGCAGGGACGAGGTGTGACCCAGCTGGGCACCGTCGCCCATGGACGTATCGATGTCGAGGACGGTCTTCTCACCGATGTAGACGTCACGGCCGAGGGTGATCCAACCGGTCTCGATACGTCCCGCGCGCGCCCGGTAGCCGAGGAAGAACGACTCCTTGCGGACGACCGTGCCGGAGCCGATCGTCAGCAGGTCGGTGCAGACCGGGACGGACCGGGAGAGGATCGTGACCCCTCTGCCGATCCGCGCACCGAGTGCCCTCAGATACAGCACGTACAGCGGATTTCCGACGAAGAGGATCATCGGATTCGCGTGCAGCAGTGCCTTGACGACCCAGAAGCGCAGGTACGTCATGCTCCAAACGGGGAATTCGCATGGCTTCCAACGACCGACGAGCACCCATTTGGCGACGACCGGGAAAGCACACAGGGCCACAAATCCGACGCCGCCGAACAGCAGCGACCGCAGATAGATGTCCACCGGACCCGAACCGGCGGCGACCCACTCGTATCCCCCTGCGGTGACGAATCCGGCGACCACCGAATATCCCAGGAAGAACAGCAATTGAAGCGTTCCGCAAAGGACGTGTGAAAGCTTACTCGTCCGCGTAACCGGATCCGGCGGCCTCATCCGCGCAGCTGACTCCAGAACAGCCGGGGAATCAGCGGGATCCGGGGCGGACTCCGTGAGGGCCGCCGTCAGGCTTCGAATCGTGGGGTACCGGTAGATGTCCTTCATGGACGGTGAGGGAAGGTCCTCCCGCTTCCGGACTCGCGCGCAGAACTGTGCCATGACCAGCGAGTTCGCACCAAGGACGTCGAAGAAGTGCACGTCGGCCGGAACGCTCTCGACGCCTACGACGTCGGCCAGCGCATCCGCCAGTCGCCTTTCGGTGTCCACCCTCGTCGGACCGGGACTGCTCCGCCCGATGACGGCGCTGTCGTCCGGTCCTTCTATATGGACATCCGACTGCTCCACGATGTGATCTCCTTCGAGGAGGACGTCTGGATCGCCTTCGGCCAAAACCGATGAGGGGTCCTGGCGCTCGAGCGCCGTACAAAGTCCTGCCGAGCCATCGGAAGCTCGGGCATGTGCTCTTCTCCGGTTACAAACTGTCGCCCCAGTTTCGGCCAACTGCCGTCAGGCCGCCACTCCGAATCGATCACCGTGTGAGCGGGAATGTGCTCGGCAGCCCCGTGATCCCTTGACTACCGCAGGTATCGCGGCACATCTCGGATCACCCGAATGGCGGGCCCTCAGGACCAGGTGAGTGCAAAACTGGTGAACGTGGAATGACACTGGCCCGCCCCGTCAGGCGAGCATGATGCGGTGGCGGAGGAGATCGAACCCGGCGCGGCCGTGCATCTGCCTCATGATCCGTCTGAGTGCACGTCGATACTGGCCGACCCCGTCACCGACGCCACGACGAAGGCCGCCGTCCGCGTCACGGACGTCGTGCACTCCGTGCCCGGGGACGACAGCACTCCGGTGGTCTCCTACACCGTCACCGTCAGGGGCGAGTACCACGTCACCATGCGCCTCCGTGACCTCCAGCGAAGCGCCATGCGGATCCTGAACACGGCCATGCGGTCCCGGCCGTTTCTCTCACCTGGAGGAGTTCGTCGAAGTCGGCCGCAGGAAGGTGAACGCTCACTGACCACGGTGCGGGGCCGGGTACCGAAGCCGGTCCCGCCCCGCCGGGCGCACCGTCAGACGGCGGTACCCGCCCTGCGGCGCGTCTTCTCCTGGCTCACGGACGACAGGTGTTCACGCAGGTAGGCCGACGCCTCGGCGCGTTCGCCGGCCAGAAGGAGGTCGGCGATGCGCACGTGCTCGGCGCAGCGCAGGGCCGCGCGGTCGCGTTGCAGGGAGCGCCGGTACTCGATGAGGCGGCGCAGTCGGTCGACGCGGCGCAGGGAGTCGATGAAGAACGTGTTGTTGCTGCACGCCATGACGGTCTCGTGGAAACGGCTGTTGAGGTCGTACAGCTGGGCGTTGCCGATCGTGCGGATCTCCCCGTCGACCAGGCGCTGCTGCTGGGCGCGGACGGCTTCGAGGGCGTCGCGGTCCAGGACGAAGCCGGGTCCGAGGATGGCGGCGGGTTCTGGTCCTCGGTCCGCCGCAACAAGCGCCTCGCCGCGGCCGAGAGCGAAAGCAATACGGAGAAGACCGAAGCGGTTTCCACGGCATGAGCGTCATTGCCGACGAGGACCAAGCCCACACACGTTGGTGAACTGGCGACATGTAGCCGGCAAGCCTCGGGCGTCGCCCGAACCTACTGCGGTCCTCATGGTCTCCCAGCGAACGACTCCCTCATCGCGTCAGCCGTTGTAAGTAACCGACAGTGATTGTCGTCGGTAACCTTGGCTCGACCGTACGCTTTGCTGCGAGAGACACCAGGGGTGGGGATGCATCGGCCGAACGTCATCGGTGACTGGCGCGAGTACGACGATGACCACAAGGGGATACGCGTCCGTGTCCACTCGGTCAAGAAGGGGGACGTCCCGCCCGAAGGCCGGGACAGTGATGCAAAGGGACTCACATACTTCAGTTTCCGCGTCACAGTCGAGAACCGCGCCGAGGAATGGTTCATGATCGAACTTGAGCGGCGCCACCTCGATGTGCGGGCCGGCAAGGACGGGGACTCCGTGTACCTCGACTACAACTCCCGGGAGATCGAGGGCTTCAAGCTGTACCCGCTGCGCCGCGCCTCAGCGACCTTCTACGCAGCCGCACCCGCCCGGCGCCTGGATATTCTCGACATTCAGATCCACATGCGCATCGACGATGAGCCGGCCGACCCACACGTGTGGGTCGGCGGCATCGACGTACCGGAAGCAGCTACCCGCACTTCCAAGCGGGCCGCTCGCACCAAGGACTCCCTCGCCGCCGAAGTGAGCCAGTTTCTGCAAGAACAGGGAGACGTGCCATGACGAGTTCCGAGCTTCAGAACCGGTGACTGGCGGAGCACCCGCTGCCGAGCAAGCGTGGGCGAAGCTGCCAGAGATCATTGGCCTTCCGGACGAAGGCTTCGCCCTGTGGGACGTCGCAGCAGCTTGCCAAGAACAACATCGGACACCTCCCCGCGAAGCTCCCGACGGACAGCACCTGTCCAGTGCTAGGTGAGCGACAAGACCAAGCCGTTGGTTCACCAGCTGCACATGCTGCTAGAGGCGAGGGCGAAACTCGACGCCTAACTCCTCAGGGACGGGGAGCTGGTGCCGGTGGCGCCGACTGCCCGTCCCCTCGTCGACGCGCACACGATGGCTGATAACTGGCGAGCGCTTCTGCCGCTTCTTGACGATCTTCGGCTCGAACGAGCCGTCCGCCGAAAGCACGGTGCGTGCTTCGAACAGCCCCACTTCGGAGGCGCACGCGGCAGCAACGAGGAAATGGGCCCTGTCCGAGCGGCAACCATATGCCCGAGTTCGACGCAGCGTAGTCAGCACCACGTCAGCACGGGACAGGTGAAGACGGGCGATGACGTGGCCTTGCAGTCAGCACAGAACCAGCACGGGAGCCAGTACCGCGCCGTCGAATCACCCCGAACCACGCTTCCCGGACAGCGCTCGTTTCGACCTCTCCCAGGCACCTGAACCCCCCGTCCCTGAGCAAGCATGGTGGCCGCGCGCATACCCGGTCCCCGAACTATGTTGCCCCGCCACATGTGCCCTTGACCTGCGGCTTCCTACCGTGTGCCGACACGTACCCGTCCCCACCGCACACGAGGAAGTGGCGCACATGGCCTCAGCAGCATCCGCTCCCCCGACACCCGGCAACCTCAAGCGCATCGTCGCCGCGTCCCTCATCGGCACCACCATCGAGTGGTACGACTTCTTCCTCTACGGTTCCGCCGCCGCCCTCGTCTTCAACAAGCTCTTCTTCCCGGACTCCGACCCGCTGGTCGGCACGCTGCTGTCGTTCCTGACGTACGCCGTCGGGTTCGCCGCGCGGCCGCTGGGGGCTCTGGTGTTCGGGCACTACGGTGACCGGCTCGGGCGCAAGAAGCTGCTGGTGCTGAGCCTGTTGATGATGGGCGGGGCGACCTTCGCGATCGGGCTGCTGCCCACGCACGCGACCATCGGCACGGCCGCTCCCGTGCTGCTGACCGTGCTGCGGCTCGTGCAGGGCTTCGCGCTCGGCGGTGAGTGGGGCGGAGCCGTGCTGCTGGTGTCCGAGCACGGGGACGCGCGGCGGCGCGGGTTCTGGGCGTCGTGGCCGCAGACCGGGGCGCCGGCCGGACAGCTGCTGGCCACCGGGGTGCTGTCGCTGCTGACGGCCGTGCTGTCGGACTCCGCGTTCAACAGCTGGGGCTGGCGGATCCCGTTCCTGCTCTCCGGGGTACTGGTCATGGTCGGTCTGTGGATTCGTCTGTCCGTCGACGAATCGCCGGTCTTCAAGCAGGCGTTGGCGCAGGCCGAGTCCCGCAAGGCGGACGCCGAGCCGCTTCCGCTGGTCGCCGTGATGCGACACCACTGGCGTGACGTGCTGATCGCGATGGGCGCACGCATGGCGGAGAACATCAGCTACTACGTCATCACCGCCTTCATCCTCGTCTACGCCACCACCGCGGCCGACGTCTCCAAGCAGACCGCGCTCAACGCGGTGCTGATCGCCTCGGCCGTGCACTTCGCGGTCATCCCGGCCTGGGGCGCGCTGTCGGACCGGATCGGACGTCGTCCCGTGTATCTGCTGGGCGCGGCCGGTGTCGGGCTGTGGATGTTCCCGTTCTTCCTGCTGATCGACACCGGCGGCTTCGGCAGCCTGCTGCTCGCGGTGACCGTGGGACTGGTGCTGCACGGAGCGATGTACGCGCCCCAGGCGGCCTTCTTCTCCGAGATGTTCGCGACCCGGATGCGTTACTCCGGTGCTTCCATCGGCGCCCAGTTCGCCTCGGTCGCCGCCGGTGCGCCCGCGCCGCTGATCGCCACCGCGCTGCTGAGCGAGTACGACAGCTCGACCCCGATCTCCCTCTATGTCATCGCCTCGGTCGTACTGACGCTGATCGCCGTGGGCGTGGCCAAGGAGACCCGGAACCGGGACCTCTCCGAGGTCGCGGTGACGGGCGAGGACCTGGAGGGGCCGGCCGACTCGCCCGCCACCCGGGCGCACACCGCCTGACCCCGTCGCCGCAGCCCTGACCCCCGTCCCGTACGGGGGTCAGTCGTGTGCCGGGGCCGACAACCGGCGGAGTCTCAGGGCGAGCTGTATCTCCAGCGCACGGTCGGGGTTCTGCCAGTCCTCGCCCAGGAGGCGGCCGACGCGCTCCAGGCGCTGGGCGACCGTGTTCACGTGGACGTGGAGCTCGTCCTTGGTGCGGGCGGGGCTCATGCCGCAGGCGAAGTACGCGTCGAGGGTGCGCAGCAGTTCGGTGCCGCGTCGCCGGTCGTAGGCCATGACCTCGCCGATGGTGCGGTCGACGAAGCCGGAGACGTCCTGGTCCCCGGCCAGCAGCAGCCCCAGGAACCCGAAGTCCTCGGCGGCGGCGCCGTCCCCGGAGCGGCCCAGCAGACGCAGGGCGTCCAGGCAGCGTCTGGCCTCGGTGTAGGCACCGGCCACGGCCTCGGGACCGGCGGCGAGATCCTCGACGGGGGCGGAGGCGCCGACGGTGACGGCCTCGTGGACGGCCGTGCCGAGCTCCCGGGCGGTGCGGCGGGCCAGGTCGGTGGCACCGTCCCGGGCGGCGAGGGGCAGCAGCAGTACGGTGCCGCCGTCCCGGGCGGCGGCCAGGCCGTGCCGGGTGGCGGCGAGGTGGGAGGCCGCGGCCCACAGGCGCCTGCGCGCGTCCGCCTCCTGGTCGGCGTCGGGCGCGGAGGCGTCGAGGCGGGCGGCGAGGACGACGTGGGTGGCGTCGAGGTCGGCGCGCAGCCGGGCGGCACGCTCGCGCAGGAGGCGCGGGTCGCGGTCGCGGGCGTCGAGCAGGTCGTCCAGCAGCTCACCGCGGACGCGCTGTTCGGCCTCGGCGGCGGAGCGCCGGGCGAGCAGCAGCAGGGAGGTGACCATCGCGGCGCGTTCCAGGGTGAGTTGGTCGACGGGGTCGAGCCCGGGGTGGCCGTGCAGCACGAGGGCGCCGAGCAGTTCGCCGCCGGCGGTGACGGCGGCGATCCAGTCGTCCTCGTGCCGCACCGCGTGCCCCTCGGCCCGGGAGGCCTCCAGGGCGCTCGCCGGTGCCCGGACGGCCTCGGTGAACTCGACGGTGCCGGCCAGGACCTGGGAGACGGCGGCGGCCACGTCGTGGACGCCGCCGCCGCGCAGGACGAGTTCGGCGAGCCGGTCGTGGACGTCGGAGGCGCGCTCGATGGCCGCGCTGCGGTCCCGGATGATCTCGTTGGCCCGCTCCAGGCCGGCGAGGGCCGAGCGGGTCTCGGCGAGCAGGTTCGCCGTGTCGATGGCGGCCGCCGCGAGGGCGGCGAAGGAGCCGAGCAGGGCGATCTGCTCGCGTTCGAAGACGCGGGCGCGCCGGTCCGCGGCGAACAGCACGCCGATGACGTGGTGGCCGAGCATCAGGGGCACGCCGAGGATGGCGACGAGGCCCTCGTCGTGCACGCCCGCGTCGATGGTGCGCGTGTGCTGGAAGCGGGCGTCCTTGAAGTAGTCGTCGGTGACGTAGGGGCGGGCGGTCTGGGCGACCAGGCCGCCGAGGCCCTCCCCCATGCCCAGCCGCAGCTGCTGGAAGCGGGCCGCGACCGAGCCCTCGGTGACGCGCATGTACGTGTCGCCGCGCGCCGGGTCGTTGAGGCTGAGGTAGGCCACGTCGGTGCCGAGCAGGGAGCGGGCGCGCTGCACGATCGCGCGCAGCACGGCGTCCAGGTCGCGCAGTCCGGCGAGGTCGTGGGCGGTCTCGAACAGCGCGGACAGCTCGGCCTCCCGCCGGCGCCTGCCCTCCAGCTCGGAGCGCACGCGCAGGGCGAGGCGCTTGGCCTGTTCGAGCGCGTCGATCCGCCCGGCCGGGCCCGACTCCGCGCGGGCGCGCAGCACCGGCTGCTCGTAGGCCTCGGCCGGGGCGCCCCGGGCCAGCAGCTCCAGGAACGGCGTCTCGACGGCGGTGGGCGACGGGCCCACGGCATCGCCGGCCGGCGCTCCGGCATCGTGGGCGAGGCGCTCGTCGGACTGCACGTGATCGCGGGACATGGTCACAGGATTCCCCATCGCAGGGCCGGTCCGGCAGCCCTGTGGAAAACCCGGGATGCCGGGGCCGGCGCCCTGTCCGTCCGGCGGACCGCCGTCGGGTTCAGTGCGCGGTCCAGCCGCCGTCCAGGACGAGTGAGGTGCCGGTGACGAAGGACGCCTGCGGACCGCACAGGTACGCCACGGCCTCGGCGACCTCCTCCGGTTCGATGAGCCGCCGCACGGCGCTGTCCCGCAGCAGTACGTCGGTGAGCACCTGCTCCTCGGGGATGCCGTGTGCCCTGGCCTGGTCGGTGATCTGCTGCTCCACGAGCGGGGTGCGCACGTAGGCGGGGTTCACGCAGTTGGAGGTGACGCCGTGGGCGGCGCCCTCGAGGGCGGCGGTCTTGGACAGTCCCTCCAGTCCGTGCTTGGCGGACACGTAGGCCGCCTTGTAGGCCGAGGCGCGCAGGCCGTGGACGGAGGAGATGTTGACGATGCGGCCCCAGCCCTGCCCGTACATGTGGGGCAGGGCGCCGCGGATGAGGCGGAAGGGGGCCTCCAGCATCACGGTGAGCACCGTGTGGAAGACGTCCGGGGGGAACTCCTCGATCGGCCGCACCAGCTGCAGCCCGGCGTTGTTGACGAGGACGTCGGTGCCGGCGGCGGCGAGCTCGGCGGCGTCCAGGTCGGTCAGGTCCAGGACGTGCGGCTCGACGCTGCCCGGGAGGTTGCCGCCGCTCTCGGCGAGCGCCTCCAGTCCGGCGGCGTCCCGGTCCACCGCTCTGACCTTGGCCCCGGCGGCGGCCAGTCGCAGTGCGCAGGCCCGGCCGATACCGCCGGCCGCGCCGGTGACGAGGGCGGTACGGCCGTCGAGGTCGAGCGAGGAGGCGTGGGGGGCCGGGAGGAGGCGGGGCGAGGTCATGTCCCGACCCTAGGCAGCACATGTCCCGCCCCCCATGTGGGCACGCCCCATACTTCAGCTGGAACCAGTGGGGTCAAACCATGTGGGGGCGTCCGACAGGGCCTGCTTGACCCTGGTCTGCCCGAACTCCATGAGATCCGGCAGTGCGTCCACCGCGAACCAGCCCACGTCCAGCGACTCGTCGTCGTTGACCCGGGCCTCCCCTCCGACGGCACGACAGCGGAAGGTGATGTCCATGTACTGGCAGACGTCACCGTTGTCGTACGTGACCGGGTTCAGCGCCTGGACGAGGACCACCCGTTCGACGGAGCACCGTACGGCCGTCTCCTCCTCGACCTCGCGCACGGCGCAGGCGGCGGGCTGCTCCCCCGGTTCCGGGATGCCGCCGATGAGTGACCAGCGTCCGTTGTCGGAGCGCCGGTTCAGCAGCACCCGCCCCTCGTCGTCGAAGACGACGGCGGTGACTCCGGGGAGCCAGAGCAGTTGGTGTCCGGCCGAGGCGCGCAGGTCGCGGATGAAGTCGGGAGTAGCCATGCGCACGACCCTAACGGGCCGGTCGGGCGGTACCCGGCGACGTGGTGGGGCGTGCGGCGGGCGTACCGCTACACACCGCGGGCGCGTCGGCCGCGCACACCGGCCCCGACGGCCCAGCCGAGCCCGCCGGCCGCGACGAGCACCAGGGCGATCTCGGGCACCACGCCCAGCTGGGTGGCGGGCGTCCGGGAGGAGCGCAGTGGCACCTCCTGCACCAGGGAGTCCGCCACGAACATGCCGGTCCTCTGGGTGATCCTTCCGTCCGGCATGATGATCGCGCTGACGCCGCTGGTCACCGGCACGGTGACGGTCCGGCTGTGCTCGACCGCGCGGATGCGGGACATGGCGAGCTGCTGGTAGGTCATCTCGCTGCGGTCGAAGGTCGCGTTGTTGCTGGGTACGGAGATCATTTGGGCGCCGTCGGTGACCTCGGAGCGCACCGCCCAGTCGAAGGCGGCCTCGTAGCAGGTGACGAGGCCGACCTTGGTGCCGGCCATCGTGAACACGCCCGGTTCGGTGCCGCGGCTGAAGTCCTGGCTGACCATGGAGGTCCACTCGTCGTTGATCGCCCCGATGAGCGAGCGCAGCGGCAGGTACTCGCCGAACGGCTGGATCTGCCGCTTGTCGTAGGTGTCGACGGGTCCCTCGACCGGGTCCCACAGGATCTGCTCGTTGAGCAGCTGGCCGTCGCGTTCCACGACGCCGCCGACCGAGACGGGCGCGCCGATGGCCTTGGCGGCCCGGTCGATGACGAGGCGGGCGTCGGCGTTGGCGAAGGGGTCGATGTCCGAGGAGTTCTCCGGCCAGAGCACGAAGTCCGGCTGGTCGACCTTGCCGGCCTTCACCTCGGCGGCCAGACGTTCCGTCTCACGCGCGTGGTAGTCCAGTACGGCCCGCCGCTGGGCGTTGAAGCCGAGGCCGGCGCGCGGCACATTGCCCTGGATCACGGCGACGGTCGCGGTGCCGTCCTCCGCCTCGTCGCTGACCAGCGGCCGGGCGGCCACGGCGCCGACGACGGGCACGGCCACACTGAGGAGCGCCACCGCCGCCGCGCTCCGCCGCACCTCTCCGGTGCGGCGTGCCCGGACGGCCAGGCGCACGATCTCGTAGAGGCCGAAGCCGCACAGGACGACCGCGAAGCCGAGGACCGGTGTACCGCCGACCGCCGCGAGCGGCAGGAACACACCGTCCGCCTGTCCGAACGCGACCTTGCCCCAGGGGAAGCCCTCGAAGGGCACACGCGCGCGTGCCGCCTCCGAGGCGGTCCACAGCGCCGCCGCCCACACCGGCCAGGCCGGCAGCTTCGACACCGCGGCGACGCCCGCGCCGACCAACGCCACGAAGATCGCCTCGATCGCCGCCAGGGCGAGCCAGGGGCCGGGGCCGACCTCCACACCGGTCCACACCAGCAGCGGCAGCAGGAAGCCGAGCCCGAAGAGATAGCCGAGGCCGAGGCCCGCCTTCCAGCCACGGTCGCGCAGCGCCCAGCCGAGGACGCCGAAGGCGGGCAGGGCCAGCCACCACAGGGTGCGCGGCGGGAAGCTGACGTAGAGCAGCACTCCGGAGAGCGCGGCCGCGGCGGCCGGGAGGAGACGCAGGAGCCGCGCGGTGCCGCGCGTAGGGGGCGTGGTCTGCGGCTTCGTCCGGTCCGGCTCGCCGACGGAGGTTGCGGTGGCTGTCACCCCCCGGAGTGTACGGCGGGTCACCACGGGGCCGACAGCGCGGCCCGGGGACGCCGGGGGCCAAGGCTCAGTCACCCGACGGGCCGGGGGCGCACTCAGCGCGCAGGACCGGGTGCCTTGGGCCGCAGCCGGTCCTTGATGACCTGGACGGCCGCCTCCGCGTCGTCGACGGTGATCGTGAAGGTGTGGCCGTCCCACAGCCGGAGGATCACGCCCTCCCCGCGCCGCACGACGACCGCGGTGCCCTTCTCCGGCCGCCAGCGGTAGCCCCAGCCGCCCCAGTGACGCGGAGTGACGTGCGGGGCGAACTCGGCGCCGGCGACGTGGGAGAGAGGGATGCGGCGACGCGGCACGCCGATGTGGCCGCAGCGCACCTCGAGGCAGTCCTCGTCGACTCTGAGCGCGACGTGCACGAACGCCAGCGTGCCGAAGAGCACCAGCAGCCCCGCCGCGATGCAGCCGACGACCGCCATGGCCAGCGGGGCGACGCCGGACTCCCAGGCGGAGTCGACGGCCAGCGTGATGCCGAGCGCCATGCAGGCGACGCCGATGAGCGCCAGGAACCATTGGACCCGGTTGGTGGCACGTCCGGTCCACACCTCGGGCCGGGGGGTGGTCTCGCCGTGGCGATGCCTCATGGACAAGAGGTTACTCACGTTTCGCTGCGCGGGTACCTCGTCGCGCTGCGTGAGTGGGCCGACCGGGCGTGCCCGCCGGTCAGCGGGCGGGCGTCACCGCGCGCAGGAGCAGACCCTCGTCGTAGGCCAGCGCGGGTGCGGGCAGCGCGCCCTCGCGTCCGCTCAGCAGCACCGTGAGGGTGCCCACGGCCGGGGCCCCGGGGTCGGGCCGGGCACCGATCCGGCGCAGCGCCTGCGCGGCGACCGCGCCGGCGGACCCGTGCAGGACGAGGCGCGGGCCGCCGGGCCGCTGCACGGCGGTCCGGATGCGCTCGGCGACGAGTTCGTAATGGGTGCAGCCCATGACGACGGTCGTTACGTCCGCGGGCGTCAGGGCGGCCGCGGCGGCGAGGGCCTCGGCGATCGCGGTCTCGTCCGCGTGCTCGACGGCCTCGGCCAGTCCGTGGCACGGCACCTCGGTGACGGCCGCACCGCCGGCGAACTCTTCGATGAGGTTGCGCTGGTAGGGGCTGCCGGTGGTGGCGGGCGTCGCCCAGATGGCCACCGGTCCCCCGCCGGCCGCGGCGGGCTTGATCGCCGGGACCGTGCCGATGACCGGCAGGCCGGGCTCGAGCCGGGCGCGCAGCGTGGGCAGCGCGTGCACGGTGGCGGTGTTGCAGCCGACGATCAGGGCGTCCGGCCGATGGGCCGCGGCGGCCTCGGCGACGGCGACGGCCCGCCCGGTCAGGTCCTCGGGCGTGCGCGGACCCCAGGGCATGCCGTCGGGGTCCAGGGACAGGATGAGATCGGCGTCCGGTCGCAGGCGCCGTACCGCGGTGGTGGCCGCCAGCAGACCGATTCCGGAGTCCATGAGCGCGATCTTCACCCGGCAACCATAGACGATGGGCCGCTGCGGGCCCTTGCCGTGGGGCAGACTGCGCACGTGAGCGCCGAAGCGTGGACTCCCGCCGTGACTGCCATGACCGACGTGTCCGCTGTGACTGCCACGACCACCGTGACCGCCGTCTCCGCCCTGTCGCTCGCCGCCTGGCTGTGGCTCCTGCTCGCGCGGGGCTTCTTCTGGCGTACGGACGTCAGGCTGCCGCCCGAAGCGGAACCGGACACCTGGCCGTCCGTCTGCGTCGTCGTCCCGGCGCGCGACGAGGCGGCGGTGCTGCCCGCGAGCCTGCCGTCGCTGCTCGCCCAGGAGTACCCGGGGCGGGCGGAGGTCTTCCTGATCGACGACGGCAGCACCGACGGCACGGGGAAGCTGGCGTGCGAGCTGGCCCGGCGGCAGGAGGGACTGTCGCTCACCGTGGCCTCGCCCGGGGAGCCGCCCGCCGGCTGGACGGGCAAGCTCTGGGCGGTGCGGCACGGCATCGACCTGGCACGCACGCGTGGACCCGAGTACCTGCTGCTGACGGACGCCGACATCGCCCACGCGCCGGACAGCCTGCGCCGGCTGGTGTCGGCGGCCCGCGCCGGCGGTTTCGACGCCGTCTCCCAGATGGCCCGGTTGCGGGTGGCGAGCATGTGGGAGCGACTCGTGGTGCCGGCCTTCGTCTACTTCTTCGCGCAGCTGTACCCGTTCCGGTGGATCGGCAGGGACCCTGCCGCAAGGACGGGGCCGCGGACGGCGGCAGCGGCGGGCGGCTGTGTGCTGCTGCGCACGGACGCCGCCGAGCGCGCGCGGATCCCGGACGCCATCCGGCACGCGGTCATCGACGACGTGGCCCTCGCCCGGGCGGTCAAGGGCGGCGGTGGCCGCATCTGGCTGGGGCTGGCCGACCGGGTGGACAGTGTGCGTCCGTATCCGCGGCTGCGTGACCTGTGGCGGATGGTCTCGCGCAGCGCGTACGCGCAACTGCGGCACAACCCCCTGGTGCTCGCCGGGACGGTCGTCGGCCTGGCGCTGGTGTACCTGGTGCCGCCGGTGGCGGCCGTCGTGGGCGCGGCGACGGGGAGTACGGCGACGACGCTCCTCGGCGGCGCCGCTTGGCTGGTGATGGCAGGGACGTACATGCCGATGCTGCGCTACTACCGGCAGCCGCTGTGGCTCGCTCCGCTGCTGCCGTTCACCGCGTTTCTGTACCTGCTGATGACGGTCGACTCCGCGGTGCAGCACTACCGGGGGCGCGGTGCGGCCTGGAAGGGCCGCACCTACGCCCGTCCGGACGCCGTGCCCGACGAGGGCTGAGCGCCCACCCGGTGCCGGTTCACTTCCGGCCGGGCGTCCAGTTCATGCCCCATCCGTAGGCGCGGTCGACCGTGCGCTGAGGGCTCACGCCGCGCTCGGGCACCAGGTAACGGGCCTCACGCTGGACGACGAGGTCGTCTCCGGTGTTGGTGATCAGCGCGAGGGCGCACACCGTGGAAGGAACCGTGCACTCGTCGAGCGAGAAGTCGACCGGGGCGCCGTACTGCGGCTGGAGGGTGACGGTGGCGTGCAGGTCGGCGAAGGAGCGCGCCCCTTCGTAGATGGTCACGAAGACGAGGATGCGCCGGAAGTACCGCTGGTGGTCGAGGTTGACGGTGAGGTTCTCACCGGTCGCCACGGCGCCGGTGCGGTCGTCGCCGTCGAGGTGGATGAACGGCGGCTGGTGCAGGGACCCGAAGGCGTTGCCGAGGGCCTGGACGACGCCCTTGCTGCCGTCGGAGAGTTCGAACAGGCAGCACAGGTCGAGGTCGAGGTCGTCGTGCATGGCGACCGGGCGGCCCAGCTTGCGCGCCCAGCCGGAGAACTGCTTGCGCACCTGCCAGTTGAGGTTCACGCGCAGGATGCCGGAGGTGCCGCCCTGCTTGGTCAGCGAGACGGAGGGCGCCGCCTTGGTGAGCGTGACCTTGGTCAGGCGGACCGGCTCGGCAGGGGGCGCCGCCGACGGGGGCGGCGGGGCGGCGGCCGGCCGGGTCACGGGCGGGGCCGGGGGCGGCACGGCGGGCGCGGGGGCCGGCGACGGCACGGCGGGCGCGGGGGCCGGTGGCGGCACGGCGGGCGCGGGGGCCGGTGGCGGCATGGTGGGCGCGGGTGCGGGCGGGGCTGCCGGGGGCGCCTGCTGCGGTTCGTCCACCGTGATGCCGTAGTCGGTCGCCAGGCCCTCCAGCCCGCTGTCGTAGCCCTGGCCGACGGCGCGGAACTTCCAGGCGCCCTGGCGCCGGTAGAACTCGCCGAGCACGAAGGCCGTTTCGACGGTCGCGCCCGGATTGTCGAAGCGAGCCACCACGGCGTTCCGCGCGGCGTCACGGACCTCGATGTACAGGTCCGGGACCTGGCCGAACGCCCCGCCGTCGGAGGAGGCGGCGACGATCACGGTCTCGATCGCGGGCTCCACGCGCGCGAGGTCGACGAGCAGGCTGTCGGTCACCCGACCGCCGGCGTCCCGTTTGCCCTCGTGGCGGACCGCCCCGGAGGAGTGCGACGCCTGGTTGTAGAAGACGAAGTCCGCGTCGGAACGGACCTTCCCGCCCCTCAGCAGCAGCGCCGAGGCGTCGGCGTCGGGTACGCCGGGGCCGGATCGCCAGCCCAGTTCCACCCGCAGCGCCGTCGTCGGCACCGGGGTGTTCGAACCTTTCGACATGGACATGTCCGCCCCCATCACGTGTCGCCGAGCCGGGCCGCGTCCCGGCCGATCGTCGAGTTTTCCGGGCCCAACCTATTCCTCCGGCCGCCCGTCCCTCGCGAGGAGTTCTGCCGGACGTCCGGCCAACCGCCGGTAACCCGCCCGGAACTCGGCCTTTACCTCAAAAACGTATGGCGTGGCGCCCCATTTTGCGAAGTTCGCTCGGATTGGTGATCCCAGGTCACCGCGGACACGGAAAACAACCCTCTTGTCGGTCTCCCCAACCAGCACATCGTGGGCTTAACTTATGGCCATGACCTCCCCCCGCTCCACTTATGGCGGCGGCTACTACTCCGCCTCCTTCCCGGACACTCCGATCTACGACTCGCTCGTGGCCGAGCGGGGCACCCCGCAGATCGCCCCGATCCGGGTCCCCGCCGCGTACGACGCGCCGGGCAGCCACCTGCCCGCGCTCCCGTCGGCTCTGCCCGCCCTCCCGGCGGCCCCCTCCCAGCCGTCCTACGGCTACCCGCAGCAGGTGCCGCAGCCCGCCCCGCTGCAGCAGGCCCCCGCCGCGTACATCCCGCACCAGGCGACCGCGCCGCGCGGGTACCCCGGCCCCCAGCAGCCGCAGCAGCCCCGCCCGGCCGCGCCCGGCCCCGCGGGGTACGAGGCGATGCGCCCCGCGGCTCCCCGGCCCGCCCCGGCTCCGTATCAGGACCCGTACAACCAGCAGCAGTACCGCGGCTACTGAGCCGTCCCCCGGGTTGTCGGTGCCACCTGGCACGATGGCCTCATGGGGAATGCGCGACTGCAGTCGATCCACGTCCATCCGGTCAAGGCCTTCCGGAGTCTGCCGCTGCCAGAAGCCGTGGTGGAGCCCTGGGGCCTGTCCGGAGACCGCCGCTGGATGCTGATCGACGACGGGGGAAAGGTCGTCACGCAACGCCAGCAGCCGAGCCTCGCCCTGGCCGCCGCCGAGCTCCTGCCCGGCGGCGGCATCCGGCTGTCCGCACCCGGCCGGGAGCCGCTGACGGTGCCGGTGCCGCGCTCGGGGGGCACCGTCGTGGCGCAGATCTTCCGCGACAAGGTCGAGGCGCTCCCCGCCGAGGGCGATGCCGCGCACGCCTGGTGCAGCGCCTACCTCGGAGCGGACGTGCGCCTGGTGCACCTCGACGATCCCGCCAGGCGCAGGCCCGTGGACCCTCGGTACGCGATGCCGGGTGAGACCGTCACCTTCGCCGACGGCTTCCCGCTGCTGCTCACGACGACGGCCTCCCTCGACGCCCTCAACTCCCTGATCGCCGCGGGCGAGCACGCGCACGAGGGCCCGCTGCCGATGAACCGCTTCCGTCCGAACCTGGTGGTCTCCGGCACCGACGCGTGGGCCGAGGACGGCTGGTCGCGCATCGCCGTCGGCGAGGTGGTCTTCCGGGTCGCCAAGCCCTGCGGGCGCTGCGTGGTGACGACCACCGACCAGATCACCGCCGAGCGCGGCAGAGAGCCGCTGCACAGCCTCGGACAACACCGCCGCAGCAACGGCAAGCTGGTCTTCGGACAGAACCTGGTGCCGGCCGGCCGGGGCACCATCCGTGTCGGCGACCCGGTGCGCATCGTCGAGTGACGTGCCTCTCCCGCGGCACGTTCCCGGGAACCCGGTCCGCGGCCCGGGCGTTGGGCTTCATGAGACGTTCATGAGACATGAGCCGTTGAGGAGAGGCGACGGCTCGGCCGGGGGTGGTCCGGAGCGGGAAGGGGGTGCGGGCCGTGCGGGCGATCAAGGGACTCTGGCGCTGGCGGCACAATCCGCTGTGCCGTCCGACCGACCTGGCCGAGGCATGGGTGGCCCTGGCGGCCCTGCTGCTGATCCTCTCCGTGGCGCCCCTGGCAGGCGTCCTCGTGGGCGGCGCGGCGCAGGACGCCCTGGAGCGGTCGGTGCGCGAACAGCACGAGGCCCGGCACCGGGTGACGGCCACCGTCCTGCGTGAACTGGAGCGTTCACCGCTGGGTGTCGACCCGGAGAGCGCCACCGCCGGGGATCTGCGCAGCCGTGTGCTCGCCGACTGGACCGCGCCGGACGGCTCGGAGCACGAAGGCTCCGTTCCGGCCGGCCTCGACGATCCGCACCCCGGCGACCACTTCGCGATATGGACGGACGGGCAGGGACGGCTGGTGGCCCGCCCGCTGGACTCGGCGACCGCGACGACGCACGCCGTGCTCGCCGGGTCGGGCGCCGCGCTGTCGGCCGCGGCCCTGATCGAGGCCGGCCGCCGGATCGCCGTGTGGCGCATGGTCCGCCGCCGGTACGCCCGCCTGGAACAGGAGTGGGACCGGGCGGGCCCGGACTGGGGCAGGACGGGAGCGGGCAGCTGACGGGCTTCCGCCTCCGGTCAACTCACCACCTGCGCGCACGCTACGGTGGACCGGCCGAACCAAATCGGCGACGACCCGCGTACGACGAGGTGGGGGCACAGCAACGCCATGGCACAGGGCACGGTCCAGGTGACGCACACCGGCACCTCGCGGTGGCGGCGCCGCACGGGTGAGTACGCATCGCTCGCCGCCGCCCTGGAGGCCGCGACGGACGGTGACGTCCTCACCGTCGCCCCCGGTACCTACCGGGAGAACCTCGTCGTCCAGCGGGCGGTGACGCTGCGCGGCCCCGAGGGCGCCCAGGGTTCCGTGCGGATCGCGCCCGTCGACGGGGTCCCGCTCGTGGTGCGTGCCTCGGCGGTGGTCCAGGACCTGCATGTGGAGGGCCAGGACGCGGCGGCGCCGGCGGTGCTCGTCGAGGAGGGCACGCCGGAGCTGCTGGACCTGCGGGTGGTCGCGCGTTCCGCGTCCGGGATAGAGGTGCGCGGGAGCGCGCGCCCCACGGTGCGGCGCTGCACCGTCGACAACCCGGCGGGTGTCGGCATCGCCGTCCTGGACGGCGGGGGCGGCGTGTTCGAGGAGTGCGAGGTCGTCTCGGCCGGCCAGGCGGGCGTCGCGGTGCGCTCCGGCGGGCATCCCCGGCTGGAGCGCTGCCGGATCCATCACGCCGCGGGTTCCGGCCTGACGGCGACGGGCGAGGGTTCCGCCCTGGAGGCCGTGGGCTGCGAGGTCTACGAGGTGCGGGGCAGCGGCGTGCAGGTCACCGGCCGGGCCACCGCCCACCTGACCGACTGCGATGTGCACCGCACCACCGCCGACGGCGTCACCCTCGACACCGACGCGGTGCTCACGCTCGCCGACTGCCGTATCCACGACATCCCGGAGAACGCGGTCGACCTGCGCTCCCGCTCCGTGCTCACCCTGACCCGCACCTCCGTGCGGCAGTTCGGGCGCAACGGCCTGTCGGTGTGGGACCCGGGCACGCGGGTGGACGCCAACCAGTGCGAGATCTTCGACAGCACGGGCGACTATCCGGCGGTCTGGGTCAGCGACGGCGCCACCGCGGTGCTCGACTCCTGCTGGGTGCACGACGTACCGGACGCGCTGTTCGTGCTGGACCGCGGTTCGCGCGCGGACGTCGTCGACAGCGACCTGTCCCAGGTGCGCAACACCGCCGTGTCGGTGAGCGACGGCGCCACCGCGCAGCTCGACGACTGCCGCATCCGGGACGCGGCCACCGGCGCGTGGTTCCGCGACCACGGCAGTGGCGGCACCCTGAACAACTGCACCCTGGACGGCAATCGCACCGGTGTGATCGTCACCAAGGGCGCCGATCCCACCATCGAGCGCTGCACGGTCGACTCGCCCTCGGAGGCGGGGGTGTACGTGTCGGCCGGAGGGCGCGGCAGCTTCCTGAACTGCCGGGTGACCGGCAGCGCCGGCTACGGCTTCCACGTGATCGACGGCTGCCGTACGACGCTGCGCAAGTGCCGCACGGAGCGGTGCGCGCGCGGCGGTTACGAGTTCGCGGACGGCGGTCCGGGGACGGCCCACGACGCCGGCCCGCTCGTGGAGGACTGCACCAGCGACGAGAGCGGCGGTCTGACGCCGCCGGCCGCACCGGAGCCGGTCGTGCAGACGGTGAGCCAGTCCCCCGGCCTGCTGGGCTCGATCCCCGGGCAGCGCAGCACCGAGCAGGAGCCCCTGCTCACGGGCGTCACCCCACCGGAGCCGGCGCGGACCTCGAAGGCCGTCCTGGGTGAGCTGGACGCGCTGGTCGGCCTGGACAGCGTCAAGCGCGAGGTGCGGGCGCTGACCGACATGATCGAGGTGGGCCGGCGGCGGCAGCAGGCGGGCCTGAAGGCCGCGTCGGTCAAACGGCACCTGGTCTTCACCGGCTCGCCCGGCACCGGCAAGACGACGGTCGCCCGGCTCTACGGCGAGATCCTGGCCTCTCTCGGTGTGCTGGACAAGGGGCATCTGGTCGAGGTGTCCCGGGTGGACCTGGTCGGCGAGCACATCGGGTCCACGGCGATCCGCACCCAGGAGGCGTTCCAACGGGCGCACGGCGGCGTGCTGTTCATCGACGAGGCCTACGCGCTGTCCCCGGAGGACGCGGGCCGGGACTTCGGCAAGGAGGCCATCGACACGCTGGTGAAGCTGATGGAGGACCAGCGCGACGCGGTGGTGGTGATCGTCGCCGGCTACACGGCGGAGATGGAGCGCTTCCTGTCCGTCAACCCCGGTGTGGCGTCCCGCTTCTCACGGACGATCACCTTCGGTGACTACGGGCCCGAGGAGTTGCTGCGGATCGTGGAGCAGCAGGCCGACGAGCACGAGTACCGGCTGGCACCGGGCGCGGCCGAGGCGTTGACGAAGTACTTCACCGCGATCCCCAAGGGCCCGGCCTTCGGCAACGGCCGCACCGCCCGGCAGACCTTCGAGGCCATGGTGGAACGGCACGCGAGCCGGGTCGCCCAGCTGCCCGACCCCAGCACGGACGACCTCACCCTGCTGTACGCCGAGGACCTGCCGGAGCTGCCGTAGGGGCGCCCGACGGGGCCGCTGCGGGAGCCCGGCAGTACGCCCGGGTCCAGGGCCTAGCAGTCTTCGGGGCCACCGTCCGCCGCCGGTACGGGATCCGGCCGGCCGGTGTGGCGGGGCGCCGGTACCTCCGGGCGGAGCCGGGCCAGCAGGCGCTGCCGTTCCTCGGCGAAGGCCGGGTCGGCCTGGTAGTCGGAGTGGCCCAGGATCGGCGCGGGCAGCGGGTGCCGTTCGGTGCGGCCGTACGTCAGCGGGTCCTTGAGGGGTGCGCGGTCCACCGCGGGGCCGCAGTCGCCGGGCAGCCGCATCGGGCCGCCGATGGGATCGGTGCGGCGGTACAGGTTGCGCCAGCAGTCGACCTCCTCGTGCAGCGCGGCGAGTGCGTCCGGTCCGAAGTGGGCCGGGAACCAGCGGCCGTACAGCCGCTCCAGCGGGGAGCCGTAGGTGAGCAGCGCGACCCGTTTGCGGGCGGACGGCTGCAGCTGCCAGGCCGCGGCGGCGGCGAGGACGCTGCCCTGCGAGTGCCCGGAGATGACCAGTCGGCCGCCCGTGGCACGGGTCCAGGTCGCCATCCGCCAGGTCAGGTCGGGCACCGCGCGCTCGGCGTAGCAGGGTGGTGCGAAGGGGTGGGCGGCGCGCGGCCAGAAGGTGCCGACGTCCCAGAGAATGCCGATGGTGCGCCGCGCGGAGGCGTCCTTGTAGGCGCGCCTGCCCCAGGTGACGAACAGTATGAAGCCGAGGCCGATGAGCCAGGAGCCCAGCGCCTGCGCGGTCTGCGCCGCGCCGTGCACGAAGGCGTACGTCCCGCGTGCGGCGTCGGCGGGCGCCCGGTCGGTCGTCAGGGCGCCCACCAGCGCTCCGGCGCCCAGCAGCAGGGTCGTGGCGGCGACGATCGCGACGAGGAGCGGAGCCCGGTCGGTGAGGGTGGCCATGGCGCGGGTGAACGCGATGCGCCGGGTGCGTCCCGGGTCCCCGGCCTCCCCGGGGTGGTCGCCCTCCACGGCGGTCCGTTCGGCGCGGGCGAGGCGCCAGGTGTGCCGGGCGAGCGCGGCGACGAGCAGCAGTACGACGACGAGCAGCGGCGGGATGACGGACGCCTGCCAGGTCAGCAGGACGGGCGGGCCGTCGATGGACGCGCCGGTGCCGTCCAGCCAGTCCGACACGCGCTGGGCGACGCCGCCGGACATCACGCCGCCCAGCGCGCAGGCCAGCATGGCGACGGCGGGTCCGCCGAGGCCGCGGACCGCGGCGCGGGCGTCGGGGAGGCTCCGGTGGAGCACATGGGCGACCACGGCGAGGGCGATCACCAGCAGCCCCTGCACGAGGGCGATGCCGCCGAAGGTCATGTCCCCCGGCAGCCGGCCGGCCGACGTCCACTCCGGGCGGGCCCAGCCGCCGTACAGCAGGGCGAGGCCGAACAGGACGAGGGCGGCGAGCGGCAGGCGCCGTACGAGGTGCTCGTCGAGCGTCCGGTCGAGGCGGTTCTCGCTGCGGCCCCGGCGGCAGACCACCACGACCACGGCGGCCGCGCCGGCGACCAGCGCCGCCACCAGGGCCCATCCCAGCACGTCGAGCAGCGCGGGCCCGCCCCGGCGGCGGTCGAAGCGGGCCGCCGGTGCCCCGACCGCCGCGGCGACCGTCAGCAGGGCGGCGGCGGTGTGCGCGGCGCGCAGCCGGGCCACCAGACGGCGCCCGTACCAGAATCCGGGCCGGCCCAGGGCGGTACGGCCGGGGTCCTCCTCGGGCTCGAGGGTGCGGTCCATCGGCTGCTGGGACTCGTACGCCCGCCAGGTGCGCAGCGAGAGGTACCACAGCAGGCCGGTGAGCACGGCGGGCACCACGGCCGCGAGGGCGATTCTGCGGCCGGGCGGGCTCCACCAGCCGTCGTCCGACATGACCGGCGACAGGAAGCCCAGCCAGGAGTGCCGCTCGGCGCACGCGTGTGTGCCCGCGCACTGCCAGGCCACGAGGTCGATCGCCACCTCGCACGCCGCGGCGACCAGCAGGACCGTCAGGGTCAGTCCCGCGAGCCGGACCAGCACCCCGTAGAGGCGGACCGTCCGGATCCGGCCGTGCGTGGAGGGCCGCATCCAGTGGGCGAGGTTGACCACCATGAACGGCAGGAGCAGCAGCCACAGGGCGCGGGTGCCGTTGCCGGAGGTGAGGTTGCACCAGACGTAGGCCTCGGGCACCGGCCGGCCCCGGTAGTCCTCGGGCCGTGCCTCGGCGTCGGCGTCCTCGGTGCGACGGAAGACGGCAGCGATGTCGTCGCCGGTGATCCGCGTGGTCCGCGGGTCGCCCAGCATGTCGGCGGGTGTGGTGCCGCCCACTCCGTGTACGAGGAGTTCCAGGGCCGTCCCGGCTCTTTCCTGCCCTTCCTGCCCTTCCTGTCGTTCCGGTCTTTCCTGCGCCTGTTCCACTGTTGCTGCTCCCCCGTGACGCCCCGTCGGCTGTGTCCGTGCGGGCACCAGGATCTCCGCTGCGGGGCCGGGGCACACCCCTCGGCACGGAATCTCCCCGAACCGTGTGACCGGTGACGCCGACGTGGTGCGCGGATGACATGTGCGCGACGGGCAGGCGGTGACGCGGGCCGTGGCGGGGCGTGCGAGGATGGGACGTCCGCGCACCGGAGCGGGGAGAACTCCTCGTCGCAGGGGTGCGCCGACCGTGTCGGACGGATTTGCGGCGAAAGGACCGGAGCGTACGTGAGTGAGAACTCGAACCTCCTCGCGGAGCAGCGCCGCGCCCTGATCCTCGACGAGGTACGCCGCCGGGGCGGTGTCCGGGTCAACGAGCTGACCCGCAAGCTCGGTGTGTCGGACATGACGGTCCGCCGCGATCTCGACGCGCTGGCCCGGCAGGGCGTGCTGGAGAAGGTGCACGGCGGTGCCGTCCCGGTGGTCGAGGCGAGCACGCACGAGCCCGGGTTCGAGGCGAAGTCGGGCCTGGAGCCCACCGCCAAGGAGGACATCGCGCGGGCCGCGGCGGAACTGGTCGCGCCGGGCGCCGCCATCGCCCTGTCGGGCGGTACGACGACGTATGCGCTGGCGCACCGGCTGGTGGACGTGCCGGATCTGACGGTGGTCACCAACTCGGTGCGGGTGGCGGACGTGTTCCACGTGGCGCAGCGCACGTCGGGGGCCCGGCAGGGCGCGGCCACCGTGGTGCTGACGGGCGGGGTGCGCACGCCGTCCGACTCGCTGGTGGGGCCGGTCGCCGACCGGGCGATCGCGGCGCTCCACTTCGACGTGCTGTTCCTCGGCGTGCACGGGATATCGGCCGAGGCCGGCCTGTCGACGCCGAACCTCGCGGAGGCCGAGACCAACCGGCGGCTGGTGCAGTCGGCGCGGCGGGTGGTGGTGGTCGCGGACCACACCAAGTGGGGTGTGGTGGGCCTGAGTTCGTTCGCGGCGCTGGAGCAGGTGGACACGCTGGTGACCGACGCCGACCTGCCGGTGGACGCCCGCACGGAGATCGCGGAGCACCTGCGGGTGGTCGTGGCGGGCGAGCCGGACACGGCCGACTGACCGCAGTGGTCGCCGGGGACCGATTCACGCCCCGCTGACACCGGACGTACCCCCGGCTAGGGTGGCGCCACCCGACCGACCGCCCGCATCCGCGGTTTCGAACAAGGGGGTTGCGCCCATGGCTCGCCGTCTGCGTCCGGTGGGTCTCGACTTCGTCGAGACGGCTCCGGTGCGCCTGGTCTTCGCGCGCGAGATCTCCGCCGCGCCGGAGGCGGTCTTCCGCGCGCTCGCCGAGGACGTTCCGGGATGGACCGCGTGGTTCTCGGCGGTGACGCTCGCCCGGCCCATCGGCGAGGGGGCGGGGCGCGAGATCCGGCTCAAGGGCGGTACGCGTTTCGTGGAGACGGTGCTGGCGGCGGACCGGCCCGAAGTGTACGCCTACCGCATCGACGTCACCAACGCGCCGGGCGCCCGGGCCATGGTCGAGGAGTGGCGGCTGGCGCCGGCCGGCAGCGGTACGCGCGTGCAGTGGACGTTCGCCGCGGACGGTACGGCGCCGTTCCGCTTCGTACTGGGCCGCGCGCGCCTCGGGCTGGGGCGGGCCTTCCGGGACGCGGTCACGTCCCTGGACCGACGGCTCGCTCCTGCGTAGCGAACAACCCGTGGGCGAGTGCGGCACATGGCCGGCGGCGGGTGGTCCGGGCCCGTGCCCCGGCGGCCGGGGGTCAGTTCGGCCAGGTACCCGTGCGCAGCAGTGACTCGATCGCCGCCGTGTACGGTCCGATGTCGAGGCCCTGTCCGGCGAGCCACGCGTCCGAGTAGTACTTGTCGAGGTACCGGTCCCCGGGGTCGCACAGCAGCGTCACCACGCTTCCCCGGCGCCCCTCGGCCACCATCTCGGCGACGATCTTCAACGCGCTCCACAGCCCGGTGCCGGTCGAGCCGCCCGCCTTGCGGCCGATGGCCTGTTCCAGGGCCCGCACCGCGGCGACGCTCGCCGCGTCCGGCACCTTCATCATGCGGTCGATCGCCCCGGGTACGAAGCTCGGCTCCATCCGGGGCCGGCCGATGCCCTCGATCCGGGAGCCGCAGTCGCAGGTGACGTCCGGATCGCCGGTGGTCCAGCCCTCGAAGAAGCAGGAGTTCTCCGGGTCGGCGACGCAGATGCGGGTGTCGTACTGCATGTAGTGCACATAGCGCGCGAGGGTCGCCGAGGTGCCGCCGGTGCCGGCCGTGGCGACGATCCACGCCGGCTCGGGGAACCGTTCCAGCCGCAGCTGGCGGAAGATCGACTCGGCGATGTTGTTGTTGCCGCGCCAGTCCGTGGCGCGTTCGGCGTAGGTGAACTGGTCCATGTAGTGGCCGCCGGTCTCCGCCGCGAGGCGGGCGGACTCCTCGTACATCCGGCGGGAGTCGTCCACGAAGTGGCACCGTCCGCCGTGGAACTCGATCAGGCGGATCTTCTCGGCGCTCGTCGTGCGCGGCATGACCGCGATGAAGGGCACACCGATCAGCTTGGCGAAGTAGGCCTCGGAGACGGCCGTCGAGCCGCTGGACGCCTCGATGACCGGGCGGTCGGGCCGGATCCAGCCGTTGCACAGGCCGTAGAGGAAGAGCGAGCGGGCGAGCCGGTGCTTGAGGCTGCCGGTGGGGTGGGTCGACTCGTCCTTGAGGTACAGGTCGATGCCCCAGCGCTCGGGCAGCGGGAACAGGAGCAGGTGGGTGTCGGCCGAGCGGTTGGCGTCGGCCTGGACCTTTCGGACGGCTTCTTTCAGCCAGGTGCGGTACGCGCTGTCGCTGTGGTCGACGTCGAGAGTGGCGCCGGTGCTGGTCTGCTGGGGGGTGCTCACCTGGGGGCTCCTTACGCTGCGCGCCGACGGTGCTCGGCGCGGCCGGCGCCTCGATCATAGGCGCCTTGCACACGCTTCTCACCTGCATAAACACCTCTTTGGGGGCCCCAAAGGCACCCCTGGGTCGGGATGCCGCTCCCGATGGGGGCGCATTCGCGCGAGTGCTCCGGTCGCCTCGGGAAAGGGGGCGGCGTGCACTGGTGCTCCACGCGTGGTGCGGGCAGACTGCCAGCGGGCGGGACCGGGGTCCCGTCGCGCGGGCGCACACTGGAGCACGAAACGAGCCGGTACCGGATGCACCGAGGTGCACGGTACGGCGACCGACGCGCACGAGGGGGCGACGGCATGGCTGAGCCGGAGTTCAGGGCGACGGGGGTGCGGATCGGCAAGCGGCTGCGCTCACTCACCCGGGCCGGCACGGTCCGGATCAGCGGTGGCAGAGTGGAGCTGCTCACCAGCTACGGCAGCGAGATCGACAGTGCGCCGGTGCAGGCGGTGCGTGCTTCCCGGCCCTGGTTCGCGCCGGAGGGCCGGGCACTCGCCGACCTCAACGGCAAGCGGTACCTGCTGAGGCTCGGTGAGCGCGACCCCGCTCCGGGTGAGCCGGGCCCGCCCGCGGCGCGGCGTTTCATCGAGGCGGTGCGCAGGGCGGCGGGGAACCGCGGTTGAGATGGCCGTAACTTGCGGTGCCCCACCCCTTGCGTCACTCTGATCTCACGTCACTCTGGGTTTACCGGCGATAACGCTGCGAACCAGCCCGCCGGCGCCATGACAGCAGGCGGCGGTGTGCCGCGTGCGCCCTGCTGGATCCGAACTCCGTGTTCTTCCGGACCTCTTATGTCGGGGAGTCGCAGCCGTGATCAGTCACCCAAGCAGACACTGCACGGTGGAGCTCCAAGCCCTGCCGTCGCGGATCGGCCAGGTCCGCAGAATCGTATCTGCGCAATTGCGCTACTGGCATATGGATCCCCTGATCGACCGGGCCGCGCTCGGTGTGACGGAGCTGTTGACCAACGTCCACCTGCACGCCCGGCCCGACAAGACGTGCACCGTGGAGATAGAGCTGCTCCTGGACCGGCTCACGGTCTCGGTGCGCGACCACGATCCGCGTCTTCCCGTGGTGGACGACGCGGAGCCGCTCGCGACGTGCGGGCGCGGGCTCTCCATGGTGGCCGCGATGAGCGAGAGCTGGGGGGCCCGGCCGGACGGCGAGTCCGGCAAGGTCGTCTGGTTCACGCTGCCGACGGCCGTCACCGCGTCGCCCGTCTCGGCCCGCCCGCCGCGGCGCCTGGTCGAGGAGGTGCCGGCCGCCGCGTTCGCGGACGTCCAGCACGGCGTCGAGCTGGCCCGGCCGCACCCCACTCCCGCCCGGTCGGCCGTTGCCGGCTGACCGGGCGGTGACGCTTCGCTGCCGCGGGCCGTGCGGCCGGGTTCACCGACGGCGTCGTCGGCCGGGCGGGTCGGGCGGCCGGGACTGACGGGCGGGTCGGGCGGGGCCGGGTGCGGGTGCGGGCTGACGGCGGGGCCGGAGGGTCCCTGCCGGCTGACCGGGCCCGGTGCCGTCGAGACGCGCTGGGCCAATGCGCCCCACCTCACAGCCGGGGCCGCGAGACGGGGGTGGCGTGGCACGGCGGACGAGGGCACCGGCGACGGCCCCGTGCGGCTGGCCGATGACGCGTCTGCCCGGCAGGGGCCGCGCGGCCGAGGTGGCGGGGTGGCGTGACGCGACTGGCGAGCACCGGCCACAGCCCCGGCAAGGGCGACCCGTAGCGACCGTCCCGGCATGAACCGCCGGGCCGCGGTGACGCGGTGACGCGGTGACGCGGCGTGGCGGGCGAGCATCGTGGTCATGCCGCACCGCCCTTGCCCGTCCGGCCGAACTGCTCGTCCAGCACGGACAGTCGGCGCCAGTACTCGTCCTCGTCGATCTCGCCGGAGGCGAAGCGGTGGCCGAGCACCGTGATGGGCGAGTTGTCCTCGACCGCGCGCGGCCGCCCGGGGCCGCGGCGCCCGCGCCACACCGTGCGGCGCAGCAGGGTGATGCCGCTGCCGATGACCAGTGCCCAGATCACCGGGAAAAGCAGGATCCACGGGCCGGGCCCGCCGTCGCCGAACTGTGCCAGGGTCTCCATGTCGTCCCACTCCTCGGTCGCGATGTCCCTCGTGTCGCTTCCGAGCCTCGCTCCGGGAGGGGGTCCGGGTCGTCGTACGGCCAGCGGCAGTGCGCGTACGACGCGGGGAGTACTCCGGCGGCCCGCGTCTGCTTCCTCCGGTCCCCGCCGCCCGCTCGACCTCTGTAACTACTAGTATGTACAGTGAGCGCATGAGCACCTCGGAGCGACTGATCGAGTCCACCCGCGAACTGCTGTGGGAGCGTGGATACGTGGGCACCAGCCCCAAGGCGATCCTGGAACGCGCGGGCGCCGGACAGGGCAGCATGTACCACCACTTCAAGGGCAAGCCCGACCTCGCGCTCGCCGCGATCCGGCGCACCGCGCAGGAGATGCGGGCCGCCGCCGGGGCCGTGCTCAACGGTCCGGGGACGCCCTACGAGCGCATCGAGGCGTATCTGCGGCGCGAGCGCGACGTGCTGCGCGGGTGCCCGGTCGGGCGGCTGACGATGGATCCGGACGTGATCGCCGACGGCACCCTGCGCGCCCCCGTGGACGAGACGCTCGACTGGCTGCGCGAGCAGATCGCCCAGTTGGTCGAGGAGGGCCGGGACCAGGGCGAGTTCGCGCCGTCGCTGGACGGCGAGGAGATCGCGGCGGCGGTCGTCGCGACCGTCCAGGGCGGCTACGTGCTGGCCCGCGCGTCCGGCTCGCCCGCCGCCTTCGACGCGGGCGTCCGAGGGCTGCTCTCGCTGCTCGCGACCCACAAGAACGCCACCGCGTAGAGGAGTTCGACGACCCGTGCACATCACCCGACAGCGCCCCGGAACCGAGCAGGGCTCGGCCGAGAACTTCACCGGCACCGTCTGGCTGGACGAGATCGCCGCGCCTCCGGCACCCTCCCGGCTCCGTATGTTCCACGTCCACTTCGCGCCGGGCGCGGGCACCGCCTGGCACCGTCACCCGCACGGCCAGGTCCTGCACATCCTCCAGGGCGAGGGCCGCGTGCAGCGCAGGGGTGGTGCGGTGGAGTCCGTCCGTGCGGGCGACACCGTGTGGATCGAGCCGGGCGAGTGGCACTGGCACGGGGCCGGGCCGCGCACCTTCATGAGCCACCTCGCGGTCGTCGAGGCCGCCGGGGACGGCACGACCACCGAGTGGGGCGCCCACGTCGCCCCCGAGGACCCGCACGCCTGAGGGGGCATCCGATGCACGCCATGCAGTACACCTTCACGCTGCCCGCCGACTACCCGATGGACGTCATCAGGCAGCGCGTTGCCCGCACCGGGCACCTGCTGGACGACTGGCCCGGACTCGGACTCAAGGCGTACCTGATCCGCGAGCGCGGGAAGGACGGCTCTCCGGTCAACCAGTACGCGCCGTTCTACCTGTGGCACACGGTGGAGGGCATGAACTCCTTCCTCTGGGGAGGCGCCTTCCAGCGACCCACCGACGACTTCGGCCGGCCCGCGGTCCGGCAGTGGACGGGCCTGGCCTACGAGGAGGGCGGCGCCGCCTCCCCCGCCCGGGCGGCGGTCCTGCGGCGGCGGCCCGTGCCGGAGGGGCTGCCGCTGTCGGAGGTGGCGGCGGGCGCCGTGCGGGAGACCGGGCGACTGGCTGCCGGGGGCGGGGCGCTGCTCGCAGCGGCGGTCGTGGACACCGGGCGCTGGGAGCTGGTGCACTTCTCGCTGCACGCGGACGACGCGCCGGACGTCGTGGAGGGCGAGGTCTTCCAGGTGCTGCACCTGTCCGAGCCCGGGCGGGGCCTGCTGCCGGGGGGACGCCAGTGGTGAGCGCCGTCCGCACGGTCCTGGGGGACGTGCCCCGCGCGAAGTTGGGGGTGTGCGACGCCCACGACCACCTGTTCTTCGCCAGTCCCCGGCTGCCCGGCGAGGAACTGAACGACGTGTCGGCGGCGCGGGCGGAGCTGGTCGCGTTCCGGGAGCGGGGCGGCGGCGCGGTGGTGCAGTGGACGCCGTACGGACTGGGCCGGCGGGCCGCCGATTTGCCGGGCCTGTCCCGGGAGACCGGTGTGCACGTGGTGGCGGCGACGGGACTGCACCAGGACGTCCACTACGACGACAGCACGCTCACCGCGCTGCGGGGCCGGGCCGCGGAGGTCTTCGTCGCCGAACTGACCCGGGGGATCGGGACGTCGGGCGTCCGTGCCGGACTGATCAAGGTGGCGGGCGGCTTCCACGCACTCGATGCGCACGCGCGGTGGACCATGTCGGCGGCGGCCGAGGCGCACCACGCGACCGGGGCGCCCATCGCCGTCCATCTGGAGCTGGGTACCGGCGCGCTGGACGTACTGGAGCTGCTGTGCGGCGAGTTGGCGGTGCCGCCGCACCGGGTGATCCTCGGTCACCTCAACCGCTCCCCGGACCCCGTGACGCACCGGCAGGCCGCCGGGTCGGGGTGCTGGCTGGCGTTCGACGGCCCCTCGCGCGCCCACCACGCCACCGACTGGCGGATGCCGGACGCCGTACGGGACCTCGCCGAGGCGGGCTTCGGCGACCGGCTGCTGCTCGGCGGCGACACCACCACGGCGGCCGCCCGCTCGGTCGACGGCGGCCCGGGGATGCCCCATCTGCTGCGCCGAGTGGCTTCCCGGCTTGCGCAGGCCGTGGGCGAGGAGCTGGTGCGGCACATCCTCACCACGAATGCCGCTCGGGCGTACGCCGTGGCGTGGCGCTGACGCCCGCAGGGTGGGCACCGCCGGCGAGGGGACCTACGAGACCCCCGCCCGCGGGCCGCTCACCGTGCCGGTGCCGTCAGCTGCAGCGCCAGAGGGCCGGGGTGCCCTTCGGGGGGTACAGATCCGCGCCGGACGGAGTGACCGTCAGGCCACCGATGGTGCCGTCGTCCCCGACGGTGTGGGCGATGTCCCCCGTGCCGCCGACCCTTGTGACGAACGTACCGAGCTGCCATACGGGGATGCCGTCGTCCGTCGACGAGTTGCCGCCGGAGCCGACGATCATGCCACTCTTGTTGATCTTGAGGTCCCCGGTCTTCTCCGAGTTCGGCAGGACGGTGACAGTGCCGTCGTTGTCCCAGAGGACGCCGACGCTCTTGCCCCCGTAGGTGCCGCTGCCGACGACTCTGCCGTTGGAGATCGCATCCGCCGTGGTGTTCTCGAGGCCCGCCGGCTTCTTCAGCTCGACAGCCCGGCCGTCGCGCAGGATGTAGTTCTTCGCGCCGGAGCTCCAGATGGTGTAGAGGACGGTGCCGTCCTCGTCCGCGTCCGTGGGTCTCGCGTTTTTGGGGAAGCCGGGTATCTGCCCGAGCTCGGTGACCTCGGTGGGACGGTCCACGTTCCAGCGCACGATGTGCGTAGTGGGATTGCTCGTGGAGGTGCCGCGCTTGTCCCATGCCGTGATGTCGCCGTTCTCGGCGATGTCGAGCACTCCGTCGTACAACCACGTGGAAGCAGTGGGCAGCTGCTGGCCGTCCTTGAACACCACGAACCCGTAGATGGGACCGGTGACCCATCCGAAGGTGGTGTTGGCGATGTACGTTCCGGAGCTGTTCTGGTCGATCACCTTGTACGTCGTGTAGGCCGCGCCGGCCTTGTCGAGGGATGCGGTGCCGTTCTTCCAGGAGCCCAGTCCGTCCGGCAGCGCCGGGTCGTTCTCGATCAGGCCGGCCGCACCGCCGTGGTGATCGGTCGCATGGACCTCACCGAAGGCGGCGCCCGATGGCAAGGGCAGCGTGGTCTTGGTCCACGTGCAGGCGGAGTCGGTGGCCTTGGCCGCGGCGACGGCCGGCGTCGCGCCGAGGGAGCCGAGCAGCAGTGCAGCCGTGCCGATGGCGGCTGCCGTACCGAGCATGCGAGATCGCACAACTGTTCCTTTCGAAGGCTGAGGACCAGCGTGAGTGCGGAAGGCACCGCTCGGAACCCCTGATCTGTTAGGGGTGGCGCCGCAGATGACAGGGGTATCTCGTCCGACGCGTCGTTGGGCTCGGCCCATGCTGAGACTCGGGATCCCCGTCATCGGTGTCACGGACGTTCCCCGCGAGGTGGCGTTCTGGACGCAGGCGCTGCATCCGGTCGCCACTGAGGAGCGCAGGAGCGAGACATGGCGCACGCTCGAGTACGCGGACGGCTCCGGGCGGGCCCTCGGTCTGTTGCGCAGCGACTCGCCGCCCGAGCCGCGGCCCCGTCTCCACCTCGACCTGTTCACGGACTGACCGGCGCGACGCGCGGGATCAGTCCGACGGGGCCAGCGCCCGCAGCGGGTCGTCCAGTACCGGCTGCCAGGCCAGCTCGGCCGCGCCCACCAGGCTGTTGTGGTCGAGGCTGCAGGGCAGGATGGGCACGCTGCCGCTCTGGCCCCACAGGCTGCGGTCGGCGACGACCGCGCGCAGGCGCCCGGGGTCGGCGTCGAGGAGCGTGCGGTGGAGTCCGCCGAGGATGATGCGGTCCGGGTTGAGGATGTTCACCAGGCCGGCCAGGCCCATGCCCAGGCGGTCGATGAGGGCCTCGGTGGCGGTGCGGACGGACGGGTCGGCGTACTGGCCGCGGATCAGGTCGTTGGACTGCTGGAGCAGGGACACCTCGGGTCCGGGCCGGCGTCCGGCCGCCGTCAGGAAGGCCAGCGGGTCGGTCTCCACGTCCAGGCAGCCCCGGCTGCCGCAGTGGCAGGGGCCGCCCTCGGGGTTGACGGTGAGATGACCGACCTCCAGGGCGAGACCGGAACTGCCGCTGTGCAGGCGGCCGTCGAGGACGAGCGCGCCGCCGACGCCCCGGTGGCCTGTGGCCACGCACAGCAGGTCGCGGGCGCCGCGCCCGGCGCCGTGCCGGTGCTCGGCGAGGGCGGCGAGGTTGACGTCGTTCGCCGCGAAGGCCGGGCCGTCGAGGCCGGCGGCGCGCACCTGCTCGGCGAAGATCCGTCGGACGGGCGCGCCCGCGGGCCACGCCAGGTGCAGCGGGTTCAGGGCCAGGCCCTCCGGCTCCGCGACGGCGGACGGTACGGCGAGCCCGGCGCCGACGCAGCGGCGTCCGGTCTCCCGGAGCAGCTCGGCGCCCGCCTCGACGACGGAGCCGAGCACCTTCGCCGGGTCCGCGTCGACGACCTCGCAGCCGGGCGCGGTGGCGACGATCCGCCCACCGAGGCCGACCAGGGCGGCACGGAAGCCGTCGGCGTGGACCTGGGCGGCGAGGGCGACGGGCCCGTCCTCGGCGACCGCGAGGCGGTGCGAGGGGCGGCCCTGCGACCCGGCCGCCGCGCCGGGCCGGGCGTCGACCCGGATCAGGCCGAGCGCCTCCAGTTCGGCGGCGACCGCGCCGGCCGTGGCCCGGGTGACGCCGAGTTCCGCGGTGAGGACGGCCCGGGTGGGGGCGCGTCCGGTGTGCACGAGCTCCAACGCGGGTCCGAGCGCGCCGCGCCCCCGGTCCAGCCGCGTCCTCGAGGTGGTCCCTTCCCCCGCCGTCCGGGGGTCCGCCTTGCCGCTCATGAGGGCGAGTCTCCCATGATCCTCAGGTGCGGGGGGCCGGGAGTCCGCTGACCCGGAGCGTGATGTTCAGCCGCCCGGTGAGCCCCAACTCGGGTGGTGCGGTGCCCGCGTGCACCCGTGGCACCCCGTGGTACGCGAGCCGGGACGGCCCGCCGAAGACGAAGAGGTCGCCGCTGCGCAGCTCGACGTCGGTGTAGGGGCGGGTCCGGGACTCGGGGTTGCCGAAGCGGAAGACGCAGGTGTCGCCGAGGCTGAGGGAGACCACGGGTGCGTCGGACCTCTCGTCGGCGTCGCGGTGCATGCCCATGCGGGCGTCGGAGTCGTAGAAGTTGATCAGTGCGACGTCGTACGGCGCGTCCGCCACCGCGTCGGCGCCCAGCGCGTCGGTCACCGCGCTGCGGGCGAGCTCGCCGAGCCAGTCGGGGAAGGGCTTCACGGGGGCGCCGTCGCCGTCGACGACGGTGCGGGCGTAGGCGTACGGGTACCAGTGCAGGCCGAGGCAGACCTGCCGGGCGGTCATGGTGCCGCCGCCGGGGGTGCGGACCGTGCGCAGCCCGGCCGGTGGGCGGGCCCACTCGCGGCAGGCGTGCAGCAGCTCGCGCTGCCGCCCGGGATCGAGCCAGTCCGGCACGTGGACGGCGCCGGGCGCGGTCTCGGTCCGGGTCCTGGGGAACAGCTCGGCGTCCATGTCTCCCATCCTGCCCGCGCCCGCCCCGTCTCCGCCGCACTCCGCCCGGCACGGCCCGAGCTGCGGCTCGGCTAGCCTGGACGCACGATGAACGACCGCAGCGACCGCATGACCACCCCGTGGGGCGAGCACGTACTGACCCGCTTCCCCGAGGACCCGCGCGACCGGCTCCGCGCCTGGGACGCCTCCGACGAGTATCTGCTCCGGCACCTCGCGGACCGGGAGGTCCCGCTCACCGGCACCGTCGTGGTCGTCGGCGACCGCTGGGGCGCGCTGGTGACCGCGCTGGCGGCACACGGACCGGTGCAGATCACCGACTCGTACCTCGCGCGCGAGGCGACGCGGGCCAACCTGGAGCGCAGCGGAGTCGAGCCGGGATCCGTCCGGCTGCTCACCACGCAGGACCCGCCGCCCGACCGTGTCGACGTGCTGCTGGTGCGGGTGCCGAAGAGCCTGGCGCTGCTGGAGGACCAGTTGCTGCGGCTGGCGCCCGCGCTGCACGAGGGCACGGTCGTCGTCGGTACGGGGATGGTCAAGGAGATCCACACCTCGACGCTCCGGCTGTTCGAGCGGATCGTAGGCCCCACGAGGACCTCACTGGCCGAGCGGAAGGCCCGGCTCGTCTTCGCCGCGCCCGACCTGTCGCTGGAGCGGCCCGCCAATCCCTGGCCGCTCGGCTATCGGCTCCCCGACGACGTGGGTCCGCTCTCCGGCCGGCCCGTCGTCAACCACGCCGGGGTCTTCTGCGCCGACCGGCTCGACATCGGTACCCGCTTCTTCCTCCAGCACCTGCCCGGGGCCGGCGGCGCCCGGCGGGTGGTGGACCTGGGCTGCGGCAACGGTGTGGTCGGTACGGCGGTGGCGCTGGCCGACCCCGGTGCCCAGGTGCTGTTCACCGACGAGTCCTACCAGGCCGTGGCCTCGGCGGAGGCGACGTACAAGGCGAACGGGGCGGCGGGACAGGCGGAGTTCCGGGTCGGCGACGGGCTGGCCGGGGTGCCGGACGCAAGCGTGGACCTGGTGCTCAACAACCCGCCCTTCCACTCCCACCAGGCGACGACCGACGCCACGGCGTGGCGGATGTTCACCGGGGCGCGGCGGGTGCTGCGCCCCGGTGGTGAGCTGTGGGTGGTCGGCAACCGGCACCTGGGGTACCACGTCAAGCTGCGGCGCCTGTTCGGCAACAGTCATCTGGTGGCGAGCGACCGGAAGTTCGTGGTGCTGAAGGCTGTCAGGAAGTAGCCCGTCGGGAGTGGTCGGTCAGGAGGTGGCCGGTCAGGAGGTGGTCCGGGCGACCACCTGGATGATCGTCGCGACTGTCCGCGCCATCGCCTCCCTTCCCGCGGTCAGATAGCCGCGGGAGTCGGCCGCGTCGGGGCGGGCGGCCAGGTACTCCCTGATCGCGCCGGTCATGGCGAGGTTGAGCGCGGTGCCGACGTTGACCTTGGCGATGCCGCCCGCGACGGCCGCGGCGAGTTCGTCGTCCGGTACTCCGGAGGAGCCGTGCAGGACGAGCGGCACGTCGAGGGCTCCCGACAGTTTCTTGAGCAGGTCGTGGTCGAGGGCGGCGGTCCGCGTCGTCATGGCGTGGGAGCTGCCGACGGCCACGGCCAGGGCGTCCACGCCGGAGTCGGCGACATAGGCCCGCGCCTCGGCGGGGTCGGTGCGGGCGCCGGGGGCGTGGGCGTCGAGCGGCGGCTCACCGTTCTTGCCGCCCACCTCCCCCAACTCGGCCTCGATCCAGAGACCCTGGGCGTGCGCCCAGTCGGCGGCGGCGCGGGTCGCCGCCAGGTTCTCCGCGTACGGCAGCCGGGAGGCGTCGTACATCACCGAGCTGAATCCGGCGTCCGGGGCCTGGCGCAGCAGGCTGTCGCTCTGGACGTGGTCGAGGTGCAGGGCGACGGGCACGGCGGCGCCCTCGGCGGCGGCGACGGCGGCGCGGGCCAGCGGCAGCAGACGACCGTAGCGGTACTTGACGGCGTTCTCGCTGACCTGGAGGACGACGGGCGTGTGCACGGACTCGGCGCCGGTGACGACGGCCTCGATGTGCTCCAGGGTGATGACGTTGAAGGCGGCGACGGCGGAGCGCTCGGCCGCGGCGCCGGCGATCAGGTCGCCGGTGGTGGCGAGGGGCACGGTCTCTCCCTTCCCGGGCGTCGGAGCGCGGGTGTCGGGGGCGGGCGGCAGGAGGGAGGCGTCGGAGCGCCGCCGTCAGGGGGCGAGGATCACCGAGCGGGTGAGGTGGCGGGGCCGGTCCGGGTCGAGGCCGCGGGAGGCGGCGACGGCGACCGCGAGCCGCTGGGCGCGGACCAGTTCGGCGAGCGGGTCGAGGTCCCCGGGCACCCACAGGGCACCGGTGTCCCGGACCTGGTCGGCCAGTCCTTCGGGCGCCTCGCCGAACATCCAGGTCGCCGTGCCGGCGGTGCTGATGCTGATGGGGCCGTGTCGGTACTCCATCGCCGGGTAGGCCTCCGTCCAGGACAGCGAGGCCTCGCGCATCTTCAGGCCGGCCTCGTTGGCCAGTCCGACGGTCCACCCCCGGCCGAGGAAGGTGAACTGGGTGCGCTCGACGAGCCCTTCGGGCAGCTCGGCCGCGAGTGCGGCGCGGGCGTCGGCGACGACCGCGTCGGCGTGCAGGCCGAGGTGGGCGCGGAGCAGGGTCAGGGCGGTGGTCGCGAACCGGGTCTGCACGACCGACCGCTCGTCCGCGAAGTCGATCACGACCACGTCGTCGGCGGCGGACATGACGGGCGTGTCCGGGTCGGCGGTGAGCGCGACGGTACGGGTACGCCCCTTCAACTCGCCGAGCAGTTCCAGCACTTCGGTGGTGGTGCCGGAGCGGGTGAGGGCCACGACCCGGTCGTACGCGCGGCCGCGCGGGAACTCGGAGGCGGCGAAGGCGTCCGTCTCCCCCAGGCCCGCGTCCTCGCGCAGCGCCGCCGCCGACTGGGCCATGAAGTACGAGGTGCCGCAGCCGACGATCGCGACCCGCTCCCCGGCCGCCGGGAGCACCGCCGCGTGCCGTGCCGCCTCCTCGGCGGCGCGTGTCCAGCACTCGGGCTGGCTGTTGAGCTCGTCCTCGACATACGTCATGCCGCACTCTCCCCGATGGTTCGCCGACCGGTTCACTGACCGCGCCGCTGCACTGATTGTTCCTGCAAGATATAGCGCACTTTCGAGCACAATCAAGCAATCTGGCGAAGAGTCCGGTGCGCTAGGGTCGGCGGGAGATCGAAGAACGGAGGCGCGGATGTCGCGCGACGCCCGCTGGAAGGCGCTGCTGGAGCTGCTCGTCGAGCGCGGCCGGCTGGACGTCGAGGAGGCGGCGACCGAACTCGAAGTGTCGGCCGCGACGATCCGCCGGGACTTCGACCGGCTCGCCGAGCAGCAGATGCTCGTGCGCACGCGCGGCGGCGCGGTCGTGCACGGGGTGTCGTACGAACTGCCCCTGCGCTACAAGACGGCTCGCCGCGCCTCCGAGAAGCAGCGCGTCGCCCAGGCGGTCGCCGCCCTGGTGGCGCCCGGCGAGGCGGTGGGGCTGACCGGGGGCACGACCACCACCGAGGTGGCGCGCGCCCTGGCCGTGCGCGCCGACCTGGCCTCCGGCACGCCGGCGCTGACGGTGGTCACCAACGCGCTCAACATCGCGAACGAGCTGGCCGTCCGGCCCCAGTTCAAGATCGTGGTGACCGGCGGGGTGGCCCGCGCGCAGTCGTACGAGCTGATCGGGCCGCTCGCGGACGGGGTACTGGGCCAGGTGACCCTCGACGTGGCGGTGCTGGGCGTCGTCGCCTTCGACGTCGCGCACGGCGCCGCCGCCCACGACGAGGCGGAGGCCGCGATCAACCGGCTGCTGTGCGAGCGCGCCGAGCGCGTGGTCGTGGCCGCCGACTCCAGCAAGCTGGGCCGACGGGCGTTCGCCCGGATCTGCGCGACCGAGTCGGTGGACACGCTGGTCACGGACGGCGCGGCCGACCCCGAGCTGGTGCGGCGGTTCGAGGAGGCGGGCGTCCGGGTCGTCCTGGCCTGACGGTCACGGGTCATGGGCCCACGGGTCCCGGTTTCCGGGTCATGGACCCGCGGGTCACGGGCCCACAGGTCATGCGTCACGGTCATGGGTCCGCCGACGGGCGCGGCCATCGGCGCCCGCGGTCCGTCAGTGCCCGTGGCCGTCGCTGTGCTCCGCCTGGGCGGTCGGCGCGGTCGGGGCGGATTCCTGGGCGGCGGGCGCCGAGCCGGCCCGTACGGTGAACGCCGCAGTGCGGACCTTGCCCTGGTGCCGGAAGTCCAGGAAGAGACGGTAGGTGCCCTCGCTGGGCGCGGTGGCCGTGAAGGAGATCTCCGGGCCGGGCTTCGTGGTGCCGTCGCCGGGTTCGCCGTTCGGGTGGACGTGGAGGTAGGCGAGGTCGCCGGAGCGCAGGGCGACCAGGTGGCCGTAGGCGCCGAGGTAGGGCTGGAGGTCGTTGACGGGCTCCCCGCCCCGGGAGATCTTCAGCTTCAGCTCGCTCGCCCTGCCGGGGTGCAGGGACCCGGCGAGTTCGACCTGGTAGCCGTCGGTCCGGGCGGTGCTGTTGGGGGCCGACGGGCTCGCGGGCTCATAACGGCCGGAGGCGGCGAGGTCGGCGCCGAGGGTGAGGTTCCCGGCACCCTTCCGCGCCGGGGTGAAGTCGGCGAAGACACGGTAACCGCCCGCCTCGGGCAGCTCGACGGGGGTGGTCCAGGTGCCGTCGGCGGCGCGGGTGGGGTGCAGGTGGCGGTAGGTGTCCAGGTCGCGTGAGGCCAGGATGAGGTGGAGTTCCTTGTCGTGCTCGCGCTGGTACGCGGTGACGGGCTCGCCGTCGCCGTCCCGGACGGTGAAGCGCAGCTCGGTGCGCTGACCGGCGGTGACGCGCGGGGTGGCCAGGTCGAGCGTGTAGCCGTTCTCGGAGATCTGCAGTCCGCCGGGCGGGGTGCTCTCGTGCCCTCCGTGGCCGCCGCCCTCCTTCGGTGACGGTGACGGTGACGGCCGGCTGTGCTCGTCGTGCGGCGCGGGCGCACTCTCCGCGACCACCGGATCCACGCCCTTTCCGACGCCGTAGGCGGTGCCGAAGGTGGCGCCCAGCGCGGTGGTGAACGCGGCGATCCTCAGTCCGGTGTGCATGGCGGTCGTCTCCTCGGGTTCCGGGCCCCCGGCTCGCACGGAGGCCTCTCCATGCACTTCACCATACCCCTGGGGGGTATCAAGTCAAGAGGAGGAGCCACTTGCGTTCGGTACCCCCCGGGGGTATACATGGAACCCGTCGGTGATACCCCCACCCCGTACCTTGCACCTCGTACCTCGTAACGCCGTACTCACGTCACTGGAGGAAGACCATGGCTTCGACCGTCATCACCCCCGCCACCACCACCTATGCGGTCGCCGGGATGAGCTGTGGCCACTGCAGGGCGACGCTGACCCGGGTGATCGGTGAGCTGGACGGCGTCACCGCTGTCGACGTCCAGGTCGACACCGGCCGGGTCACGGTCACGGCCGCCACCGAGCCGGACGACGCCGCGATCGCCGAGGTCGTCGACGAGGCCGGCTACGAGCTGACCGGCCGCGTCTGACCCACCCCGCACTCCCCCGCCGCACCCGCCGGGACCCGCGCACCGGGTCCCGGCCGACGACCCGCATCAGGAGCAGCCATGACCACCCGTACGACCAGCGCACCGGCCGAGGTTGAACTCGCCATCGGCGGCATGACCTGCGCCTCGTGCGCCGCCCGGATCGAGAAGAAGCTCAACCGGATGGACGGGGTCACCGCGACCGTCAACTACGCGACGGAGAAGGCGAGGGTCCACTACACCGGTGACGTGTCCGTGCCCGAGCTGATCGCCACGGTCGAGGCGACCGGGTACACCGCCCGCGAACCCGAGCCGGTACGCGCCGAGCCCGCGCCCGGCACGGAGGGCGCCGAGCCGGCCGACGAGCTGCGGCCGCTGCGGCAGCGGCTGGTCACCGCCGTGGTGCTGGCCGTCCCGGTCATCGCCATGGCGATGGTGCCGGCGCTGCAGTTCGAGTACTGGCAGTGGCTGTCGCTGACGCTGGCGGCGCCGGTGGTGACGTACGCCGCCTGGCCCTTCCACAAGGCCGCCTTCACCAACGCCCGGCACGGCGCGGCCACCATGGACACGCTGATCTCGGTCGGCACCTCGGCCGCGTTCCTGTGGTCGCTGTGGGCGCTGTTCCTCGGCACCGCGGGCACGCCCGGCATGACCCACCCCTTCGAGCTCACCATCGCCCGCAGTGACGGCGCCGGGAACATCTACCTGGAGGCCGCCGCCGGGGTGACCGCCTTCATCCTCGCCGGCCGCTACTTCGAGGCCCGCTCCAAGCGCAAGGCCGGCGCCGCGCTCAAGGCCCTGCTGGAGCTGGGCGCCAAGGACGTCACCGTGCTGGGCCCCGACGGCAGCGAACGCACGATTCCCACCGCGGAGCTGGCGGTGGGCGACCGCTTCCTCGTCCGCCCCGGCGAGAAGATCGCCACCGACGGCACGGTCGTGGAGGGCTCCTCCGCGGTGGACGCCTCCATGCTCACCGGCGAGTCGGTGCCCGTCGAGGTCGGCGTCGGCGACGGCGTCACCGGTGCCACCCTGAACGCGGGCGGCCGGCTGGTCGTCGAGGCGACCCGGGTCGGCGCGGACACCCAGCTGGCGCGGATGGCGAAGCTGGTCGAGGACGCACAGAACGGCAAGGCCGCCGCCCAGCGGCTCGCCGACCGCATCTCCGGGGTCTTCGTGCCCGTCGTCATCGCCCTGGCGCTGGCCACCCTCGGCTTCTGGATCGGCAACGGCTCCGGACTCACCGCCGCGTTCACGGCCGCCGTCGCCGTCCTGATCATCGCCTGCCCCTGCGCGCTGGGCCTGGCCACCCCGACCGCACTGATGGTCGGCACCGGGCGCGGTGCCCAGCTCGGCATCCTCATCAAGGGCCCCGAGGTCCTGGAGTCCACCCGCAAGGTCGACACCATCGTCCTGGACAAGACCGGCACCGTCACCACCGGCCGCATGACCCTGCTCGCCGTGCACACCGCCGCCGGCACCGAGGAGACCGACGTACTGCGGCTGGCCGGTGCGTTGGAGCACTCCTCGGAGCACCCGATCGCCCGTGCCGTCGCCGACGGAGCGGCCGCGAAGCTGGGTTCGCTGCCTGTCCCCGAGGACTTCGCGAACGTCCCCGGGCTCGGCGTGCAGGGTGTCGTCGACGGCCACGCGGTCCTCGTGGGACGCGAGCAGCTGCTCGCGGAGTGGGCGATGGCCCTGCCGGCGGACCTGGCCCGCGCCAAGGCCGAGGCGGAGACGGCCGGCCGGACCGCGATCACCGTCGCCTGGGACGGCGAGGCACGGGCCGTCCTGGAGGTCGCCGACGCGGTGAAGGAGACCAGCCCCGAGGCGATCGCCCGACTGCGCGCGCTGGGCCTCACCCCGGTGCTGCTGACCGGTGACAACCGGGCGGTGGCCGCCTCCGTCGCCCGCGAGGCCGGCATCGACCCCGAGCACGTCATCGCCGAGGTCATGCCGCAGGACAAGGTCGACGTCGTAAAGCGCCTCCAGAGCGAGGGCCGTTCGGTGGCGATGGTCGGCGACGGGGTCAACGACGCCGCCGCACTCGCCCAGGCCGACCTGGGGCTGGCCATGGGCACCGGCACCGACGCCGCCATCGAGGCCGGCGACCTCACCCTGGTCCGCGGCGACCTGCGCGCCGCCGCCGACGCCATCCGGCTGGCCCGCAGGACGCTGGGCACCATCAAGTCCAACCTCTTCTGGGCCTTCGCCTACAACATCGCCGCGCTGCCGCTCGCCGCGGCGGGACTGCTCAACCCGATGATCGCCGGAGCGGCCATGGCCTTCTCCTCCGTCTTCGTCGTCGGCAACTCCCTGCGACTGCGCGGCTTCAAGGCCGCGAACTGACCCACCTCGCGCCGCCGAGCCGCCGCCGACCTCTCACCGGTCGGCGGCGGCTCGGCGCTGTCGCTGTCGCCCGGACGGGCCCCGCCGGCGCGCCGTCCGCGCGGAGCCGGGCCAGGCTGGTGCGGCGACGGATCAGCCGCGGGTGCGCCGGCCATACCCACGGCTCCCCCGTGTGCGCCGCCCCGGCCGCAGTCACCCCGCGGGAGCAGGAGCCCATGACCGAACCGACCAACGCCGACGGCGACACCAGCGGCCCGCTCCCGCCGGACCGCGGCCCGGCGCGGTCCCGAAGGCGGGCGTTCGCGGCCGTACTCGGTGATCTGCGGGCGGTGGACGGCGCGCTGTACGCGGCGGTGGCCGCCACGTCCACGCCCACACTCGACCGTGCGCTGCGGCGCCTGTCCCACGCCGCCGACCACGCGAAGGTCTCGCTCGCCATCGCCGCCGCGCTCGCGCTGTGCGGTCCGCGGGCGCGCCGGGCCTCGGTCGCCGGGCTGGGTGCGGTCGCCGTGGCGTCGGCCGCCACGAACCTGCTGGGCAAACGTCTGGTGCGCAGGGCGCGGCCCGACCGGGAGGCGGCCCGGGTGACGGTGGACCGGTACGTTCCCATGCCCACGTCGGCGTCGTTCCCGTCCGGGCACACGGCATCGGCGGTGGCGTTCGCCACGGCGGTCGGCGTGGTCCTGCCCGCGGCGGCCGTACCGCTGGGCGCGCTGGCGAGCGCCGTCGCCTACTCCCGCGTCCACACCGGCGTGCACTACCCGGGCGACGTGGCCGCGGGCGCCGTCGTGGGCATCGCCGGCGCCGCGGCGGCGCTGGCCGCGGTGCCCGAGGCGGCCCGGGTGGCGTCGCGCGGCGGTGCGTGACGGCCCGTCGGCTGCCGGAACGACCTGCGCACACGTCGCCGGCCGGCACCCGCGCAACGTGCCGGCCGAAACGTGTTCCGTGCAGCGCGGGTCCGTCAGCCGAGGGCCTTCACGGCCTGGTAGTACGTCCACGCCGTGCTGGTGCAGGCGGCCTTCGTGGCGCCGCCGTAGCGGGCACAGACCCGCTTGAGGTCCTCGTAGAAGGCGCTGTCGAGGCGGGACTTGTTGGCGCTGAAGGACCCTGCGGCCTTGTAGTTGCGGTAGCCGAAGTCGTGCCGTGCGCAGGAGGTGCTGAAGGGGAAGCCGAACGGGTTGTCCGGCGAGGAGGAGCAGTAGTCCGTGGACCAGTCGAAGCCGTACGCGGCCCAGGCGGACTGGTTCGCCCGCGCGGCGGTCCAGGCGTTGTAGCTCGACGCGCTGGTCTGGGTCCAGCCGGCGAGCACCTGCGGTTTGTCGGCGGGAGCGGCGTCGGCGGTCGCGGCGGTGGCGAGGACGGTGGTCACGGCCAGGGCCGAGGCGGCGAGTCCGGTGGCGAGTCTGCGGTGCATCCCACACCTCCATGAGGCTGCGGCCCGCCCGTCGGACCGCAGGTTCATGTCAAGATGATGCACACTTCAACCACCCCTTCACACCTCCTCCTCACCAACGGTCCGTCAACTCTTCGGCGGAGCACGGGAACGGGACGTGAACATCCGCCTCCCCCGGCGCGCCGCCACAGACCCGCCGAGGCGCTACTCCCCTCGGTACGGCAGCGTCGTCCCCGGCAGCGCGTACTCGTCGCGGCGCCCGCACATGCCGTAGCCGCCCAGCCGGGTGGGCGCGGTCTCGTACGCGGTCGCCTCGCCGAGGTAGGCCGGAACGCCCCCGTCCGTCAGCGCGTCGAGCTGGGCGCCGGTGCGCTCGGCGGTGGCCAGCGCACCCGACCGCCACAACTCCCGCCAGGCCGGCACCTTGTCGCGTACGAGCCGGGCGGCGGCCCACTGGAACTCCCGGTAGGGGCCGTCGTCCCCGGCGACGAGGGCCTCGCGCAGCGCGAGGTAGCCCGCGACCGCGAGGTCCCTGCGGCGCCGCGCCGCGGCCTGTGTCTCCGGTCCGGTACCGGACGGCAGCGTGGCCGCGGCGGCGTACGCCTCGGGGTCGGCCAGCACCTCGGGCGGGAACGTGAAGACGGCGTCCCCCGCCTCGGGCAGGCCGCTGTTCTGCATCAGCACCGTGACGCGCAGACCGCCGCCCTGCACCATGCGGTGCACGGTGCCCGGCGTGAACCAGGCGACGGAGCCGGGCTCCAGCGGGATGTCGCGGTAGCCGTCGGGGCTCAGCGTCTGCACCGCGCCGCGCCCGCCGGTGACGACGTACGCCTCCGTGCACACCAGGTGCAGGTGGGGGCTGCCACCGCACACCCCGTCGGCGGCGGCCCAATCGTAGGCGCTCAGGTGGGACAGGCCGACCGCGCCGGGCAGGGGGCGGGGAAGGCCGGGCTCGGGACCGCTCACCACGGGACGGCCGCCAGGTACGCGCCGACCCGGTCGCCGTCCCAGGCGCCGTCGGCGACCACGACGCGGTACCGGTACGCGAAGGACTCGCCCGGCGGCAGCTCGAACTCCTCGAAGAACGCCCAGGAGAACGCCACCGTCGGGATCGGTTCGGCCCGCACGAACCAGTGCGAGGGATGGACCGCCCTCGTGTCGTCGAGGTTCTCGGGCGCGTGCGCGAAGACGAGTGTGGAGTGGGCGTCGACGTCGTCGTGCTCGGCCGTGAAGGCGAGCCAAGGGCCCTGGGTGCCCATCAGTTTCGCGGCGTCCGCGTCGGTGTCCGGGGCGAAGACGGTGCCTCCGGTGAAGTCGCGGGGGCCGCGCCACTGGAGTCCGGTGTAGCCGGCCATCTCGCGGCCTGCGGTGGTCGGGGAGCCGAACCTCAGTGGTTCGGTACGGGTGTTGGTGAGGCGGATCGACCAGTCCAGGACCCAGGCACCGGCCTCCACGTCGACCGCGTGCACGGTCAGCCCGCGCTCCTCGCGGGCCCACTCGGCGCCGCCGTTCTCGACCCAGGTCAGGTGTTCGGTGACGGCGAGCCGGTCGTCCTCGACCGTGAACCGCGGGAAACCGTCGTGCCGCATCGAGCCGATGCGCTCGGGCAGGGGCAGATAGCCCTCGCCGTGGACGTAGCAGTTGCCGCCCCAGAAGTTCTGGCCGGACAGGTGACTCGCCGTCATCTGCAGGCCCTTGTGCCAGCGGTGGTCGCTGGGGCGGTAGCCGGTCACCGTGCGCCCGGCGAGGGTGCGCACCGGGTGGGCGTAGGGCTTGCGGGACTCGAAGGGCTCGGGGTCGGGGCGGTAGACGTAGCGCAGGATCTCGGTGCCGTTGGCTGCGGTGACCGCGATGTGGTCGCCGTGGGTGTGGCTGACGCGCAGGGTGCTCATGCACGCTCCTCGGGGGCCCAGTCGGGGTGGTCGCCGTGCATGGCCGTATAGAAGGGGTCGCCGGGGGCGATCTCACCCGCGTGGACCGGCTGTCCGGTGAACGCGGCCTTGTACAGGGCGGCGGCGAACTCCAGCGTGGCGCGGGCCTCCGTACCGCTGCCCGGTGGCCTGGCCCCGGCGTCCCAGGCGTCGAGCAGGGCGCCGAGCTGCGCCGTGTGGGAGCTGGGCACGTCGGCAGCCGGGGTGCGCCAGGCGGCGGCGCGTTCGGGGGCGACGTGCCGGGCGGGGGTGTAGGTCCAGTCGTCGTTGCGGTGCCCGTACAGGTGGGTCAGTTCCACGGTCGCCTCGGCGCAGTCGACGCGCACCCGGCTCACCTCGTCCGGGGAGAGCACGCTGTTGACGACGGTGGCCAGGGCGCCGTTCTCGAAGCGCACCAGGGCGGTGGAGACGTCCTCGCTCTCGGTGTCGTGGACCAGCCGGGACGCCATGGCCCGCACCTCCGCCCAGGGGCCCAGCAGGTGCAGCAGCAGGTCGTACTGGTGGATGCCGTGGCCCATGGTCGGCCCGCCGCCCTCGGTGCTCCAGCGTCCGCGCCACGGCACGGCGTAGTAGGCGGCGTCGCGGTGCCAGGTGGTCTGGCAGTGGGCGACCAGCGGGGCGCCGAGCTCGCCGCTCGCGATCAGGTCGCGGGCGTGCACGGCGCCGGAGCCGTACCGGTGCTGGAAGATCACGGACGCGTACGCCCCGGACGCCTCCTCGGCCGCCGCGATGTCGTCGTACTCGGCGAGGGAGAGACACAGCGGCTTCTCGCACAGTACCCAGGCACCCGCCTTGAGCGCGGTCACCGTCTGTTCCCGGTGCAGGGAGGGCGGGGTGCCGATGAGGACGAGGTCGGGGCGTACGGCGTCCAGCATGTCGCCCATCGACGTGTACCCGGCGACGTCCGCCCCCGCCTCGGTCCGGAAGGCGTCGAGCCGGGCCCCGTCCACGTCCACGGCGGCGACCAGTTCCGTCCGGTCCGCGTGGGCTCTCAGGGCGGGCAGGTGGCCGCCGGTGACGATGGCGCCGGTGCCGACGACGGCGACGCGGCGGCGGGCGGGACGTGGGGGCATGCGGTCTCCTCGGACACTGACGGACGACGGGGCCGCCGCACGTCTAGAAAGCGCTTTCACTCCGGCAGACCATAGGTGGCGAGTGAACGGCTGGACAACCCCCCAGCGTTTGCGGGCTCGGCAGGCGGCTGGTCGACTGTCGCGGGGGGACCGGAGCCGGTCGCAGCGCGCCGGCGCACGATTCAGACCTCGTGGGAAGGAGTCCGGGCGTGAGCAACCCGAAGTCGTCGTCCGTGGAGCACCGGTCCGACGGCAGCCAGCCCTGGCTGCACCAGAAGGGCCGGACCATCCAGGAGTTCGGCACCGTCAAGCAGTTCCCCGTGGCGCTCACCATGGAGACCCGCCTCTACTCCTGTCAGCGGCTCAACAAGGTGCTGGCGGACACCCGCATCCTGCACGACCTCTACAAGAAGTACCACTGGCTGATGCGCGGGGCGACGTTCTACCAACTGCACCTGCTGCTGGACAAGCACGCGGGGGAACAGCTCGAGCTGATCGACACCGTCGCGGAACGCGTGCAGACGCTCGGGGGCGTCGCGGTCGGCGACCCCCGGCACGTCGCCGAGATCACCACGGTGCCGCGCCCGCCGGACGGTGTGGAGGAGGTGCCGGCGATGCTCTCGCGGCTGCTGGAGGCGCACGAGCTGATCCTGGCCGACTGCCACGACGCCGCCGCCCGCACCCAGGAGCTCGGGGACGACGGGACCAACGACCTCCTGGTCTCCGACGTCGTCCGCACCAACGAACTGCAGGCGTGGTTCGTGGCGGAGCACCTCGTGGACACGCCGCTCGTGCACGTCTGATCCCGTTCCGCCGGTGCAACCCGGACGACGGCGCTCCTGATGCCCTTCCGTCCCGGCTGTGAAAGCGTCCGGGACATGGCCCACATGTCCCACGGCGCCCACGGCCGGCCTCCGACGCCCGGGCAGCGGTGGTCCACGTTCCGGCAGTCGCCGTTCTGGCCCGCCACCGTACTGGTGCTGATCCTGGCGGCGGCGGCCGGTCTCTTCGCGGGCTCCTACACCTATTCCATGGCGGATCCGACCCCGCACTCGATCCCCACGGCCGTGGTCGGCTCGTACGAGCAGGAGCGCGGGCAGGCCTTCCTGGACGGCCTGGAGAAGGCGCTGAACGCCTCGGTGAAGGTGCATCCGTACGAGACCGTGGGCGAGGCCCGCCAGGTGGTCGAGGACCAGGAGGTCTTCGCGATCTTCGAGCTGGGCGCGAACGGACGGACCGCCGTGCTCGACCTGTCCAGCGCGTCGGGCGCCTCGGTCGCCGAGGTGCTGGCCGACACGGCACCGGCCGTGGGGCAGAAGACCGGCGTCGAGGTGACCGTCCGGGACATCAACCCGCTGCAGGAGGGCGACCCGCGAGGGCTGGCGATCTTCTACATCTCCCTGGCCGCCGTGATCATCGGCTTCGTCGGGGCGATCCAGCTGAGCGTGCACGCGCGGTCGCTGACCCCGTTCGAACGCATCCTGTTCACGCTGGCCTACGCGCTGCTCGGCGGGTTCGCCATCGCCGCGACGGTGGACTGGCTGCTGGACGCGCTCGACCTGCCGTTCGTGGAGTCGTGGCTGATCCTGGCGTTGACCCTGTTCACGAGCGGCATGGTCTTCACCATGTTCAACACCCTGTTCGGACGCTGGGCGATGTTGCCGACCTGGGGGCTGATGGTGCTCCTCGGCAACCCCTCGTCCGGCGGCGCGGTGTCCTGGCCGCTGCTGCCGTCGCCGCTGGGGGTGATCGGCCAGTGGCTGCCGCCCGGGGCCTCGGTCAACGCCCAGCACACCGCGGTGTACTTCCAGGGGCATCAACACGCCTTCCCGTTCCTGGTGCTGGGCGGGTGGGCGCTGCTGTCCTGCGCGGTCTTCTGGATCTGGCGGCACCGGCATCCCGGAGGCCGGGAGAAGGCTCCCGCACAAGCCGACCCGCCACCGCCGGCCGAACCGTGATCCACCACCGCCGGGCGAAACCGTGATCCCCCCACCGCCGGCCGATCCCACATCCCGCCACCACCGGCCGATACATGATCCACCCGCCGTCCTCTGGCCCCGCCGCCGCCCGACTGCGATCATGGGACGGGCCCGCCCGCCCCCGGTTGGAGTACCCATGGCCCTCGACGTCGACGCGATCCGCGCGCGGATACCCGCCCTGAAGTCCGGCACCGCCCGTTTCGACGCGCCCGGCGGCACCCAGACCCCGCAGCCCGTCATCGACGCCGTCGCCGAGGCCCTGGCCAACCCGCTGGCCAACCGCGGCCGGACGACCGAGGGCGAGCGCAACGCGGACGACATCGTCCAGCAGGCCCGCGGCGCGCTGGCCGACCTGCTGGGCACCGAGCCGCGCGGCATCGTCTTCGGCCGCAGCGCCACACAGCTCGCGTACGACCTGTCCCGGACGCTCGCCAGGACATGGGTGCCCAGGGACGAGGTGGTCGTCACCCGCCTCGACCACGACTCCAACATCCGGCCCTGGACACAGGCGGCGGAGGCGGCCGGCGCGACCGTGCGCTGGGCGGACTTCGACCCGGCGACCGGCGAGCTGCGCCCCGAGCACATCGAGGCGGTGCTCTCGCCGCGGACCCGGCTCGTCGCGGTGACGGCCGCGTCGAACCTCATCGGCACCATGCCCGACCTGCCGGCCGTCGCGCGTGCGGTGCACGGCGTCGGCGCACTGCTGCACGTCGACGCGGTGCACTACGCCTCGCACGCCGTGGTCGACCCGGTCGCGCTCGGCGCGGACACGCTGGTGTGCTCGCCGTACAAGTTCCTCGGGCCGCACCTGGGGGTGCTGGCGGCCCGGCCCGAGTTCCTGGAGACCCTGCGTCCGGACAAGCTGCTGCCCTCCAGCGACGCCGTGCCCGAGCGGTTCGAGCTGGGCACACTGCCGTACGAGCTGCTGGCCGGTGCCCGTGCCGCGGTGGACTTCCTCGCGGGCCTGGACCCGGACGCGCGGGGCAGCCGCCGGGAACGGCTGATCGCCTCCTTCGCGGCGCTGGAGGCCCACGAGGACGTGCTGCGCGAGCGGATCGAGCGCGGGCTGGCGGACCTCGGCGGGATCACGGTGTACTCGCGGGCCTCGCGGCGCACACCGACCCTGCTGTTCACCGTAACGGGCCTGCGCCCGGCCGACGTCTACCGGCGGCTGGCCGAGCGGTCGGTCGACGCCCCCGCCGGCTCCTTCTACGCGCTGGAGGCCTCGCGCCGCCTGGGCCTCGGCGACGAGGGCGGCGTACGGGTCGGGCTCGCGCCGTACAGCAGCGCGGAGGACGTGGACCGGCTCCTCACCGCCCTGGACGACCTGACCCGCTGACCGGTCCGACGGCCGGGACCCGACCCGCCCCGGCGGCACATGCCGACCCCACCGGGCGCCCGACCACCACCGCATGGAACCGAACGGCCTCGCCCGCCGAACCGCCGACGGACGAGGCCCGGCTCCTCCTCAGGCCAGCGGCACGCTCACCTCACCGCTCCCCTCCGCGCTCGCCCCGCCCGCGACCCGCACGGTGAACGGCCGGTCGGTGCCGGTCGCGGTGACCCGCAGCACGTCCCCGTCCCGCCGGGCCCGGAAGGTCGCGGCCGGCGTTCCCAGCAGGTCGGGCACGGTGACCTCGGCCGCGTACTCGCCCCCGGCCGGCGGGTGCACCAGCAGGGTCGGCGCGTCCAGCCAGTCGCCGTCGGGGCGCCGGTCGTCGGAGGCCAGCGGCAGGACGGCGCCCTCACGGACGTACAGCGGCAGGCTGTCGTAGCCGTGCGTCTCGGTGCGCCAGGCCGGGCCGGTGACGCGCTCGCCGGTCAGGAGGTGGGTCCAGGTGCCCTCGGGGAGGTAGACCTCGACCTCTCCGTCCTCGGTGAAGACCGGGGCGACCAGGAGGTCCGGGCCGAGCATGTACTGCCGGTCCAGCGGGCGGCACGCCGGGTCCCGCGGGTACTCCAGGACCATCGGCCGCATCATCGGCACGCCGGTGCGGTGGGCCTCGGCGGCGACGCCGTAGAGGTAGGGCATCAGGCGGTGCTTGAGGAGGGTGAAGCTGCGGGCGACGTCGACGGCCTCCTCACCGAACTCCCACGGCACCCGGTACGACGAGGAGCCGTGCAGCCGGCTGTGCGAGGAGAGCAGGCCGAAGGCCAGCCAGCGCTTGAAGACCGCGGGGTCGGGCGTGCCCTCGAAGCCGCCGATGTCGTGGCTCCAGAAGCCGAAGCCGCTCAGGGACAGGGACAGGCCGCCCCTGAGCGACTCGGCCATCGCCTCGAAGGACGACCAGCAGTCGCCGCCCCAGTGGACGGGGTACTGCTGGCCGCCCGCGGTCGCGGAGCGGGCGAAGAGGACGGCCTCGCCCTGCCCGCGCTCCTTTTCGAGGAGTTCGAAGACGGTGCGGTTGAACAGGTGGGTGTAGTAGTTGTGCATCCGCTCCGGGTCGGAGCCGTCGTGCCAGACGACGTCGGTGGGGATGCGCTCGCCGAAGTCGGTCTTGAAGCAGTCCACACCCTGGTCGAGCAGCGGCTTGAGCTTCCCGGCGTACCAGTCGCGGGCGGCGGGGCTGGTGAAGTCGACCAGGCCCATGCCGGCCTGCCACAGGTCCCACTGCCAGATGTCGCCGTTCGGCCGGCGCACCAGGTGTCCGAGGGCGGCGGCCTCGTCGAAGAGGGGCGACTTCTGGGCGATGTAGGGGTTGATCCAGGCGCTGACCTTCAGGCCCTTGGCCTTGAGCCGGGCGAGCATGCCCTCGGGGTCGGGGAAGACGTCCGGGTCCCACTGGAAGTCGCACCACTGGTACTCGCGCATCCAGAAGCAGTCGAAGTGGAAGACGGAGAGCGGGATGCCGCGCTCGGCCATGCCGTCGACGAACGACGTCACCGTCTGCTCGTCGTACGAGGTGGTGAAGGACGTGGTGAGCCAGAGGCCGAAGGACCAGGCCGGCGGGAGGGCGGGGCGGCCGGTGAGGGCGGTGTAGCGGGTGAGGACGTCCTTGGGGGTGGGGCCGGCGACGACGTAGTACTCCAGCGTCTGGTCCTCGACGCTGAACTGGACCTGGCCGACGGACTCGGAGCCGACCTCGAAGGAGACCGCGCCCGGGTGGTTGACGAAGACGCCGTAGCCGCGCGAGGAGAGGTAGAACGGGATGTTCTTGTAGGCCTGCTCGCTGCTGGTGCCGCCGTCGGCCTGCCACATGTCGACGACCTGGCCGTTCTTCACGAACGGGGTGAAGCGCTCGCCGAGGCCGTAGATCTGCTCGCCGACGCCGAGCGCGAGGCGGCTGAGCATGTGGTGCGCGCCGTCGCCGGTGGTGGCGAAGGCGGTGCCCTTGGCGTTCGCCCGGGTCAGCTCGCGCCCGTCCGCGTCGTGGAAGGTGAGGCCCCAGGGGCCCTCGCGGTCCAGGCGCAGGCTCAGCGGGCCGCTGGTCAGCTCGGTGACCGTGCCGTCCTGGCGCACCGTGCCGGCGCCGTCCGCCGCGCTCTCGACGGCGAAGTCGGGGCCCGGCCGGCGCTTGCCGGCGTGGTGGGTGACCCGGACGCCGATGACCCCCTCGGCGGGAGAGAAGCACTCGACCGTGAGGAGCGGCGCGTTGAGCGTGTCCCCCCTCCGCGTCACCTTCTTCACGGCGGCATGGGCGGTGAAGCGCTTCGATTCGGTGCGTACATCGCGTACTTCGGTGGCGTACGAGAGATGCACGCCCTCACGGATGAGCCAGAAGCCGTCGGTGAACTTCATGATCTTCCTCGGGTGGGGCGGAAGCTGTCGGGTGGGGAGCACGGGGGCCGTCTCACAGCATTTTGATCGTACACAAAACAAATGCCGACTCAGAGGGCCCCGAACGGGCTTCACGGCGCTGATCAGGGAGTATCACCCACAAGAACAGTGCACTCACGCCACGAAGTGGAGAGATCGGAGCCACTTTGCTCTAGCGCGACAGCAGGTCCTTGACGTATTAGTCATCACATCAAACAAAACGGTCCGGCGAGGAAGCCGGACGGTACGACAGCAAGGGCCGCCCCCATGTCGAAGCGCTTCACACCGCTCGCCCTGACAGCACACCCTCCTGCCGCCACGCCCCGCGGGCGAGGACGCTCACGCCGGATCGTCGCCCCGTTCGCCGCGGTCTCCGTCCTGGTCGCCGGTGCGGCACTGACCGGCTGCGGACAGCAGCGCGACGCGGATGTGTACACCGTGATGAACTCCTCGACCGACGAGTCGTACCACCGCTGGGACGCGGAGGCGATGGCCCGGTGCGGGAAGCAGCTGGGCATCACCATCGAGCAGCAGAGTGTCCCGGCGGCGCAGGTGATGACGAAGGCGCTGCGCATGGCCTCGTCGAAGTCGCTCCCCGACATCGTGCAGTTCGACGCCTCCGAGATGCCGACCTTCGCCGACGCCGGCGGCCTGGTCGACCTCAGGACCCTCGGGCTGAGCACCGAGGACATCCCCGACGGCATCGTCGACTTCGGCTCCTACAAGGGGACGTACTACGGCGCGGCCCGCTCGGTGAACACGCTCGCGCTCTTCTACAACAAGGACGTCCTCGACAAGGCGGGCGTCGAGGTGCCCACCACCTGGGCCGAGCTGCGGGAGACCGCGAAGGAGCTCACCCAGGGCAAGCAGTACGGCCTGGCGCTCAGCGCCGGCGGCGCGGAGGACGGCGTCTTCCAGTTCACGCCGTTCATGTGGTCCAACGGCGGCGACGAGACGAAGCTGGACAGCCCGCAGGTCGCCGAGGCCCTCGACTACTGGAAGGCCCTGCTGAAGGACGGTTCGCTGTCGAAGTCGACGGTCAACTGGACGCAGGCGGACGTCAACGACCAGTTCATGGCCGGCAACGCCGCGATGATGATCAACGGTCCGTGGCAGGTGGAGACCCTCAACAGCGACAAGTCGCTGCACTGGGGCATCGCGCCGATCCCCGTGCCCGAGGCCGGCGAGGACTCGGTGGGTCCGCTCGGCGGTGCCGTGCTCACCGTGCCCAACACCGGTGACGAGGCGCGGGAGAGGACGGCCGGGAAGATCGTCGCCTGTCTCGCGAGCGAGAAGGAGCAGCTGACCTACGCGCTCAACAGCTGGATGGTCCCGGCCAACGCCAAGGCCGCCGCCGTCTGGCGCGAGCGGGTGCCGGAGCTGGACTCGCTGGCCGACCAGGTGGCCGTCGCCCGGTCCCGGACGGCGAAGCTCGGCGCCGGCTGGTCGAGCGTGTCGCTCGCCCTGCAGAGCGCCTTCCAGTCCGCCCTGACCGGCCAGTCCAGCGAGGCCGCCCTGAAGCGCGCCCAGCAGCGGGCCACGAGCGGGAACTGAGGTACGCGTCCATGACCACGTCCACCGTCACCGACCGGACGCCCACCGAGGCGTCCAGGACGGCCGCCGCGCCGGACCCCGCCCGCATCGCCCGCCGGCGCAGGCTCACCCAGTGGGGGTTCGTCGCCCCCGCCGTCGTCTTCATGCTGCTGTTCTTCGGCTACCCGCTCGTCCGCAACGTCGTGATGAGCTTCCAGCACTACACGCCGAAGACCTTCTTCACCGGTGAGGCGCCCTTCAACGGCTCCGACAACTGGTCCAACGTGTTCCAGGACGCCCTGTTCGGCAAGGCGCTGTGGCACACGCTCGTCTTCACCGTGGGCTCGCTGCTCGGGCAGTTCTGCATCGGCCTGGCACTCGCGGTCTTCTTCAGCCGCCGCTTCCCGCTGAACGGGGTGCTGCGCTCGCTGATCCTGCTGCCCTGGCTGGTGCCCATGGTGGTGTCCGGCATCGTGTGGCGGCGCATCCTCGACCAGGACACGGGCGTACTGAACTCGTTCCTGGACACGCTGGGCCTCGGCGGCGACACGCCCTGGCTGACCAGCCCGGAGATGGCCCTGCTGTCGGTGATCCTGGTCAACATCTGGATCGGCATCCCGTTCAACATGGTCATCCTCTACGGCGGCCTCCAGGAGATCCCGAAGGAACTGCACGAAGCGGCCGCCCTGGACGGCGCCTCGGCCTGGCGGACGTTCCGCTCCGTCACCCTGCCGATGCTCAAGCCCGTCGTCACGGTCGTCCTCGTGCTGGGCTTCATGTCGACGGTCAAGATCCTCGACCTGATCCTCGCCCTGACCGACGGCGGCCCGGCCGACGCCACCCAGACGCTGGGCACGCTGACCTACCAGAACTCGTTCGTGGAGCTGGACTTCGGCGCGGGCGCCGTCGTCGGCAACGTACTCATCCTGATCTCCGCCGTGTTCGCGGTGTTCTACCTGCGGGCCAACCGCACCGAGGGGAAGTGACGTCCATGGCCTCCCACACGCCCACCGCCTCCCGGCGCCGCTGGGGCTCCACCGTCGCCGGCGTACTCATCCTGTGCGTGATGCTGTTCCCGCTGTACTGGATGCTCAACACCGCGCTCCAGCCCGAGTCGGGGCTGCTCCAGGTCGATCCGGTGCCGGGCAGCCTGGACCTGTCCGGATTCTCCAAGGCGATCAGCGACCAGGGCGGGCACCTGCTGACCTCGCTGGTCGTCTCGCTCGGCGCGGTCGCCATCTGCCTCGCGATCTCGGCGCCCGCGGCCTACGGGCTCGCGCGGTTCGGGCTGCGCGGCTCGCGCACCATCGTGTTCGGCACGCTGATCACCCAGATGGTGCCGGGCATCGTCATCGCCAACGCGCTCTACAACTCGTACGTCGACCTGGGCCTGGTCAACTCCTACTTCGGCCTGATGCTGGCGGACGCCTCGCTGGGCATCCCGTTCTCCATCGTGCTGATGCGCTCCTTCATGGTGTCGATCCCGGGCGAGGTGATCGAGGCCGCGCAGATCGACGGCGCCGGACCGGTGCGCACCTTCGTGCGGGTGGTGCTGCCGATGAGCCGCAACTCGCTGATCACGTCGGGGCTGTTCGCGTTCCTGTTCTCGTGGAGCGACTTCATGTTCGCGCTCACGCTGAACACCACGGACGACGTGAAGCCGGTGACGCTGGGCATCTACCAGTACATCGGCGCCCACGTCGGCGACTGGGGTTCGGTGATGGCCGCGTCCGTGCTCTCCGCGGTGCCGGCGGCGATCCTGCTCGTCCTCGCCCAGAAGTACATCGCCGCCGGGATCACCGGCGGTTCCGTCAAGTGACCACCCCCGTCCAGGAGATGAGCAGCACAGCATGAGTGACTACCCCGGCTTCCCGACCGGCTTCGTCTACGGCGCCGCGACCGCCTCGTACCAGATCGAGGGCGCGGCACGGGAGGACGGCCGCGGTCCGTCGATCTGGGACACCTACAGCCACACCCCCGGCCTGGTGGTGAACGGCGAGACGGGTGACGTGGCCTGCGACCACTACCACCGCTACCGGGAGGACGTGGCGCTGCTGCGCGACCTGGGCGTGGACTCGTACCGCTTCTCGATCGCCTGGCCGCGCATCGTGCCCGAGGGGTCGGGCGCGGTGAACCCGAAGGGCCTGGACTTCTACTCCCGCCTGGTCGACGAGCTGCTGGCGGCGGGCATCGAGCCGGCCGCCACGCTCTACCACTGGGACCTGCCGCAGGCCCTGGAGGACCGGGGTGGCTGGCGGGTGCGGGAGACGGCGGAGCGGTTCGCCGAGTACACGGCCGTCGTCGCGGAGCACCTGGGCGACCGGGTGCCGCGCTGGATCACCCTCAACGAGCCGTGGTGCAGTGCCTTCCTCGGCTACTCCATCGGCCGGCACGCCCCCGGCGCCAAGGAGGGCCGGGGCGCGCTGGCCGCCGCCCACCACCTGCTGGTCGGCCACGGCCTGGCGGTGAAGGCACTGCGGGCGGCCGGGGTGCGCGAGGTGGGCATCACCCTCAACCTGGACCGCAACCTGCCGGCCACCGACCACCCCGCCGACCTGGCGGCGGTGGTGCGCGCGGACACGCAGCACAACCTGGTGTGGACCGAGCCGATCCTCGCGGGCCGCTACCCGGCCACCGAGGAGGAGACCTGGGGCGAGCTGATCACCGCGGAGGACTTCCGGCAGGACGGCGACCTGGAGCTGATCTCCCAGCCGCTGGACTTCCTCGGCATCAACTACTACCGCCCGATCGTCGTCGCCGACGCCCCGCACCGCGAGAGCGACCCGGCGCGGCGGGTGGCGACGGACAACCGCTACGAGGAGGTCCGGCACCCCGGTGTGCGGCACACGGCGATGAACTGGCCGGTCGTCCCGGACAGCTTCACCGACCTGCTGGTGCAGCTGAAGAAGCAGTACGGTGACGCGCTGCCGCCCGTCCACATCACGGAGAACGGCTCGGCGGAGGACGATGTCCCCGCGGCCGACGGCACGGTGCACGACACCGACCGCGTCGCCTACCTGCGCGACCACCTCACCGCGCTGCGGGCGGCGATGGACGCGGGCGTGGACGTGCGCGGGTACTACGTGTGGTCGCTGCTGGACAACTTCGAGTGGGCGTACGGCTACGACAAGCGCTTCGGCATCGTCCGGGTCGACTACGAGACGCTGCAGCGCACACCGAAGGACAGCTACCACTGGTACCGGAAGATGATCGCCGCGAACCGCGCATGACGCGTTGATGGGGGGCCGCCGCACGCGCGGGCGGCTCCCCGGGTCAGCTCGCGCCCCGCTCCGCGTACGCCATCGGGTCGGCCAGCACCTCGCGGACGATCACACCGGCCGCGCCCCGCGCCGCGTCGCCGAGGGACGAGGAGGCCCGCAGCCGCTTCCCGTCCTCGCTCCACAGTCCGGACACCACGCGGAGGGCGAGTTCGCGGTCGACGGCGGGCGCCAGCCAGTCCATCAGCTCCCGGTAGACACCGCCCAGCATGACCGCCTCGGGGTCGAAGAGGTTCACGGCGCCCGACACCACGACGCCCAGCTGCCGCCCGGCCCGCTCGATCGCGGCGAGCGCGGACGGCTCGCCCCGCCGGGCGCGGCGTTCGAGTTCGGCGACGCCCTGCACGCCCGCGTCCGCGTCGATGCCCGCGGCCCTGAGCAGCGCGGCCTGTCCGGCGTACTGCTCCAGGCAGCCGCGGGCCCCGCAGCGGCACAGCGGGCCGTCCGGATCGACGACCATGTGCCCGATCTCCCCGGCGAAGCCGTGCGCGCCGCGCAGCAGCTCGCCCCTGAGCACCAGCGCGCCGCCGATGCCGATCTCGCCGGTCAGGTACAGGAAGCTGCGCACGCCCTCGGTGCCCGCGCCGAACCACAGCTCGGCGAGGGCGGCGGCGTTGGCCTCGTTGTCGGAGCTGACCGGGAGCGGGCGGTGGGCGGGGCGCAGCGCGAGCAGGGCCTGCGCGAACAGCCCTTCGACGGCGACGCGCTGCCAGCCCAGGTTGGGGGCCTGACGCACGGTGCCGCCGGTGACCAGGCCGGGCAGCGCGACGTGCACACCGGCCGGGGTGAGGTCCTGCTCGGCCGCCGAGCCGATGGCGCGGGCCGCCAGCCGGGCCGCGCGGGCGAGGACCTCGGAGGGCTGGACCCCGCGGTTGTCGAAGTGCTCCACGAGCCGGACCCGGTCGGTGCCGGCGAGGTCGACGACGCACACGGCAATGTAGTCGATGTTGATCTCGACGCCCAGGCCCGCCGGTCCCGACCGGGACACCTTGAGGACGGTGCCGGGCCGTCCCGCCTGACCGCTGCTGGTCTTGCCCCACTCGGTGACGAAGCCGTACTCCAGCAACTGCTCGACCAGGGACGACACGGCCGCGCGGGTCAGTCCGACGTAGCTGGCGACACCGGCCCTGGTGGCCTCCCCCGCGTCGTGCACGGCCCTCAGGACCAGGCTGAGGTTGTGCCGTCTGACCGAGGCCTTGTCGGCCTTCGGCTCCAGGGGGGTCAGGTTGTTCTTCATCGTGGTGTCGAGCGTATGCGACGCCGGGTGCGCCGCAGCGCGCCCCCGGGCCCGGCCGGGACGCCCTTGCTCCTGCCCCGTCCCGCCTCTAGCCTGACTTTGTGCCGCAAATAAACAAAACCCGTTCGCACAACGCCGTGCCGGGTCCCCGCAACGACCTCACCCGCCTCCGCATCGCCCTGACCACCTTCTTCGCCCTCGACGGCTTCGTCTTCGCCGGCTGGGTGGTACGGATCCCCGCCATCAAGGAGCAGACCGGCGCCTCCGCCAGCGCGCTGGGCATGGCGCTCCTCGGTGTCTCGGCGGGTGCCGTCGTCACCATGACCCTCACCGGACGGCTGTGCCGCCGCTACGGCGCCCACCCCGTCACCGTCGCCTGCGCGGTCCTGCTCTGCCTCAGCATCGCCCTGCCCCCGCTCACCCACTCCGCCCTCGCCCTGGGCGCCGTCCTGCTGGTGTTCGGCAGCGCGTACGGCGGGATCAACGTCGCCTTCAACAGCGCCGCCGTCGATCTGGTGGCCGTACTGCGGCGCCCGATCATGCCGAGTTTCCACGCGGCGTTCAGTCTCGGCGGCATGATCGGCGCGGGACTCGGCGGGCTCGTCGCCGGGTCGCTGTCCCCGGCGCGTCACCTGCTCGGCCTCACCGTGATCGGCCTGCTCGTCACCCTGGTCGCCGGCCGCGCCCTGCTGCGCTGCGAGCCCGCCCTACCGCCGGAGCGCTCACCCCGGGACGACGGCGCCCCGCGCCGCCTCGACCGCCGCACGCGCCGCCTCGTCGTCACCTTCGGCCTGATCGCCCTGTGCACGGCGTACGGCGAAGGTGCCATGGCCGATTGGGGCGCGCTGCACCTGGAGCAGGACCTGGACGCCTCACCCGGCATGGCGGCGGCGGGCTACTCCTGCTTCGCGCTCGCCATGACGGTGGGCCGGCTGACCGGCACGACGCTGCTGGAGCGCCTCGGCCGCACCCCGACGGTGGTGGCCGGCGGCACGACCGCCGTCGCCGGCATGCTGCTGGGCTCGCTCGCCCCGTCCGTCTGGGCGGCCCTGTTCGGCTTCGCGATCACCGGACTCGGTCTCGCCAACATCTTCCCGGTCGCGATCGAACGGGCCGGAGCGCTCGGCGGCCCGAGCGGTGTCGCGACCGCGTCCACCCTGGGCTACGGCGGCATGCTGCTCGGCCCACCCGCCATCGGCTTCATGGCCGACTGGTTCTCCCTGCCGGCCGCGCTCATCAGTGTCGCGGCGCTGGCGGCGGTGGCGGTACTCGTCGCGATCGCGACCCGCAGGGCGGCGGCGCCGGGCTGACCCGCAGCGCGCGGCCGGCACCGGCCCTCCCGGCCGATCCTCTTCGAGCCGACTTCATGAGGCAGACTCACTGCCATGGAGACTGCGGCGTTCATCGAAATCCTGCGCACCGAGGGCCGGTTGCTGGCCGTGGCCGCCGAGACGGCCGGCACCGACGCCAAGGTGCCGACCTGTCCCGGCTGGCAGGTACGGGACCTGGTGCGGCACACGGGGATGGTGCACCGCTGGGCAGCGGCGTTCGTCGCCGAGGGGCACACCTCCTACCACCCCGACGGCGGACTGCCCGACCTCGACGGCGCCGCGCTCCTGACCTGGTTCGAGGAGGGACACCGGCACCTCGTGGACACCCTGGCCGGCGCCTCGCCCGACGTGCGCTGCTGGCACTTCCTGCCCGCGCCCTCACCCCTCGCCTTCTGGGCCCGGCGACAGGCCCACGAGACGACCGTGCACCGCCTCGACGCCGAGTCGGCGCGGGGCGGCGAGCCCACCGGCGTCGGAGCGGACTTCGCGGTGGACGGCATCGACGAGTTGCTGTGCGGCATGCACGCCCGCCCGAAGAGCGCCGTGCGCACGGAGAAGCCCCGCACGCTGCGGGTGCGGGCGACGGACGTGCCCGGCGCCGTGTGGACCGTACGGCTGTCGGAGCAGCCCCCGGTGACGGAGCGGGACGGTTCCGGGGACGCCGACTGCGAACTGGCGGGGCCCGCCGCGCAGTTGTACCCGGCGCTGTGGAACCGGGGGCCGGTCCCGGAGGTGACCGGGGACGCCTCGCTCGCCGCGCTGTGGCGCGAGAGGTCGGGCATCACCTGGAGCTGAGCCGCACCGTGCGGCGACCCGTGCGCCCGCCTGCGACACTGGCCGGCATGACCAGTCACGGAAGACGGCGTTCGCAGGGCGAGCGGGACGCGATCACGGTCGAGATCGGGTACGCGCTGTGCAGCGCGGCGTTCGCGGCGGCCGTGCTGTTCGGGGCGGTTGCGGGTCCGGCCTATGTCTTCGCGCTGCCAACCGGCCCCCGGGACGTGCTCGTCGGCTCGGGTGCGGTGCTGGCCGGCGCGGTGTTCCTGGGCCGTGTGGTGAGCGTGCTGCTCCGGTTCGGCAGTGGCGCTCAGCCCAGCCAGCCCGGCCGCACCAGCCCCGACTCGTAGGCGAGCACGACCAGTTGGGACCGGTCCCGGGGCTCCGCCACAGCCCACCCGGCCATACAGTCCCCCGACCGGACTCACAAACGGCCCCCTACCGGCCCCACCGAGCCACACCGCGCCCGCTGCACCGGAGCCCCGGGTCTCCGGGGCTCCGGGGCTCCGCCACAACTCACCCCAGCCAGGCACCCTCGGCCGGACTCAGGAACGGGCCTCGTCGCCCGTCGGCCCCGTCGGGCTCCCGGTGTCCGGAGCGCCCGCGGGGTCCGTCTCCCCCGTCGGTCGGCGGTCCATCGCGGCGAGTGCCCGCTGCGCCAGCGGATGGCCGCGGACCAGCTCGCCCAGCGAGGTCGAGCCCTGCGTGATGTCCTTGAAGGCCTTCCAGGCCGGCCGGAAACCGGTCAGGGCCGCGTGGAAGAGCCCCGGCCGGCGCTCGAAGACCGCCAGCATCCGCTTGCCGACGCTCATCTCCACCCCGAGCCCGGCCTTGATCGCGAAGGCGTAGTTCAGGGCCTGCCTGCGCGCGTCCACCGCGTCGTGCGCCTCGGAGATGCGCACCGCCCACTCCCCCGCGAGCCGGCCCGAGCGCAGCGCGAAGGAGATGCCCTCGCGCGTCCACGGCTCCAGGAGCCCTGCCGCGTCCCCGCACACCAGGACCCTGCCGCGCGACAGCGGCGAGTCGTCGGCACGGCAGCGCGTCAGATGACCGGAGGAGATGCTCGGTTCGAAACCGGCGAGGCCGAGCCGCCCGACGAAGTCCTCCAGGTACCGCTTGGTCGCCGCGCCCTCGCCGCGCGCCGAGATCACCCCGACCGTCAGGGTGTCACCCTTGGGGAAGACCCAGCCGTAACTGCCGGGCAGCGGCCCCCAGTCGATCAGGACCCGCCCCTTCCAGTCCTCGGCGACGGTCTCCGGCACCGGGATCTCCGCCTCGAGGCCGAGGTCGACCTGGTCGAGCTTCACCCCGACGTGCGCGCCTATCCGGCTGGCGCTGCCGTCCGCGCCGACGACGGCCCGCGCCAGCACCGTCTCCCCGCCCTGGAGGACGACGGCGACCGTGCGCCGGTCCGGCACCGCCGACCCGTGCTGCTCCACCCGCGTCACCGTCGCCCCGGTGCGCAGCTCGGCGCCCGCCTTCTGCGCGTGCTCGACGAGCTGCTGGTCGAACTCGGGCCGGTTGATCAGCCCGAACAGCATCTGCCGGGAGCGCCGGGTCCGGGTGAACCGCCCGTTGTTCGAGAACGTCACCGCGTGCACCCGGTCGCGCAGGGGCAGCTCGAAGCCGGGCGGGAGGGTGTCGCGCGAGGGACCGATGATGCCGCCGCCGCACGTTTTGTAGCGGGGCAGCTCCGCCTTCTCCAGCAACAGCACGCGCCGCCCCGCGACCGCCGCCGCATAGGCGGCCGAGGCCCCCGCCGGTCCCGCGCCCACCACGACGACGTCCCAGACCTGACGCGCGTCGTCCGCCGAAGAGTTCTCGCTGCTCACGATGGTCTACTGCTCCCCACAAACCGCATGCCGCACCTGACCCCCGCATCCTACGGCGGGCATCGCCGCAGGCCACTGTGGGAGGATCGGGCCACCAACCCCAGTACTGCTCGTACTCCCGGTACAACGTCGCACCCACAAGGAGCGTGCCCATGTCGTCGAATCCGGTCGCCGAGACCGTCGCCTCCCTGATGCCCAGGGCGAAGGAGGAGCTCACCGCGCTGGTGGCCTTCAAGTCGGTGGCGGACTTCGACCAGTTCCCGCGCAGCGAGAGCGTGGGCGCCGCCAACTGGATAGCGGCGGCGCTGCGGGCCGAGGGATTCCAGGACGTGGACCTGCTCGACACACCGGACGGCACGCAGTCGGTGTACGGGTACCTGCCCGGCCCCGAGGGCGCGAAGACGGTGCTGCTGTACGCCCACTACGACGTGCAGCCGCCGCTGGACGAGGCCGGTTGGGTCACCCCGCCCTTCGAGCTGACCGAGCGCGACGGCCGCTGGTACGGGCGCGGTGCCGCCGACTGCAAGGGCGGCGTGCTGATGCACCTGCTCGCGCTGCGCGCGCTGAAGGCGAACGGTGGCGTGCCGGTACACGTCAAGGTCATCGCCGAGGGCTCGGAGGAGCAGGGCACGGGCGGCCTGGAGCGGTACGCCGAGCAGCACCCCGAGTTGCTGGCCGCGGACACCGTCGTCATCGGCGACGCGGGCAACTTCCGCGTCGGGCTGCCGACGGTCACCTCGACGCTGCGCGGCATGACCCTGCTGCGCGTGAAGGTCGACACCCTCGAAGGCAACCTGCACTCGGGCCAGTTCGGCGGCGCGGCCCCCGACGCGCTGGCCGCCCTGATCCGCGTACTGGACTCGCTGCGCGCCGAGGACGGCTCGACGACCGTCGACGGGCTCGCGGCGGACAACCGGTGGGAGGGGCTGGAGTACGACGAGGAGCAGTTCCGGCAGGACGCGCGGGTGCTCGACGGCGTGCAGCTGATCGGCTCCGGCTCGGTCGCCGACCGGATCTGGGCGCGCCCGGCCGTCACGGTGCTCGGCATCGACTGCCCGCCGGTCGTCGGCGCCACGCCGTCGGTGCAGGCGAGCGCCCGTGCGCTGGTGAGCCTGCGCGTGCCGCCGGGCGTGGACGCCGCCGAGGCCACCAAGCTGCTCCAGGCCCACCTGGAGGCGCGTACGCCGTGGGGCGCCCGGGTGGGCGTCGAGCAGATCGGGCAGGGCCAGGCGTTCCGCGCCGACACGACCAGCCCGGCCTACCAGGCCATGGCGGACGCGATGGCGGTGGCGTACCCGGGGCAGGAGATGCAGTACGCCGGTCAGGGCGGCTCCATCCCGCTGTGCAACACCCTGGCGGCGCTCTACCCGGAGGCCGAGATCCTGCTGATCGGCCTGAGCGAGCCGGAGGCGCAGATCCACGCGGTGAACGAGAGCGTGTCCCCCGAGGAGCTGGAGCGGCTCTCGGTGGCCGAGGCGCTGTTCCTGCGCAACTACGCGGCGAGCTGAGCCCGGCCTTTGCGGGTTCTGCCGTCGGCAGAGCGCCCTCGCGACCGGCTCGGTGCGTGCCTGCGCTGCGGATCCCGGTGGCCGCCCGTGGAGCAGCCGGCTGACGTCAGCCGACCGGAGTACCTGCCTCCAGATACAGTGCGGCCCCGCGTTCCCGGGCCCGCAGGGCCCAGCGCAGACGCTCGTAACGGACCGGGGGCAGCAGACCGGCGGCCTCGTCCTCGGTGACGAAGCGCCAGTCACGCAGCTCGGGGCCGGGCAGCAGCACCCGGCCGGCGTCCGCGGAGTCGAGCCGGCCGCCGTCGAAGAGCAGGCGCAGTCCGCCGTAGGCGGGGGGCACGGGGCGCTCCCAGTCGACGACCAGCAGGGCGGGTACGTCGTCGAGGCGGATCCCGGTCTCCTCGGTGACCTCGCGCATCCCGGCGCGGGCGGGCGCCTCGCCGGGTTCGACGACGCCGCCGGGGAACTCCCAGCCGGGCTTGTAGGTGGGGTCGACCAGCAGCACCCGGTCCTGGTCGTCGAAGAGCAGGACACCGGCGGCGAGGGTCTCGCCGGTGGGTTCGGGCGTCTGCACGATGTCGCAGGGCGGCACGGCGTCGGCATCGACGGCCTCGGCGATGCGGGCGGCGGCCTCGCGCGGGGTGAGGGCGCCGGTGTCGACCGGGTGGGCGTCGGCGGTCAGCCAGGAGGCGAGGGCCGCCCGGTACGGCTCGATGTGGTCGTACGACCACTGCCGTACGCGCATCTCGCCGTCGGGGAGGTCCTCCGGTATCCCGCGCCGCGCTATCCGCTCCCGCAGGATCGTTTCAGCCGGAGCGAGCAGGACGTGCCGGACCGTGATCCGGCGGGCGGCGAGGCCGCCGAAGATCTCGTCGCGGTACTCCTGGCGGAGCAGGGTCATCGGGACCACCAGGGTCCCGCCGAGCTCGGCGAGCATGGCGGCCGCCGTGTCGATCACGAGGCGGCGCCAGATCGGCAGATCCTGGAAGTCGCCGACCTCCGCGAGGCGTTTGGGCGGCAGCAGATGCGCGAGCGCCCCGCCGATGACCTCCGGGTCGAAGAGTGTGCTGTTCGGGATCAGTTCGATCAGTTCCCGTGCGGTGGTGGTCTTCCCCGCACCGAACGCGCCGTTGATCCAGACGACGGTCACAGGTCCCCCTCTTCTGTTGGCCCCCTGAGGCTTGCCCGCTCCACCCTGCCACGGAAACCAGGCCCAGTTGAGGGCGTACGACAGCGGCGCCGGCGCCCCCGGGAGGGGCACCGGCGCCGGGTGGTCGGGGTGGTGTGTGAGGGCGCTGTGTGTCAGCCCAGCTGCTTGAGGGGGTCTACGTGCAGGGCGAGGTTCTCGTGCTGGACCGTGTCCTCGACCGCGCCGACGGGGTCTCCCTGGAGGTGGAGCGGGAGGTCACCGGGGGTGGCGTGGGACGGGCTGACGGCCGCGACGACGAATCCGGTGGCGAGGGACGCGATGGCGAGCATGCCGCGCTTCTTCATGCCTGCTTCAACTACGCCGCGCCGTCGAGGTCACGGGCGCGGGCACGGCCGGGACGCAGCCGGGCCACTGAGCCGTGCAAACCGCCTCCGGCCCACCGCACCCGGGCGCCCGACTTCCGGTGGCCGCGCTCGGATGATCGGGCTCCGGTGATCGGGCTCCGGTGGCCAAGCTCCAGTGGTCGGCTTTCCCTGGCCGGGTCTCGATGATCGGTCTCCCAAGCCAGGTTGTCCGTGGCCGGGTTCCAGCGGACGGGACCCCGAGGCCGGGTTTCCAGCGTCGGACTGCCGTGTTCGGGTCTGCCCGCGTCGTGCTCCCGCACTCGCTCGGGTCCGGGCCACTGCAGTCGGCCGGGCCCTCCGGGGCGCTGTCCCCGCCCTCGCCCCGTTCGCCCGCGCGGGTCCGTTCAGACGCCCGCCGGGGTCACGCCCGACGCCCTCGTGAGGGCCGCCGCGGCCGCCCCCACCAGCCCCGCGTCCGTCCCCATCTGGGCGGGCACGACTGCCAGGCGCTGCACGAAGGACAGCGTCGCGTAGTCGGTGAGCGCCTTGCGCAGGGGCACGAAGAGCACGTCGCCCGCCTTGCCCACGCCCCCGCCGACCACGGCGATGTCGATCTCGACGAGGGTCGCGGTGGCGGCGATTCCGGCTGCCAGGGCCTGCGCCGCCCGTTCGAAGGAGGCCACGGCGACGGGGTCGCCCCGGCGCGCGGCGGCGGCGACCGCGGCGGCGGAGGTGTCGCCGTCCGGGCCCGGACGCCAGCCGGCCTCGAGGGCGCGCCGCGCGATGTTGGGGCCGCTCGCGATGCGCTCGACGCAGCCGCGCGCCCCGCACGGGCACGGGTCGCCGTCCAGATCCACGCTGATGTGGCCGATGTGGCCCGCGTTGCCGGTCGGGCCGGGGTGCAGCCGACCGTTCAGGACCAGGCCACCGCCGACGCCCGTCGAGACCACCATGCACAGCGCGTTGTCGTGCCCGCGTGCGGCGCCCTGCCAGTGTTCGGCCGCCGTGATGGCCACCCCGTCGCCGATCAGCTCGACGGGCAGGCCACCGGCGGCGGCCCGCACCCGCCGCACCAGCGGGTAGTCGCGCCAGCCGGGCACGTTGACCGGGCTGACCGTGCCGGCGGAGGCGTCGACCGGGCCCGCGCTGCCGATGCCGACGGCCGAGGCCCGCCCCCACAGCGGCGACGCGGTCAGCTCTTCGAGCACCGCCTCGACGGCCCGCATCACGGTCTCGCCGTCCTCCCGCGCCGGCGTCGCACGCTGCGCGCGGGCCTGGATCCGGCCGTGGCCGTCCACCAGCGCTCCGGCGATCTTCGTACCGCCGATGTCCAGCGCTGCCACGAGGTCGGTGTGCATCAGAGTCGGATCTCCCCGTCGGACCGATGTAACGAAAAATGACGAACACAAGAACGCACAGTGGACCGGCCCCACGGTGGGGACGAGGGCCGGAGAGTGCGACGAACAGTGTCCCCTGCATCTGACAACGTTGTCCAGGCTCTATGCTCGACGCCACATCCTCATACAAGCGCATCACCCACGCATCCCCGTGGACGACAGGAGCCGACGCAATCCCGTGGACGACAGGACAGGACACCGCACCGTGCCCGACACGCCCCGCCGCGCAGACCGCCTCCCCGGGAACCGTTACGGCAATCGCCCGACCATGAAGGACGTCGCGGCCCGCGCCGGGGTGGGCCTCAAGACCGTCTCCCGGGTGGTCAACGGCGAGCCGGGCGTGACCCCGGAGACCGAGCGCCGCGTCCAGGAGGCCATCGACGCGCTCGGCTTCCGCCGCAACGACAGCGCGCGCGTCCTCCGCAAGGGCCGTACCGCCAGCGTCGGGCTGGTCCTGGAGGACCTGGCCGACCCCTTCTACGGGCCGCTCAGCCGTGCCGTGGAGGAGGTGGCCCGCGCGCACGGCGCCCTGCTGATCAACGGGTCCAGCGCCGAGGACCCGGACCGCGAGCAGGAGTTGGTGCTGGCGTTGTGCGCGCGGCGTGTGGACGGGCTGGTGGTGATCCCCGCCGGGGACGACCACCGGTACCTGGAGCCGGAGCTCAAGGCGGGCGTCGCCACAGTGTTCGTGGACCGTCCGGCGGGACGGATCGACGCGGACGTGGTGCTGTCCGACAACTTCGGCGGCGCCCGCGACGGCGTGGCGCACCTCATCGCGCACGGCCACCGCAGGATCGGCTTCATCGGTGACATGCCCCGCATCCACACCGCCGCCGAGCGGCTGCGCGGCTACCGGGCGGCCATGGAGGACGCCGGCATACCGGTGAAGGACTCCTGGATGTCCCTGGGCGTCACCGACCCCGTGCGGGTGCGTCGGGCGGCCGAGGAGATGCTCGCCGATCCGCATCCGGTCACCGCGATCTTCACGGGCAACAACCGGGTGACGGTCACCGTGATCCGCGTGCTCGCCGAGCACTCCCGCGCCGTCGCCCTGGTCGGCTTCGACGACATCGAACTCGCCGACCTGCTCCAGCCGGGCGTCACCGTGGTCGCGCAGGACGCGGCGGCCCTCGGCCGCACCGCCGCCGAGCGGCTCTTCCGGCAGCTGGACGGCACCCTGCTCTCGCCCGACCGTATCGAACTGCCGACCAGGCTGATCACCCGGGGCTCGGGCGAGCTGCCGCCGGCGGACTGAGCGGGGTCACCGACCGAAGCCGCCGCACCAACCCACCGCCACCGCACAGCCGACACGCGCCGCGACCCGCAACGAGCTGCCACTGAACCCGCCCCTGGAGGGACACCGTGCCGGAGCCGCACAGCCAGGACCGGACCCTTCGGGCGCTCGGGCTGGCCGAGGCGCCGCGTGAGTATCCGTTGCTCTATCCGGGTGCCTGGCCCCGGGAGTCCGGGCTGCTCGACGGGGACCGGCTGCTGCCGCTGGACCGGCTGACGTACGAGGACGGCGCCGACCGGGTCCCGGTGCTCGCGATCGGCTCCAACGCGAGCCCGGGCCAGCTGCGGCACAAGATGGCCGAGTTCGGGATCGACTCACCGATCCCGATGGTCAAGGCCCGGGTCACCGGCGTCGACATCGGGGTCTCCGCCCATGTGAGCCGCATGGGCTACGTGTCCGCCTCGCCGGTGCGCGCCCCTGGCGTCGTACGGGAGCTGTTCGTGCTGTGGCTCGACGCCGAGCAGCTCGCCGTGATCGACGCGAGCGAGGGCGTGCCGATGGCGGCCGGCAACTTCGACCGCGCCTGGCTCCCCGCGCCCGACGTGCGCGTCGAGACGGCCGACGGCACGGTACTGCGCGGCGCGTACGCCTACGTCAACCGCCACGGCGTCCTGCACGACGGCACGGGGGCGCCCCGCCGGCACCCGGGCGAACAGCGCCCGCTGCTCACCGAGCTGCTGCACGGGTCGGCCGCGCTGCGCGCGCTGTTCGGGGTGACGCCCGAGGAGTTCTGCGCACGGGCGCGGGGCGACCGCCTGCTGTGCGCCCGGGGCACGCGGCTGTTCGTCGAGGAGAAGCGGGTGACGGCGTCCGGCCTGGAGCCGTACGTGCGCTCCGGCCGGACGGACGAGCCGCTCCCCCAGGCCCCGCCGCCTACTGCGCCGATGCCGTGAGGTCACCCCGCCGCGGCGACGAGAAGCCCTCCAGGTCGACGCGGGTCAGGCCGGTCAGCCGGGCGACCTCGGCGATGTCGAGGGCGCCGCAGTCCAGGCCGCGCAGCAGATAGCCGCTGAGGGCCTTCGCGGTGGCGGGCTCGTCCATGACGTCGCCGCCGGTGCGGCTCACGTAGCGGGCGAGGCGGGCGGCGGCCTGCTCGAAGCCCTCGCGGTAGAAGGCGAAGACGGCCGCGTACCGGGTCGGGATGTGGCCGGGGTGCATGTCCCAGCCCTGGTAGTAGGCACGGGACAGCGCGCGGCGGGTGAGGCCGTAGTGCAGGCGCCAGGCGTCGTGGACCTGCTCGGTGGGGCCGACCGGCAGGACGTTGGTGGAGCCGTCCGAGACGCGTACGCCGGTGCCCGCGGCGGCGACCTGCATGACCGCCTTGGCGTGGTCGGCGGCCGGGTGGTCGCTGGCCTGGTAGGCGGCGGAGACGCCGAGGCAGGCGCTGTAGTCGAAGGTGCCGTAGTGCAGACCGGTGGCGCGGCCCTCGGCGGCCTGGATCATGCGGGCGACGGCGGCGGTGCCGTCGGCGGCGAGGATGGACTGGCTGGTCTCGATCTGGATCTCGAAGCCGATCCGGCCGGGCTCCAGGCCGCGGGCCTTCTCGAACGCCTCCAGCAGGCGCACCATGGCGGTGACCTGCTCGGGGTACGTCACCTTCGGCAGCGTGAGGACCAGCCCCTCGGGCAGACCGCCGGCCTCCATCAGGCCGCTGAGGAAGACGTCGAGGGTGCGGATGCCCCGGTCGCGCACCTGGGCCTCCATGCACTTCATGCGGATGCCCATGTACGGGGCCGCCGTGCCCTGCTCGTACGCCTCGGCGATCAGCCGGGCGGCGCGGGCGGCGGCCTCGTCCTCCTCGGCGTCGGAGCGGTTGCCGTAGCCGTCCTCGAAGTCGACGCGGAGGTCTTCGATCGGTTCGCGCTCCAGCTTGGCGCGTACGCGGGTGTACACGGGCTCGGCGAGGTCGTCCGTGAGGCCGAGGACGGCGGCGAAGGACGCGGCGTCGGGCGCGTGCTCGTCGAGGGCGGCGAGCGCCCGGTCGCCCCAGGAACGGATCGTGTCGGCGGCGAAGGCGTCACCGGGCACGTAGACGGTGTGGACGGGCTGGCGGGTGCCCGGGTCTCCGGGGTAGCGGCGCTCCAGCTCCGCGTCGACCGGTGCGAGGGAGGCACTGATCTCCTCGCCGACGGCGCCCGCGAGGCTCGTGGCCACCTTCTCCTGCTGACCCATCCCACACCCTCCTGATTTCCACTTTTCCGCTGAACGGAATCAATAATCCGTAGAGCGAAGTTATCTGTCGGTCCGCCGCCGGTCAACACCATCCTGCGCAGACGCCGAGGCCCCCGCGACCACGGACGGTCGCGGGGGCCTCGGTCGGTACTTCCGACGCGGGAGCTCAGCCCTTGCGGGACTTCACTTCCTCGGTCAGCTGCGGGACGACGTCGAAGAGGTCGCCGACGACGCCGTAGTCGACGAGGTCGAAGATCGGGGCCTCGGCGTCCTTGTTGATCGCCACGATCGTCTTCGAGGTCTGCATACCGGCGCGGTGCTGGATCGCGCCCGAGATGCCGGAGGCGATGTACAGCTGGGGCGAGACGGACTTGCCGGTCTGGCCGACCTGGTTGGTGTGCGGGTACCAGCCGGCGTCCACCGCGGCGCGCGAGGCACCGACGGCCGCACCGAGCGAGTCGGCGAGGGCCTCGATGATCGCGAAGTTCTCCGCGCCGTTGACGCCACGGCCACCGGAGACCACGATCGCGGCCTCGGTCAGCTCCGGACGGCCGGTCGACTCGCGCGGCGTGCGCGCGGTGACCTTGGTGCCGGTCGCGGCGGCCGAGAAGGACACCGACAGGGCCTCGACCGCACCGGCGGCCGGGGCGGCCTCGACGGCGGCGCTGTTCGGCTTGACCGTGATGACCGGAGTGCCCTTGGAGACACGGGACTTGGTGGTGAAGGCGGCGGCGAACACCGACTGGGTGGCCACCGGGCCCTCGTCGCCGGCCTCCAGGTCGACGGCGTCGGTGATGATGCCGGAGCCGATGCGCAGCGCGAGACGGGCGGCGATCTCCTTGCCCTCGGCGGAGGAGGGGACCAGCACGGCGGCCGGGGAGACGGCCTCGACGGCGGCCTGGAGGGCGTCCACCTTCGGTACGACCAGGTAGTCGGCGTACTCGGCGGCCTCGTGGGTGAGGACCTTGACCGCGCCGTGCTCGGCGAGGGCTGCGGCGGTGTCACCGGCGCCGTTGCCCAGCGCCACGGCGACCGGCTCGCCGATGCGGCGGGCGAGCGTCAGCAGTTCCAGGGTGGGCTTGCGGACGGCACCGTCCACGTGGTCGACGTAGACGAGAACTTCAGCCATGGGACTTCTTCTCTCCTGCTTGCGAGATGTGAGGGGCGGTCTGCGAATCCGGGGCTCAGATGAACTTCTGGCCCGCGAGGAACTCGGCGAGCTGCTTGCCGCCCTCGCCCTCGTCCTTGACGATCGTGCCCGCGGTGCGCGCCGGGCGCTCCGCCGCCGACTCGACGACCGTGTAGGCGTTCTCCAGGCCGACCTCGTCCTCGTCGATGTCGAGGTCGGACAGGTCCCAGGACTCCACCGGCTTCTTCTTGGCCGCCATGATGCCCTTGAAGGACGGGTAACGCGCCTCGCCCGACTGGTCGGTGACCGACACGACCGCCGGCAGCGACGCCTCCAGCTGCTCCGTGGCCGAGTCGCCGTCGCGGCGGCCCTTCACGGCGCCGTCCGCGACCGAGACCTCGGACAGCAGCGTCACCTGCGGCACGCCCAGGCGCTCCGCGAGCAGCGCGGGGACGACGCCCATGGTGCCGTCGGTGGAGGCCATGCCGGAGATCACCAGGTCGTAGCCGGCCTTCTCGACGGCCTTGGCCAGGACCAGGGAGGTGCCGATGGCGTCCGTGCCGTGCAGGTCGTCGTCCTCCACGTGGATCGCCTTGTCCGCGCCCATGGACAGCGCCTTGCGCAGCGCGTCCTTCGCGTCCTCGGGACCCACCGTCAGGACGGTGATCTCCACGTCGTCGTCCGAGTTCTCCGAGATCTGCAGCGCCTGCTCGACCGCGTACTCGTCCAGCTCGGAGAGCAGACCGTCCACGTCGTCCCGGTCGACGGTCAGGTCATCGGCGAAGTGCCGGTCGCCAGTGGCGTCGGGCACGTACTTCACAGTGACAACGATCCTCAAGCTCACGCCGGCTCTCCTACTGCGTCGACATTTCAGTGCTGCCTCTTGCAGGCAGCATAGGCGCCCCAAGCGGCCGATCCCGGTCGGGGCGACCTGCGCTCCGCCCGGAATATTACTCGTCAGTACATCCAGTTCTTTCCCGCTAAGCAAGCGCTTTGAACTGTGACCTTCGCAACGCAGCGTAACCGGAACTCGACCGCTCCGCAGAAGCACCCGAGGGGCGCCGCGGGAGAATCAGTCGCGCAGCCCGTTGTACCGCCCCTGGTGGTACAGCAGCGGGCTGCCCGCGCCCGCGGAATCGCCGAGGAGTACTTCCGCCAGCACGATGCGGTGGTCCCCGGCGGGAACCCGGCCGGCCACCCGGCACACCAGCCACGCGAGCACGCCGTCCAGCACGGGCACACCCTCCGGCCCCTCCCGCCAGGCGGTGGGCGCGCCGAAGCGGTCGGCGCCGCTGCGGGCGAAGGTGGTCGCCAGGTCCTGCTGGTGCTCACCCAGCAGATGGACACCCACGTGCTCGGCCGCGGACACCGCGGGCCAGCTGGAGGACCCGGTGCCGATACCGAAGGAGAGCAGCGGCGGCTCGGTGGAGACGGACGTCAGGGACGTGGCCGTGAAACCGGCCGGACCCGCCGCTCCACGCGCGGTGATCACGGCCACCCCCGCCGCGTGCCGCCGGAAGACGGAGCGCAGCAGGTCGGCGGTGGCGAGCCGGGGCGCGGCGAGGTCGGGTGTGGCCGTCATGCGGGGTGTCCTTCTGCGTTGCGCCGCACTCCGGGGTCGGGGAGGACGGCCGTACGGGCAGGCTGACGAGGGGTGGCGTGCCCAGTCAAATACGTCCCGGGATGTGAGAGCTGTGGAGAACGCCTCACGACCGACGTGGTGGTGGTCACATCGCCTCACCCAGCGCGGCGATGACATCCGCCTTGCGCGGCCGGCCGACGGCCCGTCGTACGACGTGGCCGCGGGCGTCCAGGACCAGCACGGTGGGGGTCTTGAGCACGTCGAGCGCGCGCACCAGCTCCAGGTGGTCCTCGGCGTCGATCTCGACGTGGGTGACGCCGGGGACCATTCCGGCGACCTCGCCGAGGACCTGCCGGGTGGCCCGGCAGGGGGCGCAGAAGGCGGTGGAGAACTGCACGAGCGTCGCGCGTTCTCCGAGGGCCGCGCCCAGGTCCGCCGCGCCGAGCGGCGGGCCGGTTGCATCGAGTCGCCTGCCGTCGCCCTGCCCGCGCACCCGCGCGCCTCCGTTCCGCCGCCACCGCAGCACTCCCGGGCACGCTTCGCGCGCGCCACCGGTCCGGTCGTCGTACGGTGCAGCGCCCGTGGGGCGGCGGAGATTCCCGCCCACGGTCGCTTTTCGGCCACGCGCGGGCGGCTGACGTGATGAGGATCTCGCCACGGGCGGGCACCAAGGCTGGTACACGGGCCGTTCTTGGGGCACGATCTGCGACAGGCCGTAAACCTACGGCTGCGTAACTTTCGACTGGGAGTCCCCTTCCCAGGCTGACAAGGAAGGGTCCGACCCGCCCATGGCAGAACTCGCCTACCGCCCGGCCATCGGTCTCGCCCGCACCCTGTTCAAGGTGTGGGACCTCAAGATCGACTGCCAGGGTTCGGAGAACATCCCGCGCTCGGGCGGCGCCGTGCTGGTGAGCAACCACATCAGCTACCTGGACTTCATCTTCGACGGCCTGGCGGCACTGCCCCAGAAGCGGCTGGTGCGCTTCATGGCGAAGGAATCGGTCTTCCGGCACCGGGTCTCCGGTCCCCTGATGCGGAACATGAAGCACATCCCGGTGGACCGCAAGCAGGGCGAGGCGGCGTACGCGCACGCCCTGGACTCGCTGAGGTCCGGCGAGATCGTCGGCGTCTTCCCGGAGGCCACGATCTCCGAGTCGTTCACGCTGAAGAGCTTCAAGTCGGGCGCCGCGCGCCTGGCGCAGGAGGCGGGCGTCCCGTTGATCCCGATGGCGCTGTGGGGTACGCAGCGGCTGTGGACCAAGGGCCACCCGCGCAACTTCAAGCGCAGCCACACCCCGATCACGATCCGGGTCGGCGAGGCGATGGAGGCCTCGCGCGAGCAGTACGCGGGCGCCCTCACCCGTCGGCTGCGCGAGCGCGTGCAGGAGCTGCTGGAGGCAGCGCAGCGCGCCTATCCGGTGCGCCCCAAGGGCGCGGACGACACCTGGTGGATGCCGGCCCACCTCGGCGGGACGGCCCCGACGCCGGAGCAGCTGCGCACGGCCGAGGCGCGCTGACCCCGGCCGGGTCCTGCTCCTTCGCCCACGGCCGCAGCGCGGGCTCCTACGGCAGCAGCGCGGGCGGGAGGGTCGCCCACAGGTGAGCGCGGTCGGTGGCCGCCTTCAGGGTGTCCAGCACCACCGGATGCGGTGCGGCGTACAGCTCCGGGTAGTCCTCCTCGCCCGCCTCGTGGTCCGGCGTGAAGGCCAGCTGTTCCCGCTCCAGGGAGAACTGCGCGTTCACGCCGGGCTTGTTGCCGCGCGGGTCCTGCCGGTGCCAGGCACCGTTGAACCGTACGGCGACCAGCCCGTGCACCACGTCGAACCGCTGGTAGCACAGCGCCGTCGGGATGTCCTCCGCCCGCAGCAGCGCGGTGAGCGCGTGGGCCTTGGCGTAGCAGATGCCGGTGCGCTGCTCCAGGACGTCGGAGGCCCGCCAGGTGACACGCGGGTCACCGGAGTCCTGCGAGTGCGGGATGGTGTCGCGCACGAACTCGAAGGCCAGCTGCGCATAGGCATACGAGTCCGCCGCCTCCTTGGCGAGCCGACCGGCCACCTCCCGTACGCGCGGATGGTCGTGGTCGATGACCTCGTCAGCGGCCAGGTAGGCGGACAGGTCCTGGTTCTTCTGGATCAGCTCCATGCCCGCAGAGCATAGGAACGCGATCACCCTTCAGTCAATGACTTTTCAGGTGACCGCATACCTATGCATAGTCCGGGGAGTCTCCCGTCAGCGCGCCGTCTCCTCCTTCAGGGCTGCCACGAACGCGTCGACGTCGTCCTCCGTGGTGTCGAAGGCACACATCCAGCGGACGTCGCCCGCGGCCTCGTCCCAGAAGTAGAAACGGAACCGCTTCTGCAGACGCTCGCTCACGTCGTGCGGCAGGCGGGCGAAGACCGCGTTGGCCTGCACCGGGTAGAGGATCTCCACGCCGTGCACGGCGCGCACGCCCTCGGCCAGGCGCTGGGCCATCTCGTTGGAGTGCCGGGCGTTGCGCAGCCACAGGTCCTTGGCGAGCAGCGCCTCCAGCTGCACCGACACGAAGCGCATCTTGGAGGCGAGCTGCATGGACAGCTTGCGCAGGTGCTTCATGTGGCGCACGGCGTCCTGGTTGAGCACCACGACCGCCTCGCCGAACAGGGCGCCGTTCTTGGTGCCGCCGAGCGAGAGTAGGTCGACGCCGACCGCGTTGGTGAACGTCCGCATCGGGACGTCCAGGGAGGCGGCGGCGTTGGCTATCCGGGAGCCGTCCAGGTGCACCTTCATGCCGTGCGCGTGGGCGTGCTCGCAGATGGCGCGGATCTCGTCGGGCGTGTAGAGCGTGCCCAGCTCGGTGCTCTGGGTGATCGAGACGACCTGCGGCATCGCGCGGTGCTCGTCGTCCCAGCCGTACGCCTGCCGGTCGATCAGCTCGGGCGTGAGCTTGCCGTCCGGGGTGGGCACGGTGAGCAGCTTCAGGCCGCCCATGCGCTCGGGGGCGCCGCCCTCGTCGACGTTGATGTGCGCGCTCTCGGCGCAGATCACCGCGCCCCAGCGGTCGGTGACCGCCTGGAGCGCGACGACGTTGGCGCCGGTGCCGTTGAACACCGGGAAGGCCTCGGCGCCCGCGCCGAAGTGGCTGCGGATCACGCGCTGGAGGTTCTCGGTGTACTCGTCCTCGCCGTACGCGACCTGGTGCCCGCCGTTGGCCAGGGCCAGGGCGGCGAGCACCTCGGGGTGCGCGCCGGCGTAGTTGTCACTGGCGAAACCGCGGACCTCGGGGTCGTGATGGCGACGCGCGTCGGTCTTCGGGGGGTTCACGGCTTCTCGGTCAGCCACAGACGGTTTCCGTTCACTTCCGCGGCGGGCTTGTCCCAGACGCCGGCGACGGCCTCGGCGAGGTCACGCACGTCCGTGAAGCCCGCGAACTTCGCGTTGGGGCGCTCGGCGCGCATCGCGTCGTGCACCAACGCCTTGACCACCAGGATCGCAGCCGCCGACGTCGGCCCCTGCTCGCCCCCCGCCTTGCGGAAGTAGTCCGCCATGGCCAGCGTCCACGCCTCGGCGGCGGCCTTGGCGGCCGAATAGGCGGCGTTGCCCGCGGTGGGGTTGCTCGCGCCGGCGGCGCTGATCAGGACGTAGCGGCCGCGGTCGCTGCGCTGCAGTGCCTCGTGGAAGGCGAGGGAGGTGTGCTGCACGGTGCGGATGAGCAGCTTCTCCAGCAGGTCCCAGTCGCCGAGGTCGGTCTTGGTGAAGTTCTGGCTGCCGCGCCAGCCGCCGACGAGGTGGACCAGACCGTCGATGCGGCCGAACTCCTTCTCGGTGCGGTCGGCCCATGCCCGGGTCGAGTCCAGGTCGAGCAGGTCGACCGTCTCCCCGGTGACCGTCGCGCCGCCGTGCGCGTAGCGCGCCGCGTCGACGGCCTCCGCCAGCCGCTCCGGGTCGTTGTCCGAGCCGACGACCGTCGCCCCCGCCTCGGCGAGCCGCAGCAGCGCGGCCCGTCCGGCGGGTCCGCCCGCTCCGGCCACCGCGATCACCGCGCCGTCGAGCGCCCCGTTCCCCATGGTCCTCGCCTCCCGAGCCTCTGCTTGCCGAGCCTGTGTCTGCCGTGCGTGTTCGTGCGTACCGGTGCCGTCGCTCACGCGGCGGCCCGGTCGGCGCCGTCCGCCGTGATGCCCTTGGTGGAGGCGATCACGTTCTTCAGCTTCTTGGACAGGGCCTCGTAGAACATGCTCAGCGGAAACTCGTCCGGAAGCACGTCATCGACGAGTTTGCGCGGCGGCAGGGTCAGGTCCAGGGCGTCGGGGCCCTTGGCCCACTTCGAGCCCGGGTGCGGGGCGAGGTAGGTGGACACCAGCTCGTAGCCGGCGAACCAGTGGACGAGCTTGGGACGGTCGATGCCGTCGCGGTAGAGCGTCTCGATCTCGGCGCAGAGCTGGTTGGTGACCTGCGGGGCGCGCTGCCAGTCGATGAAGAGCTTGTTGTCGGTCCAGCGTACGACGTCGTGCTTGTGCAGGTAGGCGAAGAGGAGCTGACCGCCGAGCCCGTCGTAGTTGCGCACGCGCTCGCCGGTGACCGGGAAGCGGAACATGCGGTCGAAGAGCACCGCGTACTGCACGTCACGGGCCTGCGGGACGCCGTCCGCCTCCAGCTTGACGGCCTCCTTGAAGGCGGTCAGGTCGCAGCGCAGCTCCTCCAGGCCGTACATCCAGAACGGCTGGCGCTGCTTGATCATGAACGGGTCGAAGGGCAGGTCGCCGTGGCTGTGGGTGCGGTCGTGGACCATGTCCCACAGGACGAAGGCCTCCTCGCACCGCTTCTGGTCGTGGACCATGGCGGCGACGTCCTCGGGCAGCTCCAGGCCCAGGATGCCGACGGCGGCGTCGGTGACCCGGCGGAAGCGCGCGGCCTCGCGGTCGCAGAAGATGCCGCCCCAGGAGAAGCGCTCGGGCGCCTCGCGCACGGCGATGGTCTCCGGGAAGAGGACGGCCGAGTTGGTGTCGTAGCCGGACGTGAAGTCCTCGAAGGTGATGCCGCAGAACAGCGGGTTGTCGTAGCGGGTGCGCTCCAGTTCGGCCAGCCAGTCGGGCCAGACCATGCGCAGCACGACCGCCTCGAGGTTGCGGTCCGGGTTGCCGTTCTGCGTGTACATCGGGAAGACGACCAGGTGCTGGAGGCCGTCCGCGCGGTTCGCGGCGGGCTGGAAGGCCAGCAGCGAGTCGAGGAAGTCGGGCACCTGGAAGCCGCCGTCGGCCCAGCGGCCGAGGTCCTTCACCAGGGCCTCGTTGTAGGCGCGGTCGTGCGGGAGCAGCGGGGACAGCTCCTCGACGGCGCCGGTGACACGGCGTACGGCGTCCTCGGCGACGGCGCGCTCCGGGGCGCCCTCGGCGTCGAAGTCGATCGACCCGTCCTTGGACTGCCAGGGCCGGATGCGCTCCACGGCATCCTTGAGCACGGGCCACGCCGGGTGCTCCACCACCCTGCTCGCCGGAGGAATGTTCTCCTCCACACCCACCTGCACAAGAATTTCCGTCATGTCCCATCCTCCACGGGAGAAGCTCGCGTCAGGACACCGTATGCATACGAGGTTTCTCCCAGCAAGGGGAGCCCCCGTAAATTATCCTGCCCCACCCTGCCCTTCACCGCATTTTTTCCTGCCGGATGCCGGAGTCCGTATACCGGGCGCGGCAGAGGGGAAACGGTCCCGCAGGGCCGTTAGGCTGCCGCCCTGCCATCGCCGCCGTCGACGGAAGCGAGTCGAGCCTTGAACTTCCTCACCATCGGTCACCGCGGAGTGATGGGTGTCGAACCCGAGAACACCCTGCGTTCCTTCGTCGCCGCCGAGCAGGCCGGCCTCGACGTCGTCGAACTGGACCTGCACCTGAGCAAGGACGGCGCGCTCGTCGTCATGCACGACGCGGACGTGGACCGCACCACGGACGGCACGGGCGCGATCGCCGACAAGACCCTCGAGGAGCTGCGCGCGCTGGACGCCGGCCGCGGGGAGCGGATCCCGGTCTTCGAGGAGGTGCTGGACGCCGTGTCGCTGCCGTTGCAGGCCGAGATCAAGGACGCGGCGGCCGCACGGACGCTCGCCGGGGTCATGCACCGCCGGGACCTGGTGGACCGGGTGGAGGTGATCTCGTTCCACGACGAGGCCGTCGTCGAGATCGCCCGGCTGGTGCCGGGGGTGCGGACCGCCCTGGTCGCGCAGTACTACGGCCCCGAGGTCGTGGACCGCGCCGTCGAGGCCGGCGCCGGGGCCCTGTGCCTGGACATCAACCGGATCACGCTGGAGATCGTGGAGCGGGCCCGCAAGGCGGGCCTCAGGGTCTTCTCCTGGACGGTGAACACCCAGGACCATCTGCGGCTGGTGCGCGCCCTGGGCCTCGACGGCGCGACGACCGACTACCCGGAGATCAAACGCACCGGCCGCTTCACCGCCTGAGCCTCGGGTCCACGGCCCGGGAATCAGGCCAGCGGCTTGACCAGCAGCTCGAACTGCAGGTCGTCGCGCTGCGGGATGCCGAAGCGCTCGTCGCCGTACGGGAAGGGGGTCATCTCTCCCGTACGGCGGTATCCGCGGCGCTCGTACCAGGCGATGAGGTCCTCGCGGACGGAGATCACGGTCATGTGCATCTCCGCCACGCCCCACGCCTCACGGGCCCGCCGCTCCGCCTCCGCGATGATCGTCTTGCCGAGGCCCTCGCCCTGGAGCGCCGGGCTGACGGCGAACATCCCGAAGTAGGCGTGCGCACCGCGGTGCTCGAGCTGGCAGCAGGCCACGAGCGCGCCGTCCCGCTCGACGGCGAGCAGGCGGCTGTCCGGCGACTTGACGACGTCCAGGACGCCCTGCGGATCCGTGCGCTGCCCCTGGAGGATGTCCGCCTCGGTGGTCCACCCGGCACGGCTGGAATCGCCCCGGTACGCGGACTCTATGAGCGCGACGAGCGCGTCCACGTCGGCGTCGGTGGCGTCGCGGTACGTCAGGGCGCGGGCGGTGGTGTCCATACGGGGCGTCTCCGGTTCGTGTTTCTCGGGCGCGGACGGCATCGATGAGGGTAACGCTGCGGTTGGGCTCCCGACGCATGGTGCACGTATAGGCTCCGGACGCATGGTGCACGTACTCAGCAGCCGGACCCTGCTCCGCCCCAGCGACCCGGACCGTTCCCGCGCCTTCTACGGCGAGCAGCTCGGGCTCGCCGTCCACCGGGAGTTCGGCACCGGACCCGAGCGGGGCACCGTCTACTTCCTCGGCGGAGGTTTCCTGGAGCTCTCCGGCCGGTCGGAGGCGCCCCTGAGCCCCGCGCTCAAGCTGTGGCTCCAGGTCGAGGACGCGGCGGCGGCCCACGACGAGCTGAGCGCGAAGGGCGTGGAGATCGTCCGGCCTCCGGTCAAGGAGCCGTGGGGGCTGGTGGAGATGTGGATCGCGGACCCGGACGGCACGCAGATCGTGCTGGTGGAGGTGCCCGCGGACCACCCGCTGCGGTACCGGCCCGGAATCTGAGCCTGCGGGGCGGTACCTGCCGAATGGCCCCGCTCCGGACCCGGCCTTAGCGTGCTGGAGGGGGACGGACGGCCGCGGCCCGACGGAAGGACGCCCCACGCGATGAAGCTCCACGAACCGGTGCCCGGCGGCCCCTGCTGGACCGAGCTGGGGACCAGCGACCTGGAAGCGGCCAAGCGGTTCTACACGAAGCTGTTCGGCTGGCGTCCCGAGACGGACCCGCGGCGGGAGGCCGGCGGCTACACGATCGCCCGCCTCGGCGACGCGGCCGTCGCCGCCCTGTCGCCGCTGTACCAGCAGGACCAGCCGGTCGCGTGGAACGTGTCGTTCGCCGTGCGCGACGCGGACGCCGCCGTACGGCAGGTGACGGCGGCCGGCGGGGCGGTGCTCCAGGGCGCCACGGACGTCTTCGCCGCGGGCCGCTTCGTGGTGGCCGCCGACCCGACCGGGGCCGTGTTCCAGCTGTGGCAGCAACGCTCGTTCCCGGGCGCCGGGCTGTTCAACGCGCCCGGCTCGCTGGGCTGGGTGGAGCTGCTGACGCGGGATCCGGAACGGGCCGCCGACTTCTACACCACGGTCTTCGGCTGGAGCGTCACCGCCTCGGAGCACTACCCCCAGTGGGGGATCGACGGGGCCGACTTCGGCGGCATGGTGACGATGGACGACAAGTTCCCGCACGAGGTGCCCGCGCACTGGCTGCCGTACTTCGCGGTGGCGGACGTGGACACCGCCGCGGTCGACACGACCGACGGCGGTGGCACCGTGCTCATGGAGCCCACCTCACCTCCCGACGGACCACGCATCGCGGTGCTGCGCGACCCGCAGGGAGCGATGTTCGGCGTGTACCGGTCGGACTACGAGCGCTGAGCCGCCCGGCACCGGACCGCCCCGGAGGCCGTCTCAGATCCGCAGCGCGTCCAGGCGGCCCTCCAGCTGGCCCAGCAGTTCGCCGAGGAGCGCGGCGAGCTCCCCCTGTTCGGAGGGCTCGACGCCGGACAGGACGGCGGACTCGTAGGCGAGCTGTTCGGGCAGGATGCCGTCGACGAGGTCGCGACCGGCGTCCGTGAGGCGGACATGGGCGACCCGTCGGTCGCGGGTGTCGCCGCGCCGCTCCACCAGGCCGCGCTCGCTGAGCTGCTTGAGGCGCTTGGTGACGGCGGCGCCGGACGAGAAGGTCTCGCGCGCCAGGTCGCCGGGGGTCAGCTCGTGTCCGGTGCGGCGCAGCGCGCCCAGCAGGTCGAACTCGGCGCGGCTGAGCCCCGCCCGGCGCAGCGGGGCGTCCTCGGCCTGCTGGAGGAGGGCGGCGCAGCGGTTGATGCGGCCGATGATCTCCATCGGGCCGGTGTCGAGGTCGGGGTGGACGGCCCGCCACTGCCGCACGACCGCGGCGACGGTGTCCCCGCCCGGTCCCCCTCTCGCTTCGCCCCCGGTCGCCGAGCCCCCGTCGGTTGCGGTCATGGCCGTACGTCCTCCGTCCTCGTGCCCGTGTCCCGGTCCTGACGCACTGCCTGGCGTCGCACCGTTGCGGCGAGCGTACGGTGTCCGGACTGCTCGGCGAGCACGACCCTCTCCTGGGGCAGGGCGCGCCCCCACCACTCGCCGGCCGCTCCGTCGACGGTGGCCCGCAGGTCGGTCAGCGCGGCGGCCAGGCCCCGACGGGCGGCCTCCAGGGCGCCGGGGGCCGGGGCGGGCTCCGCCAGGAGGCGGGCGGCGCGTTCGCGGGCGCGGTCGGCGGTGGCCACCGCCTGTTCGACGCGGTCCCCGGCGCGCCGGTTGGTGACGACGACGGCGGCCAGGAAGCCGACCAGGGCGCCGACGAGGGTGTCCACCACCCGCTCGGTGATCAGCTGCCCGGGTTCCTGGTAGCCGGCGAACTCGGTGACGAGGAGCGCCATGGGGGTGACGCAGACGGAGCCGAGCCAGTAGTTGCGGGTGATGAGCGCCTCGGCGCCGAAGTTGAGGGCGAGGCAGAACAGGACGAGGAGGACCTGCCCGAGGTGGGCGAGCGGGGCGATGGCGGCGAACAGCAGCACCCCGGCGACGTTGCCGACGACGCGCTGGACGGCGCGGCTCCAGGTCAGGGCCATGTTGGCCTGGTACAGCGCGGCGGCGGTGACCAGCGCCCAGTAGGGGCGGCCGATGCCCAGGGCGAGGGACGCGTAGCCCGCCAGCGCGCAGCCGAGGGCGGTGCGCACGGCGATCGGGGTGAGCGGGCCGAGCCGCTGCCACAGGGGCGCGGGGCGGGCGGCGAGTTCGGCGTCCACGCCGAGGAGCTCCTCGTCGGCTCCCGGGGCGTCGCCGGTGCGCGGGATCCGGCCGGTGCCGCGCAGGGCACGGGCCCAGGTGCGCAGCCGCTCCGGGTCCGTGTCGGCGGGCGCGGCGAGCGCGACCTCGGCGCGGACCACGAGGCGTTCCAGGGCGTGCCGGGTGGTGGTGCGGGCGCCGGTCACCGGGACGGACAGCAGCGTCTGCCAGGCGGCCTGCACGGCGGCGTACCCGGCGGCACGGGCGGGGACGTGGCCGTCGCCGGTGCCGCGGGTGTCGGCGTACGCGGCGGCGGCGTTCAGCGCCTGGGCGGTGGCCCGGCGTTCCGGGCCGTGCGGCCGCAGGAGCGCGGGGGCCATGCCGACGAGCCAGGCCCAGGCGCCCGCGGCGGCGCCCAGTGCCAGGTGGCCGGGGACCTGCCCGAGGGTCCCCGGGACGAACAGGCAGGCGGAGCTGATGAAGGTCAGGACCACGTTGCCCGGCGGGCCGACGCGGGTGGCGTCGCACAGTGCCTTCTGGACGGCGGCGAGCAGGGCGCCGACGGTGACGAGTACGACGGCGTTCCGCGTGAACGAGGCGGTGACCAGGGCGACGGCCACGCCGCCGAGCATGCCGAGGACCACCCACGCCAGGGTGCGGGCGCGGGCGGCGTAGGGGCGGTTGTGCGCGTAGAGGGCGCACAGGGATCCGGCCATGGTGTACATCGCCAGGTCGAGCCGGCCCAGTGCCAGCAGGATCAGGTTGGGCGGGGCGACGGCGGCGACCGAACTCAGGGCCGGCTTGAACCAGATCTCGGAGGGACGGCGCAGGCGCAGCACGCCTGCCAGGGACAGACGTCGGCCGAGTGAGGTGCCGGGGGTGGGGGTCGCACTGCTCATGGGGATTAGTTTAGCAGATGTTTTACCAGTAAAAGACTGACTCCCTGTGAGCTCGGTCGCGGCGCTCACCAGGCGCGACCGACCGTGCTCCCCCGAATACCCCCCGTGTACACCCTTGCGCTCGCGTGCGCGCCGCGAAGCCCGGGCAGTCCTTGACCGACCGTCGAACGCCGAGCGGGGGAGGCGCGTGTGCACGGACCGGTGTCGTCCGGGTGGCTGCTGGTCGCGCTCTGCGCGGCGACCGGCGCCTACTGCCTGCTGCGGATGCGCAGCAGCGTCGAGGAGCAGCGCCGCGCCGCGGGCGGCGAGGCCCTCATGGGTTTCGGCATGGCCGCCATGGCCGTGCCCGCGGCGGTGTTCACCCCACCGGCGTGGGCCTGGCCCGCCTACGCGGTGCTCTTCGGTGCCGTCGGGCTGCGCGCCCTGTGGGCGGCCCGGACCGGCCGGCACCATCTGCACCACCTCGTCGGGACCGCCGCGATGGTCTACATGGCGGCGGTGATGGCGGGCTCGCCCGCGCACGCCCACGGGCACGGCAGCTCCGGAGTTCCGGTGCTGACCGGGGCGCTGCTGCTCTACTTCACCGGTTACGTCCTGCTGACCGGTGTGCGCCTGATACCGGTCGTCGCCGTGGCCGCCGACGGCCCGGCGACGGGGTGGGGCGACCGGCCCGAGCTGGCGCGGGCCTGCCGGCTCTCCATGGGGATCGCGATGCTGGCCATGCTGCTCACCATGTGATCACCGGGGGCGGTGCCCGGCGCCCTTCTCGCCCCGTGCGCAACCGTTGCTTGCGTCACTTTGCGCGGCGGGGCCCTGCTGCCGACGGCGTGGCGCTCATAGGCTGCCTCCATGATTCTCCCCGCGGCACTGTTGCTGCTCGGCACCCTCACCGCCGTCCTCGGCCCTCGGCTGCTCGCCCGGGCCGACTGGCCGGACCGCGAACCGGTGGTCGCCCTGTGGGTGTGGCAGTGCGTGGTGGCGGCCGTGCTCGTGTGCTGCGCGCTGTCGATGACGCTCAGTGCGGCGGCGGCCTGGCACGCGGTGGGCGGACATGTCTTCGCGCCGGCGCCGCGCCCGGTGGTCGAGGCCTACGCGCTCGGCACGTCCGGGCCGTGGGCGGACACGACCGCCCTCACGCTGGCCTGCGGCGGGCTGTGGAGTGTCGCGATGCTGGCCCGGGAGGTCGTAAGGGCCCGCACCCGGCGTCGGCGGCGCCGGGCCGAACTCCTGCTGCGTGCTCCGGTGTTGCCCGGTGAGGTACCCGGATCGGACCGGCTCGTCGTCCTGGAGGGCGAGCGGCCCGACGCCTGGTGGCTGCCCGGCACTCCCCCGCAGCTGGTCGTCACCACCGCCGCGTTGCGCCGTCTCAAGGGCCGGCAGCTGGACGCGGTCCTCGCCCACGAGCAGGGCCACGCCCAGGCGCGGCACGACTGGCTGCTGCACTGCTCGGCCGCGCTGGCGGACGGATTTCCGCAGGTGCCGGTGTTCGCCACGTTCCGCGACGAGATGCACCGCCTGGTCGAACTCGCCGCCGACGACGTGGCCTCCCGTCGCTTCGGCCGGCTGACGACCGCCCTGGCCCTGGTCGAACTCAACGAGGACCGCGGTGTCTTCGGCCCGTGCCCCACCGCGCAGGCCCATGTCCCCCAGCGGGTGCACCGGCTGCTCACCCCGCCGAACCGGCTGCCGGCCGCGAGGCGGTTGCGGCTGACGGCAGCGGCTGCGCTGGTCCCGGTGGTGCCGGTGCTGGTGGCGTTCGTACCCGGATTGCGGGCGCTGGCGTAGCGCCCGGCCGGCCTTCCGTCGCGGGAAACTGGCCCCGAGCCCTCCGCTTCGGCGAGTATCGCAGCATGCAGACGCCGTCCGTCGAATCCCCGCCCGCTCCTCCGCGCCCCCGCACCGTCCTCCGCCTGACCTGGGTGCTGGCCGTGTGCTCCGCCCTGCTGCTCGCCCTGGTCGCCGTCGAGTGGCGCCCGTTGACCGGCCTGGACGACGACATCGCCGGCACGACGCACCGCTGGGCGGTCGACGAGCCGGGCGTCACACAGGTCATGCGGATCCTCACCGACTGGGTGTGGGACACGTGGACGATGCGCCTGCTGTGTGCGGCGGTGGTGGCGTGGCTGTGGTGGCGGTTGCGAGACCGGTGGACGGCCGTGTGGCTCGGGACGATCTGCGTGCTGGGCAGCCTGGCCCAGCAGGCGCTGAAGGCGGCAGTGGACCGGCCCCGCCCCGTCTGGCCCGACCCCGTGGATTCCGCGCACTACGCCGCCTTCCCGTCCGGGCATGCCATGACGGCCACGTTCGTGTGCGGGCTGCTGGTGTGGCTGCTCCACCACTACGGCGTCGCCCGCGCCCCGTACCTGGCCGCGCTGACCGTGGCCGCGGTGTCCGTGGCCGGCGTCGGGGTGACCCGTGTGTGGCTCGGCGTCCACTGGGCCACCGACGTCCTCGGCGGCTGGCTCCTGGGCGCCCTGGTCGTGGCCCTCGCGGTGCTGGTCCACCGGCGCGGGACTCGCGCCGATGCACGGTGACTCACGTAGCCCGAGGCAACCAGCTGGAGTGACCGTCCGTCTTGGACGATCCCCCGTGTCGCCCAAGACAGACGGTGGCCGGACCGGGCCCCTGGGGCCCGTCGGCCTGCGCTGAGTATAGTTGGCTGCCAGCCAGTCAACGCAGGAGTACAGGATGTCCCCGCGCAGCGCCTCGGTCAATGAAGAGTTGCGGAGGCGTTCGAAGGAGCGGCTTCTGCAGGCCGCGGTGGAGCTGGTGGGTGAGCACGGGTACGAGGCGACCACGCTGGGGGACATCACCGACCGGGCCGGCTCGGCGCGCGGTCTGGTCTCGTACTACTTCCCCGGCAAGCGGCAGCTCGTGCAGTCCGCCGTGCACCGGCTGATGCACCGCACGCTGGAGGAGGCGCTGGAGCGCGAGCCGCGCACCGAGGAGGGGCCGGAGCGGATGGCGCGGGCCATCGACGCGATCCTGGGCCTGGCCCGGGACCGGCCGGTGCTCATGCGCCAGCACATGGCGGGCCTGCTCCAGGCCGAGGTGGGCTTCGTGCCGTGCCCGGAGCAGCGGCGGCTGGCGGAGCTGTTGCGGGACACGGTGGCCCGGCACGGCTCGCAGGACGTCGACCGGGACTACCCGATGCTGCGCGCGCTGCTGATGGGTGCCGTGTTCGCCGCCCTGGTGCCGGGTGTGCCGATGCCCGTGCCGGTGCTGCGCGCCGAGTTGTTCAAGCGCTACCGGCTCGCTTGGGAGCTGGGTGTCCCGCCGGACGCCGAGGCGCCCGGCGGGACGACGCGCGACACGGACCTGTCGCGGTTCTTCGCGACCGGTGTGCCCGGTCGGCCGGCTCAGTCGAAGTAGTCCGGCTGCGTCTGCGTGTTGAGCTCACGCAGGTGGACCCGCTTGGCCGGGTCGGTGCGCCGGTCGCTGAGCTTGAGGACGTCGAAGCCCTTGGCCATGTCGTTCGAGTAGATGTAGCCGTTGTAGTAGTACGCCGACCACGAACCGCCGGTGGAGATGGTCTCCGTGCTCAGCGGGCCACGCTCGAAGTAGGCGATCTCCTTCGGACGCTTCGAGTCGGTGAACTCCCAGACCGAGACGCCACCCTGGTACCAGGCCTGGACCATGATGTCCCGTCCCTCGACCGGGATCAGCGAGCCGTTGTGGGCCACGCAGTTCTCGGTGTCCGCCTGGTGGCGGGGGATCTTGAAGTAGCTGCGGAAGACCAGCTCGCGGTTCTCGCCCCGGCCGACGATGTCGTAGATGCCGTCGGCGCCGCGGTTCGGGCCGATCTCCGCGTTGCAGGTGGCGGCACTGCCGCCACCCAGCTCGTCGGTGAAGACGACCTTGTTCGTGTCCTGGTTGAAGGTCGCCGAGTGCCAGAACGCGAAGTTGACGTTGTCCTGCACCCGGTCGATGACCTTCGGGCGCTCCGGGTCCTTGATGGAGAACAGGATGCCGTCACCCATGCAGGCGCCCGCGGCGAGGTCCTTCGACGGCAGGACCGTGATGTCGTGGCAGCCGGTGGTCTTGGAGACACCCGGGTTGGTGGGACCGCCCGGGTTGCCGCCGCCGTCCGGGCCCTCACCGGGGAACAGCACCGGGAAGCCCACGACGGCCGCCTGCTCGGGGGCCTTGCGGGGCACCTTGATGACCGAGATCCCGTCGTGCGGCGGCCGGCAGTCCGGGTACGCGGCGTTCGGCGAGTACGAGGAGACGTAGATGTAGACGTTCTTGCGCTCGGGCACCAGCGTGTGGGTGTGGGAACCGCAGGCGGTCTCGACGGCCGCCACGTACTTCGGGTTCCGCTTGTCGCTGATGTCGAAGACCTTCATGCCCTCCCAGGAGGACTTCTCGGTCGCCGGCTGCGTGGTGCTGTTGCAACTGCTGTCGCTGCGCGAGGAGTCGGTCGACAGGAACAGCAGGTCGCCGGAGACGGAGATGTCGTTCTGCGAGCCGGGACAGAGCACCTGGGCGACCGTCTTCGGCTTCTTCGGATTGCTGATGTCGAAGATGCGGAAGCCGTCGTAGTTGCCGGCGAAGGCGTACCGGCCCTGGAAGGCCAGGTCCGAGTTGGTGCCGGGCAGCACGTCCTTGGGGATGTTGGCCAGGTGCTCGATGTTGTCGGAGTGGACTATCTCGTCCTGGCCAGGTATCCCACCGCTCTCGATGGCCTCGCGGACCTCGGCGCGCGCACTCCCGGACACCTCCTTCGACGTCGCCGGGCCGTCTCCCGGGTCGGGGGTCGCCACAGCCGGACCGGCCGTCAGCAACGCGGACAGGAGTCCTGCGGCGGCTGCCGCAACCCCCAGGCGTCTGCGCCGCGTTCGTGGGTCGTTGAACAGGATCACTGTTTCCTCCCTACGCCCGTTCCCGTCGGAACGGTTCACGCATCACGCAGTATCGTCTTCGCCATGCTCATACCAACAGGGGGCAACAAACACGCAATGAAGTTTTTTGATCACTGACGCACGGAAGCGTGCTAGGACGGTCATGACACTCACGAGGTGTCCCGCATCCCCCCTGCCCCAGGAGGTCGTTGTGTCCCTTCGCCCCGCGCCGACCCGCGTGTCGGCCCGCGCGTCACTCGTCACCGCCTCGCTGACCGCGCTGGCCGTGCTCGGGCTCGGCGCCTGCGACTCCGGCCCGGACACCGGTTCGGCGTCCGCGGCCGGGCCCTCGGTGATCGCTCCGGGCAAGCCGGGCGAGGGCAACCGGACGCTGTCCGCCGAGGACGCCGGGAAGCAGCGCGCCGACGACGACTCCCCCAACTCGGCGGACGTGTCCTACGCGCGCATGATGATCCAGCACCACGCCCAGGCACTGGACATGACCGAACTCGTGCCGGGGCAGGCCGAGTCCGGCAAGGTCAAGAAGCTCGCCGAACGGATCGCCGCCGCGCAGGGACCGGAGATCGAGGCGATGCGGGGCTGGCTGAAGACCCACGGCAAGAAGGAGACGGGCGGCGGGCACGACCACGCCGCGATGCCGGGGATGGCGACCGAGGCACAGCTCGACAAGCTCCGCGCGGCGAAGGGCAAGGCGTTCGACCAGCTCTTCCTCACGCTGATGATCACTCATCACGAAGGCGCGATCACCATGGCCGCGGACGTGAAGTCGCAGGGCAACAACGTGCGGATCGAGGAGATGGCCGACGACGTGGTCGCCCAGCAGACCAGCGAGATCTCCCGGATGCGCGCGATGCTGTAACCGGCGTTCCGTGCCGGTGACGGGCGCGGGCGACTCAGCGCCGGGCGCGGCGCGGGGCGAGGAAGCCCTCGTCGCGCGCCTGGCCGATCAGCCTGAGCGACTTCCGCCTGCTGTGCCCGGTCACGCGCATCACCGCCAGCACCGGGTCGGCACCCTCCTCCCGGGCCGCCCGGTACTCCTGCGCGACGAGTCGGCGCCCCTCCCTGCCGGGCGGCCAGGCGGGGCGGGCCCGGCGCGCAGCGGCCGGTGCGGCACCCGCGGAGCCGGGCACACAGGCCTCGAAGAGCGGGGTCTCCAGCCAGTCGGCGAGCACCGCGAGGTCGTCGAGGGACAGGGGCGGCTCGGCGCGGACGTCCTCGACCCGGATGCCGTCCCCGGACAGCACGGCCAGGGCCTCCACCCGGGCACCGTCGGTGAACGTCAGCCGGACCTCGAACCACGAGGTGAGGGCGGCGCCCTCGCGCACCACCCAGGTGTGCCGCACGGACATCTCACCGTCGTCCGGACAGCGGTCGGAAAGCTGAAGAGAGCGATCAACGAAGGACGCTTCGAGCACACACGCAACGTAACCGCACGATCACATTCCATACGAACAGAACACGCTCGGAACACGTGCCGTTCACCGGGCGCGGCACCCTGTCAGCGGAGCGGACGCGGTGGGATGCTGGAGCCATCAGCGACCTCCCTCCGCTCTCCGACGGGTCCCCGGACAAGGAGTTCCGCCGTGCTGCGTATCGCCGTCGTCGGCTCGGGGCCGAGCGGGTGCTACACCGCCCAGAGCCTCGTCCAGCTCAGCCGTGAGGCGCACGTCGACGTCCTGGACCGGCTGCCGTGCCCGTACGGGCTGGTGCGGTACGGCGTGGCGCCGGACCACGAGAAGATCAAGTCGCTGCAGAACACCCTGCGTACGGTCCTGGAGCACGAGCGGGTGCGGTTCCTCGGCGGCGTCCCGGTCGGCCCCGGCGGCGTGCCTGCCACGCGGCTGAGGGAGCTGTACCACGCGGTGGTGTACTGCGTGGGCGCCGCCACCGACCGGCGGCTGGGCATCCCCGGCGAGGATCTGCCGGGCAGCTGGTCGGCGACCGAGTTCGTGTCCTGGTACAGCGCGCACCCGGACGCCGTGGACGACGGGTTCCTGCGCGGGGCGCGGTCGGCGGTCGTGATCGGCGTGGGCAATGTGGCCGTCGACGTGACGCGGATGCTGGTGCGGGGCGCGGCCGAGCTGCGCGGCACCGACATGCCGCAGGCGGCACTCGACGCGCTCACCGCGGGCCGGGTGACGGACGTGCACATGGTGGGCCGGCGCGGGCCCTCGCAGGCCCGCTTCACCACCAAGGAGCTGCGCGAGCTGGGTGCCCTTCCGGACACGGCCGTTCTGGTCGACCCGGCCGAGCCGGCGCTGGACCCGGCGTACCGGGACCCCAGTGGGCTGCCCGCACCGCTGCGCCGCAATGTGGAGGTGCTGCGCGGATGGGCGGAGCGGCCCCCGACACGGGCCGCCCGCCGGATCCGGCTGCGCTTCTACCTCCGCCCCGTGGAACTGACGGCGGACGACGACGGACATGTGCGCGCCGTGCTCTTCGAACGGACGGCGCCGGACGGACACGGCGGCGTGACGGGCACCGGGCAGTACGAGGAGATCGGGGCCCGGCTGGTGCTGCGGTCGGTAGGATACCGCGGGGTGCCGCTGGAGGGACTGCCGTTCGACGCGGCGAGCGGCACCGTGCCGCACCGGGCGGGGCGCGTCCTGCGCGAGGGCGTCGTCGCCCCCGGCGAGTACGTGGCCGGCTGGATCAAGCGCGGCCCCACCGGCGTCATCGGCACCAACCGGCCGTGCGCGAAGGAGACGGTGACCTCCCTGCTGGAGGACGCCGCCGCGCTCGTACGCAGGGAGGTGCCCGCGGATCCCCTCGGGCTGCTGCGTGCCGAGGGGGCCGAGCCGGTCGAGTGGGCGGGGTGGCGGGCCATCGAGCGGGCCGAGGCGGAGCTCGGCGCCTCACTGGGGCGGGGCGTGGTGAAGCTGCCGGACTGGGCGTCACTGCTCGCGGCGGCACGGACCACGACGTCCTGAGAACGGGGCGCCCCCTCAGGACGGCGCGCTTTGCGCGAGGCGTTGACCAGAAAGCGCTTACCGTCTACGGTCCGTTCATCAGCATGACCGTCACGGACGCTCCGGGTCACCCATGACCCCACATGTGCCCTCTGCGCCCGGGACAACGAACGGCATGATGCACGACGTTCACGTACATGATCCGCTCCACCCCCACTTCCCATGGAAGGGATCAGAACATGACTGCTGCGACACGCCCCCGGGCGCGGCGACGCGCCGCGACCGGCGCGACCGGTGCGCTGGCCGCGCTCGGACTCTCGATTGGCATGCTCATGACAGTCGAGACCGCGGCGCACGCCGCCACCTGGCCGACCCCCAACGGCAGCGAGGGAGTCTCGTCGACCATCCAGGTCTCCGGCACCAAGGACTACGGGATGAAGCGCCTCTACGGCACCGGCGACCTCGGCTCCGGCGGCCAGGACGAGGACCAGGGCCCCATCCTGGAGCTGGCTCCCGGCGCCGTCCTCAAGAACGTGATCATCGGCGCCCCGGCCGCGGACGGCATCCACTGCAAGGGCAGCTGCACCCTGCAGAACGTCTGGTGGGAGGACGTCGGCGAGGACGCGGCGACCTTCCGGGGCTCCTCGTCGTCGAACGTCTACACCGTGTCCGGCGGCGGCGCGAAGGAGGCGAGCGACAAGGTCTTCCAGTTCAACGGCGCCGGCACGCTGAACGTCTCCGACTTCGCGGTCAAGAACTTCGGCACCTTCATCCGGTCCTGCGGCAACTGCTCGACGCAGTACAAGCGGACGATCAACCTCGACACCATCGAGGTGAGCTGGAAGGGCAGCCGGATCGCCGGCATCAACACCAACTACGGCGACAGCGCCACCCTGCGCAACATCACGATCGTCGGGGACACCAGCAAGAAGATCGTCCCGTGCCAGAAGTACATCGGCAACGACGACGGCGACGAGCCGGACTCGGCCGGGTCGGGCCCCGACGGCACACACTGCAAGTACGCGTCGTCCGACATCACCTACAAGTGACGCACGCATGACGGGCGGGTGATCCCGCCGTCTCAGGTCCGGGTGCCCCGCGCCCGGACCTGTCCCGTCTGTTCCCGCTGGTAGGCGGTGTAGGCGTCCCGCAGGGCCGCGCCGGGCCAGTCGGCCGGGAGGAGTTCCGGGGGAAGGACCGGATCGGCGAGCAGGTGGCGCACGACGGCCGCGAAGGCGGTGAGGCGATCGGCCGGACGCCGCGCCCGGTCGACATGGGCGAGCAGCACCCGCGCGGTGTCGGACCAGGCGTCCAGCGGCCACAGGTCGGCGGCCAGCTCGGCGGCCGGCCGGGCAGGCCTCGCGAGGTAGTCCTGGGCCACCCGGTCGAGGCCGGCGGGCAGCGGGCGGCGCAGGTTGGCGGGGCGCAGCCAGACACCCTCGCGGAGTTCGGCGAGGCGGAGGGCGGTCAGCCGGGTGCGCAGGTCGGCGCGTTCGGCGGGCCCGCGCCCCGTCGCGGTGATCACGACCATCTCCCAGTCGCCCTCCCACGCGCGCGTGTGCGGGCGTACGGCCTCGTCCTGGCGCCGCTGGCGCTCCAGCAGCCGCTCACTGAGGCGGTAGCCGGTGTCCGTGCGCCGCAGATCACCGGCCGCCACCATCCGGCTCAGCGCCGCGCGCACGGTGGACCCGCCGACGTCGAAACCCTCCACCAGCCGCACCAGTTCCCGTACCGGCAGCTCGGGAGGGTGCGTGCCGAGCAGCAGGCTCAGGACGACCGACCGCGCGGACAGCGGACGCGGCGCGGACTCGCCCGCCGGCAGGGCTTCGTTCATCCGCGCGGGCCCGTGTCGTCCATCCACATGAGTCCGTACTCTACGTGCGCACACGGTGTTGCACTATTGCTGCGGTCGCAGCAATAGTGCAACACTCGAGGCATGACGACACTCTCGCAGGAGCCGTACGAGGAGTCCGCGGGCCACCCCGGGGGGTACGCCACGCACCACGTCACCAACCAGCCCCCGCCCCCGGCCCCCTACGACGCCTCCGAGGACACCGCCCTGCTGGAGGGGGTGCGGCGGGAGGGCGCAGGATGGGCCGAGGAGGAGCTGCGGCTGCTCGGCCGGCGGGCCGGCAGTGCTCAGGCGCAGGAATGGGGCGAGCTGGCCAACCGCCACGAGCCGGTGCTGCGCACGCACGACCGGTACGGCAACCGGATCGACGAGGTCGAGTACCACCCGAGCTGGCACCATCTGATGCGCGTGGCGGTCGGCGCGGGCCTGGCCGGTGCGGCCTGGGCGGACGACCGGCCGGGCGCCCATGTCGCGCGGACCGCCGGCGGGCTGGTCTGGGGACACACGGAGGCGGGCCACGGCTGTCCGACGTCGATGACCTACGCGGCCGTCCCCGCGCTGCGCGTCCAGCCCGAGCTCGCGAAGGTCTACGAGCCGCTGCTGACCAGCCGGGAGTACGAACCGGAACTGCGCACGCCCACCCGGAAGCGGGGCCTGCTGGCCGGCATGGGGATGACCGAGAAGCAGGGCGGCTCGGACGTGCGCACGAACACCACCGCGGCCACCCCGACCGCCGAGCCCGGCGTGTACACGCTGCGTGGGCACAAGTGGTTCACGTCGGCGCCGATGAGCGACGTGTTCCTGGTGCTGGCCCAGGCTCCCGGCGGGCTCTCCTGCTTCCTGGTGCCGCGTGTGCTGCCCGACGGCAGCCGCAATACCTTCCGCATCCAGCGCCTGAAGGACAAGCTCGGCAACCGGTCCAACGCCTCCTCCGAGCCCGAGTTCGACGGGACGGTCGCCTGGCTGGTCGGGCCCGAGGGGCAGGGCGTCAAGACGATCATCGAGATGGTCAACTGCACCCGGCTGGACTGCGTGATGGCCTCGGCGACGCTGATGCGCAAGACGCTCGTGGAGGCCGGACATCACGTACGGCACCGCAGCGCGTTCGGCGCCCGGCTGGTCGACCAGCCGCTGATGCGCAATGTCCTGGCCGACCTCGCGCTGGAGTCCGAGGCCGCGACGACGCTCACCCTGCGGCTGGCGGGCGCGGCGGACCGGGCGGTGCGCGGGGACGCCGGGGAGGCGGCCTTCCGGCGGATCGCCACCGCCGTCGGCAAGTACTGGGTGACCAAGCGGGGCCCGGCGTTCACCGCGGAGGCGCTGGAGTGCCTGGGCGGCAACGGCTACGTGGAGGAGTCGGGCATGCCCCGCCACTACCGCGAGGCTCCCCTGCTGTCGATCTGGGAGGGCTCGGGGAACGTCAACGCCCTCGACGTGCTGCGGGCGCTGGGCCGCTCCCCCGCCACCGCGCACGCCCTCTTCGACGAACTCGCCCTGTCCCGCGGGGCGGACGCCCGGCTGGACGCCGCCGTGGTCCGGCTGGAGACGGGGCTGGCGAAGGCGTCCGAGACCGGTGCCCGCCGCCTGGTGGAGCTGATGGCCCTCACCCTCCAGGCCTCCCTCCTGGTCCGGCACGCCCCGCCCGCCGTCGCCGACGCCTTCTGCGCGACCCGGCTCGGCGGCGACTGGGGGCACGCCTTCGGCACGCTGCCGGACGGGGCCGACCTCGACGGCGTCCTGGAGCGGGCGCTGCCCGTTCTTCACTGACCGCTGCTGACCCCGTGAGGTGGCCTCGCCGCTGTGACCTGCGGCGAAGGGCTGTGCGGAGGTGACTGTCAGTGCCTGGGTGCAGACTGGCCGGTGTCCTAGACAAAGGTGTCCGAGACAAGGCGTCGACGACGCCGCGGAGGTGATCGGCATGACCGAGGTACTGCTCGCCGTGGGCACCCGCAAGGGCCTGTTCATCGGGCGCCGGCGGGGTGGCACCTGGGAGTTCGACGAGAGTCCCTACTTCAACGCACAGGCCGTCTACTCGGTCGCCCTCGACACCCGTCGTGACACCCCGCGGCTGCTGGCCGGCGGCGACAGCGCGCACTGGGGGCCGTCGGTGTTCCACTCCGACGACCTGGGCCGGACCTGGACCGAACCGAGCGCTCCGGCCGTCAAGTTCCCCAAGGAGACGGGTGCTTCGCTGGAGCGGGTGTGGCAGCTGCACCCGGCCGCGGCGGAGCCTGACGTGGTGTACGCGGGCACGGAGCCGGCCGCGCTGTACCGCTCGGAGGACCGCGGCGAGAGTTTCGAGCTGGTCCGCCCTCTGTGGGAGCATCCCACGCGGTCCGCGTGGGTGCCGGGTGGCGGCGGTGAGGGGCTGCACACCGTCCTCACCGACAAGCGGGACCCGAACTCGGTCACGGTCGCCGTGTCGGCCGCGGGGGTGTTCCGCACCGCCGACGGCGGCGCGAGCTGGGCGCCGTCCAACTCCGGTGTCTCCGCGGTGTTCCTGCCGGACCCCGACCCGGAGTTCGGCCAGTGCGTGCACAAGGTCGCGCGGGACGCGCAAACGCCGGACCGGCTGTATCTGCAGAACCACTGGGGTGTGTACCGCAGCGACGACGCGGGCGCGCACTGGACGGACATCGGCGCGGGGCTGCCGTCCACGTTCGGCTTCGCGGTGGCCGCCCATCCGCACCGGGGCGACACGGCATACGTCTTCCCGATCAACGCCGACTCCGACCGGGTCCCGGCGGACCGCCGGTGCCGGGTCTTCCGCACGGCCGACGCGGGCCGGAGCTGGGAGCCGCTCACGGCGGGGCTGCCCCAGGAGGACCACTACGGCACGGTGCTGCGCGACGCGCTGTGGACCGACGACGCGGACCGGGCGGGCGTCTACTTCGGCAACCGCAACGGCGAGGTGTTCGCGTCGGCCGACGAGGGCGACAGCTGGCGGCTGTTGGCCTCCCACCTGCCGGACGTGCTGTGCGTGCGGGCCGCGGTCGTCGGATGACCCGGACCGGGGGGACGGGCCTTGGCCACCGGTTGATCGGCGTCACCCGTGCGGCAGTAGGGTGACGCCCGTGGCACCACGACCCTTGAATGAAATCGTCGAAGCGGGCTGGGCGAAGGCGCTGGAACCCGTCGCCGGGCGGATCACCTCCATGGGTGAGTTCCTGCGCGCGGAGATCTCCGCCGGACGCACCTACCTCCCGGCCGGGGCGAACGTCCTGCGGGCCTTTCAGCAGCCCTTCGACGACGTCCGGGTACTGATCGTCGGACAGGACCCGTACCCGACCCCGGGGCATGCGGTGGGGCTGTCCTTCTCGGTCGCCCCGGAGGTGCGTCCGCTGCCCGGCAGTCTCGTCAACATCTTCCGGGAGCTGAACACCGACCTGAACCTGCCGCAGCCCTCGAACGGGGATCTGACGCCGTGGACCCGGCAGGGGGTGCTCCTGCTCAACAGGGCGCTCACCACCGCGCCGCGCAAGCCCGCCGCCCACCGCGGCAAGGGCTGGGAGGAGGTCACCGAGCAGGCGATACGCGCGCTGGCGGCGCGCGGCAAGCCGTTGGTGTCCATTCTCTGGGGCCGTGACGCCCGCAATCTGCGGCCCCTGCTCGGTGACCTGCCGGCCGTGGAGTCCGCGCATCCGTCCCCGATGTCGGCCGACCGCGGCTTCTTCGGCTCCCGTCCCTTCAGCCGGGCCAACGACCTGCTGATGCGACTGGGGGGTCAGCCGGTCGACTGGCGCCTGCCGTGAGCGGCTTCCTGGCCGTGGACTCGGGCGGCTCGGGCCTGCGCGTCGTCATGGGCACGGCCGGTGACGACGGGCACGGTCCGCTCGGGCGGCGTGCGTCGCGAGAACCCGTCCGCACCGGGGCGCGGGGCATCGAGCCCGGGCATCTGATGACCCAACTGGTGCCGATGGCCAAGGCATTGACCGCCGAGACCGGTGTGTCCCGGCTCGACACCGTCGTCGTCGGGGCCGCCGGGCTGGCGACCCTGGGTGACGCCCTGCGTGCCGAGCTGCCGGGCGCGCTGGCCCGGGAGCTCGGGGTGCGCACGGTCGCGCTCGTCGCCGACGCGGTCACCGCCTACGTGGGCGCCCTCGGCCCGCGGGCCGGGGCCGTGATCGCCGCCGGCACCGGTCTGATCGCCATCGGGACCGACCTGGCCCGCTGGCGCCGGGCGGACGGCTGGGGCCATCTGCTGGGCGACTGCGGCGGCGGGGCCTGGATCGGGCGGGCGGGGCTGGAGGCGGCGCTGCGCGCCCACGACGGCCGGGAGGGCGGCTCCGCGCTGCTGCTGGCGCGGGCCGAGGAGCGGTTCGGCCCGGTGGCGGGGCTGCCCGGTCAGGTGTATCCGCGTTCCGACCGTCCCGCGGTCCTCGCCTCCTTCGCGCCCGAGGTTGCCGCCTGCGCGGCCGACGACCCGGTCGCCGCGGGCGTGCTGCGGGCCGCCGCCCGGCACATGGCCGACTCGGCCGCCGCGGTCTGCCCGCCCGGCGGCGAACCCCGCGTCGCGGTCACCGGTGGTCTGCTGAAGATGGGCGACCCCCTCGTCGTACCGCTGGAGGAGGAGCTGGCGCAGCGGCTGCCGCATGCGCGGCGGACGGCCGCGGAGGGTGATCCGCTGCACGGCTCGGTCCGTATCGCGACCGACCTGGCCACCGGCTCGCTCACCCTTCCGGGTGACGACAGGATGCTGTGGGTGACGTCGCTGCCCGGTGGCTGAGAAACGGTCCGCCAACGAGGTGAATCGTGCCGATGTCGGCCGATCCGTACATCACTCATCAGACAAAACCGGACGGATACCGCTCACCTGCACCCTCCCCGAACAGGCAAACCCGGGAAACCAGTAACATGCGGCGCCATGAGCTCCCCCACTGGGCCCGCGTCCGGCCTGCCAGTACGAATGCCGCGCCCCCGCCAGCCCGGACGGCACCGCCGTCCCGAACCCCTGGTGGCTCCCGAGGGCGCGCCCGCGCTCGTCCTCGCGGTGCCGGGCACGCCCAGTAGCGCCACCCGTGGCCTCGCCGAAGAGGTCATCAGCATCGCCCGCTCCGAACTGCCCGGCCTCGACGCCCGTATCGGACACCTCGACGGGGACGACGAGGAGTTCCTCTCGCTGTCGACCGTGCTCGTGCGTGCCGCCGAGGAGCGCACCGCCCGCTACGCGCAGGCGCGCGCCGCGGGGATGGACGTGAAGGAGCCCGAGGGCCCCGTCGCCGTCGTCGTGCCGCTGCTCGCCGGTCCGGACGGCGCGCTGCTGCGCCGGATCCGGCAGGCCGTCATGGACAGCAAGGTCGCGGCCGAGCTGACCGACGTGCTCGGCCCGCATCCGCTGCTCGCCGAGGCGCTGCACGTGCGGCTGTCCGAGGCGGGGCTGGCCCGCGCCGACCGCGCCCGCCTGTTCACCGTGGCGACCGCCGCGGACGGCATCATCCTGGCGTCCGTGGGCGGTGACGAGGCCGTCCAGGCGGCCGGGATCACCGGCATGCTGCTCGCCGCGCGCCTCGCCGTGCCGGTGATGGCGGCGGCGCTGGACGAGGAGGGTTCGATCGCCTCCGTGGCCGAGCAGCTGCGCTCCTCGGGCTCGCAGCAGCTGGCGCTCGCGCCGTACCTGATCGGTCCGGAGATCGAGGCGAGCCTGCTGCAGGCGGCGGCCGAGGAGGCGGGCTGTTCCACCGCCGAACCGCTCGGTCCCTACCCCGCGATCGGGAAGCTGACGCTGGCCAAGTACACGACGGCGCTCGGCATCTCCCCGCAGCAGCCGCAGGGCACGCCGGTCCGCTGACGCGCACGGCGCACGGCGCCCGCGCGGACACGGCCACCGTACGACCGAAGGGGCCCGCTCCTCGCAGGAGCGGGCCCCTTCGCCGTGCCGCCACAGCCGCGGCGACCGGGAGAGCCCACGCGGGCGCAGGACCAGGTCATTCGCCGTGCCGTGCCACGCGCGGGCGGGTCACCGTCCGAGGAGCACGCGGGCGCCACCGGAGGCAGGCGGACAGCACTCCACGCCTGCGCCGGACCCGGGCGGCCGGGAGAGCCCACATGGGCGGCACCGGCACGGCCGGGAGGCGGCCTGCGCCCACAGCGGGCAGCCACGGCCGGAGGGCTCCCGCGGTACGGGAGCCGGAGCAGGTCGTTCGTCGTGCCCTGCCGGGGGGCGGCAGGGCTTCGTGGGGTGGCTGCGGGGGGGCCGTTGCCGGGTCAGTCGAAGATGACGCAGGATGCCGCGGGTACCGCGAGACAGCCGCTGCGGCGGGGGACGCCGGTTTTCGGGTCCAGCGCGAACCAGGTCACGTCTCCGGAGCGCTCGTTCGCCACGTACAGGAAGCCGTTCGACGCGGCGATCGCCCGCGGCCAGCGTCCGCCGCAGGGCACCGTGCCGAAGAGTCGGAGCCCGTCGGGCTCCACCACGAACACGGACAGGACGTCCTCGCCGCGGGTCGCGGTCCACACGAAACGGCCGTCGGGCGAGACCGCGATGCCGGACGGGTAGGCGTCGCCGGCCGGGACACCGCTCAGCACGGACACCTCGGTGAGGGGCTGCAGTACGCCGTCGGCGGCGTCCCAGCGGCAGACGGTGACGGTGGGCGCCAGCTCGTTGACCACGTAGGCGCGAGAGCCGTCCGGATGGAAGGCCAGGTGCCGCGGACCCGAGCCGGGGCGCAGCGCGACCTCCCGGTGCACGGTGAGGGAGCCGTCGGTCAGGTCGCAGACACGCACCGAGTCGGTGCCGAGGTCCACGCTGACGGCCCACCGCCCGCTCGGGTCGGGTTGCACCTGGTGTGCGTGGGGCGCCTGCTGCCGCTGGGCGTGCGGGCCCGAGCCGGTGTGCCGGAGGACGCCGGACGGGGTCCGGGCCAGGGTGCCGTCGGCGCGGACCGGCACGGCGGTGACGCTGCCGGAGCCGTAGTTGGCGGTCAGGACGTGCCCGGCGTACAGGCACAGGAAGGTCGGTCCGTCGCCGTTCACGGACACCGGCCGCCCGGCCGGCTCGGGCTTGTCGCCGGTCACCCGGTAGGCGGCCACCGCGCCCTCGGCCGTCTCGCTGACGGCGTAGAGCACGTCCCCGTCGGGCGCCAGGGCCAGGTAGGAGGGGTCGGGCAGGCGGTCCGTGCCGCTGACGACCGTGAGCGCGCCGCTGTCGGGGGCGACGGTCGCCGTCAGGATCCCGGGGCCGCCGGCCGCCGTGAACGACCCGATGAACGCCCGCCGCTGCCGCCTGCCGCCGTCCGCCACCACAGACCCCTCTCGTCCCGCTTGTCGTCCCGCGTCGCGCCGGATCGAGCCGTCCCGTCCGGCGCCTCGCCGGGTGACGACCGATCGTGTGCCCCGGGGTGACGGTAGCAGTCGATCAGCTGCGGTCTAGACCAAACGGGTGGCGCGGCGTGGGGCCGGTCCGCTCACGCGCCGACCAGGGGCGAGCCGGACCGGCTCCGCAGGGGGGCGGCGAGTTCGGCCAGGGCGCGTTCCAGACCGTGGAGGTGGACCAGCGCGGGTTCGGCGGCGTGCGGCCCCTCGGCGCGGGCGGGGACGGCCCCGCCGCCGGTGAGCGCCTCGACCGCGGCCTCGACCCGCCAGCAGGCAGCGGCCAGCCGGGCGTCGTGCGAGGCCTCCGGGTCGGCGGCGACGGCGACCAGGCCGCGGATCTCCCGGGCGCAGTCGTCGAGCAGGGCGAGCACCCGGCGGGCGCGCCGCTTGCGGCCGAGCATCGGGTTCAGCGGGTGCACGAGCGGGGCGAGGGACAGCCGGACCCGGCCGAGGAGCTGCTCCAGTTCGGCCACCCGCGGCGCCGGGTCGGCGCCCTCGGTTCCGGCGAGACGGGCGGCGGCCTCGGCCGTGCAGGCGTGCACACAGCGCAGGGCGCGCTGGATCCACGCGTCGTTGACGGCGTGCGTGGTCACGGGCAGGAGGACGAGCACCGCGAGCGCGGCGCCGAGCGCCCCCACGCCGGTCTCGGCGAGGCGCAGGGCGAGCAGCCCGGGGCTGAGGACGCCCAGGAGGCCGTAGAGCAGCTCGGCGAGGAGCGTGACGCAGAGCATCATCCAGGTGTAGGAGACCGCGGCGGTGTAGAAGATGCCGAAGACGCAGACGGCGACGAGTACGGCGGTGGGCACCGCGGAGCCGGCCAGCGGAACGGCGATCAGGAAGCCCAGGCCGATGCCCAGGACCGTGCCCAGGACCCGGCGGAAGCCGCGGACCAGGGTCTCACCGCGCGAGGTGGTGTTGACGAAGACCCACCAGGTGGCGCCGACGGCCCAGTACCACCGCTCGCCGGACACCATCTGGCCCACGACCAGGGCGAATCCGGCGCCCGCGGTGGCCTGGACGGCCTGGCGGGTGGTGATGCGGGCGAGCCCGGTGCCGGCGGGCGGCGCGGGGGCGACCGGTGCGGGTACCCGGCGTTCGTAGCACCACAGGCCGAAGCGCACCGCCGCGGCGGTGGCCACGGACAGCAGGACGGCGGCGTACATCTCGGGGAGCCGGTCCGTGGTCGCGTGCAGGAACTGGGCGATGAAGAAGGTCATGAACGCGAACACACCGAGGCTGTGCCCGCGGGGCCCCCAGCGCCGGGCGTACACGCCCGCGCCGACGACGGCGAGGAAGGTGAGGTCCCGGGCCACGGGCAGGTCGTGCAGCGCGGCCGCGGCGGCCAGCACCGGCAGCCCGACGACCGGCAGCAGCGCGGTGGTGACCGCCTGCCCGCGCACGGTGGCGTCGGTGACGGTGAACAGCGCGAGCAGTGCGGCGAGCCCGCCGATGACGGCGCCCACGAGGGAGGTGCCGGCCAAGCCGCAGACGACGACGGCCAGCCCGATGCCGAGGACGGCCCGCGCGGCGAACCGCAGCCGTGCCCGTCCCGGGTCCGGGCTCGTGAACACCCTCTTCAGCACCGCGTACCGCCCCCTTCGCGAACCGGAGGTCGCCCGTCCGGTCATTGGCATGAAAAAGGCGCCGCGGGATCCGCAGCGCCATCGACTCCCCTATATCAGCATCCCGCCCACCAGTGGCTCAACAGGCTGCTTCAGAAGTAGGCCATTGGTACAGTGATCATGTCGGTCCCACGGCCACGGAAGGGCCAATGGCCGACGACACAGGCCGACGACACAGGCCGACGAAGACGAAGGACGAAGGGACCCGGGCGTCATGGCCGTCGACGAGCTCGACACCCGCATCCTGCGACTGCTGCTGGAGCAGCCGCGCACCAGCGTGCGCGAGTACGCGCGGCTCCTCGGGATCGCCCGGGGAACGCTCCAGGCCCGGCTGGACCGCCTGGAGCGCGACGGCGTGATCACCGGCACCGGGCCGTCCCTCTCCCCCGCCGCGCTGGGCCACCCGGTGCTCGCGTTCGTGCACATCGAGGTCACCCAGGGCCATCTGGACGAGGTGGGCGAGGAACTGGCGGCCGTGCCGGAGATCGTCGAGGCCTTCTCGATCACGGGCGGCGGTGATCTGCTGACCCGGGTCGTGGCTCGTGACAACGCGCATCTGGAGGACGTGGTCCAGAAGCTGATCAGCCTCCCGGGGGTCGTCCGCACCCGTAGTGAGGTGGCGCTGCGCGAGCGCGTCCCGCACCGGCTGCTGCCGCTGGTGGAGTCGATCGGACGCGCGGCGCGGAAGTGATCCTTGGCATCCTGGGGCCCATGAGCTCTCTCGGCGGCATCTCGGTCATCTTCGATCTCGACGGAACGCTCGTGGACAGCGAGCCGCACTATTACGAAGCGGGCCGGCAGACCCTCGCCGAGTACGGCGTTCCGGACTTCACCTGGGCGGACCACGAGGCCTACGTGGGCATCAGCACCCAGGAGACGGTCGCCGACTGGAAGCGGCGGTACGGCCTCAAGGCCCCGGTGCAGGAGCTGCTCGCCGTCAAGAACCGCCACTATCTGGAGCTGGCCCGCACCTCGGCACGCGCCTATCCCGAGATGCGGAAGTTCGTCGAGCTGCTGGCCGGCGAGGGTGTGCCCCTGGCCGTGGCGTCGGGGTCGTCGCCCGAGGCCATCGAGGCGATCCTCACCCGCACCGGGTTGGACGCGTACCTGCGCACGGTCGTCTCGGCCGACGAGGTCGCACAGGGCAAGCCCGCACCCGACGTCTTCCTGGAGGCGGCCCGCCGGCTCGGGGCGGACCCGGCCCACTGCGTGGTCCTGGAGGACGCCGCACCCGGCGCCGCCGCCGCGCACGCGGCCGGGATGCGCTGCATCGCGATCCCGTACGTCGCCGCACAGGCCGACGCCCCGGAGTTCGCCACCGCGGGACTGCTGCTGCGCGGCGGCCAGCGCGAGTTCACCGCACGGGCGGCGTACGACTGGCTCGTGCGGTCCGGCCGACCCGGCTAGCCGAGCCCCCTGACCGTACTCGCCCGTAACGTTGACGCTCCGCTGCCTCCTGCCTATCTTCTGGGCGAGCTTCCGAACGTTGTTCGAGATTTCGAAAGAATCGAGGAGCACATGGCAGCGTCCTTCTCCCGGCGGACCCTTCTGCTGGCGACGGCGGTCGCGGCGGGAACGCCCGCGGTCTCGTACGCGGCAGGCGGCCGGCCCGGCACCGCGCCGCAGGCACCGGCCGCGCCCGCCGGCCCCGCGGCACCGGCGGCCTGGTCCGTACGGCCGTTCGGGCTGGAGGACGTGACGCTCGGCCGGGGTGTCTTCGCCGACAAGCGGCGGCTGATGCTGGACCACGCCCGCGGGTACGACGTGAACCGGCTGCTCCAGGTGTTCCGCGCCAACGCCGGTCTCTCCACCCTCGGCGCCGTCGCCCCCGGTGGCTGGGAGGGGCTGGACGGCGAGGCCAACGGCAACCTCCGCGGCCACTACACCGGTCACTTCCTGACCATGCTGTCCCAGGCGTACCGCAGCACCGGTGAGCGCGTCTTCGCCGAGCGGATCGACACCATGGTCGGTGCGCTGACCGAGGTGCGCGAGGCCCTGCGCCACGAGCCGGCCGTGCTGAGCACGGACGGCCGCTTCGGCGCCGCCGCGGAGCAGGTGCGCGGCTCCCACCAGTACGTCGACCTCCCGGCCGGCGTCCTCGGCGACACCCCGGAGATCACGCTGGCCGCCTGGGTGAAGCCCACCCATGACGGCGCCTGGGCCCGCGTTCTCGACTTCGGCGACGACACCGCTCGTTACCTGTACCTCGCTGTCCGCAACGGTGACGGCGTGCCGCGCTTCGCCGTCACCGACAGGGGCGCCGCGGGCGAGCAGGGCCTCGACGGCACGACCCCGCTGCCCGTGGACGAGTGGAGCCACCTGGCCGTGACCCTCGCCGACGGCACCGGCACCCTCTACGTCGACGGCACGGCCGTGGCCCGGAACACGGCCATGTCCCTGACCCCCGCCACCCTCGGCCCACTCGCCCATCACTGGCTCGGCAGGTCGCACTATCCCGCCGACCCCGTCTTCGCGGGTGCCTTCGAGGAGTTCAACGTCTGGTCACGTGCCCTGAGCGCCACCGAGATCGCCGCGCTGCGGGAGAGCCGCGCCGCCGACGCACCGGCGGGCCGGGGCGACCTGGCGTCGTACGCCTTCGACGAGACCGGTGGCGGCACCTTGGCGGACTCCTCGGGCCGGGGCCTGACCGCCACGCTGCGCCGCACCTGGGGCGGGCCCAGCCACCCCGGGTTCCTCGCGGCGTACCCGGAGACGCAGTTCATCGAGCTGGAGTCGATGACCGGCAGCGACTACACCAGGGTCTGGGCGCCGTACTACACCGCGCACAAGATCCTGCGCGGTCTGCTGGACGCCCATCTCGCCACCGGTGACGACCGGGCGCTGGACCTGGCGTCCGGGATGTGCGACTGGATGCACTCCCGGCTGTCCGCACTGCCGGCGGCCACGCTGCAGCGCATGTGGGGCCTGTTCTCCAGCGGTGAGTTCGGCGGCATCGTGGAGGCGATCTGCGATCTGCACGCCGTCACCGGAAAGCCCGAGCACCTCGCGCTGGCCCGGCTGTTCGACCTGGACCGGCTCATCGACGCCTGCGCCGCGGACACCGACGTCCTGGAGGGCCTGCACGCCAACCAGCACATACCGATCTTCACCGGTCTGGTGCGGCTGTACGACGAGACGGGCGAGGAGCGCTACCTCACCGCCGCGAAGAACTTCTGGGCCATGGTCGTACCGCACCGCATGTACGCCATCGGCGGCACCAGCACCGGCGAGTTCTGGAAGGCCCGGGACGTGATCGCGGGCACGATCGGCGCCACCACGGCCGAGAGCTGCTGCGCGTACAACCTGCTCAAGCTGAGCCGGACGCTGTTCTTCCACGACCAGGACCCGGCGTACATGGACTACTACGAGCGGGCGCTGTACAACCAGGTGCTCGGCTCCAAGCAGGACAGGCCGGACGCCGAGAAGCCGCTCGTCACCTACTTAATCGGGCTGACGCCCGGTCATGTGCGGGACTACACGCCCAAGCAGGGCACGACCTGCTGCGAGGGCACCGGCATGGAGAGCGCCACCAAGTACCAGGATTCGGTGTACTTCGCCGCGGCCGACGGCAGTGCCCTGTACGTCAACCTCTACAGCCGCTCCACGCTGACCTGGGCCGAGCGCGGCGTCACCGTCACCCAGACCACGGACTATCCCCGGGAGCAGGGCAGCACCCTCACCATCGGCGGCGGCAGTGCCTCCTTCGCGCTGCGGCTGCGGGTGCCGTCGTGGGCCACGGCGGGGTTCCGGGTCACCGTCAACGGCCGTACCGTCCCGGGGACTCCGACGCCGGGCAGCTACTTCACCGTGTCCCGGACCTGGCGCCGGGGCGACACCGTGCGCATCCGCGTCCCCTTCCGGCTGCGGGTGGAGAAGGCCCTGGACGACCCGACCCTGCAGGCCCTGTTCTACGGCCCGGTCAATCTGGTCGCCCGCAGCTCGGGCACCGGTCACCTGGAATGCGGCCTGTACCGCGACGCGGGTCTCTCCGGCGACCTGCTGCCCACGCTCACGCCCGTCGCCAGCCGGCCGCTGCACTACACGCTGGACGGCACCGAGTGGGCGCCCTTCGCCGAGGGGACCGAGGACCCGACGCACGCCTACTTCCGCCGTGCGGAGCCCCGGGTGATCCTCGGCGGCACCGACTCCGGCGTCGCCAACCCGGCCAAGGACGACGGTACCACGCTGCTCGACGAGATCTGGGCCGCGGCCCCGTTCCGCGGCAAGGGCGCGCTGGTGGCGCACGTACGGTCCACGGTGGACGCGTGGGTGACGGCCGGGCTGCTCGGGCGCGACGAGGGCGAGCGGGTGGTGAGCACCGCGCGGCAGGCGTCGTACGCGGACTGAGGACGGCCAGTTTTTCACCCGGGGAGACGACGGCCGAATTTTTACCCGGGGAAGTGATCGGTTCGCCGTCCGCGTCCGTACCTCCTGGTGTCCGAGCCTGTCCTCGTCCCAGGAGGCACGATGCGCATCACGCGCACCACGGCAGGGACCGCCTTCGTGGCCGGTGCCCTGGTCCTCACCCTCACCGCGCTCGCCTACCCGACCATGCTCGGGATGCAGAACACGGGCAGTGACCAGGCCCGGATCATCACCAACACGCGGTACGGGCCGCTCACCGAGCAGGACCGGGACTTCGTGGTGAAGGTGCGTGCCGCTGGGTTGTGGGAGCACCCGCTGGGGCTGATGGCGATGGAGCGGGGGACGACACCGGAGATGAAGGAGGCCGGCGAGCACCTGGTCGCCGGCCACTCCCGGCTCGACGCGACCTGCCGCAGGATCGCGCCCGAGCTGGGCATCACGCTGCCGAATCTGGCGTCCCCCCAGCAGCAGCAGTTCGTGTCGACGGTGGACGGGACCACGGGCAAGCAGTTCGACACCACGGCGGTCAACATCATGCGCATCACGCACGGCCAGATCTTCCCGGCGATCGCCAACATCCGCGCCAACACCAAGAACTCCCTGGTCCGGCAGCTGGCCGACCAGGCCAACGACACCGTGCTGGACCACATCACGGTGCTGGAGAAGACGGGACTGGTCAACTTCGACCAGGTCAACTTCCAGCAGTCGGCGCCGCCGAACCTGCCCAAGGTGCAGCTCACGCCACCGGTTCCGCAGCCGGGTGAGCCGGTGCTCTCCCTCACCGAGCCGCCCGGGCTGGACGTCAACACGTCGGCGCCGACACCCAGTCCGACGGTCCGCTGAGGCGGGGGCGTCAGCGGCCGCGGGGTTTGCCGCGCCTGCCGCCCCTGGCACCGCCGCCCTTGCTGCCGCCGCCCCTGCCGGTGGTGCCGGCGGAGCCGCGTCGCGCGCCGCCGGTCTGTTTCGAGGCCGCCGGCTTGCGTCGCGCGGCGGTCTTCCCGGTGCGCTCGGTCGTGGACCCGGCCGGGGCGGGCTGCCGGCCCCGGGTGCTGTTGACGGTCCTGCCCCGGACGATCCCGATGAAGTCCTCCACCCGGTCCGTGTGCGCGTCCTCGGGCCAGGACAGCGCCACGCCGGACTGGGGAGCGTCCGTGACCGTCCGGTACGTGAGGTCCTTGCGGTGGTGGAGCCGGGCCAGCGACAGGGGCACGAGCAGCACACCGATCCCGGCCGCCACCAGCTCGACGGCGTCCGCGGTGGTGGCCGGGCGCTCGAAGGCGGGCCGCCCCGGCGGACGCTCCCAGCCGAGGACGTCGTCCAGAGGATGCAGCACGATCTCGTCGGACAGGTCCTCCACGGTCACCTCGTCGGCCGCGGTGACGAGGTGGTCCTTGGGGATCACCACGACCGTGGTCTCGGTGTACAGGGGGATGGCGCTGAGGGCGGTCCGGTCGACGGGCAGCCGCAGGAGCCCGGCGTCGGCGTCACCGCCCAGCAGCGCTCCGCTCGCCGCGGCGGCGGGGACCTGGGTCAGGGACAGCGGGACGTCGGGCAGCCGCTCGTTCCAGATGCGCACCCATTTGTCGGGCGTCACCCCCGGGACGTACGCGAGCCGGAACGAGGGGGGATCTTCCGAGCCTGTCACCCCGCCAGGTTACCGGGCGTGGTCGGGGGCCGCTCACATGCTCGATACCCTGGACACCATGACGTCGCACCAGAACACCCAGACCATGAAGCCCGCGACCGCGGCGAAGAAGCTGGGTGTGTACCTCGAGGCCACACCCGCCGAGTTCCGGGAGGGCGTCGTCACGCGCGCCGAGCTGAACGCGCTGCAGGCCGACCCGCCCGCGTGGCTGCGGGACCTGCGGCGCGAAGGTCCGCATCCGCGCCCGGTGGTCGCGGCCAAGCTGGGCGTGTCCATCGCGGGCCTGCACCGGGGCGGGGTCGCCCAGCCGCTCACCACGGACGAGATCGAGGCGCTGAAGCAGGAACGTCCCGAGTGGCTGGAGCGGGAGCAGGCCGTCCAGGCCGACGTCCGCAAGGAGGCCGCCCGCGTGAAGAAGCTGCACGCCGAACGTGCCGAGCGCGCCGAGCGCGACTGACCGCCCTCACCGCAGGCTCATCCCTCGGCCTTCTGCTCCGTCACGCTCCACGCGTACTGCAGCCAGTCCGACACCACGATCGCGGTCAGACCCGCGCACAGCAGCCGGCCGGCCCGGGGCGCGACGGCGTAGGTGCCGACGAGTCCGCCGGCCACCCAGGCGGAGGTGCAGAACGGGCAGGAGATCAGGTCCCCGACGGCACGGCGCAGGCCGGTGCCGCGCGGGGCGTCCATCACCTCGTTGGCGTTGCTCTCGCGTTCGCGGCTGGTGAACGGAGCCCGCAGGAAGCTGGTGACCTTGTCCTTGGTCAGCAGCCGGGAGGCCTTGAACGTCGCCGCCCCCAGCAGGGCCACGTCCCAGGCGGGGACGGTGTCCGGCAGGCGCAGCCCGCGGCGCCGCGCCGTCGCGGCGAACACGCCGGCGCCCGTCGCGAAGGTCGCCGCGAGCGCCGCGTACCCGCCGAGCGGGGTGTCTCCGCCCTCGTCGTAGCGCTGCTCACCGTCCGTCATGGGTGCCTCCTGTGGGGACCGTCTCCTCGACCGGGGCCGGGTGCCCTGTTCCGGTAGTCCTCCACCTCCGGTCGTCCTCCGACGCGTGGGCGTCGGCCGCATCAGTGCGGTGCCGGTCGGCCGAAGAGGTCGGCGCAGTCCGCGGGCAGCTGGGCCAGGAGCCGGTCGACGCGGTCGCCGGGCAGCGCTTCGGCCAGGGTGGAGAGCACGGCGCCCGCGTCCCACTCCGCGGTGCGCGGCCGGGCGCCGGTCTGCTGGGCCACGCGCCGGAGGAACTCCTCGCGGCCGAAGGACTCGGGGCGTCCCCGTTCCAGGCGCAGCGCGTCGTCCAGGGGCGCGGGCAGCTCCGCGGCCAGGCCGGCGGCCTCCTCGGGGTCGATCCGGGAGGCGATCACCCACAGGACGGCCGTACTGACCTGCTCCGCCTCGTCCTTGCTGTGGTATTCGCCGCGGTCGCGGACCAGGGACAGGAATGTGTCGAGCCGCACGGCGTCGCCTCCTTCCGGCGGTGCCCGCCGGTGGCCGGGTGCCCTGCGCCCGGGCGGGGAAACGGGCGCGGTCTCGCGGGGAAACGGGCGCGGTCTCACCGGCGTGGGCGCGCGGTGCCCGCGAGGCGGGTCACCCGGGTCAGTGCGTCGTCCGTGAACAGTGCGCGTCCGGCGGCGACCCGTTCCCGACGGGCCGGGCCCGGGGCCGTGAGGCGCCGCAGGGCGCCGAGCAGCGCGGTGTCGTCCTCGGCGACGTCCGACACGCCCAGCGCGGCCATCCGCCGGACGCCGTCCGCGCCGTGACCGGGTATCGGGCGGTGCCCCACCACCGGCAGTCCGGCGGCGAGCGCCTGGACGGCGGTCTGGCCGGCCGCGTTGTCCACGAGGGCGCGGGCCGCGTGCAGCAGGCCGGGCATGTCCGTCACCCAGCCCAGCGCGATCACGCCCGGTGTGCCGGACAGCGGGCGGCGCAGCCGCTCGTTGTCGCCGCAGAGCACGACCGGCAGGAAGCCGTGGTCCGTCAGGAGCCGGACGGTGGTGTGCAGGTGGGAGCCGACTCCCCAGGCGCCGGCGGACAGGACGACGGCGGGCCGGCCGGGACCGAGCCGGTCGAACAGCCCGCGCCAGTCGGCCGCCCCCGGAGCGTCGGCGAAGAACTCCGGGGCCACGACGGGACCGCATGTTCCGGCGGACACGCCCGTGCTCTCCCGCACCTCGCGCGCCCCGTCCTCGGAGAGACACAGGTAGTGGTCGTTGCCGGGGTGGAGCCACTGCCGGTGGACGGCGAAGTCGACCACGAGGACGACGCTGGGCACCGGCAGCAGACCACGGGCGCGGAGATGACCGGTCAGCTGGGAGCCAAGGTGGAAGACGGGGACCACCACGTCCGCGCCCGTCCGCTCGGCCAGCTCGCGCAGTCGGCCACCGGCGAGCCGGGCCAGGGGCGTGCCGCTGGGGCGGCGTCCGGGGCCGGGGCGCAGGAACAGGCGGTACAGGACGGCGTACACCCAGGGGAAGTGGCGCATCGCCCCCCGGTAGAAGTGCCGCAGCGCGCGGCCCAGGCCGTACGGCAGCAGCGCGAGAACGTCGACGACCTGGCCGTCGCCGCCGCGCTCCCGGGCTCGGCGGACGAGTTCGGCGGCGACCGTGTCGTGGCCGGCGCCCATGCTCGCGCTGACCACCAGCAGACGGCTGCCCTCCCGCTGTGCGCGCGGGGCCGGGGGCCGGTGGGGCGTGGAGGAGCTGCGAGGATGCACGGCGGTCCAAGTTGCCCTCCTGATATGTTCCAAACCATCGCACAGTCGGGCGTTTCGGGTGTCCTGCCAGGGATACTCCGTGACCGCCCGTCCGGTCGGACGCGGAGCCCGACCGCCTGGTCGGTACGCCTCCTCCGCGTCCGCCCCGAGCCAAGGTGGTCGCCATGGTGTCTGCGTTCTCCCGTCCCCGGTCCGTCCCCGGACGGCAGGTCGTCGCACCCGACGCGGCCCACGCCAGGCCCCGGCGCGAGCACGTGGCCGTCCGGGGCACGAGGACGCGCACGGCGCTCGTGACCGGGGCGTCCTCCGGCATCGGCGCGGCCGTGGCCCGGCGGCTGGGCGACGAGGGCGGCTGGCGGCTGGTGCTCAGCGGGCGTGACCCGGGCCGGCTGCACGAGGTCGCCGAGGACGTGTCGGCCACCGCCTTCGCCGCGGACCTCACCCTGCCCGGCGCCGACCGGCAGCTCACCGACTTCACGCTGGCCACGGTGGGCCCGGTGGACCTGCTGGTGGCCGGGGCCGGGGTCGGCTGGGCCGGGGAGTTCCTGGACATGCCCCCGCACACCATCGATGAGGTGCTCGACATCAACGTGCTGGCCACCCTGCGGCTGGTACGGCTCGTGCTGCCCTCGATGGTGGAGGCGGGGTCGGGACGGGTGGTGCTCATCGGGTCGCTGGCGGGCAGTGTGGCGGTGCGCGACGAGGCCGTGTACTCCGCCGCCAAGGCCGCCGTCGGCGCCTTCGCGGACGCCCTGCGCTACGAGCTGCGGGGCACCGGCGTCGGGGTCACGCATGTGGTGCCCGGTGTCGTCGACACACCGTTCTTCGAACGCCGCGGCGCTCCCTACCAGCGGTCCAGGCCGCGTCCGGTGCCTCCCGAGCGCGTGGCCGACGCGGTACGGCACGCGGTGGAGCGGGGCCGGGACGAGGTGTACGTGCCGGGCTGGCTGCGGCTGCCGTGCCGGGTGCGGGGTGCGGCTCCAGGGGTGTACCGGCGGCTGGCCGCGCGGTTCGGATGAGCTCCGGATGAGCGGGAACGCTCGGCCGTGAGTGCCCTCACCGTCGTCCTGGCCCTGTTCGCGGCGCTGTCCAACGCGGCCGCGTCGGTGCTCCAGCGCCGGGCCGCGGCGCAGGACGCGGACCGGGCCGGTGCCGCGCACACGGTGGTGCGCTCGCTGCTGCGGCTGGTGCGCGACCGGTACTGGCTGGGCGGCGCGGCACTGCTCGCGCTGACGACGGTGCTGCAGGCGGCGGCGCTGGCCGTGGGCAGTCTGGCGGTGGTCCAGCCGCTGATGGCCAGCGAGCTGCTGTTCACCCTGATGGTAGGCAGCGTGGTCTTCCACCGCCGTCCCGACCGGCGCACCTGGCTGGCCTTCGTGGCCCTGGCCGGGGGACTCGCGTTGTTCCTGGTCGCCGCCTCGCCGTCCGCGGGCCACGACACCGCGACGCCCGGCCGCTGGGGCTGGGCCGGTCTGTCGCTGTTCGTCGTCATGACGTCGCTCGCCTGCGCCGGCAGCCTGGCCCGGGGCGCACCCCGCGCCGCGCTGTTCGGGTCGGCGTCCGCCGTGGGGTTCGGTGGTACGGCCGCGCTGCTGAAGGAGGTCACCGGGCGGTTTCCCCAAGGTGCGGGCGCCGTGCTGACCCAGTGGCCGCTGTATGCCACGGCCGTGGTCGGCGTGATCAGCTTCCTGTTGCTGCAGAGTGCGCTGCGGGCGGGCACCCTCGCGGCGTCGCAGCCCGCGCTGACCCTCGGCGACGCGCTGACCAGCGTCGCGCTGGGTGCGGGCCTGTTCGGCGAGGAGATCGCCCTCGGGGTGCGCGTGCTGCCCGAGCTGATCGGTGTGGCGCTGATCGGTCTCGGCAGCGTGGGCCTGGCGCGGGCGCCGTCGGTGCACGGTGCCTGGGACACGGTGCCGGCGGCACGGGACGGGCCCCGGGCGGGGCAGCGGGGGCAGGAACAGCGGAGGTCGTGACCACAGCGCCGAGCGGACCGGAGGCACCACGGATGCGTGAGGGGTTTCGAGCCGGACGGGCGGTGTACGCCGTCGCGCCGGTCGTCGCCGCGCTGGCCCACGTCGGTCCGGCCGCGACCTGGCTGCCGGAGCTGCGTCGGCGCCGGTTTCCGGGGCTGGCCGGACAGGGCCGCCCCGACCACGTCGCCCTCACCTTCGACGACGGCCCCGATCCGACGTCCACGCCGCACTTCCTTGACGCGCTGGACGCGCTCGGCGTACGGGCGACCTTCTTCCTCCTGGGCGAGAACCTCGTACGCCACCCGGAGCCGGCCCGCGAGCTGGCCCTGCGCGGTCACGAACTCGCCGTCCACGGCTGGAGGCACGACCGCCCCTGGCTGCCGACGCCGACGCGGGACGTACGCGAGCTGGTACGGGCCGCCCGCGCGGTGGGCGAGGCAGCCGGACGCGCTCCACGCTGGTACCGCCCGCCGTACGGCATCCTCACCTCCGGACGCTGGGCGGCGGCCCGCCGGGCCGGGCTGCGGCCGGTGCTGTGGACGGCCTGGGGCAAGGACTGGCGGCACGACGCCACGCGCGCGTCGGTACGGGCGACCGTCGGGGCGGACCTGAGCGGAGGCGGCACGATCCTCCTGCACGACACCGACCACGCCGCCGCCCCGGACTGCTGGCGGGCCGCCCTGGCCGCCCTGCCGGACATCGTGGGCGACTGCCGCGAGGCGGGGTGGACGGTGGGGCCGCTCGGGGAGCACGGGGTGGCGGGGGCGGATGCCGGGGGCGGGCACCGGGTGGGGTGAGCGGAGGCGAGGCGGTACGGTCCGGTCGGGAGCGGCCGGCTGTGACTGCGACGACGGCACCGTCCCCCGTGCACCGGCCGCGCACCCGCGTCCCGGTGGCGTCGGGTGCGTCGCCGTTTCGGTGACCGGCGCAGGGAAAGCCGTAGCGTCATGAGGGACAGCGACGATCAGCGCACGGCCGCGCCGGATCCGTTCTGCCCGCCCTGGGCGCTGCGCGAGTACGCCGAACTCGCCGACGGCGAGCGGGGGGCGGTCCTGGATCCCCGGGGCCGGATCGTGTGGCTGTGCGCCCCGCGCTGGCACGACGACGCGGTGTTCTCCGCGCTCATCGGCGGCGCCGGGCACTTCACGGTGGAACCGGCGGACCCCTGGCACGTCTGGGGAGGTTCCTACGAGGAGGGCACGCTGATCCGGGTGAGCCGGTGGGTGACCTCCGAGTCCGTGATCGAGTGCCGTGAGGCCCTGGCCCTGCCGGCCCGCACGGACCGGCTCGTGCTGCTGCGCCGGATGCGCGTGCAGCGGGGCGAGGCGCGGCTGTGCCTGGACCTGGACCCACGGCCCGGCTTCGGGGAGGGCCGGATGCGCGGGGCGCGGCGGGAAGACGGTGTGTGGACCGCCGGGGCCCGGGGGCTGCGGATGCGGCTCGCCGGGGCACCGGAGGCGGTGTGGCGGGAGAGTGCCGGGCTGCGCGGCACGTTCCGGCTGCGCGAGGGCGAGACGCACGACCTGGTGCTGGAGCTGGCCGCGGGGCAGGAGTCCGCGCCGCTCGACGCGGACGCGCTGTGGCGGGACACGGAACGGGAGTGGCGGCGGGCCGTCCCGGACTGCTCACGGCTGGCCGCGCCGCGCGATGCCCGGCACGCGTACGCCGTGCTGCGCGGGCTGACCAGCGTCTCCGGCGGCATGGTCGCCGCCACCACGTCCCTGCCGGAGCGGGCGGGCGGCGGGCGCAACTACGACTACCGGTACGCGTGGCTGCGCGACCAGTGCTACGCCGGTCTCGCGGTCGCCGCGCACGGCCCCCACCCGCTGGTCGACGACGCCGTGCGCTTCGTCGCCGAGCGCATCCTCGAGGACGGCGACAAGGTCCGCCCCGCCTACACCGTCGACGGGCAGCCGGTCGGCGGGGAGCGCTCCCTGCGGCTACCGGGCTATCCCGGCGGCACCGACCACATCGGCAACGACGCGGGCGCCCAGTTCCAGCTGGACACCTTCGGCGAGGCGCTGCAGCTCTTCGCCGCGGCGGCCGTGCACGACCTGCTGACCGAGGACGCGCGGCGGGCCGCCGCCGTCGCCGTGGACGTCGTGGAGCGGCAGTGGCTCAAGCCGGACGCCGGGTTGTGGGAGCTGGAGGAACGGTGGTGGACCCACTCCCGGCTGAGCGTGGTGTGCGGTCTGCGGCGGATGGCGGCGGTGCTGCCCGGGAGGGAGGGGCGGCGCTGCGACGCACTCGCCGACGCCGTGCTGCGGGAGACCAGACGCCGGTGCCTGGCCCCCGACGGCCGGTGGCGGCGGGCCGACGACGACGAGGGGCCCGAGGCCGCGCTGCTGGTGCCGATGGCCCGTGACTGCGTGTTCGGGGACGGCGACGGCGCCGCCACCCGCGCGTACGTCGAGTCCCGGCTGGCCGAGGACGGCCATCTGTTCCGCTTCGAGCATCCCGGGGTGCCGCTCGGTGACGCCGAGGGGGCGTTTCTGCTGTGCGGCTTCATGATGGCTCTCGCCACCCACCGGCTCGGCGACGAGGTCGGCGCGTTCCGCTGGTTCGAGCGCACCCGGGCCGCGTGCGGGCCTCCCGGGCTGTTCGCCGAGGAGTACGACGTGCGCCGGCGTCAGCTGCGGGGCAACCTGCCGCAGGCGTTCGTGCACGCGATGCTGCTGGAGTGCGCGGTACGGCTGGCGGGTGAGTCGGCGCTGCCCTGACCCGCCCGGCCGGTCCCGTGGGGTGCCGTCCTGCCCGGGCACCGCCGGGTGGGTCGCGCTGCCCGGCGCCGGCGGGGTGCCGCGCCGCTGCGCCCACCCGTGCCGTCCCAGCGGCACGACTGCCCGCAGCTCAGGCGGCTGTGTCGGACAGGGCTCGGTGGATCGGGGTCGTGCCGCCCGTCAGGGGGGCGCCCGTTCCGCCGCGGCGGGTGGCGATGATCTCCGCCGCGATGGACAGCGCGGTCTCCTCGGGGGTGCGCGCGCCGAGGTCCAGGCCGATCGGCGAGCGCAGCCGGGACAGCTCGCGGTCGCCCAGGCCCGCCTCGCGCAGCCGCCGGTTGCGGTCCTCGTGCGTGCGGCGCGAGCCCATCGCCCCGACGAAGGCGACCGGCATCCGCAGGGCCTCCGTCAGCAGCGGCACGTCGAACCTGACGTCGTGCGTGAGGACGCACAGCACCGTGCGTTCGTCGGTCGGCGTGCTCCGCAGATAGCGGTGCGGCCAGTCGACGACCACCTCGTCCGCCTCGGGGAAGCGGGCCGGTGTGGCGAAGACGGGCCGGGCGTCGCACACGGTCACGTGGTGGCCGAGGAACTTGCCGGCCCGCACCAGCGCCGCCGCGAAGTCGACCGCACCGAAGACGATCATGCGGGGCGGCGGCACGCTGGACTCGACGAGCAGCGTGATCCCGCCGGGGCAGTGGGACCCGTCCTCCGAGAGCCCCACCGTGCCGGTGCGGCCGGCGTCCAGCAGGGCTCCGGCCTCGGCCACCGCCGTGCGGTCCAGGTCCGGGTGGCCGCCGAGGCCGCCCTCGTGCGAGCCGTCGGGGTGGACGAGCAGGGCCCGGCCCAGGAGCCCGGACGGGCCCCGGACCACCCGGGCGAGGGCCGCGGTCCCACCCCGGGCGGCGGTCGACAGCGCCGCCCGGAACACTTCCCGGGACACGGAGTCCGCGCCGACCGGCGTGACCAGCACGTCGATGACCCCGCCGCAGGTGAGCCCCACCGCGAAGGCGTCCGCGTCGCTGTAGCCGAACCGTTCGCGCACCGTCTCGCCGTCCCGGAGGGCCGCGGTGCACAGCTCGTACACCGCGCCCTCCACGCATCCGCCGGAGACGGAGCCGATCACCGTGCCCCCGCTGTCGACGGCGAGGGCGGCGCCGGGCCCGCGCGGTGCGCTGCCGCCGACGGAGACGACGGTGGCGACGGCGAACTCCCGGCCCTCGGCGAGCCAGCGGTTCAGCTCGTCGGCGATGTCAAGCATCCGTGCCGCCCCCGACGGTGGGCACCGCCGCCGACAGCACGCGGTCGGGACGGATCGGCAGGTTCCGGTGGCGTACGCCGGTCGCGTGCCAGACGGCGTTGGCGACGGCGGCCGCGGCGCCCACGATGCCGATCTCGCCGACGCCCTTGATGCCGACGGGGTCGTCCGGGTCGGGGTCGTCCACCCAGTCCGCCTCGACGTCCGGGACGTCGGCGTGCGTGGCCACGTGGTAGCCGGCGAGGTCGGGACCGTAGAGGCCGCCGCTCGCCCGGTCCCGGACCGCCTCCTCGTGCAGGGCCATGGAGATGCCCCAGACCATGCCGCCGACGAGCTGGTTGCGGGCGGTGAGCGGATTGACGATCCGGCCCGCCGCGAAGATGCCGAGCATGCGGCGCACCCGCACCTCGCCGGTGAGGGTGTCCACGGCGACCTCGGCGAACTGCGCCCCGAAGGAGTGCCTTTCCTTCTGCGCTAGCGCGCCGAGGGCCGCGGTGGTGTCGGAGCGTACGGTGATGCCCTCCGGCGGGATGCTCGTGCCCAGGGCGAGCCGTTCCCGCAGTTCGCGGGCCGCCTCGGTGATCGCCCACGCCCAGGAGCGGGTGCCCATCGAGCCTCCCGCGATCATCGCCGGTCCGAAGTCGCTGTCCCCGATCCGGACCCGGACCTGCTCGGGCGTGACGTCCAGCGCGTCGGCGGCCACCAGGGTGAGCGCGGTACGGGCGCCGGTGCCGATGTCGGCGGCGGCGATCCGCACCGTGAAGGTGCCGTCGGCCTCGGCCGTCACCAGGGCCGTGGAGGGACCGGCGCCGGCCGGGAAGGAGGCCGCGGCCGTACCGGTGCCCAGCAGCCAGCGCCCCTCGCGGCGCAGCCCGGGTCGCGGGTCGCGGTCCGCCCAGCCGAACCGGCGGGCGCCCTCACGGAAGCAGTCGGCCAGGTTGCGGGTGCTGAACGGCTGCCCGGAGACCGGGCCCACCTCCGGCTCGTTGCGCAGGCGCAGCTCGACCGGGTCGACGCCGCAGCGCTCGGCGAGTTCGTCGAGCGCGGACTCGATCGCGAAGGACCCCGGCGCCTCGCCCGGCGCGCGCATGAAGGTCGGGGTCGGCACGTCCAGCGGTACGACGTGGTTGCCGGTGCGGTGGGCGTCGGCGTCGTACATCACCCTGGCGACACCGGCGGCGGGCTCGACGAACTCGTACACCCTCGACGTCCGGCTCAGCGAGCGGTGCTCCAGGGCGCGCAGCCGTCCGTCGGCGTCGGCACCGAGCCTGACCCGCTGGGTGGTGGGGCTGCGGTAACCGGCCAGCGAGAACATCTGGCGCCTGGTCATCACCACCCGTACCGGGCGTTGCAGGGCGGTCGCGGCCATCACGGCGGACACCTGGTGGGCGCGCAGGCCCTTGCTGCCGAAGCCGCCGCCGACGTGTTCGGAGCGCACCCGCACCGAGGACTCGTCGAGGGAGAACATCGCCGCGAGCTCGTTCTGGATCCAGGTGGTGCCCTGGTTGGAGTCGACCACCTCCAGCCGGCCGCCGTCCCACAGGGCCGTGGCGGCGTGCGGCTCCATCATGCTGTGGTGCTCTTCGGGGGTGGTGTACTCCGCGTCCACGACGGCGGCGGACGCGGCGAGCCCCGCCGCCAGGTCGCCCTTCTCGGTCTCGGCGGGCATGTGTCCGTCGGCCGGGTGGGCGCCCGGGTGGTCGGCACCGAACGCGGTGTCGTGGGGTTCCACGTCGTACGCGACGACGAGGGCCTCGGCGGCCTCCCGGGCCTGCTCGGGCGTCTCGGCGACGACGAGGGCGACCGGCCAGCCCACGTGCGCCACCCGGTCGTGCTGGAAGACGGCTGCGGTCGGGTCCGGCGGGATGCCCAGCATGCCGACGTAGTCGATGTCGACGCGTGGGGCGTTGCCGTGGTGCAGGACGGTGAGCACGCCCGGCATGCCGAGGACCGGGTCGGTGTCGATCGAGCGGATGCGGCCGCGGGCGACCGTGGACAGCACCAGCCAGCCGTGCGCGAGGTCGGCGAAGGGGATCTCGCCGGCGTAACGGGCCGCTCCGGTGACCTTGTCGCGGCCCTCCACGCGGGGGTGCGCGGTGCCGACGGCGCCCTTCGCCGTCGTGGGGCCCGTGGTGGCGGTGGTCATCGGGCGGCCTCCTCGGCGAGTTCGGTCAGGACGGCCACCACGAGGTTGCGCATCAGGGTCACCTTGTATCCGTTGTCGGGCAGCGGCCTCGCGGCGGCGAGTTCGGCGTCCGCGGCGGCGGCGAAGGTCCGGCCGTCGGCCGGGGCACCGCTCAGCACGGCCTCGGCCGCACGGGCCCGCCACGGGCGGGAGGCCACCGCTCCGAGGGCCAGGCGCGCGTCGCGTACGACGCCGTCCTCGACGTCGAGCGCGGCGGCGACCGAGCCGATCGCGAAGGCGTACGAGGCGCGTTCGCGCACCTTGCGGTAGCGGGAGCGGGCGGCGACCGGGGCGGGCGGCAGGGTGACGCCGGTGATCAGCGCGCCGGGCGGCAGGGCGGTCTCCCGGTGCGGGGTGTCGCCGACGGGGAGGTAGAGGTCGGTGAGCGGCAACTCGCCCGGTCCGTCGACGGTTTCGTAGGTGACGAGGGCGTCGAATGCGGTGAGGGCGACCCCCATGTCCGAGGGGTGCACGGCCACGCAGTGGTCGGAGGCGCCCAGGACGGCGTGATTGTGGTGCTCGCCGGTGACGGCGGGGCAACCGCTGCCGGGGACGCGCTTGTTGCACGGCCGGCTCACGTCGGTGAAGTAGCCGCAGCGGGTGCGCTGGAGCAGGTTGCCGCCGACGGTGGCCATGTTGCGCAGCTGTCCGGAGGCGCCGGCCAGGACCGCCTGGGTCAACGCCGGGTAGCGGCGGCGGACTTCGGGGTGGGCGGCGAGGTCGCTGTTGGTGACGGTGGCGCCGATGCGCAGGCCGCCGTCGGCGGTCGGTTCGATGCCGTCCAGGGGCAGTTCACGGACGTTGACGAGCCGGGAGGGGCGTTCGACGCCGGTCTTCATCAGGTCGACGAGGTTGGTGCCGCCGCCGAGGAAGCGGGCGTCAGGGTCGGCGGCGAGCAGTGCCACCGCGCCGGAGACGTCGTCGGCGCGCTGGTAGCCGAACTCCCTCATGCCACCGTCTCCTTCGCGGGCTCCGCCGGGTTCTCGTCCCGGGTTTCCTCGTGGGCCTCGGCCGCGCGGGCGACCGCCTGGACGATGGAGACGTAGGCGCCGCAGCGGCACAGGTTTCCGCTCATCCGTTCACGGATCTCGTCCGGCGTCAGGGGTGGCGGCCCGGCCTCGGGCCGTACGTCGTCGGTGACGGCGCTCGGCCAGCCGGCCGCGTGCTCCTCGATGACGGCGACGGCGGAGCAGATCTGGCCCGGAGTGCAGTAGCCGCACTGGTAGCCGTCGAGGTCGAGGAAGGCCTGCTGCACCGGGTGCAGCCGGTCGCCGTCGGCCATGCCCTCGATGGTGGTGATCTCGCGCCCCTCGGCCGCGACGGCGAGGTTGAGGCAGGAGACGGCGCGGCGCCCGTCGACCAGGACGGTGCAGGCGCCGCACTGTCCCTGGTCGCAGCCCTTCTTGGTGCCGGTGAGATCGAGACGCTCGCGCAGGGCGTCGAGCAGGGTGGTGCGGTGGTCGACGGTCAGCTGGTGCTTCTCGCCGTTGATGTTCAGGACGATGGCGCTGGACGTCGACGAGGGCGCTGGGGCCATGTTCAGCCTTCTTCTGTGTCTGGTGCCGCTATGGTGGTGAGCAACCGGACAACTGTCCGTTCCAAGGGAAACGTAACGGACAGCTGTCCGGTTAGCAAGGACGGGATTCGGCCACGAACCCGTAGGAGGACGAGTGCCGCAGCCGAAGAAGGACACCCCCCTGCGCGCGGACGCGCAGCGCAACCGCGAGCGCATCCTGAGGGTGGCCACGGAGGAGCTGACCCGTTGCGCGGACGCGCCGCTGAGCGCGATCGCCAGGAAGGCCGGCGTCGGGCAGGCCACGTTCTACCGCAACTTCCCGCACCGCGAGGCACTGGTCCTGGAGGTGTACCGCTACGAGATGCAGCAGGTGGCCGACGCCGCGAGCCGGCTGCTGGCCACCCGGGAGCCGGAGCAGGCCCTGCGCGAGTGGATGGACCGCCTGGCCCGGTTCGCCCTGACCAAGGTCGGTCTGGCGGACGCGATCCGGCTGGTCACCAGCGCTCCCGGAGGGCCGGAGAAACCGGGGCCCACCCCGGTGCTGGACGCGGCCGGGCTCCTGCTGCGTGCCAACGAGGAGGCGGGCACCATCCGCCCCGGGGTGTCCCCGGACGACTTCTTCCTCGCCATCGGCGGTCTCTGGCAGGTCGACCCCCACGACGACTGGCAGCCGAGGGTCACCCGGCTGCTGGACCTCGTCATGGACGGACTGCGCGCGGGAGCGCCCGGCCGGTGACCGGAACGGACGTGGCCACCGGAGAGGCGCGGTTCCCGGTCGAGCGCGACCGCGCGTCCGCTGCCGTCAGCGCGTCCTCGGCGCCGGTGCCCGCCGCACGGCTGCGACAGGCGTGGTGAGCAGCCCGTCCGCCGTGCGGGCACGGTCGACGCGGTCTTCGCCGCCGGCCGGGCCGGGCTCCGGGTGCGGTCCGCGGAAGCGGTAACGGCGTTCGGGGCGGCCCGCCACTCCGTAGCGCAGGGAGACCTCCGCGCTGCCGACGGTGTGGAAGTACTCCAGGTAGCGGCGGGCGCTGACCCGGGACACTCCGGTCAGCGCCGCGCACTCGCTGGCGGACAGGGTGCCGTCCGCGTCGCGGAGGGTGCGGGCGACGAGGTCGGCGGTCTCCACGCTCATGCCCTTGGGCAGCGCCGGGGCCACAGCGGCCGGCGCCGCCGTCTTGGCCAGGACGCGGTCGACGTCGGCCTGGCTGCGCACCACCGTGCCCAGCAGCCGTCCCCGCTGGGCGGCGTAGCGCTCCAGCCGCACCCGCAGATCCTCGAACTCGAAGGGTTTGAGCAGGTAGTCGACGACGCCGTGCCGGACCGCGCCGCGCACCGCGTCCGCCTCCCGGGCCGCGCTGATGACCATGACGTCGCAGTCGTGCCCCGCGGCGCGCAGCCGGGGAATGACGTCCAGGCCGAAGACGTCCGGCAGGTACAGGTCGAGGAGGACGAGGTCGGGGCGCAGTTCAACGACGGCGGTGAGTGCCTGCTCCCCGGTACCCGCGACCCCCAGGACCCGGAACGGCTCGACGCGTTCGACGAAGGCCCGGTGGACCCTGGCCACCATGAAGTCGTCGTCGACCACGAGGACGCCGATCGTGTCACCGGCACGGGGCGCGTCGGTCGTGCCGCTCGTACCCGTCGTCATGGTGCTGCTCCTTCCGCCACCGCGTCGGTGAGGTGGCTGACGGTCATGCGGGCGGTGAACACGGCCCCCTCGGGGGTGTTGGTCACCGAGATCTCACCGCCGTGACGTTCGCAGACCAGCCGGGTCAGCGCCAGACCGATGCCGCGCTCGCCCTGCCGGGCGGCCTTGGTGGTGAAGCCGTGGGAGAAGACCTCGCGGGCCAGCTCGGGCGCCACGCCGGGCCCGGAGTCGCGGACCACGATCTCCACGCCGGCGGCGTCCTGCCCGAGCTCGACCTCGACCCAGGCCTGGTGGCTGCCGTCGCCGTGCGCCGCGGCGGCGTCCACGGCGTTGTCGACGAGGTTGCCGACCACGGTCGCCACGTCGGCGGCGTCCTGGGGCGCGAGCCGGTCCAGGGCGGTGCGGTCGGAGATGCGCAGGGCGACCTTCCGCTCGGCGGCGAGCGAGGACTTCGCGGTGAGCAGCGCGGCGACGGCGGTGTCGCGGACCCGGCGGCTGAGGGTGACGTCCAGGGACTGGCGGCGCTGGTTGAGTGCGCGGATGTAGCGCACCACCTCCTCCTGCTCGCCGATCTGGATGAGCCCGGAGATGGTGTGCAGTTGGTTGGCGAACTCGTGGGCCTGGGCGCGCAGCAGCTCGGAGGTGCTGCGGAAGGAGCCGATCTCCCGTTCCAGGCGGGCCAGTTCGGTGCGGTCGCGCAGGGTGGTGACCGACCCGAGCGGGCGTCCGTCCTTGACGACGGTCATGCGGTTCATCACCAGGACCCGGCCGTGGCGGACGACGACCTCGTCGCGCGGCTCGGCCGTGTCCGGGGTGGCGCCGGCCAGGACGTCGCGCAGCCGGCCGTCGATGCCGAGCCCGTCCAGGCTCTGGCCCACGCAGTCCGCGGGCAGGTCCAGCAGGCGTCGGCCCATCTCGTTGACCAGGGTGAGCCGGTGCTGCGGGTCGAGGGCGACGACGCCCTCGGCGATCCCGTAGAGCATCGCCTCCCGGTGCTCGGCGAGCCCGGCGATCTCGCGCGGCTCCAGGCCGAGGGTCTGGCGTTTGACGCGCCGGGCGAGCAGCCAGGAGCCGGCCACGCCGAGGCCGCTGGCGATGCCGAGGTAGGCGAGCAGGTAGGAGGAGGCACCGCTGAGGCGCTGCCACACCGTGGGGTCGGCCTCGCCGACCATCACCGTGCCGAGGTGCCGGCCGAGGGTGTCCCGGGTGGCCCCCAGCACCGGGACCTGGGCGACGAGCTCGCGGCTGCCCTGCACCGTCAGCGGACCCGCCCAGCCGCGCCCCAGGACGCCGCCCTCGCCGCGCGGCAGCCGGCCGCCGATCAGCGTGGGGTCGGTGGAGCTGACGACGCGGCCGTCGGCGTCGGCCACCGTGACCGAGGTGACCCCGGACTGGGTCTGCGTGGAGTTCACCAGCGGGGCGAGGGCCTCCTGCGGCACGGGGCGCAGGAGCTGGCTGCGGACCAGGGGCGTGGCGGCCAGCTGTTCGGCCAGGGCGGTGACCCGGCGGCTCTCGACGCGGTTGAAGGTGGCCCTGGACTGGGCGAGCGAGACGGCGGCGACCGCGAGCAGCACCACCACGACGATGGCGAGCTGGAGGACCAGCATCTCGCCCGCGAGGGTCTGACGGCGGAAGGTGGGGGCCACGGCGGACTCGATCTCGGCTGACGGGGGCAGGGGCGGGGGACGGGGTGGACCGGTGGGTGTGCCGGGCCGCCATCATGGCGCCCACCTGCGGCGAAGGAAAGAGATGTGCCGTCTTCGCAATGAACCGGCGACCGCAATGAACACAACCTCCCTTGGTTCCGCAAGGAAGACAGGAGACAGGAGCGCGGGCACCATGTGGCCCACGTCACCCTCCCCCACAGGGCTTTCCCCAACCGCTCTACCCAACCGACAGGTGGTGTCATACGTGCGCCTGCGCACCCCCCTTGCCCTGCTCGGGGCCGCCGTGCTCGTGCTCGCGGGACCGCCGTTGCTCTCCACGGGCAGCGACGCCGAGACCGGCACACAGATCCCCGGACTGCGTTTCATGGTCCCCAACACGCCCGGCGGCGGCTACGACATCACCGCCCGCACGGCCGCGAAGAACGCCGAGGACGCCGGGCTCACGCACAACATCGAGGTGTTCAACCTGCCCGGCGCGGGCGGCACCGTGGGGCTGAGCCGGCTGGTGAGCGAGCACGGCAACGGCAAGCTCGCCATGTCCATGGGCCTCGGCGTCGTGGGCGCCGTCCGCTCCAACCACGCGCCCAAGACCCTCGCCGACACCACGCCCATCGCGCGGCTCACCGAGGAGCAGGACGTCGTGGTGGTCGCCAAGGACTCGCCGTACAAGACGATCGACGAGCTGATCACCGCCTGGAAGAAGGACCCGGGCAAGATCCCCGTGGGCGGTGGTTCGTCACCCGGCGGGCCCGACCATCTCGCGCCGATGCTGATGGCGCAGGCCGCCGGGATCTCCCCCAAGTCGGTCAACTACATCCCCTTCGACGGAGGCGGCGAGCTGCTCGCCTCGATCCTCGGCAACAAGGTCGGCTTCGGGGTCTCCGGCGTCGGCGAGTACCTGGACCAGATCAAGGCGGGCGAGCTGAGGGTGCTCGCGGTGACCGGTCCCGAGCGGGTCGACGACCTGAAGGACGCGCCGACGCTTCTGGAGTCCGGCTACGACGTGGACTTCACCAACTGGCGCGGCATCGTCGCCCCGCCCGGCCTGTCGGAGGCGGAGCGGAACAAGCTGGTCCGCCTGGTCGAGGAGTTGCACGACTCCCCCGAGTGGCAGGCGTCGATGGACAAGAACGGCTGGGACGACGCGTTCCTGACCGGTGAGAAGTTCGGCGCGTTCCTGGACGCCCAGGACAAGCGCGTGGTGTCGGTACTGAAGGAGCTGGGGCTGTGACGACGCGGACCGACTCTTCCCCGGCGCCGGACCCGGCCCCGACCCCGACTCCGGTGTCCGAGCGGCGCGCGTGGCTGCGGGACCACTCCGAACTGGGCGTGTGCGTCCTGCTGCTGGCACTCGGTGTGCTCGTCCTCACCGATGCGCTCACCATGGACGTCGACATCACCCAGCGCGGGCCGGTCGGCCCCAGGACCGTACCGATGGTCGTCGGTATCGGCCTGCTGGTGATCGCCGCCCTGCTCGCCGTGGACGTCCTGCGCGGCAACCGGGGCGAGGCCGAGGGCGGTGAGGACATCGACCTGTCCGAACCGGCCGACTGGCGCACGGTGCTACTGCTCGCCGGGATCTTCCTGGGCGCGGCCGCGCTGATCGAGCCGGCCGGCTTCCCGGTCGCGGGCGCGCTGTTGTTCTGGGGTGCCGCCTTCGCCCTCGGCAGCCGCCGCGTCGACCGTGATCCGCTGATCGCGGCGGTGCTGTCCCTGATCACCTACGTCGTCTTCGACAAGCTTCTCGGAGTGCCGCTGCCCGGCGGTCCGCTGATGGGAGTGCTCTGACATGAACGCCTTGAACTCCCTCATGGACGGCTTCGGTACGGCCCTCACCCCGCTCAACCTGCTCTGGGCCGCCCTGGGTGTGCTGCTCGGCACGGCCATCGGCGTGCTGCCCGGCATCGGCCCGGCGATGGCGGTGGCGCTGCTGCTGCCGGTGACGTACGGGCTGGACCCGGTCGCCGCGTTCATCATGTTCGCGGGCATCTACTACGGCGCGATGTTCGGCGGTTCGACGACCTCGATCCTGCTCAACACCCCCGGCGAGAGCGCCGCCGTGGTCGCGGCCATGGAGGGCAACCCCATGGCCAAGGCGGGGCGCGGCGCGCAGGCGCTGGCGGCCGCCGCCATCGGTCACTTCGCGGGCGGCATGATCGGCACGATCCTGCTGGTGGCGCTGGCACCGGTGGTCGCCGACCTGGCGGTGGACATCGGCGCGCCGGACTACTTCGCCATCATGGTGCTGGCGTTCATCGCCGTGACGTCGGTGCTGGGTTCGTCGCGGATCAGAGGCCTGGCCTCCCTGTTGATCGGTCTGACGATCGGCCTGGTGGGCCTGGACCAGATGACGGGCCAGCAGCGGCTGACCTTCGGCTCGCTCCAACTCGCCGACGGTGTCGACGTGGTGATCGTCGCGGTCGGTCTGTTCGCGATCGGCGAGGCGCTGTGGGTGGCGGCCCACCTGCGGCGCGGGGCGGCCGAGCCGATCCCGGTGGGCCGTCCCTGGCTCGGTCGCGGAGATGTGCGGCGGACCTGGAAGTCCTGGCTGCGCGGCCCGTTCATCGGTTTCCCGTTCGGTGCCATCCCGGCGGGCGGCGCGGAGATCCCCACCTTCCTGTCGTATGTCACGGAGAAGCGCCTGTCCAAGCACAAGGACGAGTGGGGCAAGGGTGCCATCGAGGGCGTGGCCGGCCCGGAGTCGGCGGCGTCGGCCTCGGCGGCGGGCACGCTGGTGTCCATGCTGACCCTGGGCCTGCCGACGACGGCGGTCGCGGCGGTCATGCTGGCCGCCTTCCAGCAGTACGGCATCCAGCCGGGCCCGCTGCTCTTCGAACGCGAACCCGAGCTGGTGTGGGGCCTGATCGCGTCCCTCTTCGTCGGCATGGTGCTGCTGCTCGCGCTCAACCTGCCGCTGGCGCCGGTGTGGGCCAAGCTGCTGCGCATCCCGCGGCCGTACCTCTACGCGGGGATCATGTTCTTCGCGGCGGTCGGCGCCTACGCGGTCGGCGGTGAGGTGGTCGACCTGGTGATCCTGCTGGTCATCGGCCTGGTCGGCTTCGGCATGCGGCGCTACGGCCTGCCGATCCTGCCCGCCGTGATCGGCGTGATCCTCGGCCCGAACGCCGAGCAGCAACTGCGCCGGGCCCTGCAGATCAGCGACGGCAGCGTGACGGGCCTGGTCAACACTCCGTTCGCGGTCACGGTGTACGCGGTGATCGTGCTGCTGCTGGCGTGGCCGCTGCTGGCGCGCCTGGTGCGACGGGGACGGACCCGGGCCGGGGCCTGATCCGCGGCCCGCCCGGGCTCAGCCCAGGAGGCTCAGCCGGACCTGGCGGTGGGGGTTGTCCTTGTTGGTGTCCGCCAACCGCCGTCAAGACAACCCCGAGGACAGCTGGCCTCCCGGAAGGGAGGCTGGTCGCGATCCTTGGTCCTCCCGGGGCCCGCCGCTCTTGAGCACTCGCACACCCTTTGTCAGGACCTTGTATACGGGCCGGTCCGGTGGAGTTCCAGGGTTGTGGCGAGGCGGATGACGGCGGTGTGCCAGTGGGAAGTGGCGGGGGCCGGGCCGTGGGTGCGGAGGGTGGTTGTCACAGCGTAGACCTTGTCCGCGGTGGTGTGGAAGCCGGTTCGGTGCAGGAGGGCGGCTGCTGATTCGAGGGTGTCGTGGTCGGTGGCAGTCAGGTTCTTCAGGCCGTGGTGGGCGGCCTCGGCGAGTGCTGCGAGGGCCTGTTCCAGGGCGGTGGTGAAGGAGTCGTCCGGGGGGTGCGGGGCGACGGGGAGGGCGGTGTCGCCGTCGCCGGGAGCGAGGTCGGGGACAAGGACGCCGCGGGAGGTGCGGACGGCGAGAGGGGCGAGGAGGACCCTGCCCCGGTCATGGCGGAGGGAACCGCTGATCCGGTCGGCGGTGCCGGAGGCGAGGGCGTCGGCCAGGGTGTCCAGGGTGCCGGGGCAGTGGGGGTTGTGCGCGGTGCTCAGCAGGGCCTCGTTGCCGGCCGGGTCGTGAAGGACGGCTTCGAGGCGCTGTGCGGCCGGGTCGTACCGCACGGGTCCGGCCTCCGCGACGGCGAGGACGCGCATGGACTCGGCCTCCACCCGAGGGCGCACGAGGCGGGGAGGGAGGGTACCTGGGGCGGGGAACTGTGCGGCGAGGTCGGTGACCAGCAGCCCGGGCGGCAGGTCGTCCCAGGCGGTGCCGACGGGGGTGACGGACGTGGTGGCGATCCGTCCGCGGGAGATCTCCACGGCGCGGCCGGCTGTGCGGGAGGTGGCCTCGCTGACCACGTTGGCGGCGGCAAGGGTGCGCAGGTTCGTACCGAGGATCCTACGGGAGCCGAGGTCGTGACCGGTGGGCGCCTCACCGTCGGGCAGCTCCCAGCGTTTGTGCAGAACGAGGACGACACCGGCATCGGGGTGGGCGAAGAAGACGTCGGCGGTGCGGTCGCGGGCGGAGCCGTCCACGTGGCAGCCGAGGGCGACGAGGCGGACTCGGCGCAGGGCTGTGCGGGCCGTCTCGGCAGTGCCGAGGACGGCTGCGGGGTCGGTGGGGGCGGCGCGGTGGCGGGCGTGGAGTTCGGCGAGGAGCAGGGCGTGGGTCTCGCGGTCGTGGCGGGCGCCGCGGACGGCGTGCTCGGCGAGCTGGTGGCGTATCCCCTCGAGGGCCGCGGCGGGCCAGTGGCGGCCTGCGGCCGTGAGGGCGGCGCCGGCACGGCGGAGGGTTCCGTCCAGGACAGGGCCGGCCTGGGGGACGCCTTCGACGAGGAGTTCGTCGACCAGGTCCATGGCTGCGTGGTGGGCGCTGTCGCCGTTGTCCGGAGTTGTTTCCTTGCCTCCGACGGTGACTCGGTCGCTGCCCTCGGTGTCGGCGGCTCGGAAGGCCCAGACGGCGAGTACGACCGTCGCGCCGCGCACCGGCTCGGCGGCGTCGGTGACGGCGAAGCCGGGGCGGTGGGGCACGGGGAAGCGGACGGTGCAGGCGGGGAGTTCGACGGCGGGGACCGGGTCGGCGGGAGTGGGGCGGTGGAGGACGGCCCGGTAGCCGCGGTCGCGGGTGCGACGGGCCGCGGTGAGGGCGGGACGGCCGAAGGCCTCGGCGAGGGCGGTGTCGTCGATGCTTCCGGGCGACCAGTCGGTGAAAGGCGGCGGGGTGTCCGATGCGGTCGCGGTGCGCTGGTAGGCGAGGACGAGGCCGATGCGGTGACGGCAGACTCCCTGGGCCTCGCAGCTGCAGCGGGCGTCCTGCAGGGTGGCGCCGGGCGGCAGTCGGGTCTCGGTGCCGTCGGGAAAGCAGCCGTGCACGGTGTGGTCGCCGGTGACGTGCAGGTCGGGGCCTGCTCCGGCGTCGAGGTCCTTGGCGGCGCGTTTGACCAGGCCGCGGTTGGCGAGAGCGGCGAGGGTGTCGGGGGTGAGGGCGAGCAGGTCGGTGCGGGTCATACCGTTCGTCCTCCGTTGGCCATTCTCTCGGCGACGAATTCGGCGAGGTGGCCGGGGGTCATGGCGCCGATGTGTGCGCCGGCCTCGGCGAGGCGGCCGGCCAGGTCGCGGTCGTAGGAGGGGACGGCCTCCTCGTCGAGGGCGGCGAGGCCGAGGACGGTGACGCCCTGTCCGGTCAGGTCGCGGACGGTGCGGGTCAGGCGGTGGGCGTCGCCGCCCTCGTAGAAGTCGGTGATCAGGGCGACGATCGTGCGGCGCGGGTTGTCGACGAGGCCCGCGGAGTAGTCGACGGCGCGGGCGATGTCGGTGCCACCGCCGAGCTGGACCTTCATCAGGAGTTCGACGGGGTCGGTGACGTCGGAGGTGAGGTCGACGACCTGCGTGTCGAAAGCGACCAAGTGGGTGCGCAGTCCGGGCAGGCCCCACAGGCAGGCAGCGGTGACGGCGGAGTGGATCACGGATCCGGCCATGGAGCCGGACTGGTCGACGAGGAGGATCAGCTGCCACTGCTCGATGTGGCGGCGGGTGCGGGAGTGGAAGCGCGGCTGCTCGATGAGGATGCGGCGGTCCTCGGGCCGGTAGTGGGCGAGGTTGGCGCGGATCGTGGCCCTGAAGTCGAAGTCCCGGGCGCGGGGGCTTCGGCTGGGGCGGCGGGAGCGGGCTCCGGTGAGGGCGCGCCGGATCTCCGGCCTCAGCCGCTCGGTCAGGTCGCGCACGACGGCTTCGACGATCCGCCGGGCGGCTGCCAGAATCTGCGGGTCCATCAGGTGTTTGGTGCGCAGTACGGCCCGCAGCAGGCTGGTGCTGGGCTCCACGCGGAGGAGGACGTCGGGATCGGTGACGATCTCTTCGATGCCGTAGGTCTCCACGGCATCGCGTTCGAGGCGTTCGACCGTCTCCCGGGGGAAGAGACGGTGGATGTCGTCGAGCCAGTCGACGACGGCGAGCGTGGAGGGGCCGTCGCCGCCCTCCCGGCCGTCGGCGGTGCCGCGGCGTTCACCACGGCGGGCGAGGTCGTCGCCGCGGCCGTAGAGCCACTGGAGGGCGGTGTCGCGGGCGGCGTCCGGGCCGTCGAGGCCGCCGGTGCGGCGTTCGGCGGGGGCGCCGAGGATCAGCCGCCAGCGTTCCAGTCCTGCGCGTGGGTCGTCGGGGGTCATCGGGGTGCTCCGAGGGCGTGCCGGTCGAGCAGGAGGTCGGTGTGTTCCTCGAGGGCCGCGGCACGGGCGAGGAGCAGCGGGTCGGCGGTGGTGCGCAGCAGGGTGCGGGCGGAGCCGTGCAGGTTCCGGCGGTCGAGGAGGAGTTGTGCGACGCGTTCGCGTTCACGGGGCGGGAAGAAGGCGAAGGCCTGACGCAGGGCGGGCAGGGCCTGGAGGAATACGTCGTCGGTCATGGTGGTGACGACGCCGTCCAGGGTGTCGAGCAGGGACCGTTCGCCCTTCGGGGCGGGCCGCAGGATTTCTTCGCGGGCGAGGGCGAGCAGGCCGGCCAGCCAGTCGCCGAGGACGGCGGGGTCGGCCGCGGCGGCGAACGCTTCGGCCTCGGCGGCGGGTTCGGCCGGGGCTCCGAGGGCGCGGCGCAGGCCGAGGGCGGCGCCGCGCAGGTCGGCGGGGGCGTGCCGGTCGCGGGCGATGCGGGCGGCGGTCGCGGCGGCGGTTTCCGGGGTGAGAGTCAGGGCGGGCGCGGCGTGGAGGAGGGCGTCGCGGGCGGCGGTCAGGGCGCGCAGGCGGGGGACGTCGACGCCGGGCGGGCCGCCGTGGAGGCCCTCCACGAGGTGGAAGAGCCGGTCGACGGCGTGGTCGAGGACGGTGCCGAGCAGCGGGTCACGGGCGGTACCGAAGACCCGGTCGTGGCGCCAGAGCCCCAGGACCACGGCGAGGGCCCGCCCGAGGGGGCCGGGGTCGGCGGTGGTACGGATCCGGTGGGCGAGGCCGTCCAGGAGGTCGCGGGAGAGGGTTCCGGCTCCGCAGAGGACGGAGTCGAAGAGGAGGGCGGCGGTGGTCCCGGCGTCGGCGGCCGTACCCGTGTCGCGGACGCGGTGGGCGAGCAGGGCTGTGGCGGCCTCGTCGGGGCGGGCTCCGTAGGCGCCGGCCTCGGTCAGTGCGGCGTCGCGGCCGGTGCGGGGGCGGGGTTCCCAGGTTTCGCGGTCGCGGGGGTCGGCTCCGTGGTCGGGGCCGGTGAGGCGGGTGTGGCCGGGGATGCCGAGGATGCGCAACTGGTGGAGGAAGCGGCTGCGTTCGAGCCCTCGGGGGTGGGTGAGGTCGAGGTCGAGGGTGCGGTCGCCGTCGAGGCCGAGGCGGATCTCCTCGGCAGTCACGTGGTGGACCAGGGGTGGCAGCGGGGTGTCGGGGTGGAGGCGGCCGGTGCGGTCGCCGGTGCAGGCGACGACCGTTTCGACGACGGCGGGGTGGGCGCCGGGCCTCAGGGGGCCGTCGGTGTTCCAGGGCAGCGGCTGGTCGAGGTCGTCGGTGATCAGTGCGGCGGCGAGGCCGTCCAGGACGTCGACGCGCGCGGGGCGGGGGTGTCCGCGGAGGGCGGCGAGGCCTTCGGTGAGGGTGTGGGCGGAGATCAGGGCGGCGGTGGAGGCGGGGAGGCGGCGGGCGCGGAGCCGTTCCACGACGGTGCGGTGGAGGGTTTTCGCGGCCGCGTCGGGGCCTTCGTCCCACAGGTGCTGGTAGTAGCCGGGGGACGGCATGCCGGACTGGTAGCCGGCGAAGGCGTCCATCTGGCGGAAGGAGTAGGGCACCAGGAAGCTGCCGCCCGCAGCCCCGTCGGGCGGGACGGGCACCGGGGGCCAGGCGGCGGGTTCCGCGCCCGGAGACGTGCCGGGGGCGGCGGTGAGGGCGCGCAGGGCGGGCTGGTGGAAGCCGCCGGTCACCACCAGGACCGGCCGGCTGCCGGCGTGCGCCACTGCGGCACGGACCCAGGAGGCCATGTACTGCTCGCGGGCGCGGTCCCCGTCGTCGGCCTCGGTGTCGCCGCGCACCAGGGCGAAGTAGGCGTCCAGGCGGTCCTGCAGGCCGTCCGGATCGGCGATCTCGAAGACGCGGTCCCACAGGGCGTCCACGGTGTCGACCCGGTAGCGGGCGCGGAGCCGTTCGGTGGCGCGGCTGTAGCGGGCCTCGGCGTCGGCGTAGCGGTTGGCCGCGCCGTCGGGGCGGTCGGTGAAGGCGCGGTGCCAGGCGGGCAGGTCGATGAACCGGACCTCGGCGCCCGCGGTACGGCCCTCGGTGAGTGCCACCCATTCCGGGGAGTACGCGCACAGCGGGGCCCAGGAGGTGGCGACCCGTTCGGTGTCGCGGTAGTGGCTGAAGACGGCGATGGGCAGTTCGTGTCCGAGGAGCAGTTCGCCGATCCGGTCGTTCATGTCGGCGGGGCCCTCGACCAGGACGTATGCCGGGCGCAGTTCGCGGATCGTGCGGCGGACAAGGCCGGCGCAGGCCGGTGAGTGGTGGCGCACCCCCAGGAAGGTGACGCGGGCATCGCTCACCGTTGGTCCAGCAGGTGCCGGGCCTCGTGGAGGGCCTGCCACTGGGGGCCTCGGCGCAGGCGGGCCTGCTGTTCGAGGAAGCGGCGCAGGCGGGCGAGGTCCTCGGGGCTGTCCTTGGCGGCGGTGCCGGCGAGACAGGAGACGATGTCGGCGGCGTTGCCGGCCTCGCCGCGCAGGAACCAGCCGCGCAGGCCGACGGCGTGGGCCGTGGAGACGGCTTCGGCGGTGCTCATCACCGCGGAGGGCCGGTCGCCCTGGCCGGGTGCGCCGCGCAGTTCGCGGAAGGTGCCGACCAGCACCTCGAGGACGTCCGGGTCGGGTGCCCGCTCGACTCCGGACTCGCGGAGCAGGGCGGTGGACTCGGCTTCGACGAGGGCGAGTTCGGTGTCGAGGTCGGGTATCGGGAAGACGGTCTCGAAGTTGAAACGGCGTTTGAGCGCGGCGCTCATCTCATTGACGCCGCGGTCGCGGGTGTTGGCGGTGGCGATGACGTTGAAGCCCTGGCGGGCGAAGACCATGCCGTCGTCGCCGTCGAGTTCGGGGACGGCGACGACGCGTTCGGAGAGCAGGGAGAGCAGGCAGTCCTGGACCTCGAGGGGGCAGCGGGTGATTTCCTCGAAGCGGACGATGCGTCCCTCGGCCATGCCGCGGAGCATGGGGGCGGGCACCAGGGACCGGCGGGAGGGGCCTTCGGAGACCAGCAGGGCATAGTTCCAGGAGTACTTGATCTGGTCCTCGGTGGTGGCCGCGCCGCCCTGCACGGTGAGCGTGGAGGTGCCGCTGACGGCTGCCGCGATGAGCTCGGAGAGCAGCGACTTGGCGGTGCCGGGTTCGCCGACGAGCATCAGACCCCGGTTGGTGGCCAGGGTCACCAGGGCCCGCTCGACGAGCGAAGGACTGCCGACGAACTTGCGGCTGATGCCGGCGTCGGGGTCTCCGACCACGAAGCGGAGGGCGGCACGGAGGCTGAGCCGCCAGCCGGGCGGCCGCGGGTCGGTGTCCCCCGCACGCAGCTCTGCGAGTTCGTCGGCGTGGCGCACTTCTGCGGGCGGGCGCTGCAGGCGGGGCGGGTGCGGGTCGCTCACTGGGGTCATGGCGGCGCTCACTTGGCGGTGATGTCGGTCAGGTCGGCGAGGATCTCGGAGGCGATGACGGGGTCGATCTCGCCGAGGCGGTGCGGGTACGCGTGGTTGGGCCAGTAGTCGCCGGGGGCGGTGTCGATCCAGATGGCCTCGAGGGTCTGGTCGGGGAACTCCTCGACCATGCCGACGGCGATGCCTTCGTCGAGGGCGATGACGAGGTGGCGGTCGCGGGTGATCGGGCGGGAGAACCAGCGTTCCACGCCGTTGTCCTCGGGCGTGCCGCGTTCCCAGCCGCGCTTGGTGAGGCCGAGGAGTTTGCCGACGGGGACGGTGACGCCCTCGAAGCGGGTCAGCCGGTGGCTGGTGGCCTCCTTGTCGGTGAAGGCGTGCACGGGGCGCCCGAGCTGCGGGAAGGGCTGGAGGATCTCGTAGTCGGCGAAGAGGTCGGCCCAGGCCTCGAGTTCGTCTCCCAGACGGAGGGGGTGGGCGAGGCGCACGGTGGCGTCGGAGGGAAGGGTCCATGCGTCGTCGTGGACGTCGGCGAGGGTGAGGTCCTCGGCGACACGGAACGCGGTCACCATGCGGTCACCGTCACCGTCGCAGTCGCCGAGCCAGACCAGGCGGCGCACCAAGTGGCGCAGCAGGGGGTGTTCGACGAGCAGTTCGCGGAACTCGGCGGCGGTCCAGGAGCGGCCGGTGACCATGGCGGCCTCCAGGCGGCGCAGCTGGTCGGAGGCAATGGTCCGGACCTCCTTCTTGAGGGCGGCGAACCGCTTGCGCTCGGCGGGTGCAAGTTCCGGGTCGTCCTTGACGCCCGGGGCCGGCAGCGCCTTGCGGAGCTTGCCGGTCTCGTCGCGGACACAGGGGCGGAGCTGTTCGTCGAAGGTGACGGTGAAGCGGCGCGGGCCGTAGTCGATGACGGTGCTGCCGTCGTCGGCGAGGCCGAGGTCGGGGACCAGACGGTCGGCGAGCTGGTCGGTGGTGAGGCCGAGTCCTTCGGCGACCTCGTCGATCTTCTCCCGGGCGCGCTTCTTGAGGGCCTTGAACGGCACCCGCTGGGAGATGCCGTGCAGATGGCGCAGGGCGGTGTCGGTGCCGATCGCAGCGAGGACGGTGAGGCCCTCGACGGCCCGGTGGTGGGCGTTCTCACCGGGCCAGGCACGCACGACGGGGGTGAGACGGCGGACGGTCTCGTCGTCGCCGAGGAGGCCGAGGGCGTGGAGGGCCCAGCTGTCCTTGGCCGGCATGCCGTGGAACCGCCACGTCTCGAAGAGGGTCCAGGCGAACTCCGCGAGGGAGCCGGCGTCGCACTGCTCGGTGACGATGGCGAGGCCGGGGTAGACGTCACCGGGCTTGGAGATCTGCAGCATGGTCGTCAGGTGGCGGACGGCGTCGGCGGGCAGGGCGCCGCGGCCGCCGGTGAGCCGGATCTGCGGGAGCAGGGCGGGGTCGGCCCAGGTACAGGGGGACGGCATCCTCGCCGGGAGGGCGGCCTCCAGCGGATCGCCGGCGAGGAGGTCGGCGACGATCTCCGCGGCCTCGGCGCCGCAGCCGGCGGCGATCTCCCGCACGGCCTCGGCGCCCACCTCTGCGGCAAGTTGCCGCAGGGCGTGTTCGGCGTGGGTGCGGGGCATGCCCGCCGGGCCGACGGCGTCGGGAACGAGGAAGGCGGCCGCGGCCCGGCCGTGGCGGCGGAGCCAGGCGAGAACCGTGGGCCTCAGCGACTGGCGGCGCACCAGCCACTCGGCCATCTGCCGGGCCACCTCGACGCTGCGGTAGGGCAGCAGCAGGCCACAGGCGGTGGCCGGGTAGCGGGCGGCGAGCCGGCTCAGCATCGGCAGGGCGTGCAGGCCGTGGCGGGCGGCGACGGGCCTGAGGTGGCTCTCGGTGTCCCAGACGCGCTCGGGGGCGAAGGCGTCGAGCAGTGGACGTACGACGTCCTCGGGGCCGGTGACGAAGAGGCGGGCGGCGTGGATGTTGCCCCGCCATGTCCCCTGCTGCATCCGCTGGATCTCGCGGGACCAGTCGTGCTCGCGCCACCAGGGGGTTTCGGCAACGACGGTGGCCGCCCAGGCCTTCTGCTCCCCGGGCTTCCAGACCACCTCGGCCTGCGGCACCCCGGGGACGTCGCGGGCCACCCGGGCCTTGCGGCTGGTGCGCTTCCGGGTCCACGGCGGGGCGACCAGCAGGGCGGGGAGCGCCTCCGCAGGCGCTTCTGCGTCCCGTTCGCCTCGCTTCAGCAGCGGGGCGACGACGGCTGCGGACGCCTCGGGCAGGGCGGGCAACGTCTCCTTTGTGAGCTCCGGGTGGGTCACCACGTTCAAGGGCAGCAGCATCCGGGAGAGGGACGCCTGTTCGCTGTCGCCCGCCGCGGCGGCGGAGAGCAGTCGCAGGGCGCGCCGCGGGTAGCGGTTCATGGCATCGAGCAGGGCGGGGCGGACATTGCGGTCGCCGCCCTTCTTCAGGAGCAGGCGGAAGGCGTCGTCGGTAGGCAGTTCGGCGGCCCAGCCCGCGACGTCCCGGTGTCCGTCGGATCCGTAGGCTCCGTCGAACGCGTCCTCCAGCAGCGACCCGACGGCGGGACCGAGCCGGTTCGCGAGGGTGGCGAACAGTGGGAGTTTCCAGCCGTTCCATCCGAGTCGTCCTCCTTCGCCGATGCGGGCGATCTGCTCCGGCCGGTACAGGGAGAGAAGGAGCATGCGCCGCAGGGCGGAGTCGTTCGATATCGGGCCGTCGCAGCACTCGTCGACCCAGGCATGCTCCTCGGGTACCAGGTAGGAGACCACGATGCGGCGCTCGACGCTGTCCCGGAGGCCGGCGAGGGCCTCGACGGTCCGCCGTCGGGTCTCCTCGTCCACCGCCGCGAGCAGGTCCCGGACACGTGCGGCGGTCTCCCACACGTAGTAGGTCTGGTAACCGGTCACTCTGCGCAGCGCCGCGTCGTACCGTCGGGAACCCGACTGCTTGTAATGGGGGTTGACACATCCCAGCTCAACGACGGCACGGGCGGCGAACGGCAGGCCGTGTTCGGTCACGCAGGCGTCGACGAGCACGTCCACCATGGTGTAGTGCCAGCCGACGGCGATCTCCACGGCGGCTCCGAGCGGAGAGGGGCTCCCCTCCCGGTGGGCCCGGCCCGCCTTCACCAGCTCCGGGTCGCTGCCGGAGGAGGAGAACATCCCCTCGAACCAGGCCGCCTCCTGCGCGTAGCGGCGAGCGGCCTTCTCCACCGCGTCCTCGGCCGGCTTCGCGGCGGCTCGGGGCGCGGGCAGGGCTCGCAGCCAGGCGGCGGGCATCTCGAACCGGTCCTCGTCAACAATTTCCTGGTGCATGGCGCTGTTCCTCCCCGTCACCCGTTGCACGGGGACCTCATGAGCAGTTACCGATCACGTTAGACCTCGGCACTGACAACGGTCGGGCCCGTGCATGCCCGGGCGGCGGTACGTCCGCATCGCAGGATTCCGGGGATCAGTGCGTGAACACGCGCGCCGTCAAGGGCAGCGACGGGAAGTGAACCGTCCTGGTTCGATGGAGACATCGAAGACCCGGAAGGATGCTGTTCATGCCTGGGCCGAGGTAGTACTCCGACGAACTGCGTGAGCGTGCGACGCGGATGGCGGTCGAGGCCCGTCTGGACCCGGTCGGCCGGGCGAGTGCGATCCGGCGGATCGCCGAGCAGCTCGACGTGCACCCGAGGCCCTGCGGACGTGGGTGAAGCGGGCCGAGACCGACGAAGGTCTGTGTGAGGCACCACGAGCGTGGAGGCGGCACGGATCGCCGAGCTGGAACGCGAGGTGTAGGAACTGCGTCGCGCGAACGCGATCCTGAAGTCCGGGTCGGCTTTCTCGGCATCGGCGGTCACAAGAAAGCCGTGGGTCAAGTCTCGCTGGGAGCCGACCCGCTCCCCCACGCGCGGGCCAAGAGGTATGCCGTGCGGCCGGGATTCGCCGCTACAGTTCCGTCAGACCCATCAGCCGAGGAAGCTCAGACGGACCTGACGGTTGGCATTGTCCCTGTTGGTGTCCGCCAACCTCCGCAAGGACAACCCCGACCCTACTCAGACGCGCAAGACGCTACTCCGGACCAACGGCCGCGTCCGATGGTCGACGCGAAGGTTGTGCGCCAGGTGACGAAAGTAGGCCTTCGGCACGCCGCCCCGCGCCGCAACAGTGATCACTTGCTTCCTGGGCCTGCGATTGAACTTCGAGCTCTGGTCCACTTCCTGCGTTGTGGTGGCGCTCGATCACACCAACAGGACAGGTTCGCAGAGGGGTTTGAATCCTGCACAGCCGGGCAACTGACGCTTGCATCATCTTGATGCGGTTGACATGGCCTTCGACGACACCGGAGTTCCACGGCAGAGGCCGACCGGCGACGACGCGTTCCCGTTGCAGGCAACGTCGTCCTACTCGTACGTCTCCTTCCAGCGAACGCGATGCCTACGGTCTCCCTGCCCCACCCCGTTCACCTCGTTGAGCGACAGAAGAGACGCGCCGCTGTTCCACATACCGAGGTGGTCCCGGTGGACCGCGACAACACCGTTCTGCACCGCGGTCCGCTCAGACGGTCCGGTGAAGTACGTTGTCGTCACAAATATTGCGACATCCGCCTTGAAGTGCACCCTGGCACCCAGAAGGTCTCGGACCTCACGGCTGGGGATCCTGCTCTTCGGAGAGTAGCGCTTGCACTGAATCACCATGCTCCGACCATCCGGCAGATGCCCCAGCACGTCCGCGCCATCGTCGTGCGAGCCACCCACCCGGCGAACCTCGGTGCAACCATCGCGTCGGCACAGGTCCACAACGAAGTCCTCGAACTCTCCCCCCGACATCACGTCCACCTCGCTCAGCGTCCGGTGGCCGGCCTTGACTGCCTCTTCGTGACGCCACTGGTGATCACGTCCCTGAATCAGTCGGTTCGTTCGCCACAGCCTCCATCCGCCGACGACAGCCCCGATGAGCAGAAGCCCGCTGACCAGGTACGGCCAGATCACCTGCCAGAACACGACCAGCAAGACGACGCAGACCGCACCGCCGATCAAGCCCGCCTTGAGTCGCTGCTCGCGGCGCTTCCGCGCGGCCGATCGACGTCGGTTTCGTGCCGCCACCCACGCCCTCCCTCTGTTGTGAGAGCAGTCTCAGCAGCGCCCGTGGCATCGGCAAGGGCGCCGATCGGCCATTGGCCGATGCCTGTTCTCCGTCGCCGCACCACCAAATGTCCGGCCTCTGTCCTGCCCGGCCGAGTACGGCGCCTGTCGGGGCGATCTCGTGACATCACGTCGACGGCAAGTGCAAGGGCTCGATGCGGTGTGCGTGTTGCCTCGGTCCTCATTGTCGGCGGAGCGGACCGTATTGAGGGGCGACGCTGACACCAGTACCACGCCGTCCGTAGCACAACGTTCATATGCGCTCATATGCGCTGATGCAGTTGCCCAGCTGGCGAATGCCCTCCACGGCGTCCGGGCTAGAGTGATTCTTCCTGCCACTTCACGTGCCGGCCGGGATGGCCGTCGGGCGTCGTGAGGTCCGGTCTCAGATCCCGTGAAGGTGAGGGGTTCCGTTGGGGGGAGCGAGAAGGCAGCGGCCCATCGTGGTCGTGCTCACTGCCCTGCAGGTGGAGTACGAGGCAGTGCGCCGGCACCTGGAGGACGTCCGCGAGGACAAGCTGCCGCAGGGCACCCTCGTCGACGTCGGCCAAATATCAGGCCTCGACTGGGATGTGGCGCTCGCCGAGACGGGCCCCACCAACACCCGTGCCGCCCTCGTCACGCAGTCCACGATCGAGTACTTCGACGCCGAGGCTGTGCTCTTCGTCGGCGTCGCCGGTGGACTCAAGGACGATGTCCGCCTCGGTGACGTCGTCGTCGCCAGGAAGGTCTACGGCTATCACGGCGGACGTGAGAGCGCGGACGGGTTCGCCGCCCGGCCCGACGTCTGGGAGCCGACATACGACGTGGACCAGTTGGTGCGCTCCGCACGACGCAACGAGCCATGGGTCTTCCTCCCCCCGGATGTGCGACCCGCCACTCCGCCGCGGGTCCACTTCGAGCCGATCGCTTCGGGTGATGTACTGCTCGGCTTCCGTGACTCCGGGACATTCCGACGGATCCGCCGGCACTACAACGACGCCGCGGCCGTCGACATGGAGAGCCACGGCGTCACCCACGCAGCCAGGATGAACCGCACCGTGCGAGCCCTCTCCATCCGCGGCATCAGCGACTTCGCCGACCCGGACAAAGCCACATACGATGCTGAGGGCTCCCAGGAGACCGCGGCGCGGCATGCCGCCGCCTTCGCGCTGCGGGTACTGCGCGACCTGCGCCCCGCCGCGCGACCGGCCCGAGAGCGGCCTCCGGCCCCCGCCGTCGTCGTGGTGTCCGGCCCCGACCGCGCCTCCGGCCCGGCGGCCTGGAGCAGTCGGCCCGTCGTCGAGGTCGAGGGACGGGAATACCTGCTCTACGAGGGCCCCGGTGACCTCCTTATGGAGTCGCGGGACGGCGACGTGCTACGACGTCAGGCGGTGGCACGTGTGGTGTCCGACGGGGATACCCGCGACTCCTACGCCTGGCTGCGCCAAGTCGAGTGGACTCGGTCTCTGCCCGGCCCGGGCCACTTCGACCCCCTGGCCACACTCGAACAGGAAGCCGGACTGTGCCGTGCCTTGCGCGGCCCCGATGTCGTGCAGCTGACCCGTGGCCGGAACACCGCCACGCTCGCCCTGGCCTGGCCGGGTGACCCGAAGCTCGGCCGCCCGCCGGGGACCCTCCACGAACTGCTGCCCGAACCGCCGGCGCCGACGGACCGGCTGCGCCTGTGGACCATCGTGAAGGGGCTCGCCGACGTGGCCGAGATCCTTGAGCGGCTGGCCGTCGAGCGGCTCTCGCACCGGGCGCTCGGGCCGACCGCGGTCGTCATGCACCGACCGCGCATGGTGCTGCGTGACTTCGGTCTCGCCACCGTGCCACCCCGCCCGGGCGAGAACCCCGGGCCCTATCAGGCACCCGAGCAGCGGTACGGCTCCGGCGTCCGCCCCGGGCCCGCCACCGATGTCTACCAGTTGGGCGCGCTGCTGTATCGGGCGCTGACCGGCCGCGCACCCGCGCCCGGGCTGCCTCCCTACCGCGGCTCGGCCTCCGTACCGGACAGTCTCGTCCACGCGGTCGCCGGTGCCCTACGCGAGGACCCGGGGGCCCGCCCAGGTGTCCGTGCGCTCCGCCTCGCTCTGCGCACCGCTGCAGGCGAGCTGACGTCCGTCCCGCCGCCCCAGCGCTGAGGAGCGTCGCCTATGTCCGTCGCCACCATCGCCTTGCGCGCTCCCCTGGTGCTAGTACCGGGGCTCGGCCTTGACGACCAGCTCCGCAAAAAGGCCGAATCCAGCGCTGGTCTGCCACCCGACGTCTCGCAGATCGTCCACGATCTGAACGAGCTCGAAGGCGGCGCCGCGGTGAGCGTCAGCCCGGCGAACGGCAAGTACAAACCGTCCTTGCTGGTTCACACACGTGCGTATCGCGTGCGCCTGGAGGTCACGAACCGAGGCACCGGCTACTTCGTCAAGCACATCGATCCGCTGCGTCTCGCCGACCACGCGCGCCTCGCCCGATCCTGTCTCCTGGTGCGCCCGCCTGCCTGGCGGATGGTGTTCGAGCTGAGGGCCGTACCCGAAGGCTCGGACGCCCAGTGGCAGGACCTTGAACAGGCCTGGCGGAGTCTCGGCCAGGCACAGCGGCAGCAGCGGGAAACTCCTTCCTTCAGCGAAGCCCAGTCGGAGTTCCTCGAGACGGTGGACCGGCTGATCGACGCGACCGAGGAGATCACCACCCGGGAAGAGCGCGAGGCCGCCCCATTCCCGTATCAACGCCTCACGACCACCGGCGGCAAGCGCAGCAGCGCTCCGCAGTCGGTCTACGAATTCCATCTCATTGGGCGGGAGTTGCCGCCGACCGGCGCCATCGTCCGCTTACAGGGCGACACGGAGACCCGTGGGAAAGTGAACCGGGCGGCCGGTAGTTCCGTCACCGTCCGCTTCGATCAGCCCGTGTCGTGGGAGCGGCTGCCGGCACGCGGTGCTCTGGAACTCATCCCGAGCAACGTGATCTTCAACAAACAGCGACAGGCCGTTGCAAGCCTTCGCACGTGGGGCGCCAGGAACGCGGGCCTCCTACCGGCAGTGGTCGAGCACCACGTGCGCACGATCCCGGCTACCACCGCGCAGCCGCACGAGCCTTGACCCCGAACAACTCGAGGCGTTTCGCAAGGCGTTAACCACCGAGGACCTGTTGGTGGTGCTCGGCCCGCCCGGCACCGGCAAGACCCGCACCATCACCGAGATCGCCCACACCACCGCGACGACGGCCGCCGCCGGAAGCGGCCGTGTCCTCGTCACCTCCCACACCAATCGCGCCGTGGACAACGTACTGGCGCGGCTGCCACGGGATCTCGTGGTGATCCGAGTCGGAGACGAGAGCAAGGTCCACGCCGATGTCAAACCGCTGCTCCTGGAGGAACAGTCGGAGAACCTCTGCGAAGGCATCCAACATGCCATGGCCCAGCGCACCCAGGCCTACCGAGAGGCAGCGGCCGTCGCCCCGTGGACAGCCGAGCTCGCCGCTCGAGTCCACCAGGTCGACGGCCTGGTCCAGGAAGCGAAGGTCGCGGCCCTGCGTCTGCAGGATGCGATCCAAGCGGCCGCCGCACCGGCCCAGGCGCAGTTGGCGGCACTCCAGCACGAGGAGCGGGGAAGGGAGACGGCCCTGCAGTCACTGATCGAGCGTGCCTCGTGGCTCCAGGAGAAGGCACAGTCCGCTCGGCTGCGCTCCAACGCCCTCTTCACCGGTCGGCTGCACCGCCGCCGGGCCCGTCGCCGGGACGAAGAGCTCACCACGGTGGGCGCCGAGATTCAACGGCTCACGGCACTGGGACCCGAATTGCGCCGGCAGGCGGAAGCGGCAGGCATTGAGGCGGAGCGTGCAGTCCGCGAGGGAGCTACCGTCAGCACGGCCCGGGCCACACTTCAGAAAGCAGAACGCCGGATCGGCGAGAGCCTTCGATCTGCCTATGAGGCCGCCGACATAGCCGTCCAGGCGCTGGGCGCGGTCGTGCCGGCCATGCCCGCGCCCGCTCGGCTGCCGGATCCGGCCGATGCGGCAGCCGAGCTGCACACACTGCATCGGCAGCTGGAGGCGTGGCTGCCGTTCCTCTCCCAACGCGAGGAACTCACCCGGCAGTGGCAGGCCGCCATCGGCCAGGATCCGGGCCAGCTGGTGCCCGAACTCGTCCGCTACGCCCAAGTGGTGGGCGCTACTTGCATTGGCGCCGCATCCCGCGCCGAACTGTCCGGGGTCGACTTCGACTTGGGAATCGTCGACGAGGCCGGCCAGATCGGCGTCGCGGACACGCTGGTGCCGCTGACCCGGGTTCGCCGCGGCGTTCTGGTCGGTGACGACCAGCAACTGCCGCCCTTCCGCGACCCCGAGGTGGACGAGTGGGCCCAGGGCATCGGCGACCCCGAACTGGTCCGGCTGATGTCACAGAGCGCCTTGGAACGCCTGCGTGCCGGACTGCCGTCCTCCCACGTCGTGCAGCTGACCCGCCAGCGCCGGATGCCCGCCGAGATCGCCGACTTCATCTCGACCGCCTTCTACCGGGGAGAACTGCTCACCGAGAAGGACCACCAGCACACCGACCCCTTGTTCGCCAGCCCCATGGCCTTCGTCGACACAGCCGCGCTGCCCGACCGCGTACGTCGCGAGTCGGGGGACCGTCGTGCCGAGGGTCGCGGCCGCAAGGGCCCCTTCAACACCTGTGAAGCGCGTCTCCTGGCCAGGCTCGCCGCCTTCTACCACCGCCGGGGCTCCGAGTGGGTGGTGATCGTCCCCTACCTCGCGCAGCGTGCGGAGGTCGTCCGCCACCTGACCCCGCTGATCGGTGATTCCCAGCTTGCGGATGCCTCGGTCGGCAGCGTCGACTCCTACCAGGGCGGGGAGCGCGACGTCGTCCTGTACGGCTTCACACGCAGCAACCCGGAAGGACGAATCGGCTTCCTCAAGGAGCTGCGCCGCGCCAACGTCGCCTTCACTCGCGCCAAGAGCCAACTGATCCTCACGGGCGACCTGAGCACGCTGATCCGTGCGAACGATCCCGGCTTCCGCATGCTCATCGACGCCCTACATCAGCATCTGCTCGACCGCGGCGACCTGCGGGACTACCGGGACGTCATGAAGGCCCTCGACGAAGCCGCCCCAGACGCGGGCGAAGCCGATCGGTACGCGGAAGGAGGCCGGGCGTGACGGCTGCTCCCCGCCTGATGAACTTCCCCGAAGAGCGAGTCCTGGAGGACGCCGCGTTCGGCCAGGGCATCGTGCCCACCCGGCTCTACGCTCTACTGTTGCCAGTCTGGCAGGTTGAGATCCGCGCCGACATCACCGAGGGCGAGGACTTCTTCCTCATCGACCGCTTCCTGGAGCGCGGGCTGCGGCACGGCGCGTTGCACACCGTGGACGAACTCACCGCGTTCTTCGCCCTGGACCGCGCACTGGTCGCGCAGGCCGTGCGCTTCCTGACCGCGATCGGTCACCTGCGGGAGGAGCCCGGAGGCCGGCTGTCCCTGACGCAGCTGGGGCAGCGCTCCGTGGACGACGACATCCGCTACGTGGTCACCCGGCAGGACCGCCGCAAATTGTACTTCGAGGCACTGAGCTGCACCCCGCTGACCCGGGCTCACTACGACGACGAGGTCGTGACCCTGCTGACTGCCGACGAACTGGCAAGGGCAACACGAAGCGACCACTACCCACGCTTCGCCCCCATCCAGGTGACGTCCGGCTTCGACCGCTCAGCTCTGGACCGCCTCAAGGACCGCAAGGACCGGGCGCGATTCAATCTGCCCGTAGCCCTGGACGCGCTGGAGAGCCTGAACGAGACGCTCGTCTTCCTGCCGGTCTACCTGGTGCGCGGGCGGGAAGGGCTCCTGGTCTACGGCCAGGCAGAGGCGGGGACCGCGCATGACCCGGAACTCAGCGAGCTCTGCTCCCGTGCTCCGGAGCTGACCAATGCTCTCGACAACGAGGAGATGGCCGAGGAGGCGGACGAGCGCGTCCTGCGGTCCGCCCGGAAGTGGCTCCGCGATCAGGGCCTCGACACAGTCGCCCCGGAACAGGACGCCGACGGCACCTGGTCGGTCTCACTGCCCGCCGACGCCTTCGGCGAGAAGGGGATCCCGGTGTCCCGTATCGGCAGCTACCGCATGGCGGGCAGCCGCTTCTTCCGCGTGTGGTGCCCGGAGGAAACACCACGCAAGCTCGCTCTTCTTCACCGCCTGGACCAGCGTATGGGATCACGCCGACAGGTCACTCAGCAGGAAGCGGAGGAACTCATCGCTCGCCTGGCCCGCCAATTGCGCTTGACGGTCCCCCAATTGTCCCGGCTCCGCAGCGGCGCTGAGAAGACGGGCCTCAGCGGCCTGGAGGCGCAATTGGCCCGGCTGGTCAACGAAGGACAGTGATCGACACCGGCTCTGGGCGTCCGCCTCGAAGCGGCTCCAGCCCGCCGCACCCCAGAAGACTCAACCACACGCGCGGGTTCGGATTGCGTAGCGGTGTGGTTTCGGCGCTGGATGGCCCGCGGTTCCATCTGCGCGTCCCGAGCCTCTACGGTGAAGCGGTTCTCGTCAACCTGGTCATCCAGATCCCACGGACCGTCATGCCCTAGCTGACGAGCAGCTTCCCTTCGTCACGCACCTTGTAGCCGGTGTTCAGGCAGTCCACGACGTTGCGGCCGAGCCGGTCCACGGCTGAGGAAACCAACCCGTCGTACGGACCCTTCTCGTCGCGAAGCCACGGTCCCGGTTTCGGCCGGGTCATCGGGTCGGTGGCGCCGGGCACCTCCCAATCGTCGGCCCAGCCGATGATGTGGCCCCCGACAGATGCGGCGGCGGTCAGCACGTCCTCGCGTTGCCGCTCCGGCGACGACGTGGCGAGTGTCATCCGGCGACAGCCGTCGCACGCCGAGCAGGCACTTACCGCATCCGTCGTAGGGGGCGTTCGATCATGTTCAGGTCCGTACCGCGCAAGACTTCTCTGTTTCGAACACGCAGGGTACGGAGAATCAGCGGCCACACTCAGGACGATCTTGCTCAGCCCAGGAAGCTCAGCCGGACCCGGCGGTCGGGGTTGTCCTTGTTGGTGTCCACCAGGCACACCGACTGCCAGGTTCCGAGTTCCAGCTGCCCGCCGATCACCGGCAGCGTCGCGTGCGGGGGTACGAAGGCGGGCAGGACGTGGTCGCGGCCGTGGCCGGGGCTGCCGTGGCGGTGCTGCCAGCGGTCGTCGGCGGGGAGCAGGGTGTGCAGGGCGGCCAGCAGGTCGTCGTCGCTGCCGGCGCCCGTCTCGATGATGGCGATTCCCGCGGTGGCGTGCGGGACGAAGATGTTCAGGAGGCCGTCGCGGCCGGCCGCCGCCTCGCGCAGGAAGGACTCGCAGTCACCGGTGATGTCGGCGACCCGCTCGGCGGAACCGGTGGCGAGGTTCAGGACTCGGGTGGTGAAGGCATCGGGCATGTCTCCCATCCTGACGTACCCGGCGGGCCGGGGGCGGGAACGCGGGGCGCTGGTCGTCGCCGGTCGTGCGGGGGAAGATCGGCGCACCCTGCGCCGTTGGTAGAAACGTGAACAACACACGCGAGGTCGAGGTCGTCGTCATCGGTGCCGGTCAGGCGGGGCTCGCCGCGGCCCATCACCTGCGGCGCACGGGGTTCGAGCCGGAGCGCGACTTCGTGGTGCTCGACCACTCCCCCGGGCCGGGCGGTGCCTGGCAGTTCCGCTGGCCGTCGCTGACGTACGGCAAGGTGCACGGGATGCACTCCCTGCCGGGCATGGAGCTGACCGGCGCGGATCCGGAGCGGCCCTCCGCCGAGGTGGTCGGCGCGTACTTCGCGGCGTACGAGCGGGCCTTCGATCTGAGGGTGCGGCGGCCCGTCGACGTCCGTGCGGTGCGCGAGGGGGCGGGCGGGCGGCTGCTCGTCGAGACGTCGGCCGGGGTCTGGTCGACGCGGGCGCTGATCAACGCGACCGGCACCTGGGACCGGCCCTTCTGGCCGCGCTACCCGGGTCAGGAGACCTTCCGGGGACGGCAGCTGCACACCGCGCAGTACGCCGGCCCCGAGGAGTTCGCCGGGCAGCTCGTGGTCGTGGTGGGCGGGGGTGCCTCGGGGACGCAGCATCTGCTGGAGCTCGCCCCGTACGCCGCGGCGACCACGTGGGTGACCCGGCGGCCGCCCGTCTTCCGCGAGGGGCCCTTCGACGAGGACGCGGGCCGGGCCGCGGTGGCGCTCGTGGAGGAGCGGGTGCGCCGGGGGCTGCCGCCCAGGAGCGTGGTGTCGGTGACCGGGCTGCCGCTGAACGACGCGATCCGGGCGGGCCTGGAGTCGGGCGTGCTGGACCGGCAGCCGATGTTCGACCGGATCACGCCCGAGGGGGTCGAGTGGGACGACGGACGGCAGGTGGCCGCCGACGTCATCCTGTGGGCCACCGGCTTCCGGCCCGCCGTCGACCATCTGGCGCCGCTGCGACTGCGGGAGGCGGGCGGCGGAATCCGGATCGAGGGGACGCGCGCGGTCGCCGACCCGCGCATCCATCTCGTCGGCTACGGGCCGTCGGCCAGCACCATCGGCGCCAACCGGGCCGGGCGCGCCGCCGTGCGGGACATCAGGCGGCTGCTGGCCGAGGAGGAGTCGGCCGCCGTGTGACGCCCCGCGGGTCACTTCGCCGCGGCCTCGGCCGAGGCGCTCTGCTCGATGCGGTTGAACTCGGCCACGTTGGCCTGGTGTTCGGCGTAGTCGGCGGTGAAGCGGGTGTCGCCCCGCTTGACCGTGACGAAGTACAGCCAGTCGCCCGGGGTCGGGTTGATCGCGGCGCGCATCGCCTCCTCGCCCGGGTTGCCGATGGGTGTGGGCGGCAGACCCATGCGCTGGTACGAGTTGTAGGGGCTGTCGATCCGTGTGTCCTCGGTGGTGGCCTTCACGGCGGGGCGGCCCAGGGCGTAGTTGAGGGGGGAGTCCATGTGCAGCGGCATACCGCGTTCCAGCCGGTTGAAGATCACCCGGGCCACCTTGCCCATGTCGTCCTTGGTGGCGGCCTCGGCCTGCACGATGCTGGCGATGGTGACCGCCTGGTAGACGTTGAGCGCGTTGCGCTGGGCGCCCGCGGCGATCGGCGCGCCGGTGAACTTCCGGTTCGCCTTGTCGACCATGGCCGTGAGCAGCTTCTCCGGGGTCGGGTTCTCGCCCAGCGGGTAGGTCCCGGGGAGGAGATAGCCCTCGGGGTTGCCCTCGGCGTCGTCGGGCAGCTCGAGGTGGGCCTGGGCCAGGGACTTCTTGGTGGTGTCGGCGGGCAGGGCCAGGATCTTGTCGATGGCTTCGTAGACCTGGGTCGCGCGCCGGCCCTCGGGGATCACCAGGGACGTGGGGCGGGAGTCACCCTCGTCGTCCGTCATCAGCAGCGGCACCGCCACGGCGGTACCCGCGACGACGGCGCCGGTCACGAGCAGGGCGATGCGCCCCCGGCGCGTCAGTCGAATCGTTCTCCTGTTGCTCCTCGGTCTCCGGCGCGGAGTGTTCGTCTGCATGCGGGCACGGTAACCCTCATGCAGGGACAAACCCGGCATATCTTCATTTTGTCGGCTCCAATCGGGCGTCCCGGCGCACCAACGCCGCATAGCGCCCGTCCCGCTCCAGCAACTCCTCGTGCGTGCCCTGTTCGGCCAGGCGTCCGCCCTCGAGGACGACGATGCGGTCGGCGTCCCGGACCGTGGACAGGCGGTGCGCGATGGTGAGCGTGGTGCGGTTGGCGGACAGGGTGTCGATGGCCGCCTGCACGGCGGCCTCCGTACGGGTGTCCAGAGCGCTGGTCGCCTCGTCGAGCACCAGGACGGGCGGGTCGCGCAGGATGGTGCGGGCGATGGCCAGACGCTGTTTCTCGCCGCCGGAGAAACGGTGGCCGCGCTCGCCGACGACCGTGTCGTACCCGTCCGGCAGGGCGGCGATGTGGTCGTGGATCTGGGCCGCGCGGGCCGCCGCCTCCAGCTCCGCGTCGGTGGCGTCCGGCTTGGCGAAGCGCAGGTTCTCGGCGACAGAGGCATGGAAGAGGTACGTCTCCTGGGAGACGACGCCGACCGCGCGGGCGAGGGTGTCGAAGTCGAGGTCGCGCACGTCGACCCCGTCGAGGGTGACCCGGCCGCCCGTCACGTCGTACAGCCGCGGCACCAGGTGGCCGAGCGTGGACTTGCCGGCGCCGGTCGGCCCGACGACGGCGAGGCTGCTGCCCGCGGGGACGGTGATGTCGATGCCGGCGAGGACCGGTCCGCCCTTGCCGTCGTAACGGAACTCGACGCCCTCGAAGCGGACCTCGCCCTTGACCCGGTCGAGGTGGATCGGCTTGTCCCGCTCGGTGATGTCGACCGGCAGGTCGAGGTACTCGAAGATGCGCTGGAAGAGCGCGAGCGAGGTCTGGATCTGGACACCGGTCGACAGCAGGCTCACCGCGGGGCGGAACAGGCCCTGCTGGAGCGAGACGAAGGCGACGATGGTGCCGAGGGAGACGTCGGGGCCGCCGAGCTGGAGGGCGATGCCCGCGGTCCAGTAGATGACGGCCGGCATGGCGGCCATGACGATCGTGATGACGGCCATGCGCCAGCGGCCCGCCATGTTCGACTTCACTTCGAGGTCGACCAGGCTCTCGGACTCGTCCGCGAAGGCGCGGGTCAGCGAGTCGGAGCGGCCCATGGTGCGGCCGAGCAGGATGCCGCTGACGGAGAGCGACTCGGTGACCGTGGCGGCCATCGCGGCCATCTGCTTCTGGCGCCGGGTGGTGATCTTCCGGCGTTCCCTGCCGACGCGGCGGCTGATCCACACGAACACCGGCAGCAGGAGCAGCGAGACGACGGTCAGGCGCCAGTCGAGGACGACCATGGCGACGATCGTGGCGACCACGCCGGTCAGGTTGGAGACCAGGGAGGTAGCCGTGGAGGTGACGGTGGCCTGCATGCCGCCGATGTCGTTGGCGATGCGGGACTGGACCTCACCCGTGCGGGTGCGGGTGAAGAACGCGAGGGACATCTGCTGCAGCCGGCCGTAGACGGCGGTGCGCAGGTCGTGCATGACGCGCTGGCCGACGGTCGTGGAGATCAGCGTCTGCAGTACGCCGAAGACGCTGGTGAGGACGGCGCCGAGGATCATGCCGAGGGCGAGCAGGCTCAGCAGGCCCGTGCGCCCCTCGGGGATGGCGACGTCGAGCGTCTCCTTCAGCAGGAAGGGTGTGGCCACCGAGACCAGTGACGCGGCGCCGACCAGCAGTCCGACGACCGCGAGACGGCCGCGGTAGGGGCGGAACAGCTTCAGGATGCGGCGCACCTGCCGGGGCTGTTCCTCGGCGTCGGCGGGTGCGGTCCAGGTGGATTCGCGATCGGGGTGCATGGGCTCCTTCGGAGGACGACGCGCCTGTCCGGCGCCTTGCGGATCGTAGCTCATTGTTACCTATACTCACAATGAACATGGTCCTGATAGTGTTCCCGCATGACCGCCCCCGATACCGACGGCCTGCTCGCCGAACAGCTGCTGCGGCTCACCCGCCGGGTGCACCGCATTCAGAAGCGCCATCTCGAGCACCGTGACCTCGGCATCACACCGGCCCAGTCCCGGCTGCTGCGCACGCTGGCGCACTACGGCTCGCCGCCCCGGATGGCAGATCTCGCCGAGCGCCTGGAGGTCGTGCCCCGGGCGGTGACGACGCTGGTCGACGGGCTGGAGGCGGCCGGGAAGGTGCGCCGCGTCCCCGACCCGGCCAACCGCCGGGTCATCCGGATCGAGCTCACCGACGACGGACGTACGGCCCTGCGGGAACTGCGCGGCGCGCGCCGGTCCGCCGCGGAGGAGATCCTCGCCCCGCTGACGGACGAGCAGCGCGCGGTGCTCGGCGGGCTCCTGGACACGCTGGTCGACGGGCCCGACGTCGCGCGAGGCCACCGCACGGCGTGATGCGAGGGGCGCGTGATCAGGCCTTCAGGTGCGCCCTGTCCCCCATCACCACCACCGGGTGCCGGTCCGGGTCCAGTGTGCGCAGCAGATACGCCATCGCCGGCTTGGGCAGGCTGACGCAGGCCGACGTGCCACTGCCGTGGTCCATGTGCAGCCAGATGCTTCCGCCCTTGGACGTGCCCTCGGGTCGGGTCGGGTCGTTCGGCGGGGTGCCCTTGACCCGGTTGTAGTCGATGGCGATGACGTAGTCGAAGTCGTGCCAGTACGACTCGGCCCACGAACGCGGCGCCGCGAAGGCGGAGGACTGCGTGTAGGGCAGCCCCGAGCCGGGGGCCGGATCCGGGTCGGGGAGCACGCCGCCCGCGTCGCTGAGGGTGAAGACGCCGACGGGGCTGCGCTTGTCGTTCTCGTGGTGGTCGGTCGTCCAGCCCTTCGTGCCGTTGTGCGCCGCCCAACTGCGGGCGCGGTGCCAGGCGGTCCCCTGCTTCGTGTACAGCACGACCGTGGAGTCGGCGGAGTCCCGGCCGTCGCCGTACACCGCCACGACCTGGCGCGAGTCGGCCGGGATGCGCCGGTGGAGCCGGTCGCCGAGGCCGGGAATCCGTGACGGGTCGGCGGCGGGGCTGCTCGGCGCCGGTCGGTCGGCGGACCGGCTCGTTCCCGTGTCCGGGTTCCCGGTCGGGCCGCCGCACGCGGACAGCAGCGTGAGGAGGGTTCCGAGCAGGATTCCGAGGGCCGCCGTCGCTGTCCCGGTACGCCGTGCACCACCAGTCCGCATCCGTCCATCCTCGCACCCGCGCCGGGAAGCCGGTTTTCTGCCCCACCACGGAAAACCGCTTGATTTTGGGCACGCTGCGACGCGAACCTGTCACGGTTTGCAGCCTCTTGATGCCGTGGTGCAACGGCACCCCCTGACACGAGCCACTGGGACGTCATGCAGATCCAAGACCTTCCGTATCCCGACCCGGGAGTGCCGGACGCACGCTCGGGCCCCCGATTCCTGTGGTGGCTGTTCCGGAACCAGCTGGGTGGACAACTCAAGTCGCTGGCCTGGGGCCTGCTGCACTTCGCCTCCGTCTCCGCCCTGCCCTTCTGCGTCGGTCTCGCCGTCCAGGCCGTCGTCGACCGTTCCGGCACACGGCTCGCCCTCGCCGGCGGTCTGATGGCGCTGTGCTGCGCCGGCAACGCGCTCGGCGACACCTTCCTGCACCGCGCCGCCGTCACCAACTGGATCACCGCCGCGGCCCGCGTCCAGCAACTGCTGGCCCGCAAGACCGCCCTGCTGGGCTCGGCGCTCACCCGTCGCGTCGCGGCCGGCGAGGTCGTGGCCGTCTCCACCGGCGACGTCGAGAAGATCGGCTGGTTCGTCGAGGCCGTCTCCCGCTTCACCGCGGCGGCGGTGACCATCGTGCTGGTCTGCGTGACCCTGGTCGTCTACGAGCCGGCACTCGGCGTCGTGGTGATCGTGGGCCTGCCGGTGCTGGCCCTCGCCGTACTGCCCCTCCTGCCCCGGGCCACCCGGCGGGCCGACGTCCAGCGGGAGAAGGCCGGCCGGGCCACGGAACTCGCCTCCGACACCGTCGCCGGGCTGCGCGTGCTGCGCGGCATCGGCGGCGAGGAACTCTTCCTCGACCGCTACCGCGACGCCTCCCAGGAGGTGCGCCACGCGGCCGTGCGCAGCGCGCGGATGTGGTCCCTGATCTCCGCGATCCAGGTGTTGCTGCCGGGGCTGCTGCTGATCGCGGTGGTCTGGCACGGCGTCCACCTGGCCCGCGAGGGCCGCATCGGCGTCGGCGAACTCGTCACCGTCTACAGCTCCGTCATGATCCTCACCTACCCGCTGCGGCACTTCGAGGAGATCGCCATGGCGTACTCCTTCTCGCGGCCCTCGGCCAAGCGGGCAGCGCGGGTGCTGGCGCTGGAGCGGGCCACCGACACCGCGGGGTCACGGGCCGCCGAAGTGCCGACCGGGGACCTGTACGACCCGGCCACGGGTCTGCTCGCGCCGGCGGGCCGGTTCACGGCCGTGGTGTGCGGCGATCCGGACACGGCCGGCCGACTGGCGGAACAGCTCGGCGGGCATCCCTCGCAGGAGGGCACGTCTGCGCTGCTGGGCGGGGTGCCGCTGGACGAGCTGCCGCTGGCGTCCGCCCGCACCGCCGTCCTGGTCCAGGACAAGGATCCCGTGCTGCTCTCCGGCACGCTGCGTGAGCTGCTCGACGTGCCCGCGTCCGGTGCCGTCGACGCCGAGGACGCGCTGGCCGCGGCCCAGTGCGGGGACGTACTGGCGGCGCTCGCGCAGGGGTCGCTCGGCGTCGACGATCCGATGGACGCCCGCATCACCGAACGGGGCCGCTCGCTGTCGGGCGGCCAGCGCCAGCGGCTCGCGCTGGCCCGGTCCCTGATCACGGACCCGGAGGCGCTCGTCCTGGACGAGCCGACCTCCGCCGTGGACTCGCACACCGAGGCACGCATCGCCCAGGGCGTGCGGACCCTGCGCGCGGGACGCACGACGGTGGTGTTCACCTCGTCGCCGCTGCTGCTGGACCGCGCGGACCGGACCGTCTTCCTGCACGACGGCGCGGTCGCCGCGGTCGGCACCCACCGGGACCTGCTGCGCACCGAGCCCCGGTACCGCGCGGTGGTGACCCGTGAGACGGACGACGAGATCCGGGGCGACGATGTCCTCGCCGACGACGACGTACTGCACCGACTGGAAGAGATCGAGGAGACGGCATGATCGGCGTCGCGCCACCGTCGTACGACCCGGCGGCCCCCACGACGGCGAGCACCCTGCCCGTCGGCGCGCCCGCGACCGTACGCGCCTACGCGGGGGAACTGCTGCGCCGGCACCGCCGTGCCTTCCTCCTCCTCGTCACCGTCAACACCGTCGCCGTGGTCGCGTCGATGGCGGGTCCCTACCTGCTGGGCGGGCTCGTGGAGCGGGTGTCCGACGGCGCTCGCGAGCTGCACCTGGGGCTCACGGCCACGCTGTTCGTGCTCGCGCTCCTCGTCCAGGCGGCGTTCGTACGGGAGGTGCGGCTGCGCGGAGCCGTCCTGGGCGAGCGGATGCTCGCCGACCTCCGCGAGGACTTCCTCGTACGGTCGGTGGGTCTGCCTCCGGGCGTGCTGGAGCGGGCCGGTACGGGTGATCTGCTCTCCCGGATCACGACCGACATCGACCGGCTCGGCAACGCCATGCGCGAGGCCGTGCCGCAGCTGGCGATCGGCGTCGTGTGGGTGGTGCTGCTGCTCGGTGGGCTCGTGGTGACGGCTCCGCCGCTGGCGCCCGCGGTGCTGCTCGCGGTACCGCTGCTGGTGATCGGCTGCCGCTGGTACTTCCGGCGGGCGCCCGCGGCCTACCGCTCGGAGGCCGCCGGGTACGCCGCCGTGGCCGCCGCGCTCGCCGAGACCGTGGACGCCGGGCGCACTGTCGAGTCCCACCGTCTGGACGCCCGTCGCATCGAGCTGTCGGAGCGCCGGATCAGCGAGTGGACGGCCTGGGAGCGCTACACGCTCTGGCTGCGGTCGGTGCTCTTCCCGGTCATCAACGTCACGCATGTGACCGTGCTCGCCTCCGTTCTGCTGATCGGCGGTGTGTTCGTCCTGCAGGGGTGGATCGGGGTCGGTCAGCTGACCACGGCGGCGCTGATCGCCCAGATGCTCGTCGACCCGGTCGGGCTGATCCTGCGCTGGTACGACGAGCTCCAGGTGGCCCAGGTGTCCCTGGCCCGGCTGGTCGGCGTGCGGGACATCGAGCCGGACGCCGGTGACCCCTCGCTGGCCCCCGACGGACGGCATGTGCACGCCGACCGGGTGCACTTCGGCTACGTCGAGGGCGTGGACGTGCTGCGCAAGGTGTCGCTGGAGGTCGCCCCCGGCACACGGCTCGCCCTGGTCGGCCCCTCGGGCGCCGGCAAGTCCACGCTGGGCAGGCTCCTCGCCGGCATCTACGGTCCCCGGGAGGGGCGGATCACTTTGGGCGACGCGGAACTGTCCCGGATGTCCGCCGAACGGGTCCGTTCCCACGTCGCCCTGGTCAACCAGGAGCACCACGTCTTCGTGGGCTCCCTGCGCGACAACCTCCGCCTCGCCAGGACCGGTGCCACCGACGCCGAGCTGTGGGCGGCGCTGGGCGCGGTCGACGCGGACGACTGGTCGCGCGGGCTCGACGACGGCCTCGACACGGAGGTCGGCTCGGGCGGTTTCGCGCTCACGCCGGCGCAGGCACAGCAGATCGCGCTGGCCCGCCTGGTGCTGGCGGACCCGCACACGCTGGTGCTGGACGAGGCGACGTCCCTGCTCGACCCGCGGGCCGCACGCCACCTCGAGCGGTCCCTGGCCCGGGTCCTGGACGGCCGCACGGTGGTCGCGATCGCCCACCGCCTGCACACCGCCCACGACGCGGACGTCATCGCGGTCGTCGAGAACGGCCGGATCAGCGAGCTGGGCAGCCACGACGACCTGGTCGCTGCGGACGGCGCGTACGCCGCACTGTGGCGCTCGTGGCACGGGTGACCGGGCCTCCGCTCGACAGCCGCCGGGGCGGGTCGTCCCGCGACCGGTCGTGACGGGCTCGGCCGCACGGGCGGGTCGGCGTCCGGCCGCGCGCGGGGGGGGCGCCGGGTTCGCTTCCGGTCGGCCGGGGAGGCCCGGTCCGCGCCCCGGCGGCTGGGGAGGTGGGGGCCAAAGGCCGAGTCCGCGCCCCGGTGACGGAGAGGCGGGGGCCCGCGTACCGTCCGCCGGGGAGGGCGAGACCGCGCTGGTCGGCCTCCCGATGACCGGACGAACCCCCGCTGACCAGGCAGACCCCCGATGACCGGGCAGACCCCCGGTGATCGGACGGACCCCCGTTGATCGATCGGACCTCGCCGGTGGTGTGCAGGATTCGGCCCCGGCCCGGCCGCCGTGGGTCGACCCGTGGGGTGGGTCGGGAGTGCCGCGGGTACCCGGCCCGGGTGCGTGCCGTTGCGCGGTCCCGAAGCGGAGTGGAAGGCTGGGAGAAGGCACCGGCTCGGGGGAAGGCCCGGGAACCGTGTGGCTCGGCAACGGGTGAGTTCAGTGCCCCGTGCAGCGGCGGCCTGCCGCGGCCCACGGTGAGAAGGGGCCCGTCCCCACCCCCCTGGAGGTACCCGTGAACAGCGTCGACGGATGGGGAGATGACGTCTACCAGCCCGACGGTTCCGAGCAGCGGGAGGACACCGGACTGCTCGACGCGGAGGACACCCTCGAGAACGACGGCGTCGACGATCCTCTCGACCGGGGCTGGTCGCCGCCCGAGCGCCCCTGGGCGGTGGAGCACACCGGAGTGACGGCCGGCGAACGTCACCGGGGCGAGACGCTGGACCAGCGGCTCGCCGAGGAGCAGCCGGACGTGCTCGCACCCGACGGTGACGGCCTCGGCGACTCCCAGGGCACCGACGGCGAGCTGCTGGACAACGAGGTCGGCACGGACCGCTCCGGCCGGCTCGTGGCACCCGACGAGGGGGCACACGAGGACGAGGAGCCGGCGCTGGTCGCCATGGACGTGGGCATCGACGGCGCGGCAGCCTCCGCCGAAGAGGCCGCGATGCACGTCGTCGACGAGGACTCGCTGCCCGGCTGACACCACCCGCGGCGGCGTTCCCGCGCCGCCACACCGATGATCCACGCCGTACGAGGAGCCGCCATGCAGCAGGACAAGCACCCCGAGTACCAGCCCGTCGTCTTCCGCGACCGTGCCGCCGGGTACGCCTTCCTCACCCGGTCCACCGCGACCAGCGACGAGACCATCACCTGGGACGACGGTGAGACCTACCCGGTGGTGGACGTGGAGATCTCCTCGGAGAGCCACCCCTTCTACACGGGCAAGGCACGGACGGTGGACTCGGAAGGACGCGTCGCACGCTTCGAGCGGCGTTACGGAAGCGGCGAGGGCCAAGGCGCCGACGGGAACAGCTGAGCTGCCCGCGGGACGCAGACCCTTCCGGTCCCCCGGGCCCCTCAGATGAAGTTGAGCGCCCCGGCGCAGCCCACTCCGCCGAGCACCATGAACGCCGGCATCAGCACCTTCAGCTCCACCCAGCTGCCGGCACGGAACCGCATGGCCTTCGGCGGGCCGATCGGGTACCAGCGCTTGCGGCCCACCGGGATCGGCCACAGTATGGGGCAGCCCGAGACGGTCAGGGCATCGCCGATGTCGTGCACCAGCGCCCCGAGCACGATCGGCAGCCCCAGCCACAGGTACTCCTGGCCCGGTGCGGTGAACAGCCAGTCCGAGCCACCGTCCGGCCTGTCCAGTATCCCGGCGAGGATCCACGCGCTGGTCGCGGCCAGCAGCCAGACCAGGACGTCGCTGCTGGAGCCGCGGGTCGCCCGCCAGAGCAGACCCTCGATGGCCAGCACCATGTGCACGAAGAGGATCGCCAGGACCGCCCAGCGGCCACCCGTGATGGCCAGCACCGAGGTGCCCGCGCCGATCAGGACCGCCCACAGCCAGGTGTGCGTCAGCGTGCGGTGACCGCCGGAGCGGCGCGGGTCGCCCTGCTTCTTCGTGGCCTTGTAGACGGCGTACGACAGCTTGTCGACGATCTCGCACAGCCCCCGTGAGACCGGCCCGAAGGCGCGGGAGATGGTGGCCGCCTTGTGGTCGAGATCCGGGGCGAGCGCCGCGCCGGCGCAGATCAGGGCTCCGGCGAGCAGCACCGGCCAGGGCATCGGGTGCCCCGCGGCGGCGGTCGCCGCCCCGACGCCGAGCCAGGCCGCGGCACCCGACAGTGAGTGTGCTGGTCCCATCATCGCCGTTGCCCGCCCCATTCCTCGTGTGCCGCTGTCGAGTTGTCCCGGTCCGCCGAAGGCTCGTCGGCGACCCAGCGTAGCGTTCGTGATCTTCATACGGACAGCCGATTCCCCCATCACGCCCGAGGCCAGGCAAGATGGGGGCGTGACCCTCATCGACCAGCTGCCGCCGACCGCCGATCCCGATGCCCTGTACGAAGCCTTCGAGTCGTGGGCCCAGGAACGCGGTCTCGCGCTCTACCCCCATCAGGAGGAGGCGCTGATCGAGGTGGTGTCCGGCGCGAACGTGATCGTGTCGACGCCCACCGGCTCCGGCAAGAGCATGATCGCGGCGGGCGCCCACTTCGCCGCCCTGGCCCGTGACGAGGTCACCTTCTACACGGCTCCGATCAAGGCGCTGGTGTCGGAGAAGTTCTTCGAGCTGTGCAAACTCTTCGGCACCGAGAACGTCGGCATGCTGACCGGTGACGCCTCCGTGAACGCCGACGCCCCCGTCATCTGCTGCACCGCCGAGGTCCTGGCGTCGATCGCGCTGCGGGACGGCAAGCACGCCGACATCGGTCAGGTCGTCATGGACGAGTTCCACTTCTACGCGGAACCGGACCGCGGCTGGGCCTGGCAGATCCCCCTGCTGGAGCTGCCGCAGGCCCAGTTCGTCCTGATGTCGGCCACGCTCGGCGACGTCTCCTTCTTCGAGAAGGACCTCGCCCGCCGCACCGGCCGTCCCACGGCGGTTGTCCGCTCGGCGACCCGGCCCGTGCCGCTCTCCTACGAGTTCCGCTACACACCGCTGACGGAGACGCTCACCGACCTGCTGGCGGCCCGGCAGGCCCCCGTCTACATCGTGCACTTCACGCAGGCGCAGGCCGTGGAGCGGGCGCAGGCGCTGATGAGCATCAACATGTGCACGCGTGAGGAGAAGGAGCGGATCGCCGACCTGATCGGCAACTTCCGTTTCACCACGAAGTTCGGACGCAACCTCTCCCGCTACGTCCGGCACGGCATCGGTGTCCACCACGCCGGCATGCTGCCCAAGTACCGGCGCCTGGTGGAGAAGCTCGCGCAGGCCGGCCTGCTGAAGGTGATCTGCGGAACGGACACGCTCGGTGTGGGTGTCAACGTCCCCATCCGGACCGTGCTGTTCACGGCGCTGACCAAGTACGACGGCACCCGGGTGCGCACGCTGCGGGCCCGCGAGTTCCACCAGATCGCCGGCCGGGCCGGACGCGCGGGGTTCGACACGGAGGGCTTCGTCGTCGCCCAGGCGCCCGAGCACGTCGTCGAGAACGAGAAGGCGCTCGCCAAAGCCGGTGACGACCCGAAGAAGCGGCGCAAGGTCGTCCGCAAGAAGGCTCCCGAGGGCTTCGTGGCCTGGTCGGAGAGCACGTTCGACAAGCTCATCGCCTCCGATCCGGAGCCACTGACGTCCCGTTTCCGGGTCACGCACACCATGCTGCTGTCGGTCATCGCCCGGCCCGGCGACGCCTTCAAGGCGATGCGGCACCTGCTGGAGGACAACCACGAGCCGCGCAAGCAGCAGCTCAGGCACATCCGGCGGGCGATCGCCATCTACCGCTCGCTGCTGGACGGCGGCATCGTCGAGAAGCTCGACCGGCCGGACGCCGAGGGGCGCATCGTGCGTCTGACGGTCGACCTGCAGCAGGACTTCGCGCTGAACCAGCCGCTCTCCACGTTCGCCCTGGCAGCCTTCGAGCTGCTGGACCCGGAGTCGCCGTCGTACGCGCTGGACATGGTGTCCGTGGTGGAGTCCACCCTGGACGACCCGCGGCAGATCCTCGCCGCCCAGCAGAACAAGGCGCGCGGTGAGGCCGTGGCCGCGATGAAGGCCGACGGCGTGGAGTACGAGGAGCGCATGGAGCGCCTCCAGGACATCACGTACCCGAAGCCCCTGGAGGAGCTGCTCTTCCACGCGTACGACACCTACCGCAGGAGCCACCCCTGGGTCGGTGACCATCCGTTGTCCCCGAAGTCGGTCATCCGGGACATGTACGAGCGGGCACTGACCTTCACGGAGCTGGTCTCCCACTACGAACTGGCCCGCACCGAGGGCATCGTGCTGCGCTATCTCGCCAGCGCCTACAAGGCGCTCGACCACACCGTCCCGGACGACCTGAAGTCCGACGATCTGCAGGACCTGATCGAGTGGCTCGGCGAGATGGTGCGCCAGGTCGACTCCAGCCTGCTGGACGAGTGGGAGCAGCTCGCCAACCCGGAGGAGATGACCGCCGAGGAGGCGCAGGAGAAGGCCGACCAGGTGCGGCCGGTCACCGCCAACGCACGCGCCTTCCGTGTCCTGGTCCGCAACGCCATGTTCCGCCGGGTGGAACTCGCCGCTCTCGACCAGGTCGACGAGCTGGGCGAGATGGACGCCGACTCCGGCTGGGACGCCGATGCGTGGGGCGAGGCCATGGACAAGTACTGGGACGAGTACGACGACCTCGGCACCGGTCCCGACGCCCGCGGTCCCAAGCTGCTGGTCATCGAGGAGGAGCCCCGTAACGGCCTGTGGCGCGTGCGGCAGATCTTCGACGACCCGAACGACGACCACGACTGGGGCATCAGCGCGGAGGTCGACCTGACGGCCTCCGACGCCGAGGGCCGGGCGGTCGTCCGCGTCACCGCTGTCGGCCAGCTCTGAACACAGGAGAAACCCGCCCATGACGAACCCGGCCGAGAGCCTCGTCGCCCTGCTCGACCTGGAGCAGATCGAGGTCAACATCTTCCGTGGCCGCAGCCCCGAGGAGTCGCTGCAGCGGGTCTTCGGCGGCCAGGTGGCCGGCCAGGCGCTGGTCGCCGCCGGCCGCACCACGGAGGGCGACCGCCCGGTGCACTCGCTGCACGCGTACTTCCTGCGCCCGGGACGGCCGGGCGTGCCGATCGTGTACCAGGTCGAACGGGTGCGGGACGGGCGGTCGTTCACGACCCGCCGGGTCACCGCGGTGCAGCAGGGCCGCACGATCTTCAATCTCACCGCCTCCTTTCACAAGCCCGAGCAGGGCAGTTTCGAGCACCAGCTGCCGGTGGCCCGCGAGGTCCCGGATCCCGAGTCCCTGCCGACCGTCGCCGACGAGATCCGGGAGCACCTGGGCGCGCTGCCCGAGCAGTTGGAGCGGATGGCGCGTCGCCAGCCCTTCGACATCCGTTATGTCGACCGGCTGCGCTGGAGCGCCGAGGAGGTCGAGGGCGCCGAGCCCCGCAGCGCGGTGTGGATGCGCGCCGTCGGGCCGCTCGGCGACGACCCGCTCGTGCACATGTGCGCCCTGACCTACGCCAGCGACATGACCCTCCTGGACGCCGTGCGCATTCCGGTGGAACCGTTGTGGGGCCCGCGGGGCTTCGACATGGCGTCACTGGATCACGCCATGTGGTTCCACCGGCCGTTCCGTGCGGACGAGTGGTTCCTGTACGACCAGGAGTCGCCGATCGCGACCGGTGGACGGGGTCTCGCCCGCGGGCGGATCTACGACAGGGAGGGGCACATGCTGGTGTCCGTCGTCCAGGAAGGCCTGTTCCGGGCCCTGTAGGTCAAGAGACCCCGGTCCCGAGCTCTCCGGGTCATGAGCCCTTGCGCCGCAGCCGGCCCAGCAGGCCGCGGAACCGTCCGGCTCCCTCCCGCTCCTCGGTCTCCTGCGGTGCCGGGCCGGGGGCGGGCGGCACCGGGCGATGGGCAGGGCGTGGTGCGGGGCGCTGTCGGCGCGCCGCTGCCACCGCCCCGGCCAGGTCCGCCCGGAGCCAGTCGATCTCGTCCGGGTCGGCCGCCGTCATGATCTCCTCGGCGAGCTGTCGGGCCGGAGAGTCCGCAGCGCCCTGGGCCGGTGGCTGCGGGCGGAGCCGGTTCAGGTGGGAGCGCTCGTAGGGATCCCTGACGATCTCCGAGACGTCGACCGGGTCGAGCAGCGAGGCCACGGCCGCCGCCTCTGCCCATGGGTCGTCGGCCTGACGGAGGAGGAAACCCAGGTACCGTCCCCGCCAGTTGCGGGGTCGCAGGTCCAGACCGTCCGTCAACTGGGCCCGCAGTCCCCCGGGGGTGCGGCCCTTCAGCAGTGCGGCGTTCCTCTCGTCGGCCGCGAACTGCCGTAGTTCGTCGGCCGGATAGAGCCAGACGACGGCGCGGTACCGGTTCACATAGAACTTCACAGGCACCAGCAGCCCCAGCCGTGCGAGGCGGGTGAACCGGTCCCTGGTCACGTCCATGAGGGCCGCGCCCTCCGTCGTCCCGACGGTCCGGACGCTCTCGCGCAGTGCTTCGGGGAAGCCCTCCGCTGCCCGGATCCGCGCGATCTCGGTGCGGGGGACGCGTCGGCCACCGCCTCCTTCGTCGGGTACGGTGCGGATGCGGCCGAGGTGTACGGCGAGGTCGAACTCACTGCGCCTGAGGCCGAGTTCCCGGGCCGCGCGGCTCGGCGCACAGGAAGTGCCGCGGGCGCTGCCGGGCTGTTCGACGGTGGCCGTGACCTCGTGCGTGATGGTGTTGCCGGACATGCTCGTCTCCCCCGTGGAGTGTGCGGCCGGCGCCGTCCGCGCCCGCCTGACACAAAACCGTAGCCGCTGCCGCGACTTCCGTGGCGAGCCTGTGGACAACTTCCCGGCCGCCCCCACTGGAGCCCTCGAAAGCCCAGGTCAGGGCTCTATGTGCGATATTCGGCCCGGCTGTCGGGCATCGACGTCGAGGTGCTCGCCGACCCGGTTCACGAGCAGCGTCATCTCGTAGGCGATCTGTCCGATGTCGGCGTCCGCGCCACTGAGCACGCACAGACAACTGCCCGAGCCCGCCGCGGTCACGAACAGCACCGCGTCGTCGAACTCGACCATCGTCTGCCGTACCTGACCGGCGCTGAAGTGGCGGCCCGAGCCCTTGGCCAGGCTGTGCAGTCCGGACGAGACGGCGGCGAGGTGTTCGGCGTCCTCCCGGCGCAGGCCCGTACTCGCCCCGGTCACCAGCCCGTCGTTGGACAGCACCAATGCGTGCCGGACGTGTTCGACGCGCTCCGTCAGGTCGTCCAGCAGCCAGCCGAGTCCCTGGTTGTGCACCATGATCCGGTCTCCCCGTGTTGTCCCCGTATGCGTTGTCTCCCCCGGGCCGGGGGATCTGCCCGCCAGCCTTCACCACACCCGTGCTCCGGGCAAGGAGGATGGGGGCATGGCACAGAAGATGACCGATGAGGAGTGGCGGGCGTTCGTCTCGGACGGCACCCGCACGGCGAAGCTCTCGACCGTCCGAGCCGACGGCAGCCCGCACGTCGCGCCCGTCTGGTTCCTGCTGGACGGGGACGACGTGGTGTTCAACACCGGCAAGGAGACCGTGAAGGGACGCAATCTGGCCCGTGACGGGCGGGTCGCCCTGTGCGTGGACGACGACCGGCCGCCCTTCGACTACGTCGTGTTGCAGGGGCGCGCGCGGATCTCGGAGGACCTCGACGACCTCCGGCACTGGGCCGCCCGTATCGGGGCCCGCTACATGGGCGAGGAACGCGCCGAGGAGTTCGGAGCCCGCAACGGCGTTCCGGGCGAGCTCCTCGTCCGTGTCACCGTCGACAAGGTTCTGGCCCAGAAGGCCGTGGCGGACTGAGGTCTGCTCCGCCGACGGCCGGTCCGGTCAGCCCACGGAGTCGAGCAGCCGGGCGGTGTGCACCCGCCCGGCGTACTCGACGAGCCGGATCAGCACCTCCTTCCCCGAGTCGCGGTCCCGGGCGTCGCACAGCACCACGGGCGTTCCCCCGTCCAGGTCGAGGGCGCGCAGGACAGCCTGTGCGTCGTAGCGGCGCGCACCCGAGAAGCAGTTGACGGCCACGACGAACGGGATGCGCCGGTGCTCGAAGTAGTCCACCGCCGGGAAACAGTCCTCCAGGCGCCGGGTGTCGGCGAGGACGACCGCGCCGAGCGCGCCCTGCGACAACTCGTCCCACAGGAACCAGAAGCGGTCCTGTCCCGGTGTGCCGAAGAGGTAGAGGGAAAGGCCGGACCGGATGGTGATACGCCCGAAGTCCATGGCGACGGTCGTGGTGACCTTCCGGTCGATCCCGTCGGTGTCGTCCACCAGTCGGCCGGCCTCACTGAGCATTTCCTCCGTGCGCAGCGGTCTGATCTCACTGACCGCGCCCACCAGGGTGGTCTTGCCCACGCCGAATCCTCCGGCGACCAGGATCTTCAACGCCAGCGCGGTCGTGTCGCCGTCCGTGGCGTCGGACTGCTCGGAGACCATCGATCACTTCTCTCGGTCCGGGTGGTCGTGCATGTTCATGCCGGTCATGGCTTTTTCGGCCCTCCTCTGCGGTGCACGCACTCCGTTACAGGGCGCGCAGTCCCTCGATCACCTCGCGCAAAATCCGTTCGTCGGGCAACTGCGCGGGCGGTACGGGGCGGCTGACGGTCACGGAGCCGAGTTCGACCAGGTCGCCCAGGAGCACCCTGACGACCCCCACGGGCAGGTCCGCGTCCGCGGCGAGTTCGGCGACCGACTGGGTCTCCGTGCGGCACAGGTCGATCAGGGTCCGGTGTTCCGGCCCGAGCACACCGTGGTCGAAACCCGGCGCCCCCGGGGTCCGCGTGACGAGGGCGATCAGGTCGAACCGTACGTCCGTGGGGCCGGGGCGGGTGCGGCCGCCGGTCACCGCGTAGGGACGGACGAGGGGCCCTGCCTCGTGGTCGTACCACTGACTGCCGGGCCGGTCCGGGCCACCGGCCGTGGCGTCGGTCATCCGCGCGGCCACTTCCGGGTCATCCGCCGGCGGGGGGCCGTGCGGAGGAGCGCGGCGCGGTGTGAAGGTGCTCGCCGACGCGTTTCACCAGCCGTGCCATCTCGTAGGCCACCAGGCCGATGTCAGCCGTCACTGCGGTGAGGACGGCGAGGCAGGAACCATCGCCCGCGGCGGCCACGAACAGGAAGCCGTCGTCCATCTCCACCATGGTCTGGCGCACTCCCCCGGCACCGAAGTGCCGGCCCGCGCCCTTGGCCAGGCTGTGGAAGCCGGAGGCAACCGCGGCCAGGTGTTCGGCGTCGGCGCGGCCGAGGCCGGTCGACGCGCCCACGGCGAGTCCGTCGTTCGACAACACCACGGCGTGCCGTACTTCGCTCACGCAGCCGACGAAATCGTCCAGGAGCCAGTCGAGTTCGCGGGTCGGTCGGACGGTTCCCGTACCGGGGTCGTGGATCATGCGGGGTCTCCTTCACTGCTGTTGCCGCCGGTCGGCGCGTCCGGTGGTTTTCCGCGGCCGGGGCGTCGGCCGCCTCCGCGTGACCAGCCGTCGCGGTAGGCCGCCATGCGGTCGCGTACGAGTTCGGGGGTGCGCTCGTCGTGGGAGTGCGGCGAGGAGGACCGGGCGGGCTCCCCCGGGCGACCGTCGCGCAGTTGGGGGGCGAGACTGGCCTGCCGTACGCGTCGGGGAAGGTCGTCGGTCTCCCCCGTCGCGTCCGGCGGGGCGGGTCCGTCGGACGCCGCGGCGGCGTCGGGGGATCGGTGCAGTCGCAAGGCGGGGGCTCCTGGGGGTCGGCTCGGTGCCGGTGCCTGCGCCGCCCTCGGTACTGAGGCTGCCAGCGCGGGCCGGTCGGCCGGTGCGGGGACGGGGTCCTGGTGCGGGGCGGCTTCCGGCACGCGCGCGTAGAGGTGCTCCTCGGGCCGTGCTGCCTCGTGCGACGGCCCCGCCGGAGGTTCCGCCGCTTGACCGTGCAGCAGTGCGGTCGGCAGCAGGACGACCGCGGTGGTGCCTCCGTAGGGCGAGGTCTTCAGGTGAACCTTGATGTCGTGCCGGGCCGCGAGCCGGCTGACCACGAAGAGGCCGAGCCGGTCGCTGTCGAACAGGTCGAGCGCCTCGGACCGTGCGATGCGGTGGTTGGCCTCGGCGAGGGTGTCCTTGCCCATGCCGAGTCCTCGGTCCTCGACCTCGAGCGCGTAGCCGTTGCCGACGGGCTCGCCGGTGACGCGCACGCGCGTGTGGGGCGGCGAGAACTGGGCCGCGTTCTCGATGATCTCGGCGAGGAGGTGGGTGAGGTCGGCGACGGCGGCGCCGACGACCGACGTCTCGGGAAGCTGCCGTACCTCCACGCGCGCGTAGTCCTCGACTTCGGAGACGGCCGCACGGACCACGTTGGTGAGGGAGACCGGCATGCGCCAGGCTCGGCCGGGTGCCGCGCCGGAAAGGATGATCAGGCTCTCGGCGTGGCGCCGCATGCGGGTGGTGAGATGGTCGAGACGGAAGAGGTCGCTGAGTTCGTTCGGATCGTCGGAGCGGCGTTCCATGCTGTCCAGGAGGCTCAGCTGGCGGTGGACGAGGATCTGGCTGCGGCGGGCGAGGTTGACGAAGACTCCGGAGATGCCGCTGGCGAGTTCGGCGCGTTCCACCGCGGCCCGCAGGGCTGCGCGGTGGACGGTGTCCAGGGCCTCGGCGACCTGTCCGGCCTCGTCCTCGGCGGGTGGCCCCGGTGGTGCCTCGGACGGGATGTCGATCTCCTCTCCCGTGCGCAGCCGGCGCATGGCCTCGGGGAGTTTGCGCCGGGCGATCTCCAGGGCGCTGTTGCGCAGGCTCACCAGCTCGACCACGAGGCCGCGGCCGATGCGGACGGAGATGACGAGCGACGCGGCGACGGCGAGCAGGCCGAAGAGGACCGCGGCCCCGGCGGGAGTGAGTACCCCGCGGGTGAACGGGTCGGCCCGGTCCGCGACTCCTCGTCCGGCGTCCTGTTCGATCGCCCGCATTCCGTCCCGCACGCGCGCGTGCGCCCCGTCCCACGTGGTCCGCGGTGCCGCCGCCTCGATCGTTCGGTCATCCGGACCGCGGGCGAGCAGCTTGTCCTCGGCCGTGCCCACGGTCACGTAGGCGCCGCTGTCGGCGAGGTCCTGCCAGGCGGCGCGTTCGGAGCCGCGCAGATCGGCGACGGCGGACTCGGTGAGCACGCGGCGCCGGTCGACGGCACCGGTGAACAGTCGCAGCCGCTCGCCGCCGAGGTCGTCGGCGAGGCGGGCACCGGCGAGCAGGGCGTCCTCCTGGGCCAGTGCCTCGCCCGCGCGGGCGAACTCGACCAGCACGCGCGCGTCGGATCCCAGATCGGCGTCCTGGATGCCGCTCAGCGCGCCACCCACCCGGAAGGCCGCCGAGATGGCCGCCGTGTACCGGCGGTAGGCCTCGTCCCAGTCCGCGCGGCGGTCGAGGACGGCGGTGCGCAGGGATCCGAGCCGCTCGGCCCCGGTGACGAACTCCTCGAGCCGACGGGCCACTCCGGCGGGCAGTTCCCCGCTGTCGGCGACGGTGTTGCGGTCACCCAGGCGCAGTTTCCCGACGGCCCGGTCGGTGCGTGCGGAGAGTTCCGCGTAGTCGCCGCTCGGCACCGCCGACGGGTCGGTGGCGTGGCCTACGGCTGCGCGCCGCTCGGCCTGCAACGCGGCGACGGCGGCGCTCACGGGGGCCCGGACCTGGGCGTCCACGCGCTGCACCTGTCGCAGCCGGGCGATGTCCTGGGCGGTGGTGACGGTGGCGTACGCCCACAGGGAGAGCAGGGAGACCACGGGCACCATCAGCAGGCAGACGATCCTGGCGCGCACCGTACGCGGCCGTACGCGCGTGCGCCACGCGCGCGTGGGTGAGTCCGGCGCCTCGCCCGTGGGCGGGACCGGTGTCTCGTCGGCCGGTGGTCCGGCATGGGCGCGACGGCCGCGCACGGGTGGCTGGGGCGGCGCCTCGGCGCCGGCTGCGGGGGTCGTACGGGGTGTACGCATGGCCTCCTCGCTCGGGACGGGTGCGGGGCGTTGTCTGCGGGGCGTCGACGCCCGCGGCCGCCGTTACGGGGTGGGGCCCCCGACGGGTTGCCGGGCCGAGGCGGATGCCTCGCGCTCGCCCGCCGTGGGTGACAGGGCGACGAAGGCCGAGGTCAGAAAGAGGTAGGACCCGAGCCCGACGGCGAGGGGGAAGATGAACTGCATCGCCGTGGCCCCCGGCAGCGCTTCGCCGGACGGCGTGACGCGCACACTCACCGCGAACATCCCGGTGTAGTGCATGCTGCTCACGGCCGCGCCCATGATCAGCGAGGCGAGGGTGACCGCGAGGGGCGAGCGGATGTTGAGCGCCGCCCACAGGGCCGCCGTGGCGGCGGCGACGGCGATGAGGACGGAGAGCCCGACGCGCACGGGGTCGTAGCTCACGTCGCCGTGCAGGCGCACGGCCGCCATGCCGAGGTAGTGCATGCTCGCGACGCCCAGCCCCGTGGTGAGTCCGCCGAGCAGGAGTGCCCGACCGCGGTCCCGACCGTAGCCGACCGCGAAGACGCCGGCGCAGACGACGATCATGGCGACGAGCAGGCTCGCGAGGGTGAGCGGCACGTCGTAGCGGATGTCGGTGCCGCTGACGCGGAAGCCGAGCATCGCGACGAAGTGCATCGTCCAGATGCCGGTGCCGATCGCCGAGGCGGCGGTGAGCAGCCAGTTGCGGCGCGGGCGGCCGGTGGCGGAGAGGGCGCGCACGGTGCAGCGCAGTCCGAGGGCTGCGCCGGCACAGGCCATCGCGTACGACAGCGCGGGAGTCAGCCAGCCAAGGGCGACGTGGTCCAGGTGTCCCATGGCCCCGGGACGCTAGTACCGGCAAGGGCGCACAACGGGGGCGCATTTCGAAAGGTGTTGCTATATGACACAGACACGTACGGGAACGATCGCGTCACGCTCGAACGTGTGCACTGCGGCGCCTTCCGTGCCGTTGCGGGATCATGCGAAGCATGAGCGACGACCACACGCACGTCCAGGAGTTCTTCGGTGCCCGCGCCGCCGACTGGGACAGCCGGTTCCCCGACGACGACCCCGCCTATGCGGCCGCCGTCGCCGAGCTGGGACTGCGGGAGGGGGATCACGTGCTCGACGCGGGCTGCGGCACCGGACGCGCCCTGCCGCCGTTGCGCGCCGCCGTGGGCCCCTCGGGAGTGGTCCTCGGGGCCGACCTGACGCCTGCCATGCTCCAGGCCGCCGTCCGCGCGGGGAGGGACCACGACGGTCAGCTGCTGCTGACCGACGTCGCCGCGCTGCCGCTGAGGCCGAGATCGCTGGACGCCGTGTTCGCGGCGGGCCTCGTCGCGCACCTGCCCGACCCCGCCCGGAACCTGCGGGAGTTGGCGCGCGTCGTGCGTCCCGGCGGTGTGCTGGCTCTGTTCCACCCGATCGGGAGGGCGGCGCTCGCGGCCCGGCAGGGTCGGCGGATCACACCGGACGACCTGCGTGCCGAGCCCAATCTCCGTCCGTTGCTGACCGGTTCCGGGTGGCGCATGACGTCGTACGTCGACGAGGACGCACGCTTCCTGGCGCTGGCGGTCCGTCAGGTACGTCAGCGCTGACGGCTCGGTGCGGCCGGTGATCGGTTCACTCGACGGCTGACGTGTCGATGTGCCGGACCGGGCAGCCCCGCAAACCCGGGACGGGGCGGGTGCCCAGCTCCGCCAGCCGGTAGCCGTTCGGGTAGCCCTTGACCTCCCGGTTCTGCCGGGCGTGGTGCGGGGCGCGCCTCGGCGGCATCAGGCGGACCGCGCGGCCACGCAGCCACACCGCTCGTCGCACCGTCGCCCGGGTGACGGGCCCCGGCGGGGCGTACCGGAAGGCCCGCAGGAGGGGCTCGTCGAGCAGGGCGAGTGTCCCGGTGCGCAGGAGCGGGGCGAGGGGGCGAGGGTACCAGGAGGCCATGAGGTCGAGTGTGGCGTCGGAGACCCGGCGAGCGGCCTCGTCCCAGGCGAAATGGGCCTCCTCGTAGGCGTCGAGGCAGGCTTCGAACTCCTCGTAGGCCCCGGGGACGTCCTTGATGCCCATGTGCCGTCCCAGTGTGCGGTAGTGGACGGCGGCGGCGACGGTCTCGTGGCGTGACATCCTGCGCCATCCGTAGGCGTCGATCCAGCGCTTGGGGATGACGACGAACGTGCACAGGACGTAGCGCATGTCGTCGTTGGTGATGTCGTAGCTGCGGTGCATCTGGTTGATGCGCCGGATGGCCGTACGGCCCTGCTCGCTGCCGAAGCCGTGCTCGACGACGGCGTCGAGCAGCAGCGCCGTGTCGTCGTACCGTTTCTGCGCCCGGCTCGTGAACTCCCCGGTCTCGGCCAGCAGTCGACCGATGCTCGGAACGGCGTAGGTACGGTAGAGGGCCAGCTCGAGGGCGCGGGCGAAGTCCCAGGGGAACTCGTAGGCCGAGGTCAGCCGGTAGATCTCCGAGGCGTCCTCGTACGGGTCCATCCGCCGGATTCGTTCCAGCCGTTCGAAGCGCTTCACTGTGGCGCCCCCTTCTGCTGTCGAAGCTTCAACTCTACGTTGGGCAGCAGGAGATGCACGGTCGGTCAGGGCAATCGCCAGGGGAGGGTGGTCAGCTTGTTCGACGGGATCCGCGAGGCCTGGAAGAGATCTCGTGCCGCTCGGCGCGCGGAAGGGAAGGACGGGAGGGCGGGAGGGGAGCCGCGCTCGCACAATCTGTTCGAGGCGGCGGCCGTGTATGTCGCGGCGAGTGCGGACGACGACCAGGAACGGATGGACGAGGCGGCGGGCTGGGTGTCTCCGGAGGCGCTGTCGTTCGGGGTGAACGAGCTGGCGTGCCGGGCCGTGATCGCTCTCGCACGGGAGCGCGACGAGTCCCCGCGGGAGGTGGCGCGGGCGCTCCTGGGGCTGCCTGCGACCTGAGCCTGCCCTTGCGGGGCACGTGGTCGATTCGCCCCCGTCCAGCCGGAAAGCTGCAGCTCGGGTGCGTCTGGGAGTCGTGACAAGGGCTTCCCGGTCGCACTAGGGTGCGCGCCATTGGACGAACGGATGGGGAGGCAGGGATGGCCGGGACGGACGAGGACACCGTCGCCGCCGCGGACGACGCGCTCTATGTGCTGACGGCGGTGCTGCTGACGCCGGCGAAGTTCCCGAGTGTGCTGGGCGACGACTATCCGGAGGCGTGCGCGGCGCTCGGGCTCCCACCGCTGGCCGACGGTTACGGGCTGGTGCTCGGCCAGGACGGTGACGGTGCCCGGTGGACCGTCGTCGTCGACGACGTCTCGCTGGTCGCCGTCGCCGTGGCGTCCTGGGACTGCGGCATGGAGTACGACCTGTCGCCGGACGAGCGTACGGTCGTCGCCGCGCTGCCCGGCTGGCCCCTCGCGGTCGCCGTGGCGGCCCCCGGTGTCCCCGCGCCGCACGATCCCGACCCCGAGTCCGCCGACCGGCCCGTGTTGTCCCCGCCGGACACCACCGTCTGGGGCCCCGCCCAGCGACGTCTGGGGGCCGACGAGATCGCCCTGCAGTGGGCGCAGTGGCGGGAGCAGGTCGACGACGCGAAGTTCCCCGTGGCGGGCGGGAAGTCCGGGTCCGGTTCGGCGGACGCCCGGGAAGGGGACGACACGGGCACCGTGGACGCCGGGGAAGGGGACACGGGCGCCCTGGACGACCACGAAGGAGACACGGGCGCCGTAGAGGCCCAGGAGGGGGACACGGGCGCCGACGAGGGCGCGGAGTCCGGCGTCGCGCAGGCGGCGGGGACCGGCTCCTCCGGGCGCGGAAGTGTCCGGCGGGTGCTCGCGGAGGCGCGTGCCTATGTCGACACGCCCCCGCCGCTCGGCCGGGTCCGGTCGTCGTTCGCGCCGGGGGGCGCACGCACGCTGCGTGCCGACGGCCCCGGCTGGTCGCTGGTCGCCAGAACCGACGACATCGCCTTCGTCCTGCTCGACGACGAACCCGGTGAGGTGGTGCCGGTGGGCCGAGGACCGTCGCTGCCGGGGCTCTTGGAGGCCCTCGACAAGATGGCCGTACGACCGAGCTGACCAGGGCTCGGGCTGACCGGGGTTCGGGCGCGGGTCACCACGGGGACTCGCGGCCACGGTCGCCCGGGCTGTCTCCAACCTCTATCTTCAGCTCCTGCTCCATGTGGGTCCGGCCCATGGAAGGGGGACGTACGGGCTCGCACGATGGGTCAGCCCTCAGTTCCTCTCCCCCTCGTGCCTGGAGACCCTGATGCGTCTGTCCCGAGGTGCCCTCTTCCTCGCCGCCGTGGTGATGGCGGTCCCGCTCACCGGGCCGGGCCCGGCCGCCGCGACCGGCGCAGGCGAACACTGCTCCCGCCAGGAGCGCGTGCGGGTGCCGGGCGCGGCCCTGCAGCGCACCGCCTGCCTGCCCGACCTGACGACCACGGCGTTGGCCGGCACCCCCTACACCGACATGGCCGACCAGGCCGGACTGACCGCCGGCGGCACCAGCACGCCGTCCGGGGTTCCCGGCATCCAGGTCGACGGGTACTTCCCGGACTCCTCCCGCTTCAACACCACACACGGCTGGAAGCACGACGCGCAGTTCGTGATCCGCCTGCCGGACAAGTGGAACGGCGGTCTCGTCGTGACGGGAGCGCCGGGCACCCGCAAGCAGTACGCCACGGACAAGGCGATCTCCGACCGGGTCCTCGCACAGGGCTACGCGTACGCCGCGACCGACAAGGGCAACAACGGACCGGACTTCCACCGGGACGGCAAACGGCCGGGAGACGCGGTCGCCGAGTGGAACGCACGGACCACCCAGCTCACCCGGGCCGCCCAGCGGGTGGCCGCCCGGCGCTACGGACACGCGCCGCGTCGCACGTACATCACCGGCGTCTCCAACGGCGGCTATCTCACCCGCTGGCAGTTGGAGAACCACCCGGAACTCTACGACGGCGGCGTGGACTGGGAGGGCGCGCTGTGGACCGCGCACGACCCCGGCCTGTTCACGACACTGCCGGTGACCGTGGCCCGGATGTTCGGCGGGGCACGGGACGAGGACCTGTACGCGGCGGGCTTCGCGCGCGGCTCCGAGTTCCTGTGGCCGTACCACGAGAAGGCCTACTGGGGCGTGACCCAGAAGACCTACCGGGCCGAGTTCGACCCGGCCTACGATCCGGGCTGTCCGGGACCGACCGCCGGGTCCGGGCTGGAGGAGATCCTGGCACCGTGTCCGTCCGATGCGGCGTACGACTACGCGGCACGCCCCGACTCCGTCCACCGCGCGGTCGCCCGGGTGGCCCTGACCGGCCGCATCGGGAAACCCTTGATCACGCTGCACGGCGATCTGGACGCGCTCCTGCCCAAGGCGGTCCACGCCGACGTGTACGAGCGCATGATCGACGCGAGCGGACGTGGCGGGCTGCACCGCTCTTACACCATCCGGGGCGGCACCCACGTGGACGGGCTGTACGACACGTATCCCGAGAGGCTCCGGCCGATCCTGCCCTGCTTCCGCTCGGCGTTCGACGCGCTGGCCGAGTGGGTGGCGCGGGGCACTCCGCCGCCCGCGGACCACACGGTCGACAGGCCCGCGAACGGCGACGTGGTCAACTCCTGCGCCCTGGCCGAGACGCCGGCGACCGGGCGTCAGCACCTCAGCGGCCGATCTCCTTCCGCGTGACGCGGCGCAGCCTGCGTCGCTGCGAGGGATCCAGAGTCAGGTACGCGGCGGCCGGGACTCCCAGAACTATCAGCAGGGCAGCCCACCAGGGCAGCCAGATCAGCAGGATGAGCCCGGCCGCCACTCCCCCTGCTGCGATCTTGGCGTTCTTCGACATGGTGTCGCCTCCTTCGCGGCCACTGCCGCTCTCTGTCCTGAAAACGGGTCCGCGCTCCCGGCGGTTCCGTACCGCGACCCTGAGACGACCCTGAGGCCGTACCCTTACGTGCCCCGGAGAACCCGTCGGCGAGTCCGTCCGGAGAACACCTCATCTGAATAGTGACCCACGCCACAGCTCGGCCACACCCCGTAGCCGTGCGAATCGTGTACTGTCGGCGGCCGCATCCCTGGCTAGTCAAATTTGAGGAATACACCATCGCTGCGCAGACCCATCTCCCTCCGACGCCCTCCGAGATCTCCGAACTCGCCCGCCACTGTGCCGTATTCGTCCCCGGCGACCCCGCTCGCGCCGGCCGTGTCGCCTTCTGGCGGTCCGACGGCGAGGCCCCTGCGGCCGTCTCGTCGGGGTCCGTGGCGGACCTGACGGTCGTACGGCCCGACGGCGACGGTGTGCGGCAGGTGAGCGTGCCCGCCCTCCTGCTGCCGGTGCGGGCGGCGCTGCCGGTCCTCACACGCGCGCGTGTCGACGCGGACGGCCACCGCGCCACCGTGTTCTGGGGCGCGGTCGCCGTCGAGGCCCTGCACCTCGTGGCGCGGGGGCTGCTGCTGCCCGGCCTGTCCGCGACCGACCACGACGCGTGGCGCACGGGTCCACTGCGCCCGGAGGACACCGAGCGGATCCGCCACCTCGCCGCCTCCATGCCGCCCGAGGCGCACGCCGTCCCGGTGGACGACGTCGCACCCCTGCGGCTGCCCGACCCGGAACTGCTGGTGCGTGCCTTCCTCGACGCCGTCGCCGACACGCTGCCCCGCTCCCCCGCGGCCGAGCTCGTGACGGACGGGCCGGCCTACGCGTCGCCACAGCCGCAGCGGCTGCCCGAGGCGCACCCATGGGCCGCCGACGTGGCCGCGGGACACGACATGGGCGTACGGCTGTCCCTGCGCGTCGAGGTGCGGGGCCTGTCGGCCGCGTCCCACGAGGACACTGCCCCCACCTTCCGGGCCGTGCCCCAGGTGCACAGCGTGAACGATCCCGCGCTCGTCGCGGACGCCGCCGAGGTGTGGGGCGGCACCGTGGACGACGCGTTCGGCACGCGCGCGCGGATGGACGCCCTGCTCGCGCTCCGGCGTGCCGCGCGGGCGTGGCCGGCACTCACACCGCTGTTGTCGGCCGCTGTGCCGGACGCCGTGGAGCTCGCCGACGAAGAGGTCGCCGAGCTCCTCGGTGCGGGCCACCGGGCGCTCGCCGGCGCGGGGGTCGACGTGCACTGGCCACGGGAACTGGCGCGTGATCTCACCGCCCGCGCGGAGGTCGGACCGCCCGACGACGAGCCGGCGCCGCACACGTCCGCCGCTGACGCCGATCCGTCGTTCCTGTCCGCCGACGCGCTGCTCGCCTTCAATTGGTCGTTCGCGCTGGGGGAGCAGCGGCTCACGCGCGAGGAACTGGACGTGCTCGCCGAGGCCAACCGCCCCGTGGTGCGGCTGCGCGACCAGTGGGTGCTCGTCGACCCCGCGGAGGCCCGCCGCGCCCGTGCCCGGCAGGACCACAAGGTCACGCCCGTCGACGCGCTCGCCGCGGCCCTGACGGGCTCGGCGGAGGTCGACGGACGCCCCGTGGAGGTGCACCCCACGGGATGGCTGGCCACCCTGCGGGAACGGCTCGCCGATCCCGAGGCGCAGGACGCCGTGGCGCAGCCGGCCGCCCTCGACGCCACGCTGCGCGACTACCAGCGACGCGGGCTCAGCTGGCTGGCCCGTATGACGTCGTTGGGTCTGGGCTGCTGCCTCGCCGACGACATGGGTCTCGGCAAGACCATCACCCTGATCGCCCTGCACCTGCACCGGCAGACCGACACGTCCGCCGCCGGGCCCACCCTGGTGGTCTGTCCGACGTCGCTCATGGGCAACTGGCAGCGGGAGGTCGAGCGGTTCGCGCCCGGCACGCCCGTACGCCGCTTCCACGGCACGCGACGCGACCTGGAGGCTCTCGCCGACGGCGAGTTCGTCCTCACCACGTACGGGACGATGCGCCTGGACGCCGAACGACTCGCCACGGTGCCGTGGGGCATGGTCGTCGCGGACGAGGCCCAGCACGTGAAGAACCCCTACTCCGAGACCGCGCGGCAGCTGCGCTCCATCGGCGCACGCGCGCGCGTGGCGCTCACCGGCACTCCTGTGGAGAACAACCTCTCGGAGCTGTGGGCCGTCCTCGACTGGGCCACCCCTGGCCTGCTGGGCCGGCTCGGCACCTTCCGCAGGCGCTACGCCCGGGCCGTCGAGGGCGGTCAGGACCCGGCTGCGGCGGAGCGGCTGGCGCGGCTCGTGCGGCCGTTCCTGCTGCGTCGCCGCAAGTCGGACCCCGGGATCGCGCCCGAGCTGCCGCCGAAGACCGAGACCGACCATCCCGTGTCGCTGACCACGGAGCAGGCGGGACTGTACGAGGCGGTGGTGCGCGAGGCGCTCGCGGAGATCGCCGGTGCCGACAGCATGGCGCGACGCGGCATGATCGTGAAGCTGCTGACGAGCCTCAAGCAGGTCTGCAACCATCCCGCGCAGTTCCTCAAGGAGGACCGGCCGAGGATCACGGGCCGCTCGGGCAAGCTGGAGCTGCTGGACGAACTGCTCGACACGATCCTCGCCGAGGAGGCGAGCGTGCTGGTCTTCACGCAGTACGTGCAGATGGCGCGCCTCCTCGAACAGCACCTGGCCGCCCGGGGGGTGGCCTCGCTGTTCCTGCACGGCGGAACGCCCGTCGCGGCGCGGGAGTCGCTGGTGCGGCGGTTCCAGGAGGGCGAAGTCCCGGTCTTTCTGCTGTCCCTGAAGGCGGCGGGGACCGGACTGAACCTCACACGCGCGGAGCACGTCGTGCACTACGACCGCTGGTGGAATCCCGCCGTCGAGGCGCAGGCCACCGACCGCGCCTACCGCATCGGCCAGACCCGTGCCGTGCAGGTGCACCGGCTCATCGCCGAAGGAACCGTCGAGGACCGCATCGCCACCCTGCTGAACCGCAAGAAGGAGCTGGCCGACTCGGTGCTGGGGGCGGGCGAGGTGGCGCTCACGGAGCTGACGGACGCGGAACTGGCCGATCTGGTCGAGCTGCGAGGGGGTACCCGATGACCCGGTACGACGGTGACACGGAACGGACGTTCGCCGCACTCCCGCCCGCGCCCGGCCGCGGCTTCGCGCAGACCTGGTGGGGCATGGCATGGCTGAAGGCGCTGGAGGACGCGGCGCTGGACACGGGGCAGGTGAAGACGGGCCGCAGGCTGGCGCGCGCGGGAGCGGTCGGTGCGGTGTCGGTGCGGCCGGGGCGCATCACCGCGGTCGTCCAGGACCGGGACCGCACGGCGTACCGGGCCGACGTCCTGCTGGAGAAGCTGTCCGACGCCCAGTGGGACCGCTTTGCCGACATGGCCATCGAGCGGTCCGGACATGTCGCGGCTCTGCTGGACCACGACATGCCCCCGCACCTGGTGGAGGACGCGGCGGCCGCCGGCATCGACCTGCTGCCGGGTCTGGGGGATCTGGAACCGGAGTGCGACTGTGGCGCCTGGGACCACTGCGGGCACACGGCGGCACTCTGCTACCAGGTCGCCAGGCTGCTGGACCAGGACCCCTTCGTCCTGCTGCTGATGCGGGGGCGTGACCAGAGCGCCGTTCTGGACACCCTTCAGACGCACGGCGGTTCGTCCACCGAGGCGGCCTCCTCCCGTCCGGTGGGCGTGGACGCCGCCGAGGCGTACGCGGCGGGCCACGTGCTGCCTCCGCTGCCCGCCCCGCCCGGCCTCAGGGAGGGGCCGGGAACACCGCCCTCCCTGGACACCGAGACGGCGCCCCCGCCCGGTGTCGACCCGGCCGCCCTGACCTTCCTGGCCTCCCGGGCCGCGGTGGAGGCACACCGCCTGCTCGCCGAGGCTCTTCGGGCCGGGCACGGCGGACAGGCCGTCGACGGTGCGCCGACCGTCGCGCAGGACGCGGTGCGTCTGGCCGCGGGGGGGCCCGGACCGGCCGTGCTGCAGCGCCTGGGTGACGGGTCGGAGCGCACTCGGGAAGCGCTGGCCGTGGCCGTCCGCGCGTGGCGGCTCGGGGGCGCCGTCGCCCTGTCCGTGCTGGAGGAGGAGTGGCCGGTGGACGGCGACACGCTCGCACGCGCGCGTGCGGCGCTGGAATCGGCCTGGGACGAGGACGAACGGCCGGCGCTTCGGGCCCGGGCCAACCGGTGGACCGTCACCGGCGCGCCGTACCAGCTCCGTCTGGACCGGGACGGCCGTTGGTGGCCGTACCGCAAGGAGCGGGGTCGTTGGGTTCCCGTGGGCGGCGCGTCGCAGGACCCGGCGACCGCACTGGCCTCGGCGGCACTCACCGCCGGGGACGAATCCTGATCCCCTGAGGCTCTGTGTGGGACAAGACCGGCGCTGCTGATGCCGGGACCGGGTGGGGCAGGGCGAGGGGTGTTCCACGCGAGCCCTGACCCCAACCGGGCCTCCCCTGGACCTGCGGGGGGGAGTCCGACTGCTCGGCACGTGGCCGGCGATCCGGCGTCCTACGGCGCCATGGAGCCGCGCTGTCGCAGCATGGGCAGGACGTGGTCCGTGACCGCCGGTGCGAGCCGGACGTCGCGCTCGTGTCCGGAGATCCACTTCATGTCGGCCAGCTCCGCCGCAGGCCGGGGCAGTCCGTCGATCCGCGCCTCGAAGAGCGTCAGGTGCATGGGCACCTTCTCCAGAGCCGCCGTCGACTCGACCCGGCCCAGGAGTCGGGGCTCCCTGGGTTCGACGCCCAACTCCTCGTCCAGCTCACGGCACAGGGCCTCCAGCGGCTCCTCGCCCGCGTCGGGCTTGCCCCCGGGCAGGTAGAAGACCTCCGGGGCGGCCTGCTTGCTCACGACCAGCAGGCGTCCGTGCTGGACGATCGCCGCCGCCACGACGGCCAGTGGCTCTCCCCCGCCGGACACGGGGGCCACCGACACTGCGCTCTCTTGTGTCATGAGGGCCATCCTCCCAGGCGGCCGGACGGGCTCCGGCCCCGTCCGTGGACCGGAGGGGGCCGGAGCGTCCGCGCCGCGGTGCGGTGGGGTTCAGGAGGCGCCGAGGAGGTGGTCCATGGCGAGCTGGTCGAGGTGTTCGAAGGCCATGCCGCGGGCGGCGGCCCCGTCCACGTCGAAGGTGTCGTAGGCGGTCGGGTCGGCCAGCAGGCCGGCGAGACCGTCCTCGGCCGTCGGGCGGGCCAGTTCGTCCAGCCGGGCCGCGGCCAGCGCCTCCTGCACCCGGGGGTCCGCCCGGAAGGAGGCCGCCCGGTCCTTGAGGATCAGGTAGTTGCGCATGCAGCCGGCCGCCGACGCCCACACCCCGTCCAGGTCCTCGGTCCGCGGCGGCTTGAAGTCGAAGTGCCGCGGACCCTCGTACCCCGCCCGCTCCAGCAGGTCGACCAGCCAGAAAGCCGCCCGCAGGTCACCCGCGCCGAAACGGAGGTCCTGGTCGTACTTGATCCCGGACTGGCCGTTGAGGTCGATGTGGAACAGCTTGCCCGCCCACAGTGCCTGCGCGATCCCGTGCGGGAAGTTCAGCCCCGCCATCTGCTCGTGACCCACCTCCGGGTTCACGCCGTACAGCTCCGGCCGCTCCAGGCGCTCGATGAACGCGAGGGCATGGCCGACCGTCGGCAGCAGGATGTCACCGCGGGGCTCGTTCGGCTTCGGCTCGATCGCGAATTTGAGGTCGTAGCCCTGGGACGTGACGTACTCGCCCAGCAGGTCGAAGGCCTCCTTCATCCGCTCCAGGGCGTCCCGCACGTCCTTGGCCGCGCCGGACTCCGCGCCCTCGCGGCCGCCCCACGCCACGTAGACGCTCGCGCCCAGCTCCACCGCGAGGTCGATGTTGCGGATCGTCTTGCGCAGCGCGTACCGCCGCACGTCCCGGTCGTTGGCCGTGAACGCGCCGTCCTTGAACACCGGGTGCGTGAACAGGTTCGTCGTCGCCATCGGCACCTTCATGCCCGTCGCGTCCAACGCCTGCCGGAAGCGCTTGACGTGCGCCTCCCGCTCCGTGTCGTTCGACCCGAACGGGATCAGGTCGTCGTCGTGGAAGGTGACCCCGTACGCCCCCAGCTCGGCCAGGCGCTGCACGGACTCCACCGGGTCCAGGGCACGCCGGGTGGCATCACCGAACGGGTCCCGGCCCTGCCAGCCGACCGTCCACAAACCGAACGTGAACCTGTCCTCGGGAGTGGGCTGGTAGTTCATTCCGCGGCTCCTCACTCGCTGCCGACCAATCGTGGTCCGGCCAATCGTTGTCCGACCAATCACTGCCCGGCCAATCGCTGACGACTATTTCGTCATGGCGCTTTACAAATTAGTATGCACACACGTTCCTGGGAAGGGACAAGGTGTCGCCGAACGGGTGACGCCGGGCCGCCTAAGGCCCTGGAGCCACAGAATCCCAGGTCAGGCCAGTCAGATCCCGCGAGCCGCGGAAGAGGGAGAAGCCCGATGTCAGCAGCCGAGGGTCCGCTCGTCGTCGGCGTGGACACGTCCACCCAGTCCACCAAGGCGCTGGTCGTCGACGCGGCCACCGGCCAGGTCGTCGCCAGCGGCCAGGCGTCCCACACCGTGTCCTCCGGGGCCGGCCGCGAGAGCGACCCGCGTCAGTGGTGGGACGCGCTGGTCGACGCCCTGAACCAGTGCGGTGACGCGGCGCGCGAGGCCGCCGCGGTGTCGATCGGCGGGCAGCAGCACGGACTCGTCACGCTGGACGCCCGGGGCGAACCGGTGCGTCCCGCTCTCCTGTGGAACGACGTGCGCTCGGCGCCGCAGGCCCGCCGTCTGATCGACGAGCTGGGCGGGCCCAAGACCTGGGCGGAGCGCACGGGCAGCGTGCCCAGTGCCTCCTTCACGGTCACCAAGTGGGCCTGGCTGGCCGAGCACGAGCCGGACGCGGCCCGCGCGGCGAGGGCCGTACGTCTCCCCCACGACTACCTCACCGGGCGGCTCACCGGTGAGGGGACCACCGACCGCGGCGACGCGTCCGGCACCGGTTGGTGGGCGTCCGGTACGGAGGCGTACGACGAGGACATCCTCGCGCGCGTGGGGCTCGATCCGGCGTTGCTGCCGCGGGTGGTCCGGCCCGGCGAGGTGGCCGGCACCGTGCGCGACGCCCACGACCTGCCGTTCTCCAAGGGCACCCTGGTCGCCGCCGGCACCGGCGACAACGCGGCCGCCGCGCTGGGCCTCGGACTGCGCCCGGGCGTGCCGGTGATGAGCCTGGGCACGTCCGGCACCGTGTACGCCGTGTCGCAGCGACGGCCCGCCGACCCGACCGGCACCGTCGCGGGCTTCGCCGACGCACGCGGCGACTGGCTGCCGCTGGCCTGCACCCTCAACTGCACGCTCGCCGTCGACCGCGTCGCGGCCCTGCTGGGCCTGGACCGGGAGGCCGTCGAACCCGGCACCGACGTCACACTCCTGCCCTACCTGGACGGTGAACGCACCCCGAACCTGCCGCACTCCTCCGGCCTCCTGCACGGGCTGCGCCACGACACGACCGGGGGCCAGCTGCTCCAGGCCGCCTACGACGGCGCCGTCCACTCGTTGCTCGGCGCGCTCGACCTGGTCCTCGACGCCGACGCGGACCCGTCCGCGCCCCTGCTGCTGATCGGCGGCGGCGCACGCGGTACGGCGTGGCAGCAGACCGTACGGCGGCTTTCCGGACGTCCTGTCCAGATCCCCGAGGCCAGGGAACTGGTCGCGCTCGGCGCCGCGGCGCAGGCGGCCGGCCTGCTGACCGGCGAGGACGCGGCTGCGGTCGCCCGGCGCTGGGACACGGCGGCCGGGCCCGTCCTCGACGCCGTGGAACGGGACGGGGCGACGCTGGCGAGGATCACCGGGGTACTCTCCGACGCGGCACCGTTGCTGGAACGGAGCGCGGACTCCCGCTGAGACGCACCCGGACGGACGATGCCGCCAGGCACCGTCACCGGCGTTCCTGCGGCACGCCACCGACGCGCGACATCGCCGTCGGAGGCTGCCTCCCGGACGCCCTCCGAGGCAGGCCGCCGGGGACCGACATGCCGGCCGGACCGGTGGCCGGGGGCACGCACCCGAGGCCGGTCCGGCCGGTTCCCGGCCGGGAACCGACGGAGGAACGACAAAGGAATGACGGAGGAATGACCGCACCGTCCCACGAAGCCCACCCGGCCCGCGCCGGGCGCGCGCTGCCGGACACCCAGCAGGGCATGCGCCGCCGCAACCTCGCGCGCGTGATGCACACCGTCAGCGCCGAGGGTCCGCTGTCCCGGGCCGCCGTCGCCTCACGGATCGGGCTGACGCGGGCCGCGGTCTCGACCCTCGTGGACGAACTCATCCGCTCGGGCCTGCTGGAGGAGCTGGGCCCCGAGCGCCCCGGCCGGGTCGGCCGGCCCGGCTCGGCGCTCGCCGTCAGCGCGCGGGGTCCGGCGGGCATCGGAGCGGAGGTGGGAGTCGACCACCTCTCGGTCTGCGCGGTCGATCTGCGCGGCCAGGTGCGCTCGCGTGTCGTTCGGTACGGCAGCAATCGTGGCCGCTCACCGGAGCCGGTGCTCGAGCAGCTCGCCGGCCTGGTGCGGCAGGTCGTCGCCGACTCGGAGGCCGAGGGCCTGTGGCCGGCCGGCCTCGCGGTGGCCGTCCCGGGTCTCGTGGCGCGGGACGCCCGGACCGTCGTACGCGCCCCCAACCTCGACTGGCACGACGCGGACCTCGGCGCGCTGCTGCCCGCGGATCTGCCGCTGACCGTGGACAACGAGGCCAACTTCGGGGCGCTCGCCGAGCTCTGGCTCGGTGACGGCACCCCCCGCGACTTCCTGCACGTCTCGGCGGAGATCGGTATCGGTGCGGCCGTGGTCGTCGACGGGCAGTTGCTGCGCGGAACCCGCGGATTCGCCGGCGAGCTGGGTCATGTGCCGGTCCGTCCCGACGGGCCGGAGTGCGCCTGCGGCGGGCGAGGATGCCTGGAGCAGTACGCCGGTGAGAGCGCGGTACTGCGCGCGGCCGGCGTGGAGCCGGGCGAGGATCGCGTCGGAGTCCTCGCGGGGCGAGCCGCGGAGGGCGACGAGGCGGTCCGGCGGGCCCTGCGCGACGCGGGGACGGCGCTCGGCATCGCGCTCACCGGTGCGGTCAACCTGCTCGACCCCGAGAGCGTGGTGCTCGGCGGAGCCCTGGCCGGACTCGCCCCCTGGCTGCTGCCGTCTCTGCGGGACGAACTGGCCCGGCGCACGGCCGGCCCGGCCTGCCCGGTCTCCGTGTCGGAGCTGGGTCCGCGCGGGCCGCTGCTCGGCGCCGCGCACGCGGTGGTGCGGGCCGTGCTGGACGATCCGGCGGTGGTGGCGGAGCGGGCCTGAGCCCGTCCGCCCTGTCCGCCCCGTCCTGTCTTCCTGTCTTCCTGCCTCGTCGTCCGTCCCTCGCCCACCTGCATCGATCGACCCTCATCACTCGATCGAGTGAGCACGGTGTCCACAAGGCGGCGGCTGTCCACGGAACGGCGCGGCGCACTACTGCGCAACCCGCAGCCCCCGTACGGTGATTCGCGCGGACGCACCTCGCAGCAAGCCCCCACCGACGAAAGGCAGTCCCCATGGAAGGGGAAAGGACAGCACCGGTTCCGACCAGGCGGCGACTCCTGAAGGGCGCCGCACTCGCCACCGTCCCGCTCACCCTGTTCTCCGGCACACGCGCCACCGCACGTCCCCGGGCCGTCGACTACCCCTCCGCCGAGTGGCAGCCGGCGAGCACGGCCAACTACACCCCGTCGAGCCGTCCCGCCACCTATCCCGTCGACCACGTGGTCATCCACGTGACGCAGGAGACCTACGCCGACACCCTCGCCATCTTCCGCGACCCCTCCCGGCAGGTGTCCGCGCACTACGTCGTCCGGTCCTCCGACGGACACGTGGCGCAGTGCGTCCGTGAGGCGGACGTCGCCTGGCACGCGGGGAACTGGAACTACAACACACGCAGCATCGGAATCGAACACGAAGGATGGGTGGACAGGCCCGAGTACTTCACCGACGCCCTCTACGAGCAGTCGGCCCGGCTCACGGCGGCGATCTGCGCCACGTACGGGATTCCCAGGGACCGCACGCACATCATCGCCCATCACGAGGTGCCGGGCAGCGACCACACGGATCCGGGGCCCCTGTGGGACTGGACCCGGTACATCAGACTGGTCAACTTCGCCTGACTCCCGGCGCACTGCCACGTTCGGGTGACCCGGCCGGTCGAAGTGGTTGTCCGGGCGTACCGGCGGAGTGACGATGTCCCCGTCGCATCACACCGTCCGGGAGGCCGAGTTGACCGATTCGTGGCTGGCTCTGGAACCGGGGGCGGACCCCGCCGAGCGCGCGCGGACGCTGCGGCGCGCGCACGAGACGTTCACCGAGGCGGGGACGGTGCCGCGGCCCGTGCGTGCGGTGGTGGCGGAGTCCTGGCGGCGCTCGGTCCGGGCCGGGGTCGGCCCGGACGGCACCGCGAGCGTGGAGCTGATGGACGGTGACCTCGGCGCCTATCGGGCCGAACATCCGCTGGCCCGGGTGATGCCCCTGTTCCGGGAGCTCATGGGCACGTTCGCCGCCGACGGTGAGCACCTGCTCGCGGTGTGCGACGCGCACGGCAGGCTGCTGTGGGTCGAAGGGCATCCGGCCGCCCGGCGCCGGGCAGGTGGGATGAACTTCGTGCCGGGCGCCCGGTGGGCGGAGTCCGCGGTGGGGACGAACGCCCCGGGCACGGCGATGGCCGTGGGCCGGCCGGTCCAGGTCTTCGCGGCCGAGCACTTCATCCGGCGGGTCCAGCCGTGGACGTGCGCGGCGGCGCCGGTGCACGACCCCCGCACCGGGCGGGTGCTCGGCGCCGTGGACATCACCGGCGGGGACGGGCTGGCGCATCCGCACAGTCTGGGCTTCGTCCAGGCGGTGGCGCGTGCCGCCGAGTCGCAGCTGGCACTGCTCACTCCCGAGGGGCCCGGCGCCGACGCGGCCGAGCTGACCGCGTTGGGCCGGGACGAGGCGCTGCTGACCGCGGACGGTCGCCGCGTGCGGCTGAGCCGGCGGCACAGCGAGATCGTCGTGCTGCTGGCCCACCACCCGGAGGGCATGACCGGTGACGAGTTGCTGTGCGCGCTGTACGAGGACGAGACGGTGACACCGGTGACGTTGCGTGCCGAACTGGCCCGGTTGCGCGGGGTCCTGGGGCCCGGCCGGCTGGTGTCCCGGCCGTACCGGCTCGCGATACCCGTGGAGTCCGACGCCGTCCTCGTCGAGCGTCGTCTGCGGGCCGGTGCGGTCACGGCGGCGGCGACGGCGTACGCCGGCCCGTTGCTGCCCGGCTCCCAGGCCCCGGCGGTGGCCCGGCTCAGGCGCCGGCTCGCCGACGGTCTGCGCAGCGCGCTGATCGCCTGCCGCGATCCCGACCTGCTGGCCGACTGGGCGCACGCGCCGTGGGGTGAGGACGATCTCGACGTCTGGCGCGCGCTGGCCGCGGTCCGGCCCACGGCGGCCGCCCGCTCCCGGCTCGCCGCGCTGGAGTCCGAGCTGACGGCGCCGAACGGATGGTGACCGCCTCCCGGAAAGCGGCGGGCACGGCCGTGGCCCCGGCGACCGCACACGCAACGTCTCCGCAACGTCCCGCTCCCTAGCCTCGCGCGCAGAGCTGTCCAACGGCGGGCAGCGCCCGATGAGGGAGGCAGACAGGATGACCCGTTACGCGGCGCCCGGCACCGAGGGCGCGATCGTCTCCTACGCGTCGCGCTACGACCACTTCATCGGCGGCGAGTACGTGCCGCCCACGCGCGGCCAGTACTTCGAGAACCCGTCCCCGGTGAACGGTCAGCCGTTCACGGAGGTCGCGCGCGGTACGGCGGAGGACGTCGAGCGGGCGCTCGACGCCGCGCACGAGGCTGCCCCGGGATGGGGCCGTACCTCGGTGACCGAGCGTTCCGACATCCTGCTGAAGATCGCCGAGCGCATGGAGGCGAACCTGGAACGCCTCGCGGTCGCCGAGAGCTGGGAGAACGGAAAGCCGGTGCGCGAGACGCTGGCGGCCGACATCCCGCTCGCCATCGACCACTTCCGCTACTTCGCCGGAGCGATCCGTGCGCAGGAGGGCTCGCTGGGCGAGGTCGACGACGACACCGTGGCGTACCACTTCCACGAGCCGCTGGGAGTCGTCGCCCAGATCATCCCCTGGAACTTCCCGATCCTGATGGCGGCCTGGAAGCTCGCCCCCGCCCTCGCCGCCGGGAACGCGGTGGTCCTGAAACCCGCCGAGCAGACGCCGGCCTCGATCCACTACTGGCTGAGCCTGGTCGCGGACCTGCTGCCGCCCGGTGTCCTGAACGTCGTCAACGGCTTCGGAGTGGAGGCGGGCAAGCCACTCGCGTCCAGCCCGCGGGTGGCGAAGGTGGCGTTCACCGGGGAGACCACCACCGGGCGGCTGATCATGCAGTACGCCTCGGAGAACATCAAACCCGTCACGCTGGAGCTGGGCGGCAAGTCGCCGAACATCTTCTTCGACGACGTCTGGGCCAAGGACGACGACTTCCGCGACAAGGCGCTCGAGGGCTTCACGATGTTCGCCCTCAACCAGGGCGAGGTGTGCACGTGCCCGTCCCGGGCGCTGGTCCAGCGCGGCGCCTACGCCGAGTTCATCAAGGCGGCCGTCGCCCGCACCGAGCTGATCAAGCCGGGGCATCCCCTGGACACCGACACCATGATCGGCGCGCAGGCGTCCAACGACCAGCTGGAGAAGATCCTCTCCTACCTGGACATCGGCCGGCAGGAGGGCGCGAAGGTACTCACCGGCGGTGAACGCATCGAGCACGACGGCGAGTTGAAGGGCGGCTACTACGTCCAGCCGACGATCTTCGAGGGCCACAACCGCATGCGGATCTTCCAGGAGGAGATCTTCGGGCCGGTCGTGTCGGTCACGTCGTTCAACGACTTCGACGACGCGATCAAGACCGCCAACGACACCCTGTACGGTCTCGGCGCCGGCGTGTGGACCCGCGACATGAACACCGCCTACCGCGCGGGCCGCGCGATCCAGGCGGGGCGCGTCTGGACGAACTGCTATCACGCGTACCCGGCGCATGCCGCCTTCGGCGGCTACAAGCAGTCGGGGATCGGCCGTGAGACGCACAAGATGATGCTGGAGCACTACCAGCAGACCAAGAATCTGCTGGTGTCATACTCGCCGAAGAAGCTCGGCTTCTTCTAGAGGCACGAGGAAAGGCGCCTGACCTGGGTTTTCACCCGTCAGGCGCCCTTCGTGCAACCCGCTCTCGACCGGGCCCGACTTGCGCGCTAACTCCCAATTCCTCCCACGACTGCACCCCTCCTGACCAGTGCTTCCGGACCAGTCACGGACCAAACCCCCGGTTCAGCCCTCGGGTACGTCACCTTGACTGACGCGCTGCCACTCGTTCATGGACTGCTCGATGAGACGGTTCGCCTGCTCTCGAAGGCCGTCAAGGAACTTGGCGTAGTGGCGAAAGAGAACCTCGATGCTCTGGCCGGCGCGGCGGGCGCACTCGGCCGGGTCCACTCCGGAGTAGAGCCAGAACGAGATCCCGGCATGACGGAGATCGTAAGGCCGCTTGGCCAGGCGAGAAGTGCGCTCAGTACGGGTCAGGGCGTATTCCCGGGCCCGCGCCCATGTGATGCCGTAGGCGGCAGCGTCCACGTAGTTGCCAGCCTGGTTCCGGAAAAGTCGACCGTCAGGTGCCACGTCGAACCGATTCACATGGGCACGCAGCATGCGTACGAACTGCGGCGGGATGGGAACAGGCCGCGTCGCGCTTACCGCGCGACGCTTGAGCGAGTGCACCTCGTGCACCTCACCGTCGTCGGTCCACTCCTTGCCAGACGTGACGACCCCGCCCGAGAGGTTCAGCATCCCCCATCCCGTCTTTGGCAAGTGGCATTGCTCGATCCGAAGGTGGATGACCTCAGCTGGCCGCATAGCCGCGAAGTACATGCAACCGAAGAATGCTTCAAGATGAGGACCCCGCCCCCGCTGGCGAGCAACGGCCTCGAGCAGCCGAAGCACCTGGGCCGGATTGGGAACGGCGGCCGGATCCACCTCCTCATTGACTGCTGGCGCCTGCCACCGGAGCCCCTTGAGGGGATTCTCTGCGAAGTACCCCTTCTCCACTGCAGTGTTGAGAGCTTCGTTGAACGCAGCCCTCTTGCGTCGGGCTGTTTTAGCCGCAGCCGCCTTGCCGTCCAGCTTGCGGCACATCGCATCGAGGGCCCGCCTCAGAACGTCGGCTTCCGCGAGGGCGCTGACCGGCAGCGAGTTGCGCTTCATCCAGTCCAGCGCGTGGAGCCACTCCTCGGTGGGCTCGCACTCCCAGGCTTTCTTGTTGAATGCCCACGAGTACAGGGCACGCCGCAGTACCCGTGGATCGGAATACGCTGCGCCGGGGCGTACCAGGGCGGGCGTGACCGTAGCGAAGGCATCAGCCAGGGTGCGGCGGGTGTTCCCTGGCGTGCGCTCCCATCTTTGCTCGATGTATTCGTGCACCAGGTCGTACCACGTAGTGCGCTGCTTGATGGCCCGCAACTCGGATGCTGGCAGACCTGTGTGCTCGTCAAACGGCTCACCCTCGCGCGCGGCTGTCATCAGCTTCGCACGCCGGCTGTCAGCAAGCGCGAACGCGATGAAGGACTCAGACTTCTCTCGCCCGTTAACCGTCCACCGAATCTGGAAAGGCTTGCGCCGGTCGGGGCGCTCACGTATCTCCCAGAAGCGGATGCTATAACTCATCGCCATCCAGGCGTATCCCTTTCACACGCATCCCACCACGCATCCAGATCGGCGCGGCGGCAGCGCAGTTCACCATTGGGCAGCTTGATCATTCGGGGTGCCTGACCGCGAGCGCGCAGGCGATAGAAAGCCGACGGGCTCATCCTGATTTCCGCTAGGACCTCGGCGAGCTTGAGCGCAGGTGGACGAGCCATTGATGTTTCCTCGGATGTTCCAGATATGTCGGCGGCCCAAGCGGCAGTGCTCGACTTGCACCCACTCCGCCGCAACTGATGGGCAAACTTTGTCAGTTACGGGGACTACTGGTCGCCGACATGAAGGGCCATGGTGTCCGAACGGCTCCACCGCCAAGCACAGCCGCTCTGAACACCTCAATGGTCGTCACGATCGCCGGTTTGGCCAACCGGCGATCGTGGTCTATGTTGCGCCCCGCAGGGCAACTCACGGACGATTGCAACGGACGAAACACAGGGGGCCAGTCGGCGCGATCGGAGAACGAGGCCGCGCCGTCCGTCACGAACACCCCGAGTCCGTTGTCAACGCGGTCGCACAAACACAGAGGCACAGCGCCGGGGAGGAGCGGCGCAATCCTCTCGCTCCGATGTGGTCCATACGTTCAGGGCGCCAAGTGCCGAGCAGATGGGGGCGTTGAATCGGACCGATCGGAGAGCGGCATTCGACAGGGGTGCTCCTTGGGTCGGGGCCTCCGCGATGAGGCCGAGCAGCGCGAGGTGTCGGACGCCGTCATGGCCGACGTGCACGTCGGCCTGGAATCCTGAATCCCGCCACTGACCTGGCATTTTCCGGGACGTTGTACGTTGACATATTCCCAGAGGGGGTTCCAGTCCTTCGGGGCTATTTCTCGTCTGCCGTGGGCGAATGCCGAGCCGCGGGAAGACCAACCGAAAGACGCAGGGGGCGTTCCGTCGGAGAAGAGGGGCAAGGCGTGCTCCTCCTTCACCTGACTCGGTCGCACCGTGATGTCGATGTGCACGATGCCAGGGACCAGCCCGGACGAGCGGCCGGCGACCTCCGAAAAGAAGGCGGCGGAGGTCGCCGGCTACGCTGCAGACATATCAGTGGAGGGCGCAGGCAATTGGGGAGCGAAGTGAAACTGAAGAGCTACAACACCTGAGTGTCGGAGTGTTCGTGAGGGTTACATGGATCCCTCTCCATTTCCAGGGTCACGGCGCTGCACGGCCATGCAGGCAGTCGACACGGTACTGAGCCTCTGCTTGCCACTCGGTCGCGTGGCCTCATACGGGGCTTTGTAGGTCGCCATGCGCAACTTGCGAGGAGGAACTCGTATCCTTCGCACCTCGGTGACGTCCGTGCCGTACGTCTCGCGAAACTGGGCGTACTCGGTCTTGGTGGCCGCGTCGGCCGTCGTCATCTCCGCGGCCATAGAGTCAAGATCCCACTCCGACGGCACGACGGGGACCCGCTTGAAGTCCATCAGTAGCGGACGGGCCGTCGTGCGGTCGACGTTCACAGGTCACGCACTCGGGTGTGCCCGCGGCTCTGTGCCCCCCTAATTGCGGGGTTCCGCTTTCGATGCCGCAACTACCCGTGACCGTCCTTCGACAGGGGCGTCGCCGCCTCGATGGCTCGGTGACCCGCATGATCACGTCGCTCTGTTTAGCGGATGGTCCGGCACGGCCGGGATGATGCTGTTGCAGCAGCGTGACGTGTGCCCTTGACGGCTCGGTAGAGTCGCGGTAACTGAACTGGAGAGGTAATTGCATGGCCAACGAGATTGTGATCGCGCAGACGACCAGCGACAACGAGGATCAGGCGAAGGCGTTGGCCCGTGGCGCGGTCGAGAGCAAGCTGGCAGCGGGCGTTCACATTGATGCGCCGATCACAGCCTTCTACTGGTGGAAGGGGAAGGTCGAGACGGCGCAGGAGTGGCGGATCTCGTACATGACTACGACGGACCGTCTCCCGGCACTGGAGGCGTGGCTGCACGAGAAACACCCCTACGACGTTCCCCAGTGGATCACGCTGCCCGTGACCGGCGGGTCGGAGGCGTACCTGTCCTGGGTTAACGAGGAGACGGCATAGGTTCTGCGGAGCGCCGGGCCGCCCGTACGACGGCGCTCGCGTCCTGGGCTTACCCGCCTACTGCGTGTGGGGTCTCAGGATGCGAACTTCCTTAGATGGCGGCCGAGTTCCTGCTCACTGTCAGGGAGCGACGAGGCGATAGTCGATGCGCGCTCCTTGCCCATCGTGTTGGGCTTGGCCTCTGCAGCTGCGACGAACTGACGTGACACGTACACCCCTTGATCGACGTCCCCCCCACGCAGTAGGGCCGTAGCGAGATCACCGAGGACCACGACGCCCCCGTCCGGTAGTCCGTCTCCGAGGCGGTCGACCGCGGTATCAGCTGTGGACGTGAGCTCGGGACGCCTCAGCTGGCCGTACACGGACAGGGCCAACGAGTCCATGCGGTATGGAGTCACGAACCTGACCCATGCCTGCTCGCTGGCGTGGTCCGCGAAATCGTAAGCGAAGCGCGCTCGGTCTAGCGCCCGGAGCGCCCCCACCTCGTCGCCGGCCGCCGCAGCTTCTTCCGCATGCCTACCGAGAACCCAGGCGGCAGCAGTAGCGTTACCGTGGCCGCGCACGTCGTTGGCGGCTTGGGAGAGGAACTCCATCTTCGCCTTTGGCGTCAAAGCGCCGTAGCTGCTGTAGGTCAGGGCCAGGGCTCGGAGTGGAGGATGCCCGGCAGCCGCCGCGCACTGCGACGTGACTTTGTAGTAGGCGTTGGCTTTGTCGTGCTCCCCCAGGTCCCAGGCCACCCAACCGGCCAGAGCGGCGGTTTCACCGGCGGCGATGGTGAGAGCGCCTTCGTGATCGCCTGCACGAGGTAGGGCCGCAGTGATCGCGTCAAGATGCGACTCGACCGTTTTTTGTAGCCGCCGCGCGCTGAGGTTGAGTTCCTGGACGTGCAGTTCAGCGGCTCGGTCGATGAGCGCGGCGGCAGCGGGCGAATCGATCTTGGCCCCCTTGCTGAGGGCGAAGGCGAGGCGCCCCCAGGGCTCGGCGGCCACGCTCACGCCGATGGTGGCGCTACCCAGGAGCGTGCGACGCTTCACGGCGTCTTGCTCCTCCCCTGCATCGGCATGCCCCTTTCTCTTCCGAGCGCGGGCGGCCTTGGCCTCTCGCTGCAGTTCCTCGAAGGGGACACCGCAGGCCGCCGCGATGTGGCCGATCGTGTGGTTGGTAGGAATGTTCTCGAAGTTCTCATAACGGCTGATCTCTCGGCGGGTCATGGTGTCCCGGCCGGAGACAGCGTTGATCGCCTCCGCCTGCTCCTCCTGAGTCCGGCCCGCCTCCTGCCGAAGCCGGAGGAGCAGGTCGGCGAAGGGGTCTGGCATGAGTGTGACCTCTGTTGGTGGGCGGAATCCAATCATGGCCTCAATTCCCCCCTGCAGTTTCCCCCTTGACATATTTTTCCCCCTCTGGATTCCCCTGGTCGACGGCGTCGCCGCGCGGTGCCATAGCCCACATGACCAGGCTCCAAGAGGCGGCCCCGCCCGGCGGGGGCATCCGTAGCTGTGCGGCTACAGCAGGCGCGTCATGCGTCAGGCCGGTTCAGGAAGACGAGCCCGGCGCATGGGCGAGGGCAGAGGTACCGGCGGCATCCCATGCCTGTCAGGTGGCCCTTCTCCCCGACCTCGCGAAGATCGGGGAGATGCGGCGCATAGCCAGGGCGTTCCTGCGGCGGTGCCGTGTTTCGGAGCCGGTGGCGGGGCTCGTCGTACTGGCCGTCTCGGAGCTGGTCACCAACGCCGTAGTCCACGGTGAGGGCGAAGTCGTGCTCCGCATCACGGTGGGCGTCGACGTGGTGCGTGTCTCGGTAACCGACCACAACCCGGCGCCCGCTGTGCTCAAGGAAGCCGGACCCGACGGTGAATCGGGGCGCGGGATCCGGCTGGTCGATGCGATCTCAGACGCATGGGAGAGCAGCGGCGAGGAGACGTGGTGTGAGTTCCAAGACGCGAGGGCTGCAGCTTGAGCCAGACCTCCAGTTGGTTGCCGACGATGCAAATGGCAAGCCGGGCAGCTCAGTCGCTTCTGTCACACAGGGCGCTCCGAGGGCCGTTCGCTTGCCTTCGCCCAGTAATTCGGTTCGAGCATCTCGCCGGGCCAGGCGGGCTGACGGATCGGGCCACGAGGCCCCATCTGTTCGAAGTACGGTGCCAAGTCGATCACGGGCGTTCCGTCTACAGCATCGAGATCGGTGACCAACAGGTCCCGTCCCTCGACCTCGAGCAGCCGCGGGTAGCTGATCGCCAGTTGATTGGGACGCCGATGGTTGCGGTGGACGAAGGTACCGGTCGACGGCCAGTCCGGATTCCCGCGGGGGCTGCGTGCGTGGAGCTGGACGTCTTCCGGTCGCGCCAGGTGGAAGAGCCAGGTCACCGTCAGGTGGGAAAACTCTTCGATTCCCTGCAGCGTCTCAAGGGGGTACGCCTCGTTGAGTCGGATGACCGACTCGACTCCGCCCTGGTAATCGTCCTGAACGCGGGTGTGGCCCCCGACCACCGTTGCGATCGATTCGACCTCGTACGTTGCCATCGGCGCTCGTTCCTCTCTAACGGGGTCGCGTGTTCAGCAGCTGCCGTCAATAGCTGCGGACGTGCCCTGTGGTCAGCCTATGGCGCGCAGCATTTCCCGCGCCCGGCGGTCCAGTTCGGCGACGTGGCGGCCACCACGTTGCCGCACAGGCGAGAGGTCGCTCTGCATGCGGACGATGACGTCGCGGGCGCGGCCGGACTGGACGCCAGCCATGGCGTCCAGTGCTTGTCCCCAGGTACCACATGCCTCAGCGAGGCGTCCCTGCTGGACCTGGACAGCACCGAGGTAGCCGAGGGTCACACTGTGGGTACGGGCATACTGCTGCCGCCGGCGGGTGGCGACGCTGCGCTGGAAATGCAACTCCGCGTCGAGAGGATTTCCCAGGTCCCGCAAGGCACACGCAGTCTCGTGGGCGAGGGAGGCTTCCTGGAAGAAGCTGACGCGGTCGGGGGCACCTTCGTTATCGGCACGTGCGAGGTCCCTCTCCGCGCGACTGATGGCCGCGAGAGTGCCGCGGCGGTCGCCGCCGGCGGCCAGGGCGCGGGCATGGACTACCGCGAGCAGGGCCTTCTCCCGCGAGCTGGCCTGGCCGTAGTGGGTGCGGGACATGGAGGCATCGGCCAGGTCGAGCGCTCTGCGTGGGTGCCCGAGGTCGACTGCTTGATGGGCGAGGGCACGCAGGATGTGGCCGCCCAGCGGTCCGTCTGCGGCTTCGGCCGCAATGCGTGCGGCGAGGGTGAGGTAGCGCTGGGCGGTCCGATGCTCGGAGGCGTCGAAGGCCATCCAGCCTGCGAGGTAGGTCATCTCTGCCACGGCCGAGTACGTATCCCGGCGGTGCTGTTCCGTTCGGAACCTGCTGCCCAGGAGCGGCACCGCTTCGTCGCGAAGATGGCCGGCCAGGGCCGAGCGCCCCGAGGCTCCACCGCGCTGCTGGTCCCTCGCGGAGTAGAAGGTGGTCAGTTTGCGGACATCGTCGATGTCAGCCTGAGTCACCAGCCGGGAGGAGACTGCAGGGCGCGAGGCCGCCGCGGCCGGGGCGGCTGCCCACCATGGAGCGGCAGGCAGGACGAGGCCGGCGGCCGAGTACGCGGTGGTAGCCAACAGCTTGCGTCGGTGCATGTCCAGATCGTCGCTTCCCAGCTCGGCCAGCACGGTCAGAGGGTCGACGCTCCAGTCAGAACTACTGTCAGTGGATCCTGTCGGCCCATCTTCCAGTCCGAGGTCAGCGAGGGTGAGGCGTCGGCCGAGCCTGCGGGACAGCGTCTCACGCAGGATATGAGGCGCTCGTCCACTGGGCTTCGTGCCCTGGACCCACATGGCGATGTGGGAGCGGGAAATAGCCTCCAGTTCGCGTACACCGCTCTCCGCGGCAACGCGAGCGACCGCGGCGGCTGCTTGGGGCTGGGACCAGCCCGCTTCGCGCAGGAGCGCGGCAAGGGCGACGTTTCTCTCACGGGCCATGTACTGCCCCTCGGTTCCGAAATGATCTTTGACGCCTTTGACGGCCTTGAGGGCCGCGTAGGCATACCCCCTGACAGGGATTCGCGGTTCGCTCAACGTAGCCGCAGGATCACTCACCTTGCACGTCAGTTGCCTGCGGTGCACAGCGTTCCTCGCTCAAGTTGGCTTGATTCACCTAGGAGTTGCGTCATGCGTCCCTCGCTGGCCCTTCGCCGGGCGTGCCAACTGAGTGATCAGGGAAGGAGAAGCCACGCCCTTGGTGAGCCCATCCTGCGACGTGACCCGGCGGCCTCGGCGACGGAAACGGTGGCGCTCGTGCTGGGCGAGGACTCGCCGTTACCCGATACTGCCGCCGATGTGGAAGACCTCGCACTGCGGCTGCGAGGACACGTCAGCCAGCTCGGAGCTCTGACGCCTTCGCAAGAGCCGGCCCTGCTCCGTGCGCAGCAGCTCTGTTCGGGCGGCCTCCCCGATGGCTACATGCCCAGCAGGGTTCATCTGGTCAGGCTGGCCGAGGCGACCCAAGACCTTATCGCTGCCGTGCAGGCCCACGACGTGGCCCCTGCGAAGTCGGTCCAGAGACGGCGCTGGTGGAAGCCGCCGATCAACGTGCTGCGCGGCGCGGTCTTCGCTCTCGCCCTCGCGTGCGTGGTTCTGGCCGCGTCGGTGCCCCGGACATGACCGCCGCCGGGGCAGTTCTGATCGCGCTGATTCTCGGTCCCATGGCGTGGCTGGCTCTTCGTGGTGAGCGAGTAACCGGCCGCATTTGCTCCACGGGACGTGGATCCCCGGCCGGGGCAGAACAGACCTCCCCCGGACCGGTAACCACCGTGCCTCTCACACCGACACTTCCCGGCCGCCCCGGCGGCCCCGAAGCCACCCCCGGGTCCACGGGGACTACGGAGACCCACACGATGAAACGCCTCCCGCGCATCGAGCAGTACGGCCTGATCGGCGACATGCAGACCAGTGCCCACGTCTGCGACGACGGTTCGATCGACTGGCTGTGCCTGCCCCGGTTCGACTCGTCGGCCGTCTTCGCCGGCCTGCTCGGCACGCACAAGCACGGCACCTGGCAGATCGCCCCGGCCGCGCCTGGCCCCTCCGGGCCCGGAGCGGTCACCGAGCGCCGGTACCGCGGTGACACGCTCGTCCTCGAATCGATCTGGCGCACACCGGCCGGGTCGGTCCGCGTCCTGGACTTCATGCCGCCTCGCGACGGGGCACCGCAGGTGATCCGGATCGTCGAGGGTCTGGCCGGTGAGGTGGCAATGGTTTCGGCCATGCGTCCGCGGCCGGGATACGGCAGCGTCAGCCCGTGGATCCACGAGGCCGATGGGCGCATGGTCGCGGAGGCCGGCGCGGACGCACTGTGGCTCGACACCTGCGTCCCGCAGGCGGAGAAGGACGGGGTCGTCGTCAGTGCCTTTGCCATCCGCGCCGGGCAGAGCGTGGCGTTCGTGCTCAGCTGGTGCCCGTCCCACGCACCGGCTCCGGAGATCCCCGACCCGCACGCGGCGCTCACCGAGACGCTCGCCTTCTGGCAGGACTGGACGCAGCAGTGCACCTACGACGGCCCCTACCGTGAGGCCGTGGTCCGTTCCTTGATCGCACTGAAGGCACTGACCTACCACCCGAGCGGCGGGATCGTCGCCGCGCCGACCACCTCGCTGCCCGAGGAGATCGGCGGCCGACGCAATTGGGACTACCGCTTCACCTGGCTGCGCGACGCCGCTACGACCCTGGCCGCGTTACTGGAGACCGGCTACCGGCAGGAGGCGCAGGCATGGCGGCGCTGGCTTCTGCGTTCCGTGGCCGGCGACCCAGAGAACCTGCAGATCATGTACGCGATCACCGGAGAGCGTGATCTTCGGGAACGGGAGTTGCCCTGGCTGCCCGGGTATGAGGGCTCGACGCCGGTGCGGGTCGGGAACGGGGCGGCGGACCAGCTCCAGCTCGACGTGTACGGCGAGGTGATCGAGACCCTGTACCTCGCGCACGAGAGCGGTGTGGCCCACTGTGCCGACACCGCGGTCCTGCACCAGCGGCTCGTCGAGCACCTGGCACAGCGCTGGCGGGAGCCCGACGAGGGGATCTGGGAGATCCGCGGGGCACGCCAGCACTTCGTCCACTCCAAGGTGATGGCCTGGGTGGCGATCGACCGCACCATCCGCCTGGCCGAAGCCGGCGCGCTCGACATCGACCTGGCCCGCCTGACCGAGCTGCGGGCAACCATCCACCACGAGGTCTGCACCAGGGGCTTCGATCCGGTGCGCAACACCTTTACCCAGTCCTACGGTTCCAAGGAACTCGACGCCGCCACGCTGCTGATCCCCCGCGTTGGCTTCCTACCGCCGAACGACCCGCGCGTCATCGGCACCGTGGACGCAGTGCGCCGTGAACTCTCCACGTCTGACGGGCTTGTGCGCCGTTACCCGACCATCGGCGACCACACCGGGGTGGACGGCCTGAGCGGAGACGAGGGCACATTCGTCCTCTGCTCCTTCTGGCTCGTAGACGCCCTGGCCCTGACCGGCCGCCTCGACGAGGCCCACGCCCTGTTCGAACGCCTCCTCGCACTGCGCAACGACCTCGGCCTCCTGGCCGAGGAGTACGACCCCGTCCAGCAGCGCCAGCTCGGCAACTTCCCGCAAGCATTCAGCCACATGGGCCTGATCCAGAGCGCCCGGCTGCTTCAACTCCTGGCGACGCAGTCCTCCCACCGCGGCGCGGTCGCGTTTCCGTCACCCTGCTCGACCGCACGCAGCACACACAAGACCTGCGCAGACCTGACGCTGCAGCACGCCTAGCCACCCCCACCCTGACGAGGATTCCCATGCCTGACAGCGCCTTTTCGGCACGGCCGGCCGCCACCGGCCACCGCCGACGGCGGCCTCCGATCAACGCGTTCACCCTGCACCGTGTCCACCGCGCCGTCGCACTGCCCCTAGTGCTCCTTGCCGCCCTGCTGGGTGCCGCCTTCACCCTCTGGTCGGTGTCCGCGGTGGGCCCCGGCTGGCTCCTGACCGGCCTGATCTGCGGACTCGCGGGCGTCGCCACGATGGCGGCTCGCGGAGCGCGAACGGCCGCAGGAGCCATACAGGCAGCGGCGGAGGAGGCCCGGGCAACGGCACTTGCAGCAATCGCAGGGGCAGCCGCGGCCATCGAGAAGTCGGTGCAGTGGTCGGCGGACGAGCTGTGCCGCGGGGGACGCCCGCCGCTGCCGGACCTGCAGGCGCCACCTGCCAGCCCTGACGCCGAGATTGACAAGGCGTTGAGTGTTCTCCAAGTGCGGGCCGTCGCGTCGTTGATACGGGTGCACGACGAGTCCCAGTCCGTCGTCCTCCTGGAAGTGCTGCGCCGCCTGGCCATGCGCGAGCACGCCTTGGTCGGCAAGGCACTTGAAGCACTGAGCCAGCTGGAGATGCTGACCGACGACCCGGAGCTGCTGGCCAAGATCTTCGAGATCGATCACCTCGTGACGCGGATGCGTCGCCAGGTCGAGAGCACGGCGGTGCTGGGCGGGCAGTCCCTGCGCAGCGTGCGTCGGCCCGTTCCCGTCAAGAGCGTGCTGCGCGGCGCCGTCTCCGAGGTCGTGCAGTATCCGCGGGTGGCGGTTGCGGCGGGGTCCGTGGGCGCGGAGCTGGGCCTTCCCGGCCATGTGGGTCCGGACCTGACGCACCTGCTGGCTGAGCTGATCGAGAACGCCTGTGAGTGTTCCGATCCGGCTACGAAGGTGATGGTGCGTGCGCAGCGGGTGGCGAACGGGTTGGCGGTCGAGGTCGAGGACCGGGCCATCCCCATGCATCCGCAGACGCGAGCGCAGATGAACCACCTGCTCCAGGCCCCCGAAGAGGTCGACGTCAGCGGCCAGGTGCGAGCGGGGCAGCTCGGCTTGCTGGTCGCCGCGAAGATCGCCCAGTCGCACGGGCTGTCCGTTCTCCTGCAGGAGAACGTGACGGGAGGCACCACCGCCCTGGTGGTCATCCCGGCACGGCTCCTAGTAGCGATTCCCTCCGTCGACGATGCGAGCGCGCTGCCCCAGGACGCCCGCCCCTTGGCGCCGCAACCGCAGCAGGTTGCCGCGACTCCAGCCACTCCGAGGCCCAGGGCTCGCAGCCGCCTTCCGCACCGGCATCCAGGCCAGCGGGCAAGCCGGTTCTCCCACCGCTTCGACAGAGCACCCCAGGCCCTGAACCTCGTCCCTCCACGTTCCCGGTGGCCGTTACATCCGCTGGCCCTTCCCCCCTTCTGGAGCGATCCCTATGAGTACCCACCCCGCGATGAACAACGTGACCGGCGACGCACCCGCAACCGAGACAACGGCAAGCGGACAGCGGGACAACATGGCCTGGCTGCTGCGGCAGTTCGCCTCCGACACGACGGGCGTCACGCACGCCGTCCTGCTCTCGCGGGACGGACTGCGGCTGCTGGACAGCGACGTCGACAAGGACTGGGCGGACGAACTGTCGGCCGCCATCAGCGGAGTGGCCTCACTCGCGGCGAACATCACCGGCCCCACCCACAAGAAGAGGCCGGCGAGGCAGGTCGTCATCGAGCGAGACGACTGTCTGATCTTCGTCCAGAGTTCCGGTCGCAGCGCGGCCTTCGAGGGCCATCCCGGCAACGAACGGGGAGTGGTGGACACGGTCCTCGCGGTGATCGCGACCATGGACGCCGATGCCGGCACCGTCGGGTTCGAGATGGGGCGCCTGGTGCAGAAGTTCGCCCCCTACATGCAGATCCCCGTCCGCGTCGGCACGGGTGATGAGGTCCGGTGACCGCACACGGGAGCGCGGCCGAGGATTCGACATTCGTGCGGACCTACACCCTGACGCGCGGTCGCACCCGGCCACGGCATCTGCTCGGCCTGGACACGGTGCTGGACGCCGGACCCGGGCGGCCCGGCCCGGGCCAGGCCGAAGAATGCGCAGAGATCCTCGCCCTGTGCCGGGAGCACCGGCGTTCGGTGACCGAGCTGGCGGGCCGACTCGGCCGTCCCGTAACCGCCGTCAAGATCCTTATCTCCGACCTCCTGGACGCCGACGCCCTGGTCGTCCCCGTCACCGCCTATGCCGCGTCCGACGCGCATGCACGTCCCTCTGCACAACTGCTGGCGGCCCTATCTGCCGGCCTGAAGAGGAAGTGGCCCGATGCCATCGCCTACCCCCAGGCCGGGTGACCCGGCCGTGGTGCTGCGGCCGTCGTCGCGCCCGCGTACCGGTGCACCGACCGTGCTTAAGGTCGTGATCGCTGGCGGTTTCGGCGCGGGCAAGACCACCGCCGTGGGTGCCGTCAGTGAGATCACGCCGCTGAGCACGGAGGAGTACCTGACCGAGGCGAGCGCGGACGTGGACAGCCTGGCGGGCGTCGAGGCCAAGCAGACCACCACGGTCGCCTTCGACTTCGGTCGCCTCAACCTGCCCGACGCGCCCGTGCCCCTGGAATTGTTCCTGTTCGGCACGCCCGGCCAGGACCGGTTCGTCGACCTCTGGTACGACCTTTGTCGCGGAGCCGTCGGCGCGGTCGTCCTGGTCGACACCCGCCGCCTGGAAAGCAGCTTCACCCCCGTCGGCTTCTTCGAGGACATCGGCCTGCCCTTCGTCGTCGCGGTGAACCAGTTCGACGGAGCACATCGTTACCCCCCCGAAGAGGTCCGCACCGCCCTCGAACTGCCCGCCTCTGTGCCGGTGGTCACCTGCGACGCTCGCGATCCGAACCACGTCGCTGGCGTCCTGCTGACCCTAGTTGGCCACGCCTTGAAGAGCGCATCGGCAAGCCCCGCTCGCCCCGCATCCACTACCACCTTTCAGGACGCCTGATGTCGTATCAGCCCAACGATCCCTACCGCGCACGGCAGATCGCCCCCCTCACGCAGTCGCTGCCGCGACGCACCATGCGGGAGGTCACCCATGGGCCATCCCTCCCCGCCGGCGCCGCCGTCCCCGTCCCGCAGGCCCAGCAGGCGAGCGAGCTGGCGCAGCGATACGAGCTGCTGGATCGCCTAGGCGTGCCCACCGCTGCCAGCGAGGACTTCGACGAACTGGCCCGCGACATGGCCACACGAGCCGGGTTCCTGTACGGCTTCGTCAACCTCTTCCTGGAGGAGCAGACCTTCGTCGGGCTGCACCAGCCGCCCGCGGACAGCGGGTACGTCATAGTCGGCCGCACCATGAGCCGCGACCACGGCTGGTGCCCGGAGGTCATGGCCCGCAAGAAGGCCCTTCCGCTGCACGACGTGCACGCCAGCCCGCGCTTCAGCGGCAACCACGTGGTCGACGCGGTCGGGATCCGCTCCTACTTCGGTGCCCCGCTCATCCACGACAGCGGCACCGTGCTGGGCACGGTGTGCGTCATCGACCCCGAGAAGCGGCCCCTGAGCGAGGCCCGACGGCTGAGAGACATCGTCATCAACGCCGGCGTCCGGGTGATGGACCACATCGCCCGCGCGCCCGTCCGCTAGTCCGTTCCACGCCCCCCCACCCGGGAGCCGCAGGCGATCCCCGGCCGCTCCACCGTGCGACCTTCATCCAGGGAGAGGGAGACGACCATGCCCGCCACACCCACCACGCCGCCGCCGGCGCTGCGCCCCTATCTCACCGCCCGCCACGAACTGCTGTGGGACGAGGCGGACGCCTTCGCGGCCGAGCACATCGCGCCGCGCGCCGCACGCATGGAGGCCGCCCCCGGCAGGGTGGAGCGCAAGGTCGCCGACCTGATGGCCGCACGACGCTGGTTCGCCGTCACCGTCCCGTCCTCCTTCGGCGGGCTGGGCGCCGGACACGTGGCCAAGACCATCCTCGTCCACCGCATTGCCCGCGTCTCGGCGGCTGCGGCGGCCATCCTCCAGGCCACGCTGATCCCCGTCGGCGCCCTGCTGCACTTCGCCACCTACGAGCAGAAGGGCCGCTGGCTGCCCCGCGTAGCGGACGGTTCACTGCTCTTGTCGATCGCCGTGACCGAACCGCGAGCCGGCGGGCACATTGGCGGCATCGAGACCATCGCCGAGCACGTCGGCAACCAATGGGTGATCACCGGCAGCAAGATCCACATCGGGAATAGCCACCTCGCGGGAGCCCACCTCGTGGTCGCCCGGACCGCCAAGGCAGGCGTGAGCACCTCTCATGCGCTGACCGCGTTCATGGTCGAATCCAAGCGCCGAGGGCTCTCAGTCGCCGACCACCGTCCCGGCCTCGGCCTGCACGGCTTCTCCGCCGGCCGCCTCGACCTCGATCACGTCCGCGTCCCCGAGGAAAACGTGGTCGGAGAGATCGGCCAGGGGCTGGGCGTAGCGCAGAGCAGCAGCATCCTGTATGGCCGTCCCAACCTGGCCGCAGTAAGCCTGGGAATACACGAGGCAGTCGTGGCCGCCTCGACCGCTTACCTCAAGGCGCGCTCCCGCTACCGGGGCGCCCTCTCCGATCTGCCGGTTCTGCGGGACCGCATCGGTGACATGGAGGCCCGCCTGCGCGCCGGTCGAATCCTGGCCTATCAGTCCGTGCACCTCCTCGACCAGGGCCTGCCCTGCGACACCGACCTGATCAACGCCAAGTACCTCGGCCACCAGTGGGCGATGCAGTCAACCCAGGACGCCATGGAGCTGCACGGCGCCCACGCCCTCAACGGCGACTACATCCTCCAGCGCCTGTGGCGCGACATCCAGTTCACCTACCCACCGGCCGGAACCGGCGAAGTCCAGCGCATACGCCTCGCCGACGCCGCCTTCGACGAGGCCCACATCCAGTGGTCAGAACGTCTCGCCGCCGAAGCGGCGTGGGCCCGCCCCGACCCGACAGCCGCATGAGCCCCCGTGTGCGGCGCCCCGTGAATCCAGACCGCCGCGCACGGGCCCGTGTCGCCGGCCCCCGTCCCCCGCGGGGTCCGGCGACACCCCACCCGATATCCCTCAACCCAGCCGCGAAAGAGACACCCGTGACCCCGCGCATGACGACCAGCGCACCGATCACCCCCCTGACCCCGACCCAGCAGCGCGTCGCCCAGCACCTCGTGGACGGCCTCGGCCCTCAAGAGATCGCCGCGAGGACCGGGCTGTCGGCCGTGACCGTCCGCCAGTACGTACGCGACATCCGGGAGAGCCTCCACTGCCCGCCCCGCTGCAAGCCCCCGGTGATCGTGCACTTCCTGTGCAACGCCCGGCAGGTCGCTCCGCCCACAACGGACAGGCCAATGCCGGAACTCAGTCCAGAGCAGCAACTGTTGCTGCGGGCGGTCGCTGAGCACAGCAATCCCAGCGACATTGCTGCCATAGCCAAGATCGCGCCCGCTGACGTGCGAGCCGCACATGACGAACTGCTCGACAAGACCGGGGCGGCCAACACCACCCAACTTGTCGTCTGGGCCCACGCGTGGGGCCTGCTGGGCGCCAGGCGGGCCACCACGATGGAGAGCGGAGCGAGCCAGTGAATGCCTCACCCGCTTCTGCGGCCATCGAGTCCTCCCCCGCGCCTCGAAGCCAGTGCGCGAAAGGGTTACCGGCCGTGTACGAGATGCGGTCGTTGCGCACCGACGCCGAACGGGACGAGGCCGCGGCCCTCGTCCAGGACCGTCAGCGCTGGCTCGCCATGCGCGGAGTGCCTACACCCGCCCGGTCCGATATCCCGGCCCTGTTCCGCGCCCCGCAGGTGAAGCCGGCTGGACTGTTCGAGGACGGGCTGCTGCTGGCCTGCATGATCCCGCAACGCGGGCCCGACCTCGGATGGGGCGAAGGCCCGTGCCTCTTCCTGGACTGCGTCCCCACCCTGCCCGGTCACTCCGATGACACTGTCCGGCTGATCACTCTGTGGGCCTCCGACTTCGCCGCCCGGCTCGAGGTACCGCTTGTGCGGGCCGAGGCCATGGCCCGCCATCCTCTCGACGTCGATCCGATCGCCACATTCCTTCGTCGGCTCACCGACATGGGCTGGGACGTCCGTGGATCGGGCACCGGACAGCACCATGAGCGAGTCGCGCGCCTCGAACTCACCGCTGAGCTTCGGCCTGGGCTGAGCGCGCTCATCGGCTGCCAGGTCCACGAGCCGCAGTCCGCCGCCGACCAGCGGAGTATCGCGTGAGGACCTCGGAACCGCTGCGGCCGGACCTCGCCCGCGAACTCATCGCCCGCGCCGCACAGTCGGCAGCACGCCGGGCCAGACGCGTACGCAACCAGCTCGACGCCGTCCACCTCGGCCAGGACCGTCACGCTGAGCACGCCGACACCAAAGTGCTGCGCCGCATCCTGGCCGAACATGACTGGCCCGGCCACCGTCTCGTGGGCCCCGACGCAGCACGTGCCGCCTGGAGCATCGCTCTTCACGCCGACGACGAACCCGACTTCCAGCGGGCGGCCACCACCCTTTTGAAACGTGCGGTCCAGGACGGCGATGCGCGCATCCAGCACTGGGCCCACCTTCACGACCGCGGCCTGGTCAACAGCGGGCGACCCCAAGAGTTCGGGACGCAACTCGTCCTCAGCGCAGCAGGAGTGGAGCTATGCCCACTGCGTGCGCCGCAGTTGCTGGACCAGCGAAGGGCTGCCGTCGGACTGCCGCCGATCGCCGTCGCTTTGGACACTGTGCGCCGCCGGTACGGCCTGGATCACATTGACGGCGGCTCACCGAGCGTCGTGCTCGCGGGGGTCGCATGACGCAGCGAGCCCCGCAGGCTTCCAGAGACTCGCCCCTCGCCCCAGACCACTTTGCGTGGAAGGACCGCTAAAGCATGAAGCTCACCACCGCCGTCCTCGCTGCCGGCGCCGGTTCCCTCGCCACCGCCGTGGTCGGAGCCGCCCACGCCGCGCTCAGGAGGCCGAGGGCGACGAGCGCGCCGAGCACTTCACCAAGGTGCTGGACAAGGCCGCGAAGAACCACCTGGGGGCACAACCCGTAGCCGCCTGAAGAGGCGGCTACCCCACCCCGCCCGAATCAGCCACACCCTCACCTCTCGGAGAAAACGAATGGGCTTCACTGCTGTTCCACTACCGCCCGGCAATTTCACCATCGGTAAGAAGTTCGGCTTCGAGGCTGGCCATCGACTTCCCCGGCTGCCGCATGAGCACAAGTGCTCCCGCCAGCACGGGCACAGCTACGAGGTTGAGGTCATCCTCACTGCATCCGCGCTGGAGGATCCCGGCTTTGTAACGGACTTCGGTGCGCTCGCCCCGTTCAAGTCGTTCCTGGACACCGAGCTCGACCACCACAACCTGCACGAGATCCTGCCCTTCGAGCCCACCTCGGAGCGCCTGGCCCAGTTCCTGGCCGGCTGGTTCGTTCAGAACCTCCAGTCGGAGATCCCCGGCCGCCTTGTCGCCGTCCTAGTCCGCGAGACCGCAAGCAGCTGGGCCCGCTTCGATGTGGTGGGCCAATGACCACAACCAAGCCGCTCAACCTCGAACCGGAAGCTGACGAAGGCGAATCCCTGATCGTCGCGGAGTGCTTCGGTACCGAGGTGCCGACGTTTCAGGGCGAGGGCCCAAGCTGCGGACACCCGGCCCTGTTCATCCGCCTGTCCCGGTGCAACCTCACTTGCACGAGATGCGACACGAAGTACACCTGGGACTGGTCTCGGTTCGACCCGCACGAGGAGTCGACGAGGCAATCCGTCGCGGGCCTGGTGGCCTGGGCCACGTCTTCACCGGTCGAGCTGGTCGTGATCACCGGCGGCGAGCCGTTGATTCAGCAGGCGCGACTGGTGCCTCTCATCCGGGGACTGATAGCAGTCGGCAAGCGGATCGAGTTCGAGACGAACGGCACCATCGCGCCCACTCCCGAGCTGGCGGCCGACGGGGTCCGGTTCAACGTCTCGCCCAAGCTTGCCAGCTTCGGCGTGAAGGAGACCAAGAGCATCGTGCCAGCCGCGCTGGAGGCGTTTGTGGCCTCCGGGCGGGCGGCGTTCAAGTTCGTCGCTTCCACGGTGGACGACCTCGACCGGATCGCCGAGCTGGCCGACGCCCACCGGCTCACGCCGGTGTGGGTGATGCCGGAGGGCACCACCCCCGAGGTGATCACCGCGACTACCCGGGTCCTCGCGGACGGGGTCGCGGCCCGGCACTGGCACTTCACCACCCGCCTTCACGTGTTGGCCTTCGCGGACGCCCGAGGCCGCTGACCGCACGCCCCATCCGTTCCCCAGTCCCCGGAAACGAGAGACGCCCATGACGACCTCTATCGCCAGCCCTGCGGCGGCGCCGACGGCTGCCGTCGCCGGGCCCGCTACGGTCATCGACACCGGCCGGGTCGCCGGCCTGATCCACCAGCTCTTGGTCGAGCTGGGCGAGAACCCCGCCCGCGAGGGGCTGACCGGCACCCCGGACCGCGTCGCGGCCTGGTGGAGAGCCTTCCTGTCCCCGGACGGCGCCGAAACGGCCACCTGCTTCACCGAGTCCCAGCTGGGTGGTCAGCTGGTCATCGTGGGCGGCATGAGCGTGTGGTCGCTCTGCGAGCACCACATGCTGCCCATGAACTTGCAGGTCACTGCTGGATACGTGCCGGATGGCGAGGTGGTGGGCCTGTCGAAGTTCGGGCGGATCGCCCAGCACTTCGCCGGCCGACTGCAGGTCCAGGAACGCTTCACCCGCCAGGTCGCCGAATACCTCAACGGCGTGATCGGACACGAGGACATCGCCGTCGCCGTGCGCGGCGTGCACCTGTGCATGAGCATGCGGGGCGTACGGATGGAGGAGGCTCGCACCACCACGGTGCACTCGGGCGGGCGCTTCGGCACCGACCCCGTCCTTTCCCAGCAGTTCCTCACCCTCACCACCGGCCTGTGGGGGGCGTCGTGATCACCACGGCGGGCATCGACTTCTCCGTCATCGCTCCGCCTGCCTACCTGAAGAACTTCGTCGCCCAGGAGCCGGCCCGCGTCCACCACGTGGCCGCCCAGCACGTGCTGTCCGACGAGAGCTACCGGGCCTTCTTCGCTCGCGAGGCCGAGCGCGGCGCCGAGATCATCGTCGACAACGGGCTCTTCGACCTCGGCTACGCCCTGCCGGCGGAAAGCCTCGTCGAAGCCGCGCTGGCGGTGTCCGCCAGGGAGATCATCCTGCCGGACGTCATGCGGGACGGGGCCGCGACCTTGAAGGCGAGCGAGAAGGCCGCGCGAGAGATCCGGAAGCTGTCCGGCGACGCATTCCGGCTGTGCGCGGTCCTGCACGCCGCGGACGACGACGAGTGGCTGCGCACCTACGACGCCTTCGTGACCAGCGGCTGGGCCGGGGCCATCGCCCTGCCGGCCTCGCGTCGACCGGATCCCGACGAGCAACTGTGCCGCACCCGCTGGTTGGCGACCGCCTACCTGCAGGATCGCGGCTTGGTCGACGATCTGCTCATCTACCGGCTGCTCGGTCTGGGCCGGACCGGGCACCTGGAGCTGATCGAGCAGCGCGAGCACGAGTGGATCTCCTCCGTGGACGGCGCAGCCCCGGTCATCCTCGGCGCGATGGGCGTCGCCCTGCTGCCCGAAGGGCCGTACGAGAAGCCCTCCACGCCCCGCATCGAGAAGCTCGGCCCGATCCCCGAAGACCGGTTCGACCTCATCCGGAAGAACATCTCCGTCGTTCGCGCGGCGGCCGGCAGCACCGTGACGATCGCCGAGGAGCACCGATGACGCCCTTACTCGCCGACCGGACCCCCGGACTCCTGCGCGCCGCCCCGATCGAGCCGGCCGGGCACACCATGACCCACGCGAGGCTGCTGCGCTACCTGGAGATCAAGGTCCACCACCTCATCCAGGACCAGGACTGGGACAGCATCCGCGTCATCGGCGGCTACGACCGCAAGGCGGTGGTCTCCCGGTACGAGAAGACCGGGAAGCTGTTCAACATCGAACGGCCCACCGCAGAGATCCACGGCCGTGACCTCGTCGTCAAGGCGTTCCCCGGAGCCGACTACGTCCAGCACTACGCCCTGATCATCGCCACGTACCTGGTCATGACCGGCCGCCCCGCCGATACCGTCACCTATCAGCCGCCCGAGCAGGAGGAGTGCCGAGCGGCGCTCGACGCGCTCGACCTGGAACTGGACGGCGATCTGGTGATCGTCGGCTGGGGCCTTCAGCACCTTGCTCCCGAGAATGGAGTGTGGACCCGCGGACCCGGCTACGCGTGGCAGCGCCTCGACGTCGCCGGCCGTCGCGTGGTCTACCTCGGGTTCCTCCACAGCATCTGGGGAGACGTGGCCGGACGGGTCGTCGCGCGCCTTGCCGAACTCGGCGCAGGCGACGTCGTCTACGTCGGCAAGGTCGGCTCGCTGACCCCCGGCGTCGAACCGAACGCCTGGCTGGCGACCGGCAACACCAGCCTGGTACGCGGGGCGATGGTGAGCTGGGACGACTTCTTCGGCGACTACGCCGCCGCCCACGATGGGGTGCGCAGCGGCCTGCACGTGTCCTCCCCGTCGATCCTGCTGGAGAACCGCGACTGGCTGGCCCAGCACACCGCCTCGTACGCCTTCGTCGACCCGGAGATCGGCCCCATGGGGGCGGCGGCGCGCCAGGCGGGGATCAGATTCGGTTACCTCCACGTCATTTCCAACAACCTCGCCACGCACTATCCCGCCGACCTGTCCAATGAGCGTCACAGCGACGTCCTGCGCCAGCGCGCCGTCCTGGTGGACCGCATCCGCACCATCATCACCGGCCGCCTGACCGCCAGCCCGACCCACCCCCTGGGAGAATCCCGATGACGGCAAACGCGCCGACCACCACCGCAGCCGGGAAGCTGATCACCTTCGTCGGTGGTGACGGGGCCGGCAAGTCCACCCTCGCCGCCCGCCTGCACCAGGCCCTCAACGACGCCGGCCACACGGCAGTCCTCATCGGCAAGCACAGCACCGACGTCCGCCGGGACCCGGAGCTGTCCGCCTACCTCGACCGCCTCAACGAGCTGGTCTACCGGCGCGACGCCGGCGTCGCCCAGGCATGCGGCGACCACTACTGGCTGCTTGCCCTGGCCTCCTGGTACACCCTGCAGGACCGGCTCGTCATCCAGCCGGCCCTCGCCGCGGGAACCCACGTGATCCTCGACAACGCGCACCACAAGATCCTCGCTCGGTACGCGGTCAACCCCGAGGTCTCCCCCCGCCTGTGCGAGCAGGTCTTCGCGCATCTCACAAAGCCGGACCTGGTGTTCTTCCTGAACATCGGTGCCCGCGAGGCTCTCGTCCGCAAAGGCTCGTTCACTTCCCTGGAGGCCGGCCACGCCGGCGGCGGTGACGAGGACTTCATCCGCTACCAGGACACCGTCCTGGACCAGATGCGCGAACAGGCGGAGCGCGGCGCCTGGCTGACGCTGGACGTCGCCCAGTTGGACCGCGACCAGGTCTTCAAGGCCGCCGCCGCTGCCCTGGCCGACCGTCTGCGCCTGACCGTCTAAACCGGCCCTCCCTCCCCGATCGACAAGGAACGCACCATGGACCAGGCCCTGCCCGCCAGCGGGACATACGTCTGTCACGGCATCACCTGGGCGAGCGCAGACCCCCGTCTTCTGCTCGCCCCCGTGACCGGCGGACCACTCGTCTACGCCCCGGTCATGGGCAGGCGCCTGAGTTACCAGGTGAGCGGTACCGGCCGGTGGTGCACCGGCCGCTACCGGTTCGCCGACCGCGTCCGCGTCGAGGCGGTCGCCTGCCCTGACCGGTCCCCGGCCGAGGCCGGCGGACAGTGCCCGGCCTGCGCCGGGCGGGACGACTTCCGCTTCGCCCACCGGTTCCACTCCGGCGGGCATGTTCCCGACGCCCTGGCGGCGTACATGGCCCAGCCGCACTGGCTGTACCTGGCGACGTTCGCCGACGGCACCACCAAGATCGGCACCGCGGCCGAACCCCGTAAGCGCTCCCGCCTCGACGAACAGGGTGCCCTGATCGCTACCTACCTCGCCCGGAGTGCTGACGGCCGCGCTGTGCGGTTCCTGGAGGATGCCCTTACCCGCCACCTCGGCCTGACGCAGACCGTGCGAGGCGCGGCCAAGCTGACGGCCCTGGCCGAGCTGCGCGACCTCGCCCCGGCCGGTGCCGCGCACCATCAGCACCTCGACCGCGCCACCGCGGCCCTGAGCGGCCTGAACGTCCCAGCCACACCGGAGCCGTGGACGCCGCCCAGCGAAGGCGAACTGCTGCGGACGCCGGAGACCGGGCGCGCCTTGTACCCGCACGACCCGCGCTCCGGTGAGCACGGGCTGACGGTGCTCTCCTGCCTCGGCTCCCAGGTCCTCGCCACCCTCGACGGCGACGGTGAACAACTGCCCTACCTGCTTGACCTCGGCACCCTCAAGGGTCGGCGCATCGTCCTCGGCGCACAGTTCTCCTCACCGCCCGCCGCCGTACAGTCCGCGCTCTTTTGACCCTGTCCGAACGCCCGGCCTGCACTGCCGGGCCGCCCTGAGAAGCGAGGCCACAGCAACATGGCACCCCAGGACGCCATCCTCGGCTGGGACGAGGACAGCAACGCCGAGGCGTACGACGCCTTCACCCGCGCCCACCCCATGTACGACGCGACCAGCCGCGACCTTGCCCGCCGAGGTCATCTGGCCAACGCCAGCCTGGTGGTCGACCTGTGCGGCGGCGCTGGCGCGACCGCCCGCGCGATCCTCGACCTGATCCCGGCCCGCGCCCGGGTCGTCTCCGTCGACAACGCCGCCGCGATGCAGCGCGTCGGCCGCCGCACCCTGACAGACGCCCGCCTGACCTGGATCACTGCCCCGGCCGAACAGCTCGCCGACCACCTGCACGCCAGCAGCGCCGACGCCGTGGTGTGCAACTCCGCGATCTGGAAGACCGACACCGCCGCAGTGTTCGCGGCCGTCGCCCACATCCTGCGCCCAGGCGGGCGCTTCGTCTTCAACATCGGCGGTGGCTTCGCCGGCGTCCGGCACCCCGACGAACTGTCCACCCGCACCGGACCTACCCTGAACGCCCTCATCCGCCAAGTCGCCGCTGAGACCCACGGATACACCCCACCGCCGCGCGACGCGGACAGGCCGCCGAAGCTTCCGATGAAAACAGTCACCGAGCAGCTGACTTCAGCCGGACTGACGGTCGTCGGCACAGAGGTCACCGCCCAGCACAGCACCATGGCCGAGAAGAAGGCGTGGCTGTCCATCCCCGTCTTCGCGCGGCCCGAGGGCGACTTCACCCACGCCCAGCGGATGCATATCCTCGACGCCGCCTACGCCATGACAACCCCCGACGCCCCGGCCGTGACGAGCTGGCTCGTCGTCGTCGCCCAACGGCCGGAGGCCACCGCATGACCCCGGCCGCCCCGGCTCCCGACGGCGGGGCCCGCCTCTGTGACCACGCAAGCGTCGGGGTACTGATCTCCTCTCCGAGCGGCCTGCTGGTCTTCGAGCGGGCGATTCCTCCGGCCGGAATCGCCCCGGTCGCCGGCCACGTCGACGAGCATGGCGGCCCCGAGCAGGCCGCCCGCGACGAAGTCACCGAAGAGGTCGGTCTTACCGTCACCCACCTGCACCTGCTGCTGGACCAGTGGCGGCCCAACCACTGCCACCGCACGCCCAGCGGTCCGGTCGGCCACCACTGGTGGATCTTCCAGGCCGAGGTTTCCGGGTCTCTGTGCCCCTCGCCCCGGGAGGTCCGCACCCCTCGGTGGATCCACCCGGCCCAGCTGCAGCAGCACGCGCTGCGGACCGCCGCGCACGCCAACGGATGCCTGGGCCGTGAGGAGTTCGAGCGCGAACCCGGCCTGGAACCAGTGTGGTGCCGCTTCCTGCACGACCTTGAGCTCGTCACCATGCCCTTGGCCGACCTCGACCGGATCGAGGCCCTCCTGTGAACGGCGGCCAGGGACCTACCTCAGCGGGAGCCGACCGCCCAGCCGGCTGCCAGACGGCGAGCGTGCGCACAGATCCGCTCGCGGTCCTCGGGGAAGACACTGTCCCAGCCTGTGTCCAGACGGAACCATGCCGCCGGCTGGTTCTGCTCCCCGGCGAGGGGCACGTCGCGTCCCACGATCGCGGCGTAGGACAGGCCCAGCGTCGGAGACCAGTCGGCCCGGTAGGAACGCACCGCCACGGCCGCGGGCTCGGGCAGCAACTCGGTGCGCAGGCCGGTCTCCTCCAGCAGCTCTCGTGCCGCCGCCGCACGCGGCGCCTCGCCCGGCTCCACCTTGCCGCCCGGCGGCACCCATCCGCGCACGCGGTGCTTGACCAGCAGGACGTGCTCGAAAGCAGGGTCGGTGACCCACACCTCGGCCGCCAGCGGCTCCATGGGATGCCGGCGGGCTTCCTCCAACCAGGCCCGTGCACCGTCGAACTCCCATGCGGCGAGGCGGGCATCCGCAACAGCCTCGTCCAAGATCACCTGACCGACTTCACCATGACTCACCCACCCCACCCTAGGCCGACAAACCGGCCGGACGTCGCAGCGACGAGCAGGCAGCCATCCGAGGATGTCCGGCCGACCCGGTGGCCCCTTCGGGCTGCAGGGCGATCACCCGTGGCACCCGCTTCACACGAAGGAGACCAGCGTGCCCGATGAGCAGCCCTCGGACCGGGGAGCCTGGGTCGTCCTCGGCGGCGTCCACCTGCTCAACCGCACCGCGCCACGGCGACCAGACGAGCCGATCGTGCTCGTACGGGTGCCACCGCAGGAGGTATGCCGGCCGGCCACCACCGTGATCGTCCGCTGGAACGCGCTGGGGCCCTGCCCGGTCGAAGCGCTGTACCCCGGCGGCACCCGGCTCGGGGCGGCCAGGATCGACGGCGGCGAACTGTTCCCCGACGCCATCGCCGGCCCCGCCCTGCGCGGCCTGGTCGGCACCGAGGCCGCCCCCGGCCTGGTGCCGCTGTGCTACCTGGCCGAACACCCCGGCGGCGGCTACCACGCGTACGCGCAGATCCGCTTCCACCCCGAGGACGCCTGCTTCGTCCGCACCACCCGGGACCCAGTAGGCCACGGCCCGGTCGAGGAACTGCGCTGGTTCGACCCCGTGCTGACGGCGCACGCAGAGTCGAGCACGGCGCTCAACAATCATCTGCGGTACTTCCGCAAGCACTGCTCCGGCACCGAGCTGGAGTTCAAGTACACCCTCGACCCGGCACCGGACATCTGGTCCGCGTCCATGGAACTGCTCAAGGCACTGCGCGACGGCAAGCTGGAAGGCTGCCGTCCGGAGTACCGGGAAGAGTTCCAGATCCACCACACCGAGAACCATCTGTTCGACGTCACCGGCCCCGAGCCCGAGATCGGCTACGCCTCCTTCATCCCCACCGTCACCGCCGGGCACGTGCTGAAGCGAAAGTGGTTCACCGAGGACGCCTTCGCCCGCCGCGAGGAACTCACCCCTGGCCTCGACATCACCCCCGACCGCTTCGAGACGTTCCTGCGCGAAGACCTGAACCTCCAGGTCCGGGCCATGCCGCCCTTCCAGCGCGTCCGCTACGACATCCAGTGCGAGTCGCTGCGCACCGGACACGTCTACGGCATCTTCCTCGACCGCTGCGCCCTCCTGGCGGCCCCCGACGTGGTGCTCTCCCAGTGCGAGCTGGAGTACCTCCGCTCACGCAGCATCCTCGACCACGACCAGGACGAGATCCTCATCGAGATGAAGCGGATCGACAGCTGGCTCTGCGAGTACCTCGCCAGTCACGGTTGGGCCGCCGGGCACACCTTCTACTCCAAGCGCAGCTTCCTTCGCGACGCCATCGCCCTCCGCCCGGACCTCGCCACGGCATGACTGACCAAGCGCCCCCCGGCAATCCCCCGCAGGAGGTACCGCAACCCACATGAGTGATCGAACACTGCATCACAGCCCGCCCCAACCGACGGCACAAGGAGAGAGCCCAGTATTCGAAATCACGTTCTAGATTTCGCCCCCCTCCACCCGTTACGGCTACAGCAGGGCCGCCGTTACCCGATCACCTGTCCGCATCTCGCCCCGAGGAGTCCCCATGCATCCCGTACGCCGCCCTGGACTCGTTCATCCTGCGTTCGAAAATGCCGCTACCTCCTCGGGCGCCAGCCTTCGCCTCACCTCCGGTCGCGCAGCTCTGCTCGACGACGGGGCACGACCGGATACGAGGTACCTGGCGTGACGCAGCCCACACCTCTCCCGTCCTCCGTCCTCACCTATAGCTTTCGGCACGGCGGTGCCCTCGTGACCAACGGTCGGCACACCGTAGAACGCCTGGTACAGGAGGGCCGCCCGTGAGCGACTCGCCTCACCAGCTGATCGCCGACGTGGCACAGGTCCTGCTCCGTACGAACGGCGCCGCCCTGTGCGTACGCCGCGCACTGGACGCCGCCCTCGCACCGGGACAGCTCACTGTCGTGGGCGGTCACCTGGAAGTCGGTGAACCACTCGACCATGCTGCGCGACGCGAGGCCATGGAGGAGGTGGGGGTCCTTATCACTGATGAGCAGCAGGAGTTCTGCGGGCTAATCCACCACCACGACACCGACGGTGGCCTGGACCGGATCACCGCCGTGTTCGTGGCGCAGTCGTGGACGGGTGAGCCGTACAACGCCGAGCCGCACAAGCACGAGGGGCTCTTCTGGGTGCCGATGGAACGACCGTCGCCGGACTGTCACCCCTACACCGCCACCATCTTCCACATGCTCACCCACGGCCCGTCCTACCGGGCCATCAACTGGCCTGCGGGAGGCGCCCGGTGAAGAGATTCTTCGGCCCGGTCACGATGGCCGATCCGCAGGTCTCCGACGCCGAACACGAGCTGTTCGGCGGCCCCCTGCGCTACGACATGGGCTGGTCCCAGCACGAGCACGCGACCTTGGACCTGACCATGATGTCCGCGCTGCGCTCCATGCCCGCACTCGTCGGCGCAACGCTGCGCATGGCGTGGCAGGCCGACCGGCGTGCTCTGCTCTCGGTCGGGGTCAGCGAGATCGGCCAAGGCATCGCCGCAGCCGCCGGCCTGCTCGCCGTCAACGCCGTCATGCACGCTCTGCTCGCCGGCAACGGCAGCGCTGCCGAGCGGCTGCACGCCCTGTTACCCGGCCTGTTGGCCGCTGCCGCTATCGGCGTCATCAACTCCGCCCTGTCCGCCTGGTCCACCTCCCGCGCAGGGCGGCTGGAGCCGAAGGTCGAGCGGATCGCGACCACGCAGTACCTGGCCGCCGCAGCCAGCGTCGAACTGGAGGCCATCGACGATCCCGATTTCCGGCGGCTCGTGGACATCGCCCAGCATGGCCCGGGTTCGGCCCGCCGCATGATCAGCGCCTGCGTCGCCGCGCTGAACGGCCTCATCTCGCTGATCACCACGGCCGGCGTCCTCGCCGTACTCCACCCCGTACTGCTGCCCATGCTGATCCTCATCGCCGCCCCTCGCGGCTGGGGCGCCATGCGCGTGGCCCAGGAACGATACGTGTCGGTGATGAGCTGGATCGAGCACGTGCGGGCCAGCCGCCTGATCGGCAACCTGCTCACCGAACGCACCGCCGCCCAGGAAGTGCGCCTCCACGCCGTCGGCGACTTCCTCCTGAGCCGCTACGAGCAGATGGCCGAGAGCGCCGAGGCCGAACAGGAACGCCTCGCCTCCAACAAGGCCCTGACCGAGTGGGTCGCCTCCGCGCTGTCCGGTCTGGCGATGGCGGCGACCTACGGGGCCATGTTCTGGCTGATCATGGCCGGGCACATGAGCCTCGCCGTCGCCGGGACCGCCGTCATCGCGGTACGCACCGGCTCGGCGAGCCTGGGCGCGCTGGTCATGAACATCAACCAGCTCCACGAGGAGAGCCTCTACGTCCGCGACCACGGCCGCTTCCTCACCCAGGCCGCCCAGCGGACGCTGCCCGCCGGCGGTGCGCCCGTACCGGAACGCGTCAGGGAAATCGTTCTGGACCAGGTCACCTACCGCTACCCTGACCGGGACACCGCCGCCCTGGACAGCGTGTCACTGACCCTGCCCATGGGATCGGTCACCGCCGTGGTGGGTGAGAACGGCTCCGGCAAGAGCACCCTGATGAAGATCCTCTCGGGCATGCTGCTTCCCGAGGCCGGCACCCTGCGCTGGGGCGACGCGGACCTCACCGGTCTCGACCGCGCCCAGGTCTTCGAGCGCGTCTCCCTGCTCACCCAGGACTTCCAGCGCTGGCCCGTGACCGCCGCGATGAACATCCGCCTCGGCCGCCCCGACCACCCCGCTACAGACCAGGACCTCAAGCCCTCGGTCGACTACGCCGTTGCCGGCCCCGTCATCGCCAAACTCCCCGACGGGCTGCGCAGTCTGCTGGCCCGCATGTTCCGCGGCGCCATCGAACTGTCCGGCGGCGAATGGCAGAAAGTCGGCCTGGCCCGCACTCACTGGCGCAGTTCAACATCACAGGCAGACGGCGTCCTCATCGTCGACGAACCGACTTCCGCCCTCGACCCCGAAGCCGAAATCGAAGCCTTCGACCGCATCCGCCGCCTCGCCGCACCGAACCGAGCCGTCGTCCTGGTCACTCACCGCATGTCCGGCGTCCGCCACGCCGACCACATCTACGTCCTCAACAACGGACACCTCGCCGAGCACGGCACCCACGACGAACTCATCGCCGCCCGCGGTCGGTACGCCGCCATGTTCGACGCCCAGGCCGCCCAGTACGCCCCGACCGCGACCATCCCAAACCCTGCAACGCCCACCGTCTCGGACCAGGTTTGACCCGCACGACCGAAAGGCGCGCCGTGACCACACGCCCCAGCACGGACCTCGACGAAGCCACCGCTCTGCGCCACCAACTGGCCGACGAACTCGCCGCCGCCGGACACATCCGCACCCCCGCGGTCGACCGCGCCCTGCGCACCGTGCCCCGGCACGCCTTCGCCCCCGAAACGCCCCTCCATGCTGTGTACGCCAACGAGATCATCGCCACCCGCCACAGCGACGACGGCACCGTCATCAGCTCCATCTCCGCGCCCTGGCTGCAGGCCGACATGCTCGAAGCCGCCCGCATCCAGCCCTGCCACCACGCTTTGGAGATCGGCTCCGGCGGCTACAACGCTGCTCTCATCGCCGAACTCGCCGGCCCGACCGGCCACGTCACCACCCTCGACATCGACCCAGCCGTCACCGACCGGGCCACCCGCTTCCTGAACCAGACCGGATACGGCCGCATCCGCGTGGTCACCGCGGACGCCGAGCACGTGCCTGCCGAGGTAGTACCGGACGGCGGATTCGACGCCATCGTGGTCACCGTCGACACCTGGGATCTGCCCTGGATCGACGCCCTGGCCGAGGGCGGCCGTCTCGTCGCACCGTTGCGTCTGCACGGGTACCACTGGGCCATCAGCTTCACCAAGCGCGACGGGGCCTTGCACAGCGACGAGCCGCTCATCGTCTGCGGCTTTGTCGCCATGCAGGGCGACGGCGCCTGGCACAGGAATCGCCGCACCGTCCCAGGCACCGGCGTCCACCTGTCCTGGGAAGACGGCACCCCGTTGCCCGTCGACGAACTCGCCCCAGCCCTCACCTGCGAGCCGACCGTGACGCACACCCAAGTCACCGTAGGCGGCCAGGAACCCTTCGACGCCCTCACCCTCTACCTCGCCGGCGCCCTGCCGGGCTTTTGCCGCCTCTCGGCCGACTCCGACGGCGACAACGGGGTCCTGAACCCGCCGCCCAAGCACTGGCCCGGCGCCGCGATCGTCCGCGGCAACTCCCTCGCGCGACTGGCCACCGAGCGCATCGGCGACGGAGACGACGGCAAGGGCCTGTACGAGTTCGTTGTCCATGGCCACGGCACCCGAGGACACCTCGCTGCACAGGAGATGGCCGAGCAGGTCCGGCACTGGCAGCGCAACCACCGCGGCGCCCTATGCCCCCGCATCACCGCCCGACCGGCCGCCAGTTGCGCCCCGCCGACCAGAGACCACGAACTGCACGTATTTGCCAAGAAGCACACCCGCATCACCGTGGACTGGCCGATCGTTCCCGGCCGCGCTGCACTGCTCACCGGCCGAGGGAGCTGCAGCGCGGGATGAACGGCCGTACCTCCTGATCACCGCTCCCGGCCCGTGCCGAACCCATGCCCGCCCCACCGATAAGGAAGGCACCGCCAAGTGACCACTCCCGTCTCAGGTTCGGATGATGTCGCACCGCGTGCCGCCCTGTCCGCAGGGCAGTACGCCGTCCCCCGGCACACGGTGTGGGTCGGCGCCGCCGCGCTCGTCACTGACCAAGTCGGCCGCGTCCTGCTCGTTCACCCCACCTACCGCGAGGACGACCGGTGGCTGCTGCCCGGAGGAGTCGTCGAACCCGGCGAACACCCGCACGTCGCCTGCCGGCGCGAGATCACCGAGGAACTGGGCCTGACAAGCCTGCCCCTGTCGGGCGTGCTCGCCGTCCACTCCCTCTCCCCGCACCACCCGGACAGCCAGCACAGCACCCGTTTCCCCGGAGAGATCCGGTTCGTTTTCGATGGCGGAACGCTCGCTCCTGACCAGGCGGAGGCCATCCGCCTCCCGCGCGAGGAGCTGTCCGAGTACGCCTTCCTGGAGACCCGGGACGCGGTGCAGCGGCTGCGCCCCGTGGACGGGCAGATCATGCTCGCCGCCTACCGTGCACGGCTCGGGAACACAGCCACCGCTCACCTCGCGGATGGCCGACACATCCTCGACGTCCCGGTGCTGGACCGCCATGACGTGCACGTTCGCTACCGGCCTCTGTGGGAGAGCCCCTTCAACCGCGACCCCGTCCCCGAACGGCTCCCCGTGCAGCAAGCCTGGGCGTGGTGCTTCGTCCCGGACGGCCGGGTCGTCCTCTTGGCCGACCCCGGCCCGCAAGGCGCGCTGCCGATGCTGCCCGGCGGCACGTTGGAGAAGACCGACGCGACTCCCGAGGACACTCTCCGCCGGGAAGCCGCCGAGGAAGCGCAACTCGCTCTGACTGACCCGGTGCGACTGGGCTGGGTGCTGGACGAAACCGGTGAGGTCTACGGCGGGGTGGGGCCCAACGCCCGGCTCCGCTTGGTCGCCCGGGTCACCGCCGTCGGGCCGGCGGCCGTCGACCCTGCGACCGGCCACCCCTTCGCACGCCTGCTCGCCTCCCCCACCCAAGCAGCCGCCCTGCTGGGATGGGGGCCGCCCGGAGCGCGGCAAGCCCTGCTTGCCGCTGAGACGGCCCGGGAGCGGTGGGGTCTGCCTGCCGCTCGGCCCGCTGCCATCGAGGAGATCCCTGCTGAGGGGATGCGGCTGAGCTGACACGAACGACTACCCCGCCTCCATCTGTCCCGCTTCACGCTCCTCTGAGGTAGCCGAATGCCGCTGTCACCCGACCACATCCGCACCACCGTCGAGACCTACCTCGCTCGCCACCCTCACGAGCGCGCGCAGCTTGCCGACCTCCTGGGCGCCCTCGACCGTCCCACCGATATCGCCAGCCGCTCCACCTTCACCGGACACGTCACCTGCGGCGCGATCGTCATCGATCCGCTCGGCCGCGTCCTGCAGGTGCTGCACCTGGCGAGCGGCAAAGTCCTCGCTCCCGGCGGACACACCGAGCCCGAGGACGAGTCCCTAGCAAGGGCGGCTCTTCGGGAGCTGCACGAGGAGACCGGGATCCCGCCCCAGGCCGTGGCACCGTGGCCCGGCTACGAGACTGTCCCGTTCGACATCGACATACACGACATCGACGCCCACCCGGGCAAGGGGGAACCCGGCCACCGGCACTTCGACCTCCGGTTCCTCTTCCGCCTGCAGACCGCGGTAGAGGTGCCGCTGGTACTGCAGGAAGAAGAGGTCGGTGGCATCGAATGGCGTCCCGCGCACAGGGTGGCCTCCCCCTCCCTGCGCCAGAAGCTGCTCAAGCTCCCGCCCGGAACCGGACCGGCGACCGCCAACGCCTCGGCCCTGATCTACAGCGACCGTGGCGAGTACCTGCTCCACCTGCGCGACTACTTCCCCGGCCGGATCTGGGAGCCGGGGATGTGGTCACTGCTGGGTGGCGGCCGAGAGCCCCAGGACGCCACCCTGGAGCACACTGTGCGGCGCGAACTGGCCGAGGAAGCCGGCCTCCACATCGCCGACCTGACCCCGTTCGGCATCGAGGAAGCAACCGACGACGCCGGCGTGACCGTACCCATCGCCATCTACGCCGGCCGCTGGAACGGTGACCCCCGCGAACTCCACCTGACGGAAGGGGTGATGCTGGCCTGGTTCGCCCCCGACGACCTCCACCGCCTCCGCATCGCAGACACCACCAGCGCCCTCGTACGGCGCCACGCCGCCAGCCGCCCGGCCGGCGCATCCCGCACCGTGTCGCAGAGCGGGCCCGCATCGCACGAGGGGCGCCGCCCGGCCGCTCCGCACGGCACGGTTCCCAACATCATCGGCGTTCACCTCTACCTGGAACGGCCTGACGGGACGGTGCTGCTCGGGCTGCGCCACCCCGGCTCCAACTTCGCGCCTTCCACCTGGCACGTCCTGGCCGGCCACTGCGAGCAGGAGAGCGCCATTACCTGCCTGATCAGAGAGGCATGGGAGGAGGCCGGTCTGCGCATCGAGCGACAGGACGTCGAACTCGTCCACGTCGTCCACCACATCGACCGGGCCGGGGGCCGGCCCCGCATGGGCCTGTTCTTCCGCGCTCGGACCTGGAGCGGCGAGCCGGAACTACGCGAGCCGGACAAGTGCACCCAGTGGAAGTTCTGGGATCCGGCCGCCCTCCCCGAGGACCTCGTCCCCTATACCAGGGTCGCTATCGAGGGCATCCGGGCCGGCCGCTCCTACTCCGAAGCGGGCTGGGTGTGAACATGGCCGCTTCGATGCACCCGGACCTCCCGCCCTTGGAAGTGCGGCAGCTCGCCGAAACAAGCAGTGGGCTACATCGCCAGCTGGTCGGACACCTCTGTGGCCCGCGAGAGCAGCCGGGTGTGACGGGCCGACGGCGCAGGGGGCGGGACATGGTCCACCCTGAAGATTCCGTCACGGAGCAACCCCCGTTCACCTTCCATGGGCCGCTGAACGCAACGAACCACACCGCATCTATCGGAGGCATGTGTGCCTGACGACACCCAACAGGCGATCCCAGCCGTCCCGAGTCCGGCGGCCAGAGAGGAACGGCAAGAGCACCACATGCGCCTGCTCCCGCGGTACTACCGCCAAGTGGAAGCAGGCCGCAAGACGATCGAAGTGAGGGTGGCCACCCCGCGGAAGCGCGCCGTTGCCGTCGGCGACACGGTCGTCTTCCACGACCGCGACACCGGCCGGGAGCTCGACGTCATCGTGCAGCGGATCACCCCGTACCCCTCCTTCGAGGATCTGCTCAGTTCAGAGGACCTCGCGCGCATCGACCCGAACGGGCCGCCCGGAGAACTGCTCGCCAACCTGCGAAGCATCTACCCGCCAGCCAAGGAGGGCCTCGGCGTCCTCGCCTTCGCATTCGACCACCGCCCTGCACGGCCAGGCCGACCGATGCCGATGACGCCCGCGCAGTACGCACACACCGTCCCCCACCACACGGTGTACGGCTGCCTGTACATCCGCGACGAACACGACCGGCCGGTTCAACTGCGCTCGGTCTACGGCTCGCGCCTTTGGCAGTTCCCGGGCGGCAACCTGGACGCCCAAGGAGAGGACCCGCTGCAAACCGCTCGCCGCGAAGCAGTCGAAGAGACCGGCCTCGAACTGGGCCTGGATACGCCGAAGCTTCTCCTGACGCACTTCCTGCACGCCGGGCCCCGCCTGCCGCTGAACAAGGTAGGGCTCATCTTCGACGGAGGGCGGCTGACCACAGAGCAGCTCGGTCGGATCCGACTCGATCCCGCCGAGCACGACATGTGGGCCGTACACGACCTCGCCACCTGGCAGGGACTGATGGCGCCGCGCGCCTTCGCCCGCCTCGACGCCATCGAACAGGCCCGTCGTGGCGAAGGCCCCGCCTACCTCACCACGCACACCTGATCCCCAGCGCACCCACCCAGGAGGCAATCGTGGCCGCCGAGGACACCAACACACGGGCCTGGCATATGTATGGGCAGCGACAACTGGCTCGCGCCTACACCCCGCCCGTCCCCGACCAGCTCACCTGGACGCCCTGGGAAGGGGTCGGACCAGGAGCAGAAGTCCTCGGTGACGTCACCGGCCGCCGCGTCCTGGACATCGGTTCGGGAGCTGGCCACCACGCCGTCCATCTCGCCCAAGCGCACGGAGCCCGCGTCACCGGAATCGAGCTGTCCCCGACCCAGCACGAACGCGCCGTCTCTGTCCACACGAACGTGGAGGGCGTGGAGTTCGTCCAAGGAGACGTGGCCGAGTACCTGGCCGGCACCGCGCCGTTCGACGCCGCATACGCGATCGGGACGCTCGGGTTCATCGATCCGCACCGCTCCCTGCCCGCGCTGCGCGACGGACTGCGCCCCGGTGCCCCTCTGATCCTCTCGCTCCTCCACACCGACTTGCACGGCCGCGGCCCGTCCACGGAGGTGGCGCCGCGCGAGCAGATGATCCTGCTGCGCGACGATCCGCCCCTGCCGACGCAGATGTGGGTCCTGTCACCGCAGCTGTGGGAGGACCTGCTCACCGAGTACGGCTTCCGCGTCGAGGCCATCGACCTGCTGCCTCACCCCGACGAGGGCGCCACGGTTATCCAGCAGCTCATCCGCGCCCGGCGCCTTCCCGACCGGCCGGCGCGAGTCTCCAGCCGGCCCCGCAGCGCCCGAGCGCCGGCAGCCCACGCAGCCGTCGGCGTCGGAGTGATCCTGCTGAGCGAACAAAGCATTCTGTTGGGCCGACACCGACGCGGCACCCTCGAACTGCCCGGTGGGAGCGTGGAGGCCGGGGAATCCTTCGAGGACGCGGTGATCCGAGAACTCGGCGAGGAAACCGGTCTGGTCGCTCGGACCGGCGACGTCCAGCTCCTGGGCACGCTCGTCGACCACGTCGGAAGTGTCCTGCGGGTCACCGTCGGCGCGCTCGTCCACGCCTGGCAGGGGCAGCCGACCACGCAGCCGGACGAGAGCGTCGGCGACTGGGCTTGGCACCCGCTCGATCAGCTGCCCGACGGCCTGTTCGTGTGCAGCGCCCAGATCCTCACCGCATGGCGGCCCGACCTGGCCATCGACCACTCGCCAGCGCACTTCACGCATTTCGCATCCGGACCAGCGGCCATGCCGGGCGACGGCCTGGCCTGACCGCCAGCACCGAGGTACACCGGCGGCGCCGCTCATCTTTTACTGTCGAAGGAGACGTAGTTGAAGATCGTGCTGATGTCCGACCCTCGGGTCGCCGCCATCCCTGTTCAGGACTGCGGCGAGGAACTCATCGACATACGGGCGTCCGGCCTGTTCCTCGTCGATCAACGCAAGCAGGACCCCGACGGCCACTTCGCACACCTGCGGCACGGGCTCATCGAGCGCCTGGAACACGCTCAGCGACTGCTTCCCACTGAGTTCCGCCTGCTCGTCGTTGAGGGGTACCGGCCTCCGGCGCTCCAGCGGGCGTACTTCGAGGAGTACGCGACCAAGCTGCGTCGCGGAAACCCCGACTGGAGCGACAGCCGCGTCCACGAGGCCGCAAGCCGCTACGTCTCCCCACCTGAGATCGCGCCGCACAGCGCCGGCGCGGCCGTCGACCTGACCCTCGCTGCCTCGGACGGCCAGGAGGTGGACATGGGGACGAGGATGAACGCCTCCCCGGAGGAAAGCGACGGCGCCTGCTACACCCACGCGAACTCGATCAGCGGCGCTGCCCGGGCCCATCGCGACACGCTCTGCCGCGTCATGTCAGCCGCCGGTTTTGTGAACTATCCAACGGAGTGGTGGCATTTCAGCTACGGAGACCGATACTGGGCCCTCCACACTGGCCAGGCAGCCGCCATCTACGGACCAAGCGACCGTACGTAGCAGCAGCTACCAGCAGCACCGCGAGGGAGCGCGACATCGTGAGCAAGCCGACCGCCGTCCTACTCATCGGGATCACCGGCTCCGGCAAGACGCACCTTGCACAGGCTCTCGCCGCGATGGGCCTTGTCCGCCTCAGCGTTGACGAGGAGGTCCACCGCCTCCACGGCCGGTATGGGGTCGACTATCCCGAGCACGGGTATTTCGAGCGCGAGGCTCCTGCGGTCGAGACCGTACGTGCGCAGCTCACGGAGCACCTGCGCGCGGGCCGTGCCGTCGTCCTCGACCACGGCCTGTGGCGTCGTTCCGATCGCGAGGAATGGAAGAAGACAGTCCGGGCCGCGAGCGGACTCCCGCTGCTCGTCTACCTGCCGGCCTCCAGGGAGAAGCTCCTGCGGCGCCTCGCCGTGCGCAACCAGCGCAAGGACGCCAATGCCTTGAACGTGACTCCCGAAGCCTTGGACGACTTCTTCGCTCGGTTCGAACCGCCTACCGACGATGAAGGTGCCGTCATCGCCTACAACGGCGACGCAGAGGTCATCCGCTCCATGATCCGATGACGCCCCCGGCCGTCCCGCCGAGCAGAGGCGCCAGGTGCTCGGCCATCACGAGCAAGGACCGCTCCGAATAGGCCGGTCCTACCAACTGCACACCAATCGGGAGGCCATCGGCGCTACGCGCAGCAGGCATGACCAGGCTGGGCAGACCGACGTGGCTGGTCAGGTTGGCCCAGCCGGTCTGGTCGAAGAAGCTCCGTTCGACGCCGTCGACCATGAGAGAGCGGCTCCCGGCTGGGATCGCCACAGTAGGAGCGGCGGGCGTAATGAGGACATCGTGCTGGGCGTCGGCGAAGAACCGGTGCCACGTTTGCCGGAGCCGGAGGCGCTCCTCGTTGGCGCGGAGCCAGACACGGTGTGTCTGCGTTCGGTGGCGGAGGAAGGCGGCTCGAGGGCTCGCATCGTCCGTGTGCAGGTCACGGGCAGCGGCGAGTTCGGCGGCGCCGGCGTCGTCGTCGGTGGCTGCGGTCGTGGTGGCGTAAAGGAGTTGCTCGAAGAGGCGCAGAGAGTCAGCGAAGCCGACCGGCCCCGTGGTGTGGCGGACACTCGCGCCGGCGGAGGTCAGCGTCCGTTCGACGGTGGCGAGAGCATCAGCGGTGTTGCGGTCGACTGGGCAGCTCGCGTCGTCGGCCCACACTGCCACGCGGAGCTGGCCGATTGGGCGTTGCACTGTGGGCAGCGTGACGCTCCAGGGGTTGTTCTCGTCGGGTGACGGTGTCGTCAGTGCGGCGAGGAGCAGGTCGAGGTCTCGGGGGTGGCGGGCCAGGGGGCCAGGGGTGACCATGTCGCTGCTGGTGATCCACCCCGGCGGGCGAGGGACGTGGCCGCGGGCTGGGATGAGTCCCTGCGTGGGGCGCAGGCCGTAGACACCGCAGTAGTGGGCGGGGAGCCGCAGGGAGCCGGCGAGGTCGCTGCCGAGGTCGGCGGGGGTCAGACGGGCGGCGACTGCTGCGGCGGGGCCGCCGGAGGAGCCGCCGGTAGTGCGCTTGGGGTCATGCGGGTTAAGCGTGGGACCGAACAGGACGTTGTCGGTGTGCAGGTCTTGGCAGTACGCCGGGGTATTGGTCTTGCCCATGATGACGGCGCCTTGGTGGCGGAGCCGGGCGACGGCGTCGGCGTCGTGTGCGGGAACGTGATCGGCGAGGTCTTCGGCACCGCTGGTGGTGCGCAGGCCGGCCGTCTCGAAGCTGTCCTTGATCGTGAGGGGAAGGCCGTCGAGGATGCCGGTGCTCTCGTTGCGGGCGCGGCGTTCGTCGGCTGCGTGTGCGACGGCTCGGGCAGCGCTGTCGTCGCGGGTGACGACAGCGTTGATCTGGCTGGCGTCGATCTGCGCCAAGTGGAGGTCGAGCAGTTCGCGGCTGGAGATCTCGCGGCGATCCAGGGCCTGCAGCTGGACGTGGGCGGGCTGGTGGGTGAGGTCGATCGTCATGCAGAGACCTGCTCAAGGTGGGGGGCTCGTGCGGGCTGGCGGGGCAGGTGGCGCGCGACGTCGAGGAGAGCGTCGATGTCGTCCATGGGCCTGCTGGTCTGGCGTTCGGAGTCGGCGAACTCGGTGAGCTGGTCGGTCTCCGGGCGGGTACCGGCTGCCCGGGCGGCGATTCCGGCGAGGATCTGGTCGGCGGTGACGGCCGCGGACAGCTCTTCTCCGTGAAGCCCTCGGGCCCGGTGGCTGGCTTCGCTGGCTTCGCGGACTGCGGCATCAAGGTACTGACGGATCACGAACCGTCCATCTCTGATCTCGACTGCTCGGCGGTAGAGCCGGATCGAGATGCTGCGGAAGCGGCGCCTCTGGGCCGGGTCGACTCGGTCGATCGGCAGTGCGATCTCGGGCGCCTCGCTGTAGAACGCCAGCCACAGAGGGCGTAGGCCGTAGTAGCTGCGGTATTGCTTGATCCGGTACTGGAGGCTCTGAGCCTGATCGTTGATGGTGGGCACTAGCCAGCCGATGAGCGTGAGCATGGCGCCGACATCGCCGCAGGTCCACGCGAAGCCCTCCCACTCTGCGAGCGACGCGTTGAAGGCACCGGCGATCACGTTCCCGATGCGCACGGCGCTGTACCCGAGAGTGACGGTCGCGCCGAGGGCGACGATGCGCAGGCCGATACGGACGGACCCGCGTGTGCTGCGGTGGGCCAGGCGCCAGCAGGCACGGGCGAGGGACAGTTCACCGATGGTGTAGGCCGTGACGTACAGGGTGAGATACGCGGCGTACCAGCCATCATGCGCGTAGTACAGCGTGAAGTTGATCGGCCGCGGCGCGTTCGGCGTCAGCAGGGCGAACAGCACCAGCAGCCCTGCGATCACAGTGAAGCCTGCGGCTAGCCACTCCCGTGCCCTCCTGCGGGCAACTTCGGGGGGTGATCCCCAGTAGGTGAGGACGATCTGCTGGCAGGCGAGCAGCGCGACCACGCACCCCATCGCCAGGGGTACGGAGAGGTTCACCACGCCCAAGACATGGTCGAGGTACTGCCACATCAGTGTGATGGAGAACAGGAACGACAGCCCTGACAGCAGGAAGACGGCGGCCAGCGCGGTGAAGGCGGGGTCTCGGCGGCGGGTCGGCACGTCCCGCAGCAAGCAGAGGAAGCCGAGCGTGGCGACGACGAGGCTGATCGGGTGGAGCAGGTCCTTCACGGCCGGGCCTCCCGTCGGCGCAGCAGCGTGTGCGTGACCCGGTCCTGCACTTCGTCTCCGGAGGACTCGTCGCTGCGCAGCCACCGGTCGATGATCCGGCGCTGGATCAACGAGGCGAGGAGCTCGGTGTCCCGCTCCTCGTCCTCGTCGTACTTGGTACGGCCCAACATCATCTCGACGGTGGCCGAGCCCACGCTGGTGAAGATCGTTGAGGAGAGCGCGGACGCCGGGCGGTTCTTGTGGTGGCCGAGCAGCAGGTGGCTGAACTCGTGGGCAATGATGTGGTCCTGGTGCAGGGAGCTGGTCCGCGGGTCGTAGTACACGTGGAAGGCACTCTCCGTGACGGCGCATGCCCCGCACACGGAGGGCGCCTGCTCACGGGCCTCCAGGACCACCTTCCGTCCCGTGCGGCGTGAGACCTCGTCGCTGAGGTCGCGGATATTGGTGACGTGCGGGAGCTGCAGCTCGGCCAAGAGGTCAGGCCGGCGCAGCCTACGTGCGGACCACATTGCTTTTCCTTGATCACTTACTGAACGCGGCCGTTTTACGAGCCAGTTGAGGGTGGCAACCCCTCGGATTTTCGTACGCTCTCGACGATTCCCAGGACGGCATCCTTTCCGTCTGCGGAAACGTCGGACAGGCGAAGGAGCACGTTTTTGATCTTCGTGTCGCGAAGCAGTGTGAGCAACTCAAGTTCCTGCACGGTCTTTTCGGCGACGGCGTCGTCGAACCAGTATGCGGGGTCCACGCCGAAAAACCCTGCTAGCGCTTCGAGGTGACGCTTCGTCGGGTTATCACGCTGCCCGGTCCGCAGGAGCCAGAGGTACTGGGCCGACAGTTTGCCCAGCCCGCGCTTCTCCATGAGTTCGGCCACCTCGGCGTTGCTGAAGGGGCCGCGGTCGGGCGGGTGCACTGTGTCGAACAGGCGGTTTAGGCGGTCCATGAGCCCCTTGGGGCTCACCTGGCCTTCGGTCGAGTCTTTCATGATCCTTTCCTGGGTGGACTTCGTCGTCACTTCAAGCACCCTACCCCGCGATAAACGTGAGTTGACGAGCTGATCCACTGTATGGAAAGTTCTTCCTCACCAGCACGTTTCCGTGTGACGCGTACCGCCTGTTTCAGGTCGGCCTGTCCGTTTCTACCGGCAGGAGTATGCCGGGTGAGTGGCACAAGCCACATTAAGCCAGCGACATAGGTCACGTCTGGCACGCAGGATTTTATCTTCGACCGGAAAGCGCGGAGGCGGCAGTGGAAACACCCCATCCGCCTCGCATTTCCACTGCAGGGAATAACAGACACCCGTTCCAATTCGGACACAGCGACACGCTCTCGGCGTTCGAGACAACCGCGGCAACGGTGCGCTTCGACGCGAGGGTGCGCCCCAGGTCGCGCCGTACGGACACTTGCGGCACACGATCATTCGATGACTCTCTGCAACCAGTACAGAGTTTAAGAACCAAGTCTGGATCTTGATACGGGTCCGTGCGTATGTTCGTCGTCCCCGGGCAGCCCGCCCGCAGCGACGGACATGAGGAGAGCACGAGGACGGACCGGACCGCGAAGGTCCACAAACAGCGACGGCGCCCGGGAGCGGTAACTCACGGACGCCGAACGCTAAGCGGCATACCCGCCCCGGCAAGGGCGGAGATTGCCCACCATCACCACGCTGAGTCCTTCCAAGGGGCGCGTCAGCGTGGCAACACTGCAAAGGGGAGTATCGCATGCCTCCTGCCCTGCGCAAAAGGCCCTTTCGCCTGGCCTGCGCGGCAGCCATCTCCGCCTCGGCGCCTCAGCGCCCCGAGCCGGACCGCACGTTCATGGCCCCGCCGAGCTGCGGGATCCGCCCGCTCGTCGGGAGCTGCCGATGAGCAGCGAAGCCCGCGACTGGGTGTGGGAGCACAGTTGCAGCCGGGGGACGGCGCGTCTGGTCCTGCTGTCGATCGCCGACCGGGTGGGCGACGAGCAGTGCGTCTCCTGGGCCTCCCTGTCGAGCCTGGCCAAGCGCACCCGCGCCTCCGTCTCCACGGTCCGCGAAGCCATCGACCGTCTGGTCGACGCCGGTGAGCTGGAGCAGCTCGAAGACCTCACCGGCCCGCAGCGCAGCACCGTCTACCGCCTCCCCCTCGCCGCCAAGGTCCTGGCGGAGACCGTGGACGACAAGGACCCCGACCAGACGCCGGCGGAGGGGACCGAAGCCACCCCGGCGCTCCGGATCTCGGCCCTGCGGCGCTACAACATCCGCCCGCGTGAGGTGCCGGAGTCCCCTGCGAGGGCCCGGAAACCGGCAGTACCGGAATCCGGCAGGTCCGGACGGAAACCGGCACCTCGACGTGCCGGGAACCGGCACAGCGATGTACCGGAAACCGGCACACAGAACCGTAGTGAACCGGATTTGAACCGGAGGTACAGCAGTGGTGGTGCTGCCGTCCTCTCAGCTGCCGAGTGGCAGGTCGACCCAGCCACCCACACCTGGGCCCGCGAGCAGGGGCACCTCGACCGTCTGGGCGAGCAGGGCCTGCAGGCGGCCGACGCGAAGTGGCGTGCCCACCGCTCCGGCTTCAAGCCGAGGCCGGCGGCTGCGTGGGCTGCCGACTGGCGTTCCTGGGTCGCCCGGGAGCACCCCCCTGGCCGCCCGAACCTCTACGCCGTGCCCGGCACGGGTCCCGGCCAGCCCGGCGGCATGACGCGGGCAGAGGCCCACACCGCCGCACTTCTCGCCGCCCTGAACGAGCCGACCGGAACGGAGCAGTAGTCGTGGACCGCCGTGAAATCGCAGCCCTGCTGGCCTACATCGGCCGACTCGACCCCCGCACCATCCGCACCGACCAGGGCGAGGCACGCGACCAGCTCGCACAGTGGCACGAGCTGCTTGGCGACGTGCCGATGGCCACTCCGCACGGCTGGGACGCCCGCGTCGCCGCCCGCCAGCACATCAGAGTCTCGCCGTACCAGATCCTGCCCGCGGACGTCGCCCGCCCCTGGGAGAGCTACCGTCGCGACCGCCTGGCCCGGCACTCCGATCCCACGCCGTCCGCCGACCCGGACGACCAGGCCGCCTGGACCGCCGAGCTGGTCGGCACCCGCCGCGCCGTCGCCGCCGGCACCGCGCAGCCCGCCCAGGCCAGAGCCATCACCAGCGGTCGCGACCGCATCGACCCAAGGTTGGAGGCGAGGCTGCGGCAGATCGGCTCCTGCATACCGCCCGCCGCCCGCGCAGCCCTCGCCCCCTATCGGCCCGCTCGCGCAGCCCGCGAGGCCGCCGTCGCTCAGGGGCTGCCCGACGCCCTGAGCGTCAAGTGCGAGTGGTGCCTGGCCCAGCCCGGTGAGCCGTGTCGTCGCCGCCGGATCGGTCCCGACGACGGGGTACGCACGACCGCCCCGCGCGCCACCCCGCACCCCGGCCGCGTCGACCTCGCCGCCGCCCGGCAGGCCCAGCCGAGCGAGCAGGTCCAGCAGCCCGCCGTGGCCTGACCGGCGCATCGGGCGCGTGCATCCGGCCCGATGCACCGCTCCCCCCAATCACCGTCCCGCCCCGGCTGCGGCGCACGCCCGCGCGCTGCGGCCACCCGACGCCGCGCCCAGCACCGCCCCAGCCGGCCGACGCGGCAGCACATCGGAGACCACCCTTGCGTCACATCACCACCCACGACGCGCCGGCCACCGGCCTGCGCAGTATCGGAGACACCAACTGGCACACCCAGGGAGCGTGCCACGGCATGGACGTCGAGGACGCTGACGCCGTCTTCTTCCCGCTCCCGCGGGACCACGAAGCCATCGCCGAGGCGAAGGAGCTGTGCGGCTGGTGCCCGGTACGCAGCGACTGCCTCAACTTCGCCCTGGAGAACGTCCTCAAGGAGGGCATCTGGGGCGGCCTCACCGAGGCCGAGCGGCGTCCCTGGCACGACGGACTGCACCAGCGCCTCGACTACCGACGCGTAACCTCCTTTTTCCTGGGACGCGACGTGCATCTGACCGAGGCCGAGCGGCAGGTCGTCATCGACCATGCCTACGTACGCGGCTGGCGGCCCGACCGGCTCGCCACCGCCCTTCAGATCAGCCACAAGCACGCACGCGACCTGCTGCGGCAGGCGGCCAACAAGGTGTTCGACCGCGACCGCACCTACGGCGTGCCGCGGCCCAAGAAGAAGCGGAAGAAGACCGCCCCAGCAGCAGGCGGCCCCCCGCCCGCCTCAGCACCCGGCACACAGCAGCCAGCAGCCCGCCCGGCAGCGTCGACTCCGGCGCACGCCTCTCTCGGAAAGGCCGCATGACCCACCCCTTCCTGTCCCTCGGCGCCGCTCCGGACCTCTCTCTCCTCCTCGCCGCCGTGGTGCCCGCCGCCGTCGTGCTGGTGCTGACCGCCTGGACGATCCGGCGCCAGGGCACACGCCCGCAGAAACGTCTCAGCGGTCCGGCGGTCAAGGTCGCTGCCCTTGCCGCCCTCGGCTGTACCTGCTACTCCGCGGACACGAGCTGGCGGTTCGCCGCCGACTACCTCGACATGGCCGGCACCGCCGAGCGGGCCGGCATGTTCGCCGCAGCCGAGCTGGCGCTCTTCGCGACGGCGCTAATGGCACGGCAGAACCTGGCCACCGAGGGCGCCCCCGGCCTTCCGGGCACGTTGGTCTGGGTGATCACCGGAGTGCAGGTGATCCCCGCCTATGCCGAGAGCGGTCCTATCGGCGGCACGGTAAGGGCCTTCGTCGGGCCGGTCATGGCGGCGATGCTGTGGCACCTCGCCATGGGGATCGAGCTGCGCCTGCGCACCCCGGGTGCCGCCTCCCACGGACTGATCGCCGTCCTGGGGCGGGAAGCGCGCGAGCGGCTGCTGTCCCGCCTCGGGATCGCCGCACGCGACCGCGACGCCGCACAGATCACCCGGGACCGGGCCACCGCCCGCGCAGTCGCCCTCGCCGTCCGCCTCGCCGAACGCGCACCCGAGCAGCAGCAGCGCCGACGCGGCCGGCGGCTGACGCGGCGCCTGTCGAAGGCGGTCGGCAGGGCCTCGGTCGGGACCGACGCCCGCCAGCGCGCACAGCTGCTCGACCAGCTCGCCGCGCGCCGCCACGCACTCGCGCTCGCCACGATCCCGCTTCCCTCGCCCTGGTCCCCGGCGCACATCACCGCGAGGGCAGCCGCCGTCCCCTCGCATCCGGCCTCGACGGCGCCGGTCCCCGCAGCCGATCCCCCCGGCCCCCACGAGTCGTACAGGGACCGGGGACCGAGCGCCCCGAGGGGACCGGTCCCCAAGATTGCGGACTCTAAGGCGTCGGATGGCGCGGGGACCGGGGGCGAGAACGCGGGGACCAGGGTGGGGACCGAGGTTCCAGCCACAGGTGGGGTCCCGGGGACCGGTCCCACCGACCCGGAAGCCTCACAGGGGGACGCCGGAGGCGCGGGGAACGACCGCATTACGCGAGAAGTACCTGCTCAAGGCCCTGATTCGCATCCAGGACCGAACGCCGCCGAGTCGGGGACCGAGCCCACCGGGGACCGGGGACCGAACGACACCGACACGGGGACCGAGCCCACCGGGGACCGGGGACCGAACGACACCGACACGGGGACCGAGCCCACCGGGGACCGGGGACACACGGTGCCTCTGCGGAGCAAGACGGCCACGAAGCCCCGGACTAAGACCAAGGGGAATCGCGCCCGGTCCCGCAGCCCGCAGACGCAGCGCGCGCCGCGGGAGCTCGAGCAGTCGGTGGACCAGCTCGTCCAGCAGGTCCGTCCGCACGTCTCTGCCCTGCTCGAACGGGACGGCAACGAGTCCGTCACCCGGGTCCAGCTGCGGGAGATTCTCCGCCGTGAGGGCCTGAAGGGCGGCCGGAACGACCGGCTGAGCCTCGTCCTCCAGGAACTGCGGAGTGACGCCACCACGACGACATGGAGCTCCGCCCGATGAAGACCTGCCACCAGTTCGACACCGTCCGTGCGGAGTACGAGCGGGAGATCGGCTTCATGCTCGCCCACTCAAAGCGGCACGAGGGCAGGCCGGCGGCGAAGTCCAGCGCGAAGCAGGCTGCCTCGACGAAGCAGCGGATGGCCCGCGCGCTCAACAGCCACGTCGGTCGCTGCCCCGAGTGCGGCTGAACCGGCAAAACCCCACTCAAGGCCCTAATCGCAAAGGGTGGCCCGGCTCCGTGCCGGGCCACCCGCCCCGCTTGAGGAGACACGCCTTGATTCCGCGTCCTGTTCGCTCATCCGAGCCCACGGTCGTCGAGGCCAGCGCCTGGGCGGACGTCCTGGTCCGCCGGAGACTCCTGCACGCCGCCGTCCTCACGCCTACCGGCCAGTGGCTCGTCCAGGGCCACTCAGAAGGATCCGTCCGCGTCCTTACGGGACCGGCCGACGTCCTCGCGCTGGCCGCGAGCATCCAACAGCACACCCGCTCCACGAGGACCGAATCCTGATGACGAACCCCACCCAGACCGGCACCGCCCCGGAACCTGCTCCCGACTCCAACTCGGTCTCGCGGCGAGCAAGTTATCGGCCAAGACACTCTTCCCCGTCGGGGAAGCGTGCCTTGGCCAAGCCCGCCCCGGGGGTGGCGAGAGCGGACCAGCACCGGGGGGTGCTGGTCCGTGAGACAGCGACCGAGGGAGGATCGCAGCTGGAGGAGACGCCTTCACTGCGCAAGCCGCGCGCCGCGAAGAAGACCTCGCGCAAGCGCTCGCCCAAGCCGCCCTCGCACAAGCGTGAATACGTCTGCAGCGTCCGCCTGAACGGCGACGAGAAGACCCTGCTCTGCGCTGCCGCCACCGCGACCCGTACGAGCCTGCCAGGCTTCCTCGCCCGCAGCGGGCTCGCCGCCGCTCACGACCTCGACAGCACCGCCGCCGCCATCGCCGGCCACCGCGAGCTGATCGCCGAGCTGTTCGCCGCACGCCGGCACCTCGGACAAGTCGGCAACAACCTCAACCAGATAGCCCGGGCCATCAACTCCGGCGGCCAGCCAGCGGAAATCGACGCGGTCGTCGCGGCGGTCCAGCGCGCCGTGACCCGCGTACAGGCAGCCACAGACCGACTGCTGGAGCAGCGCTGAGCTGGCTCCCCTTACCGCCCCGCATCCCGCCACTCCCAGCGACGACCTCGGACAGCAGCATGATCCCCCGGATACAAAAGCGCGGGCAGCGCACCATCGGTCTCCTCTACTACCTCTACGGGCCCGGGAAGCACGAGGAGCACATCGACCCGCACCTGGTCGCCTCGTGGGACCACAACGCTCCCGACCCCGGCCGCGACCCGTCTGCCACCCTCAAGCAGCTCCAGCAGCTCCTGGACCAACCCGTCGAGAACATCGACCAGGCTGAGCGGCCGAAGAAGCACGTGTGGCATCTGTCCGTCCGCAACAGTGCCGAGGACCGGATCCTGACCGACGAGGAGTGGGGCGAGGTGGCCCGCCGGATGGTCGCCGCCACCGGTATCGACTACCCCGAACAGGGCGCGGGCTGCCGGTGGGTGGCCGTCCGGCATGCCGACGACCACATTCACATCGTCGCCACGCTCGTCCGTGAGGACGGCTACAAGCCCGACCTCGACCACGACGCCGCTCGCGCCCAGGCCCAGGCCCGCGCCTTGGAAGCGGAGCTGGGCTTGCGCCGGCTCAACAAGGGCGACGGCACCGCGGCCCAACGACCCACCAGCGCCGAGCGCCACAAAGCCGAACGTCAGGGCCGCGAGCGCACCGCGCGGGAGGAACTGCGCGAAACCGTGCGCCGCGCGGTGGCCGGCGCCAGCAGCGAGACCGAGTTCTTCGACCGGCTGGCCGCCGCCGGCCTGATCATCCGTAAGCGCGTCGCCCCCTCCGGCGACCTGCTCGGCTACAAGGTCGCCCTGCCCGACGACCGCAACAAGGACGGCGAACCGGTCTTCTACCCCGGCGCCCGCCTGGCCCCCGATCTGTCCCTGCCCCGTATCCGGGAGCGCTGGTCCGCCGACACTCGCGACCAGGACGCCACACCGGCAGACGTGCCCACCCCTGCGGCGCCGAGCGACCCGGCCGCCGCCCGCCGACGCACGGCCTCGGCCGCGTGGAACGCGGTGCTCGTCATCGAGCACGGCGACGACGCCATCGCCGCCGCGTACATTGCCGCTGCCGGCGAGGTCCTGGACGCGCTCGCGAAGACCTCCGCGGCCCGCACCAGGCGCGAACTGCGTGACGCCGCCTTCGCGTTCGAGCGGGCCTCCCGCTCCCACGTCCGCGCCGAGCGTGGCCACGACCGAGCGCTGCGGCAGGCCGCCCGTGACCTCGTCTATAGCGGTCCGGCGTTGGGCCGCGGCGAGGACGGCGCGACCACCGCGATGGCGATCGACATGCTGTTCTTCCTCATCACCGCCGCCGCCCACTGGCACGCGAAGAAGAACCACGCCCAGCAGGCCGCCGCCGCCCGCCAGGCCGCCGAACATCTGCGCGCCGCCTACCAGGCCGCCGCCGCCCAACCCCTCGGTGCCCTCTACCAGCGAGGCCGGCGCCTGGGCCGGGCGCTGCGGCAGCGGCAGACGACGGTGCTGCGCACAGCGCTGCCGGAGTTGGCCGAGCAGATCCTCGCCGAGCCCGGCTGGTACGCGCTCGCCGCCACCCTCGCCGACGCCGAAGCCGCCGGCCACGACCCGGCCGCCCTGCTCGCCGACGCCGCGGGTCGGCGGGAGCTGGACACGGCGGAGTCCGTCAGCGACGTCCTGGTGTGGCGGCTGCGCCGGGCAGCGGACCTGCCTGCGGATACCACCGGCATGGTGCCCGACGCTCACGCCGCACAGCGCGCCGGGCAGCACATCCCCGGACAGGCCCGGCCTGGGCGTGGCCGGTCGTGACTGTGGACTTTGTGAATTGAACAGGTCAGCGGACTTCGCGCACGATCATGACGCGTGCAGGACGAGACGAGGGAGGACACCGGGTGTTTCACCGGATACGACGACGCCGCCGCGCGGAAGAGGAAGAGTTCAGTGAGGTGCAGCGCCAAGCGTGCGAGGCGTGGCTGCGGATGGCCGACCAGGTGCCGCCGGTCCTGCAGATGCAGGAGGAGCATCAGCTCGCGGAGCCGGCGCCGGTTGTGGACGACTTCCTCCCGCCGGAGCTGCGCGTCCCCAGCCACGACCAGCTCGACGGCCGGGTGATGCCCTGGCCGTGGCCGGTCGTCCTGGACGGCGAGGTCGTCGCCTGCGCCGAGTGCGGCGCCTACCGCGAGTGGCTCATCCTCTCCACCCACGGCCAGGTCTGGCTGCGCTGCCAGGCCGGCCACGAGCAGCACGAGACCCGTCTCGACACCGCGTGGTTCAACCGACACTCCGGCCCGGGAGATGCCATCCACGCCACGTTCGAGGACTGCCTGCGGCACCTCGGCCACCGCTGACCTCCACTCCTTCGGCCCCTTCTCGGGCCCACGGGCCCGCACTGTCCAACCGTCACCGGCACCACAGGGGTCAGTTCACCCATGCGCGTTCGCCTCACCATCACCGCCCTCGGCCTCACCGCCGCCGCCCTCACCCTGCCCGCCTGCTCCGCCGGCACCAGCCAGGGGAAGTCCACCTCCCCGTCCTCCGCCCCCGCAGACCACCCGGCCACCAACAAGCAGAGCGACGCCCCGCTGTCGTCGGCCGCGCTTCAGCCCCGCCTGCTCGACGAGAGCGACCTCGGGCCCGACTACACCCGCAAGCCGGAGGACACCTCCAGCCACGACGACGTCACCGTCACCGGCTGTCCCGCCCTGGAGAAGCTGGGCGGCGACGCGGCGGCCAGCGGCTCCCTCGACTTCCCCAACAAGGCGAAGGTGTCCTTCACCTACACCGGCGGAAGCGCCGGTTCGCAGGTCTCCGAGGAGCTGTACAGCGACACCTCCACGAAGCTGTCCGACGGCATCGATCGGATCTTCGACGCCACGACCGGCTGCCCGACCTACCAAGTCGTCTCCGGCAGCACCGTCATCAACGTCACGTCACAGAAGACGACCGCGCCCCGGCTCGGCGACCAGCAGTGGAGCCAGCTGATGACCTTCACCTCCGGTGGGCAGGACAGCGTCGTCAAGCAGACCGCGATACGTGAGGGAAGCCTGCTCCTCATCGTCTCTGGCGCGCCAGCCCTGGTCGGTCAGCATCTCGACAAGGCCCTCGCCAAGGCGACAGCAACCCGCTGACGCGCCCGCAACGGCGCTCTCGACCACCACGGTCGAGGGCGCCGTGTCGATCCGAGGATTCAGAGCATCCGGGTGAGCGTGCTGGGCATCGCCGAGCAGCGGCCGGCCTAGGGTGGCGGGTCAGACGGCCCTCGACTTGAACCGCCATACCGCGTGCTCCATCCCGCCCGGTTCGTGTCCGAGGGCGGCGGCGGCCTCCTCGTACACAGCTCGCAGCTCCTCGTACTGCAGGCCCGTGACGCCGGCATCCGCAGCGAAGGCCCGCAGGTGTACGTCCACAGCGACGTGCGATCGACCGAGGAGCTCACGGCCGTCCACAGCCGGTACGACAGTCTCCGGTCCGACAACGCTGGGTCCTCCGGTGATGCCCCGCGGCCGGGTGGGGACGGCAAGCTGGACATAGCCCGTGCGCGACGCGACAAGGGCGAGAGCGTCACCAGCATTGCCAAGGCGCTGGGAGTCCACCGCGCCACCCTCTACCGCCACCTGGCAGAGAGGGCCTGAGAGAGGCGCGCAGGGGCGCAGTCAGGCGCTCACCTCGGAGTGCACCGGAACGGGCGGGCGCACTCCCGTGAGTGCCTCCGCTCGGGCGAGAAGGTGGGGCGCAAGGTCGGGGTACCAGCCACGGGCCACGGCTTGCAGCATCTCGGCCAGGGCCGCGAGTTCCCCGATTCGACCGGCTGGGGTGTCGAGGATGGCGGCGAACTCTTTGCGGATGCGGGCGGCTACGTCGGGTACAAGCAGGCTGTTGGCGTGGAGAAGCCCCGCGTCATAGCCGAAGGGCACCAGGCCCCACCGCTCCCAGTCCAGCAGGCACAGGGGCTCGGCGGTGAGGTTGCCCCAGTGCAGGTCACCGTGACCGGTCACCCGCTCCACGTTGGCGGGGGCCGGGATGCCGAGGAACTGGGGGAAGGCTCGTTCGATCCATCCGTCCCGGACGGTCGTCTTCACACCCTCCGCTTCGGCGAGTAGGGCAAGGGCTTGGCGAAGGTCCGCCCACCATTCGTCGGGCAACCCAGGGTCGTGGTCGATGTCGGCTCGGTCCGGGGACACCACAGGTTGTGTGAGGTAGTCCAGGACTTCGGCCTCGAAGGCCCACTCGCCGTCAGTCCAGTCGTGCACCCCGTGCAGGCGTGGGCGGGGCACGCCTTCGGGCACGAACTGGGAGGCGCCCACGATGCCCTCCCCCGGTTTCCTGCCCGCGTTCCTCTTCGCCGTCCGGCTCACCCGTAGCCACCGGTCCTCCGCTCGGCGTCCGAGGGTGACACCGAGGAAGCCCCACGCCAGTGGCCCCGTGCAGGTGAGGCCCAGTGCCTTGGCCGCCCGGTCGTGGGCTGCCTCCATCAGGGCTCGTACCTCCTCATTCACCGGCGAGTTCATCCGTCACCCTCCTGAGTTCCTGGGCCGTCAGCGGCGCAGCCAGAGCCTTGGCGGCATCGTCCCAGTGCTCGCGGGTGCTCGCGGAGGTGAGGACGACATCGAGGCCGGGGCATGAGCCAGCGGCCAGCAGGGCAGCAGCTGCGGCCGACAGGCCGGGGCGGATGAGGTTCACCAGTTCGGGTGTCATGGCGTCGAGGAGTTCGCCCCCGTGCAGGGGAGCAGAGCCGAACGTGATCAGCCCGGCGTCCTTCGCCTGTACCAGTGGTCCGCCGCCGTTCAGGGCCTGTGCACCAGGCGAAGAGAGCGTCATCTGGACTCCTTGGGCCCTCGCTGTGGGGTAGGGGCGACCTGCCGTCAGGTGAAAGCACCCGTAAGTTGATTAATGTAGTGGGTGATGTGCGGCATCCTGTGCGGCAGTTGATCGAGCGGGAAGAGGCGGAGCGCCTGGCATTCGCCACGGACGAGGTCGGTTGCGGCAACTTCCCCCCTCTACGGAGCGAGGAACAGCTGCGGCGGGATGATCTGCGGCAGGAGGGACCGCGACGGCCCGCGAGACGCTGGATTAGACGGGCGTGTGCTGTGCTGTACGGCGCGGTCTGGTTGAGCGGATCCATCCGGCGACGGGTGTCCACTGCGTGTACCTGGCAGGGGACGCAACGAACAATGATGCGGTTGAAGAGCGGCTTGGGCGGCGAAGAATGCGGCGGGCCTGTAGGTTCTCAATTTCAGTGTCAGGCGCCGACCCTGTGACCTGGAAATTTCCCTTGAGTCTCACGTTGTGTCGGCAGGCGGCTGTCTCAGATCGGTGTCATTTCCTCAGGCTGTCCAGCAGGCTGCAACGCGGCCCGGGGCGTCACGAACCTGCATCGGCAACCATCCGTTCCACCCACTCACACACCTTCGTTGCACACGAACGTCCCGAGCGTCGTCGCTGACAAGCGCCTGCGGGACTACGGACGGGTTGATCAGCCCATAATTGGAGTCAGTGCCGAGCGACCCGGCGCATCGCACCCGCCCCGGGTGCACTCACCGCGATCGGAGAGCATCGTGAAGAACAGCGCGTTGTGGCGAGTGGTTGACAACGCGAGTGGTACCCAGTCCATCGTCAGCTCGCCCTCCGAGGCGGTCGCGTTCGTCAACAGCCGGTTCGACACCGATGACGACGACGAGCCGTTCAGCATCACCGAGGTCGGTCCTCTCCTTCCGAAGCCGCTCGGGGTCATCACTGCATGGGCTGCCGAGAAGGACGGCGAGCGAACCGACGGGCGTACTGCCCCGATCACCATCAGGCCGGTTGTGACGGACAACGCCAGCGAGTGCGATGACGTCGTGCTCTGGGGCGACGTGTACGTCTCCTGGGACCACGACATGTACACCGTCGAGGAGCCGAACAGCTCCGAGTACAGCGAGGCTTACAGCGCAGCCGAGTTGAGCGCGATCCTCGACGAGTACGCCGACGACTACGAGTACGCGCCTGAAGGGCCCGATAGCCACAGGTGGCCGAAACCGGAAGAGTTGATCACCTACGGCGCCCAGGAGTGTGCCAAGCGGTTCGGGCACCTCGACGACGACGCGCTGCTGTGGCTCGCTGCCACCCGCATCACGCTCGCCCTGTGGCGCAACACACCCGTCGAGAACTGGCATGCCGGGAAGAGTCCGCTACACGACGGCACGATGATGCGGATCAACGCGGCAACCACCCGACTGGTGCGCTCGATGCTGTCGTTCGACCATGTCAACTGGATCGCTGTCGGTCTCGCGATCGTCAACCCGTCCCGGGTTCTACCGACCGGGCAGTCCGTGCTCGAGCTCGGGCTGGCCTGCCACAACCCTGACGACCCGGCGCACGAGGATGATCCGCGAGAAGATCTCGCGGAGATGGCACAGGGCGCGATCTCATGGGGGCGAAGGTACTGCCTTAGCGAGAAGGAGTTCGGCCTGCGAACCCTGATCGAATCCTTCTGCGCGTTCGACAACGGCTGGTTCGGAGCACCGAGTTGGGGGCGCATCGTCGATCGGTTCCTTACGGCTGTCGACGACCGGGAGAATGCGCACTGGCGCATATACCGGGACAAGCCTTGGTTCGACGAGTGGTTCACCAACCGGCCGGCCGACATTGCGGACACCACGGAATTTCGTCGGCTGCTCCTTGCCGGGCCCGACCTGCTGTCCGAGGAGGCCGCCGAATGGTGCGTGGAAGGTGCCATCGGCTACGTCTGCCAGGACGACCACGCAAACGGCTGCCCGCTGTGCGGTATCCCGCCGGCAACGGAGTCCTCAAACGAGTGACGGCAGTGGCCAGCTGTCCCTTCGAAGTGAAGTTGACTGTGGATCTCGCTCTGAGCTGCAGGTTTGCCAGTTGGTGCGAGACTGCCATGACTGGGGATTCTCACTGC